>NZ_CAJYOJ010000013.1 GCF_913776295.1 uncultured Pedobacter sp.
AAAATTTGTTAGGCCGGATTTAAGCGAAACGGAGATACGGTGCTACGGCCTAGCTACGCGGAAATGCATAGGTTCCGCAAGTCGCTCATTAATAAATAATTGCAAAATAACGTCAATGGTAGCGCAGCGAAGAATCTTAAAATGGAAAAGATCTTCCGATCGTCAGGACACCAGCTAAACTAACTAAAAAGCCTCAGCTATAATAATAGCTGGAGCTTTAATTTTTTTAGGAGGCCTTTTTAAAAATCAGAATATAAATTCCTAAACGAACTCCGTAAACCAAAAGTGATTAAACCGGTATTGTTTTTACCCAGGCTGTTGCTTTCACGTCTTAATATACCACCTAGTTCCAAACGTAAGTTATATTTCGGATTAATGACGTAAGCCACCCTGCCTTCTGCATAAAAAAGATCGGTACGGATACCCTGAGTGGTGTAATTTCCGGTAGGTTGTACCGCATCCGTATAAGGCTCGAAAATATTCTTGCCATAATTTTGTCCGGCAATGTCCAGGCCGTATTTGGCGTACATCAATTCTCCACTAAAATCGAAACGTTTGTAAGAGTAGTTTAACAAGCCTACCACTTCTCTGAAGTTTGCGCCCATTGGGTGGGCTAAGGGCTCGTTATAATTGGCGTAATTGCCGATACGTGTTCGTGATGAAAAGGTGTAGGGTTTTGCAGTGTTGTATTCTAACAAGTAATTTAGACCATCAACTTTAAAAACATCTGCTCCTCTTACCCCTAACTGCCAGCCATATTTATTCCTGGAACTACCTGAACTCGAGAAGAAATTTTTAGCTTCAAACTCATCTAAGGAGAATTGCCCATAGGCAACCAATTCTTTCATAAATTTATATTTACTGGTAAAACCGATTAAAGCATTATCAGGAGAGCCACTTGATGCTTCAACTGGTCTTAAAAAGATAATTGGATTTGCATACCCCCAATCGAAACCTCTATTGTTACCAGCTTCATCGGTTTGTGCCCATATAATAGAATCAAAAAATCCTAACGATAATCTGTTATTTACATTCCAATCTAAGTAATGAAATACACCTCCTTTTTTACGGTTACCTGCATCGTAAGATAATTTGGAAGCTCCGGGGTCTTGCATGGAAGTCCACATGGCCATATACTGTACATTTCCTAAATTTCCAGTCAGTTTTAAAAAGGGTGCTGGAGAAGAGAAATCGGACAATAATAATGACCGGTACCCATCGCCAATAAAGGTTTTATCATAGCCAGCAGTAATGTTTAAATATTTTACCGGCGTATAAGATAGCGTTGCAGTTACATAAGACCAATCTAAAGAGCTCTTACCTGCATTAAAACCATAGGCACGATTATAAGACTGTCCTGGAACAACCTCGCTTGAGTTTACGTAATTATTATAATATTGCGAGAATTGCCCCTGATTTTCAAAGCCGCTTGTATAAAAAGAGAACTTTTTACCAACTGTCCCACCTACCTGATACCCCCTGGTGTTTAACCACAGGTTTTGCTTACCCGAAAAATCTCTGCCAATTTGAAAATCCGGCAAAAAATCTGCATATACCGTAAAGTCTTCTTTTTTAATATCCAGCAGGTGTTCATTAAACAACTTTCGCGAAACCCAAGAATGTCTGCTTGAATCGACCCCAACACTTAGTAATAAATTGCTTATATTCCTTAACAAACTATCATCAATAAAAAAAGGTTTTAATGAGCTGTGTATTCTGTTATTGGGGTTATAAACCTCACCGCTTAATTTTTGATAGAATTGAAAAGAATAGGGTTGATATACTGCCTGTGCCTTTAAGTCATAAAAAGAGACTGATAGAAGGAGCAGAAATAAAAGTTTCTTCATTTGGTAAATTTTAATTCAAGGGGGCAAAGAAAGTAATTATTTATTAATTTAATGATGAATGCTAAAGTTCATAAAAAAGAAAAGCCCTTTCGGGCCTGTATTTTGTTATTAAAAGGCATTTTCTTCACCCTTAACCATATTAATTACCGTCATAAAAATAATCTTAACATCTAACATTGCGCTCCAGTTTTCCAAATACCAGATATCATGTTCTACACGCTTAACCATTTTATAATCTTCCTTTGTTTCGCCACGATATCCGTTTACTTGAGCCCAACCGGTAATACCGGGTTTTAAAAAGTGACGCACCATAAACTGATCTACAATACCTTTATATTGTTCGGTATGGCTTAACATATGAGGACGGGGTCCTACTACACTCATGTGCCCCATAAATACGTTAAAAAATTGCGGTAGTTCATCCAAACTCGATTTCCTTAAAAACTTTCCAATAGACGTTATGCGGTCGTCATTCTTACTGGCCTGTCTTTTATCGCTATCCGCATTCATACGCATGCTCCTGAATTTAAAACACCAGAAAGGCTCATCATCACGGCCGCTTCTTAATTGTTTAAATAACACTGGGCCTCTACTTTGCATTTTAATCAATAAGGCGATAATTGGGTATAACCAACTTAACACGAATAGAATCACCAAACCGCTGAAAACTACATCAATTACCCGTTTTTTGAAGCGGTTGTGAATTTTCTCTAAAGGTTCTGAACGCAAAGAAATCACAGGGAATTCATTTCCCAGATAACTTACCGTATAAGGAGACAGTAGGGCTCCACTAATATCAGGAATAAATTTTAACCGTACACATTGCCGCTCAGCTTCCTCTGTTAATAAGGCCATATCAGCCATTCGATCAGGGGCGATCGTTACGTAAATATCTTTAATCCCCTTATCAACTGCCATCTTAAACTGCCTTCCCACTACATCGGAAATCTGACCGTTACGGTCTAAATAATTGTCTGGTACATCGTTAATAAAACCATGAAATTCAATATAGCGCTGCTTTTCAAAATAATTAGCCAGTTGTAAACCTGTTGCATTATTCCCCATAATGGCTACTGATTTAACTCCCCGGAGATGATTAAATAGCAAGAACTGGAATGAAGTGCCTATGAAACGGTTAACCAAGAACAAAATGGCTAACATACCATAAAATATCACAAGGAACGACCTTGAAAAATCATTTTGTTTTGAAAAGAAAAGGTAAATAGAAAATAAAACTGCATGCAACACCACGCTCTTCCAGGTTCCCCTGTAAATTCGTTCTATTCTTCTTGAACCATATTCACTGTAAAGACCAAAGCTGGTGGTGCTCACAATCCAAATCAGGTTACAAACTACTACATAATGCCATTGCAATTCCGAGCTTACCGCCTTACCCATGTAAGCTGTAAATTCGTAGGCAAAAAAGTACACAATATTGACCATGATCAGATCAGTTATTGGCAGAATATATTTTAGTATAAATAAGTAACGTGTTTGCATAGGCCTAAAAAGGAAACTTAAACATTTAATCGGTGTTTTTGTTTGAGCGAATTACAATGAACAAAATTAATGCCTAAATTCAGACCCAAAGTTAATTAATCATTACCAAATTAAAAACCGATTAACAGTTGCGCAATGTAAGCTTAAAATAAATTCTAAAAAATTTGAGTATCTGTATACTGATAATTAGTAGATTAATCCATTTAATCGGTAGATACCAAAACTTACGACAAGCCAGATAAAAATAGTGGCCTATAATTAAGCATATTTTATCCCATGCTCAACGACCATATTTTTTGCGACCTGTTTAATCTCCTGCTCATCTGATTTTGGATAAATCAAGAGTATCTCACCATCATCCACCACGATATAATTATCAAGCCCTTTTATCACGGCAGCCTTTTCTTTTGGCAAATGAATAATACAGTTGGTTGTATCTTTTAAATTAACTTTACCTAAATTAACCATGTTATTTGCTGTATCCTTTTCTCCAACGGCATGTAAAGATGCCCAAGTACCTAAATCAGACCAACCTATCTCGGCCGGAATAGTATACACATTATCAGCCTTCTCAAGAATGGCATAATCAATAGATATATTAGGGCTAGAAGGGTAATGATCAGCGATAAATTTCGATTCGTTTGCGGTATTATAAAATGGCAGGCCGCTTTCAAACAATGCAGCGATCTCAGGAGCATGACTACAAAATGCCCTTATCAACGAATTTGCCGACCAGACAAATATACCCGCGTTCCAAACGTAATCCCCACTTTTAAGGTATTCTTCTGCTTTGGCTAAAATAGGCTTCTCCATAAATGCACTTACCTTTTTAACCTCATTTAACTCGTCATGACCTGTTACATCCGTTTTTTGATACCTGATGTACCCATAACCGGTATCAGGTCTTGTAGGACTAATGCCTAAAGTTAACAGCGCATTGTTTTCAAAACTAAACTCCAGGGCCTGTAGCACTTTGGATATAAAAACATCTTCCTTTAAAATCAAATGATCAGAAGGGGCAACTACAATATTAGCATCCGGGTTTAATTTACTAATCTTGTAGGTTGCATAAGCTATGCAAGGTGCGGTGTTATTTCTGCTTGGCTCTAAAAGGATATTTTCCTTTAAAACTTCAGGTAACTGCTCGGCAACCAAATTTGCGTAGGCTTCATTGGTTAAAATAAAGATTTGGTCGTTCGGACAGATATTTAAAAAACGTTCGTAAGTTAACTGTAATAAAGATTTGCCTATTCCTAAGATATCTATAAACTGTTTTGGAAAAAGATTCCGGCTTTTTGGCCAAAAGCGGGAACCTACTCCACCCGCCATTATTAATACATAATTATTTTTCATTTATTTCATTATCAAATTTAATTTCCAGATAATTTTAGAAGGTTTTCAATCATTCTATCACTAATACTATTGCTAGAAAAGTTCAGCGAAGTTTTTATAGCGTTATCTGAAAGAACATTCTTTTCATCCTGATTTAAAGAGTAAAAATTAACAACCTGCTCCATTAGTTTCGTGTGGCTTCCAGGTTCAAATTTAAATCCATTTATACCATTTTGTAAATAATCATTTATGCCCCCTCTATCTGATCCAATTACCGGGGTACCACAGGCCATAGCTTCCAATCCAACCAAACCGAGGCTTTCGTACATTTTTGTTGGAAAAACAAAAGCATCCATTTGATTAAATATCTCTGGTAATTCCAATTGAGATTTAAAGCCCAGGTATTTAACGTATTTGTTAAGGTTTAATGAGCTAATCATTTCAGAAAAAGCTTGTTCACTATCGCCACGCCCAACAACCAATACCTCTAAGTTGTTAAACTCTGGTAGCTTAATGAGCTCATGTGTTGCCAATAATAGTGTATCCCATCCTTTTTCAGGCGCAAGTCTAGAAACATATCCAAGAACACGGCTGCTACTGTTGGATTTAGGCTTAGGTTTAAAACTGTCAAGATTTACTCCTCCAGATGCAGATATAAAGGTTTTATCAATGTTTAAATCGTATTTCTTCACAATTTCATCCCTGTAAAAAATGCTTGGACAAACAATTTGATCAGCTAACTTGATCAAGGGGATCGACATTTTTAACAAAAATCCATCGAGCGAATGGGTTATGATCATGTCTTCACCATGAGGATTAACGATGATTAAGAATTTATTGAATATCTTTTTTATTAAAAGTGCATATACCGGTAAAAGGCTATGTGAAACATTGTGAATATAAATAATGTCGTATTTCTTAAAAAAACCAAAGAAAAGCACATTCAAATAAAATTTAAGATATTTATACAGTTTGGATAAGGCGCTTTTACCCTGCCCCTTTATAAGAGATTTGTGTACTATATTTATTTGATCTCCTTGTTCCAAACCAGTGCAAAAATTCTTAACAAACACCCCGAAATATGCATCATCTTCAGATGGGTACATATTGGAAACCACATAAACTTTTAAACCTTTATCAATACTCATTAGGCGTTGCTTTTATAATTTTATCCCAAAAGAGCTTACTAAAAAATATGATGTACATTTTTTTCCCATTCCCATGCCGAGCGCATCATCTCATTGATATCAAGATTAGCTCTCCAGCCTAGTTCATTGTTCGATTTCTGTACATCGCCATATACCTTCACCACATCACCAGCCCTTCTTGGTCCGATCTTATAGTCCAGTTTCCCACCATTTACCCTTTCAAAGGCAGCAATAATCTCCAAAACAGAAGAACCTTTACCTGTACCGATATTGAAAACATCGTAATTCCCGTTCGGGTTTCCATCTTCTAATTTTTTGATCGCGGCAACATGTGCTTTTGCAAGATCTACAACGTGAATATAATCGCGGATGGCCGATCCATCTGGGGTATCGTAATCATTGCCATAAACCGTAATCGGGCCACGTTTACCAATTGCAGATTGGGTAATAAAAGGAACCAGATTTGCAGGAACGCCATTTGGCAATTCACCAATCAAAGCGGTTTCGTGCGCGCCAACCGGATTAAAATAACGCAAAGAGATTACATTTAAATCAGGGGTTACAGCTGCGGTTTCGGCCAAAATTTCTTCGGCTATCTGCTTGGTGTTTCCATAAGGAGATTCTGCTTTCTGCACAGGTGCAGCCTCGGTTACAGGCAAGGTTTCTGGCTGACCGTAAACGGTACATGAAGAAGAAAACACAAAATCAATCTTCCTGTTAAAAGAGGTTAACAGGTTAATTAAGCTATAGAAATTGTTTCTGTAATATTTTAAAGGTTCCGCTACCGATTCGCCAACTGCCTTGTAAGCCGCAAAGTGGATAATCCCGTCGATATCAGTGTGCTTTTCGGCAAATTCCTGCACCGCCTTATCTTCCTGCAGGTCGATTTCGTGAAAATCGAACCACTTGCCGGTGATGGCATGTAGCTGGGTTAAAATTTTGATATTCGAGTTAGAAAGATTGTCGATAATTACAACTTCGTATCCTGCATTGTGTAATTCTACAGCGGTATGCGAACCTATGTAACCAGTTCCACCAGTAACTAATATTTTTGCCATTTTAACGGTTAAATGTTGTAAAATCTTTATGTTCTATCTTTTCCAAAGCCTCTGCAGGCAGTGATTTAAAATATTCGTATGTAATTTTTAATCCTTCCGCACGCCCTATTTTAGGTTCCCATCCCAATAGCTCCTTTGCCTTTGTAATATCAGGCCTGCGCTGTTTCGGATCATCCTGAGGCAGTTCTTTGTACATAATTTTCTGTGTGGTACCCGTAAGTTTAATAATTTCTTCGCAGAACTGTTTAATGGTAATTTCATCAGGGTTACCAATGTTTACAGGCTGGGCATAATCGCCCATCAATAAACGGTAAATCCCTTCAATCAGATCATCAACATAACAGAAAGAGCGGGTCTGGCTTCCATCGCCAAATATAGTTAGATCTTCTCCCCTTAGGGCCTGTCCGATAAAAGCAGGTAAAACACGACCATCATTCAGACGCATTCGTGGACCATAAGTATTAAAAATCCTTACAATCCTTGTTTCTACGCCATGAAAAGTATGGTAGGCCATGGTAATGGCTTCTTGGAAACGTTTCGCCTCGTCGTAAACACCACGCGGACCTACCGGGTTTACATTGCCCCAGTATTCTTCGGGTTGTGGGTTAACACTAGGATCACCGTAAACTTCGGAAGTTGAAGCAATCAGCATCCTGGCTTTTTTACTGCGGGCCAAACCTAAAAGATTGTGTGTACCCAACGAACCTACTTTAAGGGTCTGGATTGGGATTTTAAGGTAATCAATCGGACTTGCAGGTGAGGCAAAGTGTAGTATATAATGAAGCTCACCAGGAACATGTACAAATTTGGAAACGTCGTGGTTGTAAAACTCAAAATTATCAAGTTTACACAGGTGTTCGATATTTGCCAGATCGCCAGTAATCAAGTTATCCATTCCGATAACGTGGTAACCTTCTTTTATAAAGCGATCGCAAAGGTGTGAGCCCAAAAATCCGGCAGCACCAGTAATCAATATTCTTTTCTTACCCATTTTAATCTATTAACTTTCTGCCAATACTGTTATAATAATAGCCCATATCAATCATTTTATCTAGATCGTACAAGTTCCGGCCATCAAAAACTACCTTGTTTTTTAAGGTGTTGTCGATTTTTTCGAAATCAGGGTTACGGAAAACCGACCACTCTGTTGCAATAAGAAGGGCATCGGCATCTTCTAATGCTTCGTACTGGTTTTTGGCATAATTTACCTGGCTGCCAATGATATTTTTAACATTTCCCATTCCCTCCGGATCGAAAACAGTAACGTTTGCACCGTTTTTAAGCAATGCATCGATAATATATAAAGCCGGGGCTTCACGTATATCATCCGTTTCGGGTTTAAATGCCAGCCCCCACAATGCAAAATGTTTGCCGTTGATATCGCCTTTGTAGTATTTAAGTACCTTATCAACCAAAATTGTTTTCTGCCTTTCGTTAACCTCCATCACCGATTTCAGAATCTGGAAATCATAGGCCGTTTCATCGGCAGCTTTAACCAATGCCTGCACATCTTTAGGGAAACATGAACCACCGTAACCTATACCCGGAAAAAGGAAACGTTTGCCGATACGGTCATCGGAGCCAACCCCCCGGCGTACGGCATCAACATCAGCACCTACCAGTTCGCACAGGTTGGCTATCTCGTTCATGAAGGTAATTTTTGTAGCCAGAAAAGAATTTGCTGCATATTTGGTCAGTTCAGATGAGCGCTCATCCATAAAAAGAATCGGATTTCCCTGACGTACATAAGGTGCATACAGTTCAGCCATCAATTTTTTAGCTTTTTCGCTTTTGGTACCCAAAACCACACGGTCGGGTTTCATAAAATCTTCAACTGCTACGCCTTCTCTTAAAAATTCAGGGTTCGAAACCACGTCAACTTCTATCGAAGTATTTTCGGCAAAAACAGCTTTAACTTTATCGGCAGTTCCAACAGGAACGGTTGATTTATTTACGATAACCTTATATTCGGTAATCAGTTTTGAAATATCTTTTGCAGCACCTAAAATGTAAGAAAGATCGGCCGCACCATCACCGCCCGGAGGGGTTGGTAAAGCCATAAAAATAATCTGCGCTTCTTTTACGGCATCAGCCACGTTGGTGGTAAAGGTTAACCTTTCCTGTTCAATGTTCCGGTGGAACAAAAGATCTAAACCAGGTTCGTAGATCGGCACCTCGCCATTCTGCATCTGCTTTACCTTTGTTTCGTTAATGTCAACACATATTACATCATTTCCTGTTTCGGCTAAACAGGTCCCGGTAACCAAACCTACGTATCCGGTACCGATAACGGCTATCTTCATATAATTTTAATTATTAAGTTCAATAGATACTAAATCCGTATCCATTTTTCTGGCACTAGATCTTTTGTTTGGGAATTTTTAATTTCATCAGCATACCATCTTCTGGGCGCAATTACTTCTTTTTCTGGATTTGGGTTTAACCATGCGCCCCAATAACTAAAACTGCTGTTTGCTATGATGTTATGATTACACTTGCCCATTAGGTGCAAATCGGCATAATTGGTATCAGCATTATTATGGTCACAAAACACAGAGTTTGCAGAAATATCCAGATTTTCTTTACACCATTGAATATCATCCGAAAACACTAAAAATTTAGGATTTTCGTGTTTTTGCGAGAAATATTCTATTGCATTCGTATAGTAAGATAAATCACAAGTTCCGTGTACCGCATTTGCACTTTTATCACTTAAAAAGTCTCCACGCCTAACATGGAGACTTATTGATACGTTACCTTGAATTTCTTGTAAAATTTCCCGATCTCTTGATTGTAATGGAGCAATTACCTTAAAATCACTTAACAGGGATTGACGGATGTCCTTAAAATAAGGTTCACTTTGCCAATACCCGTCAATTAAAACAATTGATTGATTGTATTTTTTTAAAATCGAGCCATCATAGTAGTAATTTTTTTCCTTTAGAAGCTTACACCCATTAAATAATCTTTTAATGGGATTATTAATTTGTTTTAAAAGAGAAGATGTTGCAATTTCAGCTTTAATATCAAAATTCATTAAACCATAGCTGTGGAGTTTATACTTTTCAAAAGCACTTATATCTAAAATCAAATCCACATTATTTATTAATGCTAATCTTTTACCAATGGCATATTGAAATAATTGATTACCTAATCCACCTAATAGTTTAACAACAATCATTGATTAAATTTTTTGTAAAGCACTTTTAAAAGTTTCAATATCATTAAAGGTTAATTCCGGGTAATTACCACAATAAAAACCATTAGTATGCAAGAAATCTGAGTTTGGCAAATCATACAATGTTTTAACATATTTGTTATAGAAAGGTTGATTTTGCATATTTCCAGCAATCATTGGTCTGATTTCAATACCAGCGCCCGAAAACTGAGACAGATAAAGTTCGCGCAGTTCTGGTGTTTTACATACAACAGGAACAGCAAATGTTGAAAGTACATCTATGTGATCATGTCTTAAGCCGATAAAATCATCATTAGCTAAAATTTCGGTCTCAATTTCCAGATAATTTTTTTGTCTTGTTTGAATGTTTGAATCTAAATATTGTAACTGGAATAAACCAAGAAAACCGGTAATTTCTGTTGGACGGAAGTTAAAGCCTAAATCATAAAAAGTGTACTTCGCTTCGAATTCGCTTTTAATATTATATTTCTTTCTCCACTTACTTTGTTGTTTGGCTGTTAAATTTCTATCCCAACCATTCGCCCTAACGATTCTTAGCATTTCTCCAAAATCTTCATCATCTGTACAGATCATTCCGCCTTCAATTGTAGACATATGATGCGCAACAAAAAATGAAAAGCTTGAACCTAAACTAAAATTACCTGCTTTACCATACTTGGTTTCCGTTCCTAACGATTCGCAGTTATCTTCGATTAAAATAATTCCACGTTCGTTACATATATTTTGAACTTCCCAAATATCATCAACAAATCCCAAAACGTTTGTTAGAAATAATGCTTTGATTTCTGTTTGCTCCAGACAGCGTAATAACTGTTTAGAACTAATGTTTAAAGTATCTAACTCACAATCAATGGCTACAGGCACTAAACCCAATTGAATTATAGGCATTGTATTGGTTGACCAAGTTAAAGCAGAAAAACCTACCTGATCCCCATCCTGAAGCTTACCCATATTTTTTAAGGACTGGATCATAGCTAAGTTAGCACTGCCTCCGCTATTAAATAAAATAGCATCTTTTCGTCCTTGTTTTTTTGCAAACTCCTGTTCAAACTTAGCACATTGTACATCCATACTAAGTTTGTCAGCCGTCATTATAAACTCAGCAAGAGCTTTTTTTGTTTCATGCTCATTCAAGAAAGCATTTTTCATCAATGGTATCATATTCCCTTTTTTTTATTTAATTTTATTTCTTTATATTCAGATATCGTCTTTTTAACACCTTCCAACAACGTAATTTTAGGTTCAAAATTTGCAAGCTTCATATTGGTAACATCCATGCATTTTCTCAACATGCCATTAGGTTTTGTTTCGTCCCAGATAAGTCTACCGGTATACCCGCATTCAGTTGCAACAATTGTGGCAAGTTCTTTAATGGAAACATCGGTACCCCAGCCAATATTTATAAATTCGGGGCTTTCGTAGTTTTCTGTAAAATACAATACTGCATCTGCCATATCGTCAACATGCATAAACTCTCTTCTGGCTATACCTGTTCCCCATATTTCTACCGAATCAGTACCTTCATCAACTGCATCAACAAATCTTCGAACTAATGAGGAAAGAACATGCGAATGAGCTGGATCAAAACTATCATTAGTACCATATAAATTACAAGGCATCAAACTAATGCTTTTGAAACCATATTCTTCATTTAAATACTTCAAAAATTTTAAGCCCGCTATTTTAGCCAAAGCATAACCTTCGTTTGTTGGTTCTAATTTACCCGTTAGCAGATACTCCTCTTTCATGGGTTGCTCGCATTCTTTAGGGTAGATACAAGAGCTACCCAGAAAAACAAATTTTTTAACACCGTTTTTGAATGACTGGTTAATAATATTGTTCTGGATAGTTAGGTTTTCGTATAGAAATTCGGCCGGTTTTTCCATATTAGCCTTAATTCCGCCAACCTTGGCAGCAGCAAGAATAACATAATCGGGTTTATTCGCCTCGAAAAATTCCTTTACCGAATTTTCATTTAACAAATCGAGTTCTGCCCTGCTTTTGGTGATTATGTTAGTGAATCCATTAGCTGTTAAATGCCTTAAAATTGCCGAGCCAACCATTCCTTTATGCCCGGCCAAAAAAATCTTATCTGTTTTATCAATCATTTATCTTCAATTTTTCTATTATTTGTTTAGCTTCTTCCAAATCGTGTAACCACCATTTACTTTGTTCAATTTTATCAATTACATCACATGTAAATCTACTTTTTAATTTTTTTGCAGGAATACCGCCAACTATGCTATAGGCAGGCACATCTTTATTTACGAACGAATTGGCACCAATTATTGCGCCATTTCCTATTACCACACCTCTTCTGATCACTGCATTTACACCTATCCAAACATCGTTACCGATTGTGCAATGTTTTAAGGTTAATGTTTCGTAGGCATTATTATAAAACAAACTACTTGTAGACACTTCGTCAATTAAATGTTCTCCCATTCCGATAGAAACATTATTAGCAATAGAGCAATATCTTCCAACAGTTGCTTTAGTTAAAAAACAATTGAAACCGATATATGTAAATTCACCTATTTCACTATCATCACTTATAACTGTATTATTCATTACAGTAATGTGTTTTGAGTTAAACTGCTTAAGCCTGATAAATCTTTTAATAAAATTAAACATCTTTTATTAATATTAAATGTTTAGCCATTTGAGTATTCTTGATTCAGGAGTTACCATTATTTCCGATTTTTGTGCATGGGGATTCATCTTCTCAAGGTATTTTACAATCAAAGGAAATAAGTTGTATTTATTTAACGACAATTCTCTTGCAGTTTTTAAATGCTGAATATTCTCCTCATAAAAATTATCAATTGACAACACATTTTCAATTATCTCCACACTATTTTTGAAATCATCAATATCGATCCTGCAGAATGATTTTTCATCGAAGTAAGTTTCGGCATTTGGGCAGCCATAATAAAAAGGGAAAGTATATGCCAGATGACAATCATAAAACTTTTCCGTTAACCAATCATTACAATTGTCGTTCTCAATGGCAATCGAAAACTCGTAAGGTGCCAGCACATCCCATTTATCGTTAAAATCACGGATTCCACGACCATATAGATCTATTTTATCTTTAAAATGATCCTTTAATTTATTTGCAAAATCCAATCTTTTTCTATGCCCCTCAGTTTGTACTTTATTGGATGTAATTAAAGAAATCTTCTTATCTTTTTTTACACTTTCTAATTTGATAAGTTCGTCATAACTTTTACCAACGAACCAGGGGTGCCCGGCAAGATCGAGTGCTTTATTCTGATGTTTTATCTCTGTTTGACAGGTTATGATCTGAGCAAACTGTTTTAAAAACCGATTGCTAAACCGTTCAATGGAATACGCCTCGCAAGGCATAAAAATAACATTTGTTTTCGCACATACAGCCTTTGTTTTTTTCAGGTTATATTTAGAGAAAATAACCCAAAAATCACATTCTACAATATCATCATTTAAAAAGAAATCATAATTTTCCCACTTTCCCAGCCCACCTGGCGTTTGCCGAAAAAGAGGCCATTCATGGGGGAATGTTAATTTTACGCTTATTCTTTTATCTTTCATCATTTTATTTTTTACCTTGTTGAATAAGTACCTTAAAAAAACCAAAACTATCGATAAAGTATCGCTTAAACAGTCTTGTAGGCTCATTAACAAACCTATAAAACCATTCGAGTCCAGCTTTCTTAAAAAACTCGGGGGCTCGTTTTTTCAGCCCAGCTTTAAACTCTAAACTTGCTCCCAAAAACGCTACTGTAGGTAGCTTTTTAATTCCCTGTTTCTTTAACTCATCTAAAATACGGAAACCCAGCACGTCTTGTTTGGGAAAGCTCACTCCAATGTATACTATCTTAATTTCATGATCTATTATCAATCTTGCAGTATCTGATACAATTTTATCCAAAGCCACATTATCATTCTGATCGAAGAACGGGAGCGTATAGGTTTTACAATAGGCATCATTAACTTCAAAATAGTTGCTTACCTTTATACCAGAAGTAAGATAAAGCGTTGCGATTTTATTTTGGGTAGTAAGGGTAAATAAGCTTAAAAATAAATCGCTCCCCGCCAACCTGTGCCTTAAATTTTTACCTTTTAACTTAGCCGCCCAGATAATTGGCTGTCCGTCTGGAAGTATATATTCAGACTTTACTAACTTTTCGTTTAAATAAAAATTTTCAGGCCTGTTTAATTTAACAAGATAATCTACGTTAGGCGTAAAAATAACTGGATATTTAAGATCAGAAGTTTGATCAAGCGCTCTAATAATATGTTGAGCAACTATATCTACATGCTCAGCAGAAATGAAATCGTAACCTAAGAAATCGACTTTATTTAGCATTTTGTTCAATCTTTAAAATGGTTAAATTTTTAATATCCGATTCCTTACTGTAAAAGTATAATACGACCAGGTTTAAGTATAATGAATTCATTGCGCTCGCAAAAAAGTGACCTACCAAAAACGCAAGCAGAAAAAACGAAATACAAAAAAATAATCTAAAATCTTTAAGGGTAATATCCCTGAAAAGCGTTATGAAATACAACCTAAAATAAATGACTATACCAACGAATCCAAAAATTAAAAATCCATCAAAGAAATCCATCTCAATCATAAATTTTAATTGATCGGTACCCCCGAATAAATAATTGACGGGATTCCAAATTTCTAAGTTATCAAAGAATTTGGTATAGATATATGCACTCCTTCCTGAGGTTATCGCATCTAAAAATCCGTTTTCTTCGTACTTATATATAAAGTACTCGTACAGGTAACTATTTTCTTCGCTAATTAAGAAGGTAAAAAGACCAAACGCAAGCAAAGCAAGAAATCCAAGGGAAATAAATTTATATATTAATTTCGCTTTGAAAAAGATGTGATAAATGGCAAGTATAAATAAGAATAAATAAATCGCCTTTGCACCCAATAGCAATGATGCAGCGGTACACAATAACAATGGATATATCTTCTGTATTTTATTGATATAGTTGAAGTAAAAATAAGATACCCCAATCATATAAAATAAAGTAGCTTCATTTATGGCGGGGATAAGTCCGTCATATCCATATCTAAAATCCTGAGTGAAATAGGATTTAAACAAAGTAATATTAAAAGTTGCGCCCAGGAATATTAATATTGAATTTGCGATATAGATATTACCTAATATTGATAATGTTTTTGTTATAAGCAATTGATAATCGACAAGGTCACATATGGCATAATAAACAATAAATACAAATATATATTTATTAAAAAGGGTCAATTGATATCCGAATCTAAAATCAGGGTTATTGTAGTTAAAAAGAAATATTACTTGCCCAAAAATGAAAATAGCAAAAAGCCATCCCATTAAGGTAACCCCTTTTAATGCAGTTTTATTAAACCTGGTTGATATTCTGTACAGAAAAATAAGTTCGAATAAGAACCTTACATATATTGATACACTGATGGTGTTACTAAAAACGTCTCCATCCTCAACTGCCAGCGCATATTTAACCTGGAAATATTTATTTAGTGCATCCGAAATAAAAAATAAGACAAGAGCAGAAGATAAAATTAAGCGTAAAGATTTATTATCAATTCTGTTCATCATTATTCTTTTGTGCATTTATATATTATGGTAATTAGGCCTGTGCGGCAATTCTCTTTTTCAGTAGGAAAAAGGCCTGCCAGAATGTTACAACCGCTAAAATGAAAAAAATACTACAAGACACGATCGAAATGCCGTTTATTCCATATACCTTACTACTCCAATTTCCGAGAGAAATATAAATTAATGCAAATACACCTGTTGAAAACGTAATTAGTTTAACTTTACCTAAGGCACTTAAAAATGCAGAGCCCATAGAATAAAGTGAATAAAAAAGTGCCCAAAGCCCCATAGATAAAAAGAGGTATTGGTTACTAACATATCCTTTACCGGCCAGGGTTTGTAAAAAAAAGTTCCCAAAAAAAGTAAAACATAATGCGCCAGAAATAAAAACCAGTGATGTAAACTGAATAATTCTGGTTAATGCCTTTCTACACCATTCCCATTGTTTTTCGTTAATTGCTTCTGCAAACCCTGCCCAAATTGGGTTATAAAAACTTAAATAAATCGTAATCAGGAATGTATAAAGCTTCTGAACCAGATTAATTTCGGCACCATTAGCTAAGCTTAGATTTGCCGTTGCAATTAATGTTGTTGCATTATAGATAAAAGCCCCAGCAATTTGAAAAGCAGCAAATGTTAAACTCAGTATGAGCAAACTCTTCACCTTGATCCAAATAAATTTTGCCTTAACGTCAAGTATATTCCACTTTCTTTTGATCAAAAAGTGAATTGTACCTGTTGTATTAACCAAAATTGAAATGAGAAAAAATGTGATCGCAGTAACGGTAACACTAGAATGGAAAAACGCGAGGGCCGCAATTACCACTAAACTCAGAATACCAATGCAGATGCTTTGAAAAGCTACATATTTTGATTCGCCGTAGGCAAAAAACATTGGACAGCCTATACTCAAAGGGATTCCGTAAAGAAAAATAATCTGCACAGCGATTAAAATATTCCTTCCTTCAATTTTTAAGCTACGATCGGCTGTTTTAAACATTTCGCCATAAGGAATCTGATTTCTAAAAAAGATAAGAGATAACGAAATAACCGTTGCTACCACCAGAAAGAAGTAGAAAACAGATAAAAAATATTCTCTTGCTTCATCATCTGCAGCGTTCCCTTTAGCCCTCAATTCTGCCAATTTATTCTTTAAAGAACTTCCTAATCCAAAATCAGAAGTTGCCATAACAGCAGTTGCCGATGTTATGGCAACCCACATCCCAAACTGATCTTTTGTATAAATTCTTGCTAAAATTCCGATCAAAACAACCCTGGTGATTGTACTAATCAATGTTCCAAGCGCCATGAGTCCAGATCCATATACAACGGCCTTGGTACGTCCCCCTAATCCGTTTTTTATAGAGGCTAGTCTTGTTTTTATACTAAGAATACTAAACATGTTGCATAAGCTATTTGGAAGTTAAATTTCTCGCACTGGCGAGAAGCATATAAACTAATGTGGTAAGTGTTTTAATATTGAATGAAGCGAGCGACATCGACTTGCTAAAATATAAGTAGGATAGTTTAAACAAACCCATCTTATAAAATTCAGTACCAAAGTATCTGTAATAATTTTCCCAGACCTTATTATTTACATTTTTTTCCTTTGCTAATTCAGCGTAAAGCTTAATAAATACGTTATAAGCTTTTTTATACTTGGAAATATTCCTGGATATTCCATTTGCATTAATTCTGTAAAATGCCAGGCTAGATTTGATGTATCCAAATCGATAACCTTTTAGTCCAACCCTTATCCACAAATCAACATCCTCAAATGTTTTCAGATTAGTGTTGAACTGCCCGGCTTCAACAAATACCTGTCTGGCCATCATAACAGTTAATACCCCAATATTGTTCTTATAAAGTAACTGGGGTATTAAATCGCCACTGTAATGATAAAGATGTTTTGAAATAAAATCAGCTTTAAAATGCTTTTGAACATCGTCGTAAAAAAATGAAAAACCGGTGTGGCTGATTTCAAATTCCTTATGTGCTAGATGAAATTCATATTGCTTTTGCAATTTGGTTTCATTCCAAACATCATCTGAATCCAGAAAAGTTATCCACTTTCCCTTCGATGCCTCGAAACCTTTGTTCCTGGCATTTGGAAGTCCTCCATTTTTATCCAGATCGACGATAATTATCCGTTGATCTGTAGCTGCATGCTTGTTAGCAATGTCTAAACTTGCATCTGTTCCACCGTCAATAACAATTATTAACTCCCACTCTTTGTAAGTTTGGCTAATAACCGATAATACTGCTTCTTCAATTGTTCGTGCAGCATTATATGCCGGCATTATTACAGATATCAATTCACTCATTATAAAAATACGAGAAGCTCTAAATCATCTTATTCAAATTGATTATTGATCTTATATCCATGAGATTTTAGTAATTTCTGTTTGTGAAAATGTTCCACGTCTGCAGCCACCATCTCTTTTACTAATGCAGCTAAATCATACTTTGGTTCCCAACCCAATTTAGTTTTTGATTTTGTTGGATCGCCGATAAGCAAATCTACCTCTGTAGGTCTGAAATATGCAGCATCTACACCTACAACCTCTGATCCGATTTCTAATTGATAATCTGGGTGATTACATGCAGCTATATATCCTTTTTCATCAACACCTTCTCCTTTAAAATCGATTACAATTCCAACTTCTGCGAAAGCCATCCGTACAAACTCACGCACCCGAGTGGTAACACCTGTTGCAATTACAAAATCTTCTGCAATGTCCTGTTGTAAGATTCTCCACATCGCCTCAACATAATCTTTGGCATGCCCCCAATCACGTTCAGCGTCAAGATTTCCTAAAAATAATTTCTTTTGCAGGCCCTGAGCAATTTTTGCAACTGCGCGGGTAATTTTACGGGTAACAAAAGTTTCACCCCTCAATGGGCTTTCGTGGTTAAATAAAATACCGTTACATGCAAACATACCATAGGCTTCGCGGTAGTTTACGGTAATCCAATAAGCATACATTTTAGCGACAGCGTATGGCGATCGTGGGTAAAAAGGTGTCGTTTCTGATTGGGGAACGGCTTGAACCAATCCATACAATTCTGATGTTGACGCCTGATAGATTCTAGTTTTTTTCTCTAAACCTAAAATCCTTAATGCCTCTAAAAGCCTAAGCGTTCCAATACCGTCAGCATTTGCTGTATATTCAGGGGTATCGAAACTTACTTTAACATGGCTCATTGCACCAAGATTATAAATTTCGTCAGGCTGAACATCCTTGATAATCCTAATCAAGTTAGTAGAATCGGAAAGATCTCCGTAGTGTAGTTTAAACCTTACATTTTCATCGTGAGGATCTTGATATAAATGATCGATACGTTCTGTATTAAATAAAGAACTTCTTCTTTTAATTCCATGAACCATGTATCCTTTTTCAAGCAATAGTTCAGCTAAATATGTACCATCCTGACCTGTGATACCGGTAATTAATGCAATTTTCATTTTCCCTTTTTTTTTAAAATCTACCTAAATATATTTTTTATTCTTGCCATGAAACCTTGTTGAATATTTTCCCCATAAGTTCCATAACCATAGCCATAACCATAATATTTACTAATAATATCGTTAACCACTATACCCATATTTTTCATTTTTCCACTGCTGTAAAGTTCTTCTACAATATTCAGTTGGTTCTTTTGTGTTACTTTTTGTCTAACCAGATATAAAATTGCATCAGAATATTCTGATAGAAGCTGTGCATCGGTTATAATTCCAATAGGAGGCGCATCCATAATAATATAATCAAATTGCTCCCTTAATTCTGCTATCAAAGTTTTGGTACTTTCACTCATCAATGTCTCTGCAGGATTAGGTGGCAGAGGGCCGGAAGAGATGATAAACATATTGTTATTTATAGATAATGGTTTTACAATATCTTTAACCTTAAGATCCGGGTTAATCGTATAATTACTAAATCCCACATCATTAGAAATATCAAGTTTAGCGGATAATCCCGGCTTTCTTAAATCAAGCTCCATCAATACCACTTTCTTGCCGGCCAAGGCAAGAATATTACCAAGATTAATCGCAGTGAATGACTTACCTTCACCGCTCATACTTGAGGTTAGCAGTATTACTTTTTCATTCTTGGATTTTAGGTAGAAAGAGAGATTTGTTCTTAAAGCCCTAAATTGTTCAGAGATTGCAGACCGGCTCTGATTAGCTACAATTAGGTTATCGGATGACGTATTGTGACTGATCTCTCCAATAACAGGTACCCTTGTCAGATTTGTAATTTCATCTTTAGTGTTAATGCTGGTACTAAGTAGTTTTTTTCCAAATATAACGATAAGTGGAAAAACCAATCCCGCAATAAGACCTGCAAGATATATTACTTTCTTTTTAGGACTAATCGGGTATACCTGAGCCTTTGGCGGATCGATGGTTTTTGCTATAGAAATATTAGAAGTTTTGGAAATTGCCGTTTCTTCAGCCTTCTGCATTAAAAATATATAGAGTTCTTGTTTAATTCCCTTGTTTCTGGCCAATTTCAAGTAATTCTTCTCTATTTTAGGTACACCCGAAATCTGACCCTCGGCATTTGTTAACTGCTTACGTAATCTATTTCTGGTTAAAATTGATGATTGCTTACTGCTCTGAATATTTGATAAAATAGATTTTCTTAAACCTGCAATTTGTGCATCTAAACTTTGAATAAACGGGCTCTGTTCTGTTACACTCATTAACTGTCTTTCCCTATCAATTAACAAAGCATTGTATTGCCCCATTAAATCGCTAAAAACCATATCTGATGGGATTAATGCTGAAGGGAATATTCTTTTGCTCTTATTATCATCTCTAAGATAAGATTCAAGTTCCGACAAAATACTTACCTGTGTTTCAATTTTGGCTAACTCAGTTGAGAAATTACCGGTATTTTGAACTAGCAGTTTACCTTGCTCGCTCATATCGGCTAACTTATTTTGCTCTTTAAAGTTTTCCTCCTGGTTTTCTACATCACCAAGTTCGGAAGCAATAACATTAAGTCTTTCTTTTATAAACTTATAAGTACTATCGGCTATTGCATTTTTATCACTCAAATTGGCAGCCGTATATTTCTCAATTAAAGTATTTAAAATATCCTCTCCTTTATTTTGCAGGGGATAAGCTAATCCAAGATCAACAACTGTTGAAAGCTTATTGGATACTGAAACAGTAAGCTGAGACATTAACGAGGCTACACGATCATCTACTGAAGTTATCATTGCCGAATATTCCTTATCATCCAGCTGCATGAACTGATTGTTGGAAATTTCGACAATACCTACACCGTTTATGGCAATCTGCTCGTTCCATCTTACCTCTTTTTCAAAGTTTTTGATACTCACTTTAATTTTATCACCCTTAATCTTCGTTATAAAAAGTTTGGTAGTTATGATCGTGTCAACGGGTTTTAGAATATTTATTTTAAAGGGTGCCTCATAAAGTTCACGACTTACAAAATCCAACTTTTTTGAATAGATAATATTAAGTTGTTTCTGTCTCACCACCTGCTCCATTAAGAACCTGGTTTTTAAGATTTCGATTTCATTATCTACAGAATTTTTAGAGCCTAACAAACCACCCAGATCCATAAGTGCACCACTTTGCTTGCCTAAAGAGCCGCCCTTTTCGTTATCATTTACTAAAATTTTAGCATTTATCTGATATACAGGCGGAGTATATCTGGTATATAGAAAAGCTACAAGAAGACAAATAATTATACTCGTAACAAACCAAATCCATTTATCCAACAGATTGTTAAAAATATTTTTCAAATCAATTGACTCTTCGCCGTTATCTTGGATTACGTTTTTCGTAGACAGGTTATTCATTAAATATTATCTTTATTTGAAAGTTGAGAACGCTAAAACAAGAACAGATAACACTGAGGTAATAATGCCTATTGTTTGTATTTGTGGTGTATTATTTGCCGAAACTTTAGCCTTGTTTGGCTCAACATAGACAACATCATTTTGTCTTAAATAGTAATATGGGCTATTAAAAATATCAGATGAATTTAAATTTAGCCTTGCGAATTCCTTTTTTCCATCATTATCTCTTATTATTAAAATATTGTCTCTTTTACCATAAATGGTTAGGTCCCCGGCAAGACTTAAAGCATCCAAAATAGTTACCTTTTCATTTGGTAAAGTATAAGCCGAAGGAGCATTCACTTCACCCAAAACGCTGATTTTAAAATTAGCAAAACGCAATTGAACATTTGGTTGTTTGTAAAATTCACTAGCTTTTTCACGGATTAGTTCTCTGGCCTGATAGGTTGTTAAATTGGCAACTTTTACTTTTCCAATAAGGGAAAGCTCTATTTCGCCATTCTTATCAACTAGAAAACCTGTATTTTGGGTTGAAAGGCTGTTGTTGGTGTTTCCGCCTAGCGTAGGAGTAGATGCAGCCTGATTAACAATGGAGCCACTTTGGGGATTTAAAGTGAATATATTGATACTAAGAACGTCATCTGTTTGAATTGTTGGCTCAGTATATTTGGTTGCTCCCTCCAATTTAGCCTGATTTACTGTTTGAATATCCTGAAAGTAAGTGATTTTTTTATTACTAACACAGGAAGAAATTAGGACCACAGCTAATAATAAAACTGTTAATGTTGTCCACCTTTTTGAATTATTTATTTTGTTCATAGGTATATATCCGTCTAAAATGAAATTGACCATTTTAAACAGCTTGCAAACTTAATCATTTAATTGTAATATCTAAAAACGTTATTATTTAGAAATTAGAATTAAGAGAAATCAATTTTAAATTATTTAGTATTTATATGTAAATCAAAGATTTCGATTAAGCATAAATTGAGCCAAAAATTTCCTGATTTTTAAAAGGATAGTTTCCCAAAAACTCATATAATCTTCCAGATTGCACGGCGTCTGTTAATGTACTTAAATGTTTATTGTGATGAAGGTCAGTTCCTGCCAGATCATACATTTTTTCCTTTAGCAAAACCTCTGCCAGTTGCTTAACGTCTTTCCCATAATAACCCATGATAGAGAGCAGATTTAATTGGAGCAAACAGCCTTTTTCCTTAAATCTTTTTAATTTACTTTTATCCTTAAAGTAAAAGGTATACCGTTCGGGGTGGGCTAATATGGGTTTATAACCTTTAATTTCTACATCAAAAATGGTTTGACTAATCCCCGGAGTTTCATTCAAATAAGACATTTCGATAAGAAGGTGTTTTGAATCTAAGGGACATAATTGTTCATTCAAATTAAAATCCTGATCAACCATATACTCTGCACCAGCGCTTAGTTTCAAAGAAACATTAGCTTTATCCATCTCTTGTTGTAGTGAATCTTTTGCACTAAAGATTATTTCTTTTGTATTTGGATACAACTCTTGGTAGATGTGAGGTGTAGCGATTAGCTGATCAAACCCCAGTTCCTGTAAAGATTTAACAAAATGCAAAGATGTAGATAAATCTGGGGAACCGTCATCTATGCCGGGTAGGATATGAGAATGAATATCAACACCTAACCAGGAAATATCAGTAATTTTATTTTTTTTACTAAAAAAGTTAAACATTATTATAAGGAAATATTAAATCAATTGCTTGACTATAAAGTTAACGAATCACCTCAATTCATTCGAAGACATCCATTAAACGAACTACTCTACAAAAAAGTCTATCAAATGAGGTAAATCTAACCTAATTCATTGGAATTATCAATAAGCAGTAGACTAAAACAGACAAAAAGTAGAAATAATGCCGAAAGAACAACTTGTAACTCTACAAAGGTAAGACTTATAATAATGATTTAATCTGTAATCGCCAAAGTTTCTCAGTTATTTTAATTCTCCAGTACAGTCCTACCAATGAACCTCACACCATCCGAACCCTTTGTTACCTTATTCACTAATTTTTATTCGCTGTTTGTTTACTGTTTCTTTACCTTTTAGGTAATAAAAAGGTAAAGAATGGGTAAGCCAGGGGTAACCATGGGGTTAACATGGTGCCTAGAAAGGGTAAACAATTGGTAAAGGATAGGTAAATAAATATTGCGTTATTTCGGATATTATAACCTTGCGTCTGTCAGATCTCTGTTGATAAAAGATTTAGTATCAAAAATTATAGTACCTTGTTCCCTGAATCTTTGGTAATCAATTTCTAGAAATTGCTGATGAGCCACTGCTAAAATAACCACTTCATAATGTTTGAAATTGTTATTTTCCAGCATCTGGATATGATATTCTGCTTCTACTTCAGCTGCATTGGCCCAGGGATCGTACACATCTACCTGCATACTGAAAGATTTAAGTTCTTTATAGATATCAATTACCCTCGTATTCCGGGTATCCGGGCAATTTTCTTTAAAAGCGAAGCCCAGAATGAGTGCTCTCGCGCCATTAATCACCTTATCTTTTGCCACCAACATCTTAATCACCTTATTGGCAACAAACATGCCCATATTATCATTCACTCTTCTGCCAGACAGAATTACTTCAGGTTTGTAGCCCAAAGCTTCTGATTTATGGGCCAAATAGTAGGGATCAACTCCAATGCAATGTCCACCAACCAGGCCAGGTTTGTAATTGAGAAAATTCCATTTGGTGGCTGCAGCGGCTAATACATCTGCCGTATCAATTTCCATACGGTCGAAAATTAAAGCCAGTTCGTTGACGAAGGAAATATTGACATCCCGTTGTGCATTTTCTATCGCTTTGGAGGCCTCAGCCACTTTAATGCTAGGTGCCAGATGCGTACCAGCAGTAATAATGGAAGCGTAAAGTTGATCGATCTCGATCGCAATCGTAGGGTTAGAGCCTGAGGTGACCTTTTTTATTTTGGTCAGGGTATTGATTTTATCTCCCGGATTGATCCGCTCTGGCGAATAACCACAGAAGAAATCAATATTATATTTTAGACCCGAAATTTTCGCTAATACAGGCACACAATCTTCTTCGGTGCAGCCCGGATAAACAGTCGATTCGTAAATAACGATATCATCGGCTTTTAGTACGCTACCCAACATCTTGCTAGCCGCGAGTAGAGGTGCCAGATCTGGCCGCTTAAGGTGATCGATAGGTGTGGGGACGGTAACAATATAGATCGTACACATGGCCAGATCAGCCAGGTTAGCACTCAACGTTAATCCACTATGCTTATCCGTCGAAGAACAGACCAATTTAAGGTCTTCTAAATTCGCTTCGTGGGTGCGGTCTTCTAATTGTTTTAGCTCTTCGACACGATTATCGTTCGTATCGAAACCAATAACCTTATACTTTTTTGCAAATTCGATAGCCAGCGGGAGCCCAACATAACCTAAACCTATAATCGCAATTTGCTTGTTTGTATTCATTTTTACTTCGGTGATTGGGCAAAGATAAGATAAATCAGTAAAGCTTAATTCTTTTAACCACAGCGGACGCAAAGAGAATGCGCGAAGGACACAGCGTTGGATGGAGCGCAATGCTTAAATGAACTTACATTTCTTGCATGGTAAAAATGGCATATATGCATTTTAAACATCCATCGCTGCGCTAGCATTGACAGACTCCTATACGAAAACTCGTCATCTCGAACGAAGCACCGCAAAGTGTCCGCCTGTGCGGACAGGCCTGTCCGTACAGGCGGGGAGAGATCTTTAGGTCAAATTAAATTGGAAATAGATTTCTCGACTACGTTGCACTTCGCTCGAAATGACGATACTTGGAGGAGAATTAAATTATGCCTAAGTCGACAGCCAACTAAAAATAGATCGTCGATAAACACTTTTGCATTTATCGGCGATTAATAGGCGTAATATTTTTAATAAATTTACTTAATCTGCTTCAGCAAGTAACTGCCATAGCCGCTTTTAACCAGTGGCGTAGCAATGGCTTTTAATTGTTCTGCATCAATGAAACCCATGCGATACGCAATCTCTTCTATACAGCCGATTTTTAAGCCCTGACGCTCTTCAATGATGCGTACGAACTCACCAGCTTGCATTAAGGAAGCAAAGGTTCCGGTATCCAGCCAGGCAGTACCGCGGCTCAGTACACCTACCTTTAGTTTTCCACGCTCTAAATACACCCGATTTACATCGGTAATCTCATATTCGCCACGAGGAGATGGCTTCACATTTTTAGCGATTTCAACAACCTCATTGTCGTAAAAGTATAAACCCGGAACAGCATAATCTGATTTAGGTTGTTCAGGTTTCTCTTCGATGGAAATCGCTTTTTTGTTTTCATCAAATTCAACTACACCATAACGCTCCGGATCTGCCACCTGGTAGGCGAATACGACTCCCCCCTCTGGATTGGTACTTTCCTGTAATAACCTGGACATCCCATTTCCGTAGAAAATGTTGTCGCCCAAAACTAAAGCTACTTTATCTGTTCCAATAAAATCGGCACCAATGACAAAGGCCTGAGCAAGTCCGTTGGGTTCTGCCTGTACGGCATAGCTGAATTTACAGCCCAGCGACGCACCATCACCTAATAATTTCTCGAAATTTGGCAGATCGTGCGGGGTAGAGATAATCAAGATTTCTTTTATACCAGCCAACATTAAAGTAGATAGGGGATAATAGATCATCGGTTTATCGTAAACCGGCATCATTTGCTTGCTACAAGCCAAAGTTAAAGGATGCAAACGAGTACCGCTGCCACCAGCTAAGATTATACCTTTCATATTCGTATTAGATTTGAGATGTGAGACATTAGATTTAAGAAGAATGGCGTTATCTCAACATCAGTACTAGTTCTATTTATTAATTTGTTTTATACACTCCACCAAACTATCCCTCCAGTAAGGAATTTCGAGATTAAAAGTTTCTTTAATCTTGGTTTTATCCATTACTGAAAATGCCGGCCTCGTAGCTTTAGTGGGATAGGCTGAGCCTGGAATAGGATTTGCTTTTACCTGTGTATTGCTGATATCGAAAATCGCAGTTGCAAAGTCGAACCAAGAAGTTACCCCTTCATTGCTATAATGGTATATACCATAATCTGTCGATGAAGACGTTATGATATCAAAAATCGCATTTGCTAAATCTATCGCGTAAGTAGGTGTACCCACCTGATCTGCGATGATATTTAATTCATCACGCTCAGCACCCAGCTTTAACATCGTTTTTACAAAGTTGTTGGCATATTCGGAATACAACCAGCTGGTACGGATAATAAAATGAGCAGGTAATACTGAAGTAACCGCTTTCTCACCGTCTAATTTAGTTACGCCATACACATTGATTGGCTTAGCTTCATCCTCTTCTTTAAGCAGTTTCACCACATTTCCTTCGAAAACGAAATCGGTAGAAACATGTACCAGTACTGCACTATTGGCTAAACAAGCGGAGGCCAGATTAGCCGCTCCGGTTTCATTAATGGCTTTGGCCAGATCAACTTCGTCTTCCGCTTTATCAACAGCTGTGTAGGCTGCACAATTGATGACATATGCTGGTTTTTCTCTGGCTAAAAGATTATTTAAACCTTCTGCATTTAAAATATTGGCATCCTGCTCTGCCGGAAAAAAAATTTCGGTGATTCCTCTTTGTTCTGCAACTGTCTTTAAACACTGGCCTAACTGTCCACCAGCACCAATTACTAATATTCTACTCATATATGCCGTAATTCTGCAAATGGTTTTAAAAGCATATCTTTTTCGGAGATGGATTCCATTCCGGCTGGAATTAGCCAGTCAATATTCAGGTCAGTATCATTATAGATCACCCCTGTTTCCGAAGCTTTGTTATAAAAATTATCACATTTGTAGAGAAACTCTACCGTTTCGCTCAATACCGAAAAACCGTGTACAAATCCACGTGGGATATACAACTGCAATTTATTTTCGGCACTTAAACGTACCGAAACATGTTGTCCGTAAGTTGGAGAACCCGGACGTACATCTACCGCAACATCCAGCACTTCTCCCTTAGTTACCCGCACCAGTTTCGCCTGTGCAAAAGCACCGGTTTGCGCATGTAAACCACGGATGACGCCATAGGAGGAATAGGATTGGTTATCCTGTACGAAGGCCCCTGAAAGGCCGGTTTTATCTTCGAAAGTCTGCTGGTTGAAACTTTCGAAAAAATAACCACGTGCATCATCAAAAACCCTGGGTTTTAAAATCAGACAGTCTTTTATTCCTGTTTCGGTAATTTCCATTATTTGTTGCTGTACTGTTGCTCGTAATAAGATTGATAGTTGCCTGAAGTAACATTATTCAACCAATCTTCATTTTGTAGGTACCAATCAACCGTTTTAGCCAAACCTTCTTCAAATTGTAAACTTGGTACCCAGTCTAATTCTTTTTGCAGTTTAGTAGAATCAATAGCATAACGCAAATCGTGGCCGGCACGGTCGGTTACATAAGTAATCAATTTAGCTGACTCTCCTGTTTCACGACCCAGTTTTTGATCCATAATGGTGCAAAGCAAATTAATCAGATCGATATTTTTCCACTCATTATGGCCACCAATATTATAGGTATCACCGGTTTTAGCATTATGGAAAATCACGTCAATTGCTCGGGCATGGTCTTCAACCCATAACCAATCGCGTACATTTTCTCCTTTACCATAAACGGGTACAGGTTTGTTGTTTTTGATATTATTAATGGCTAAAGGAATCAGTTTCTCAGGAAAATGATGTGAACCATAATTGTTTGAGCAATTAGAGATGACACAATCCATACCATACGTATCGTGATAAGCACGCACAAAATGATCAGAACTTGCCTTTGAAGCTGAATATGGGCTATGTGGATCATAAGCTGTCGTTTCAGTAAACATGCCTTCTTCGCCTAATTCACCATAAACCTCATCGGTACTTACATGATAAAAACGTTTTTTGTCGTAATCACCTTTCCAAAATTCGCGGGCGGCACTTAATAAGTTTACCGTACCGATTACATTCGTCATTACAAAAGCAGTTGGATCAGCAATAGAACGGTCTACGTGGCTTTCTGCTGCTAAGTGAATTACTGCGTCGAAATTTTCTGCTTTAAACAGCTCAAACATGGCCGTAGCATCGGTAATATCTTGTTTTACAAATCTGTAATTTGGCTTATTTTCAATATCAGTTAAGTTAGCTAAATTGCCTGCGTAGGTCAATTTATCTAAATTTACAATCTCATATTGAGGATAGTTATTGACAAAACGGCGAACTACATGGGAGCCGATAAAGCCCGCGCCACCAGTGATTAAGATTTTTTTCACAGTTATAAAATGAATTTCAGTCGGCTAAAATAAGTTAGATTCAGGCAAAAAACAACTTGAGTCTAACACAAGCAGTAAACTAATCAAAATCGGATGGCATAACTTGACTCATTTGTTCGCCGGCAAGATCAAAATCTATAGATGATATTATAGGTGTAATAGATAAGCTTGACTCATTTATAGATCAAGAATTCCATAGCACAGCCACATACAAATTACATCGCCGCTACCGAACTTTCCAATTCTTTATACCACTCCTCACCATACCTACGGATCAATGGTCCTTTCAGGAAACTATATACCGGCACTTTAAGCTCGCGGCCAAAAGTACAGGCATCATGGCAGATATGCCAGCGGTCGTAATTCAGCACCTCAAATTCCGGATACTTAGTGATCCGAATAGGGTATAAGTGGCAGGAAATCGGCTTCTGCCAATCTACAATGCCCTGCTCATAAGCTTTTTCAATCGCACATTTGGTAATGCCACCTTCGAACAGCACATAAGCGCATTCTTTATTTTTATCTACACAAGGCGTAGTTAAATCACCATCTTCGTCCACCACGTAGACCCCTTGTTCCTCAATTGCTTTAATGCCCTTTTCGTTTAACAGGTGTTTTATTTTCGGATAAATCTCTTCCAGAACCGCTTTTTCGTCATGATCCAATGGGGCACCTGAATCGCCTTCTACACAGCAGATTCCCTTACATTTGCTTAAATTACAAACAAAATTTTCCTTTAATACATCTTCGTGCACCAGCACCTGTTCAACTTCTATCATCATTATTCTTTTGCTAAAGCATATTTCAGCCCATCGGCCGATTTTAATTCCATGGTTACGGCACCTACCAATATCTCAACCTGGGCCTTCACCGGCACCCGGTTCCCATCATCGGTTACCCAAAGGTATAACCGGCTGTCTTTTTTAAAGATACGCCCAGGTTTAATAGAAGGGCTAAATTTCAAACAGCGGATATTGCCTAATTTACTCTTTACTGTTTCCTTACCGATATATTCAACCTCAAGTGCTGAAATCTCATCGCCCAGGAAATAGTTCAGCTTAAACTTATCCCCGACTTTTATTTTGCTCATATCCAGGCTCCGGGCGAAATAATACGCCGAAACCAGGTCAAAGGTCTGGTTGGTTGGTGTGGTAAAGGTACCTCTATTCGAAACAACCTTCTTTCCATCCTGATTAAAACGAGCCTTATCCTGTCGTTTATAACTGGCCTCACGGATATTCTCCTGATAGAAATAGGGTAAAAGATCAGTTTTATCAATGTAAGAATCGTAATGATCCCTGATTTTATAAAAAATATCAAATGTTCCCGAAGTCTGCGCATCAACCGTAAGTTTATAGGTCGGTTTATTATCAAACTTTAAATCAGAATTGGTCACTTTAATCGTAGCTTCTGCCGCGGTAATAAAACCGTACCTTAGTTTATATTGTAATACTTCACCTTCCTGAAATACAGGCTCTTTTTTCAAAGGGAGTTGCTGAGCCACCGATAGTAAACTACACAGACCAGCTGTAACCGTTATCAATAATTTTTTCATTGCTTTTGTACTCATTTGTGTGTGTTACGAGGAAAAAACCTTTTTTTAATCATATGGTTAAATTTTCCCTCTATGAAGATATACAAAAAGCCAACCAAAATTTAATCTTTCTCATATTCATGCTTACAAAGAGATCGATTAATAATATCCCGTTTGAAACACACTTCTGATATTTAAGCTTAGAGTCGTCACCCTGAATTCATTTCAGGGTCTATTTTGAATAAAAGATGCTGAAATAAATCCGATAGCTATCAGATCAGCATGACGATCGCTTGAAGCTAGGGGCTTAAAATTTAATCTTTTCTTTTATAAACAGGCACCGTAGAGCAAGGCTCACCAAACATAATACTTTTTACTACGGGAGTAAGCAGATTAGTAACTTCTACATAGGCAGCAACCGGCACTTCAACATCGCCACATCCTTTTACCACCACACGTTCATTTGCGTAATCCTGGGGATTGATTTTAGCCAAGGCTTTGGTAAATAGAACAGCTTCCAAAGTATTTAAATCGCCAAAAACCACTTCGTTTGCATAGGGCTTTAGTTTATTGGCCAGCAACATATAAGCCCAGGTGGGTACAATGGCATCCGCAGAGCAAGTGATGGCTACATTCTTATCCTGATACTGTGCCCAATCATGATCCTTTATAAACGCCCGGAAATCTTTTTCCCTTAGTATTAAACCGTGAAAGAGATTATCTACAATATCATATACCACCCTTTCGCCTTTATGATAAAAATCCTCAAGGTTTAGGGTAATTAAACCACTATTGGCTACTTTATTGATGATGTTTTCCTGAATTTCCATGACCTTAAATAAAAAAACCGTCCCGATTGATCATCGGAACGGTTACAAAATTACGTATTTTCTAATTAATAGAATTTCACACGATTGTCTTTTATCTTGGCATTATCCTGCAAAGCCTGGAAAGCTGCTCCTAATGAACGCTGACCTATACTTAATAACATGCTTTCTTTTTGCTTAAACATGTTTGCTATTGGTGCAGGATTTGTAAATCCATCAACAGTAAATACATATACACCACGCTCACCCTGAACAGGAGCAGACAATTTACCCGGCTGCGAACCAAATACACTACCTACCAGGGCATTTTCCTGTGCAACGCCTGGAATTACCGGATTGGCAAATACCACATTCTGCACTGGATTAACCGGACGGGCAACTTTAGCCGCAACCTGATCGATACTTCCTTTACCTGCATTGGCTAACTTTTCCTTTAATTGTTTTGCTTTAACCGCATTAAGTACCATCGGTTCGATTTCTTTTTTTACATCGGCTAATGGCAAAATGCCTTTCGGACTAATGTTGGTTAAACGTGCTACCACGTAAGCATTGCTCATGGTATAAATTTCAGGTAAAACATCACCTTTATCTGCTGCGTAAGCGTCCTGGATCAGTTTGCGTGGATTATCTAAACCTGCAGCAAATCCCTGTGTGGCAACAACCTTATCTGCTACACCTACTTTTAAGCCTTTTTGGGCCGCGAATTTACTGAAATCGTTGCCTTTTACATCCGTTAGGAAATTGCTCGCTGCTTTATAGGCAGCGGCCTGTGTTTTGCTACTTGCTGCCAATGCTTTTTCTACATAAGCTAATTTAGCTACTTTAGACGAACCGATCTGTTTTTCAATTTTGATTACGTGAACGCCAAATTGAGATTTTACTACCTTAATATCTCCGGTTTTACCATCAAAGGCAGCATTTTCAAATTCAGGAACCATTGCACCACGCGCAAAAGTACCCAACTCGCCACCTTTATCTTTCGAACCATCTACACTATAGTTTTTAGCCAGTTCGGCAAAATTGCCCCCTTTTAAAATTAATCCTTTTAATGAATCAGCTAATTTAATTGCCTTATCTTCTCCGCCAACTTTAGCCGGATCGATTAAGATATGGCTTGCTTTTACAGAATCAGGAGACATACGGGTAGCCACTACTTTTACAATTTTGTATGAGTTGCCACTTAATTTGGGCCCATAGAAACTACCTGCAGGTAAAGCAAATACTGCCGAGTCAACAGCCGGATCCAATTTACCTTTAGAGATATAACTGAAAGGAACTTTCACGTCTGAATTGATTGCTGCGAAAAGTGAATCGTTTTTAGCCACCTGGAAATCAGCAGCTATTTTATCTACCTGAGCTTTGATGGCCAGTGAATCTGCTTTATTAGGGCTGATACTGAAAGTAACATATTCAAAAGCACGTGTTTCTTGTGGATTATTAAAGCGAGCTTTGTTCTGATCATAATATTCCGAATAATCAGCATCCGTTAATTTAACCGATTTATCAGGAACTGAAGCATAATCTAAACTCACATATTTAAAATTAGCCAGTTTGTTACGGTTATTATATTCATCTGTAGCTTCTAATGAAGTTACATAAACCGAATTACGGATTAGGTTAGAATATTTGGTTTGTAAGGCCTGGTTTTTAATCTCCTCCTGTAACATATTAGATTGTTGCAAAGCCTGAGGATCTTTTGATTTCAAAAAGTTCATCAGGGTAGCACGGTCTAACTGTCCGGTTTGCGGATTAGAAAAATATTGCTTGATCAACGGGCTCGGGTTTTGACCTTGTAACAAATCTAACATTTCGTCTTCTGATATGGTTAAACCTAAACGATCATACTCTTTGGTTAACAAAACTTTTGCTAACTCTGCATTCCACGCCTGGTCAACAGCCATAGCCGTCATCTGTGCATTGGCACTGCCACCATATTGTTGTTTCATCTGGTTTACACCCTGATCAACCCTTGGTCCGAACTCATCAATGTTGATGTCGTTACCATCTATAGTCCCTACAACCTTTTGATTTGCAGACCAAAAAGGCTTACCCACGTTAATTGCATCACCTACTAAAAATGCAACAATTGCAAAACCGATTGCAAAGACCAGAATATAGCCTGCACGGTTGCGCAAAAATGTCATTAATCCCATATTGTATTTATAATTTATTTAGTTCTTTTTTAAGAGGGCGCAAGATACAAAATTGCCTTAAAAAAGAAAATACAAAATTTTATTTATCAAGCACCTAATTATTAAGGGGATGGAAGAGGTATGAATGGAGGTTGGAAGATGTAAAAATGGTGGGTGGAAGGAAAGAAATTTGGCTTTGAATCTATAGATATTTGGAAGGTTTCCGATTACCTCACCCATCTTACATCTCACATGTTGGATTAATTAAGGCGCAACGCCTTCTTTCATATTCAATTCGCCATTTCCACTATCCATTTCATACGTACTAAAATCCTGTGGCGCTTTGAAGTTTATCCCTTCTCCCACGCTTCCGTCAATCCCCTTTACATACACACGCTGATTAGAATAAAAAATTTTCTTCGATTCATCCCAGATGAGTTCCTGTGAGGAAAAGGTATCACCTTTACTGCTCTTCACTACTACATTTTTCCGGAATTCCGTTTTGAGCTCATTATCTCTCCTAATGGCATAATCGCATACCAGGTTTCCATCAATAGTGCCATTGGGATTATAAAAATCGATGTTTACCCCTTTAATCATCTCCTGATAAGAACTCCCGTTAGCCGGCGTTACTTTGTCGAGTATCGGGGCAACACCTTTTGCTTTGATCCTGGCCGAATCGCTGTAAATAATATCTACACCTAAAGTCCGGTCTCGGGAGAGGATGGTTTTGTTGATCGAAACAGCATCTGCTTTTTTTAGATCGTCGTCTCCACAGGAAGCCAGAAAAAAAGGCAACATCAAAAACAGACCATATAAAAATGCTTTTGATTTCATTAATCTACACGGTACTTACGGAACCAGGTATCGTTCAAAGTAAAACCTAAATGAAAATTAATATACTGCTCTTTAACCAGGTTATTGTTTAATGTTCCCCTTTGCCCAAATTCTGTTGTAAAATTAATTTTATAAAACGCGGTACCACCATTAGCGGTAGGCAATGGGAAGCCAAAACCTAAAGATGCGCCCATTTGTTTAATATCCTGGTTACCGATTTTGATATAGGTTTTATCGTAATTAAAACCAATTCGGTAATCGATCCGTTTCATATAACTGTTATAAGAAAATGCATCCGGTGTCCATTGGCCACCTAACGATGCTCCCCAGCTATCCTGCAACCCTTGATTTACATCGTTGATAGTGGTTTTAGACCATTTGCCCATTCTGAAATCAGCACCGATTAACCAGTTATCATTTTGCTGGATAGCGATCCCAAAATTATGTGTTAAGGGTAGAGTAAGATTAGATTTTCCATTGTTCACCGTATTCAGGGTATCTGCTGCAGTACTTTCATTTCCATCCTGATCTCTGGTGTAGAGTGTAGCATAAGAAGTTAATGTTGAGTTCACTCTTCCTGAAGTACTTCCGGAGTAACCCAGGGTAACAATGGTTTTCTTGCCTAATGTAAAATCGTATTGGATGCCGTAAGAATAGCTTAATCCGGCAACACTGTTTTTGGTCTGCAATTTTGCATTATAAGAACCTACACTACTAAATTCTGTAGCCCGGGTGGTTTGAAGATTTCCAAAAATGTATTCGAGATTACCACCAATCCTTAAATGGTCGCCAAAACGATAACCATAACCCAAATAAGCTTTTGATAAACCACCTTCACCCTCATAGAGCTGATTCAAGGTGGTAGTATCAACTTTCACCGTATTCCTGTAATTATACCCCAGATCCGAATAGGGCAAAATGCCAAAGCTCAATGCCGATCTTCTGGTAACAGGAGATGCAAAAGCCAGATGACTGAAAGTAGAGTTAAAACTTGATTCGCTTAAGTTGTTCCGCGTAAGGTTAGTCACACTTGCACTCATACCAATATCAATAGTAGTTAACGAAATACCCGCATATGATGCCGGATTCTGCATATTGATGTTATTAAAGCCGGTAACTTTGCTTACCGCAGTGGAAATTCCGCCCATTGCCCTAAACTGGGGCAATAACGATCCTTTTATATTCCCAAGTCCATATCTTGAATATGGTGATGAAGTGGTAACTTGTGCCTGAGCATTTAAACCACAAACCAGAAGGAGTATGGTTGCAATATAATTTATTCTTTTGTACATTTTAATCTGCAATAGCTTCATTTAATCCTTTTAATACTAAGTAAGGATCTTTTATAATTTGAGGCGCAAAGATGCTGTTTTGTAATTGTTTATACAAAAAATTAGCATCTCCTCCTGTTATAATTACCTTCAGAGCACTTTCTTTTTTATTATTTAGGGCAATAAAGCCTTCAATTTCATTTATTATACCTTGTAAAACACCGTTTTTAATAGCCGATAAGGTGTCTGTCCCTTCCGGTATATCCTCACTTCCGTCCCAGTCTACCAACGGTAAGCGACCTGTAAATTCGTTTACTGACTTAAAACGCATTTTAATGCCCGGGCTTATACTTCCTCCAAAATACTCCTTCGAGCTACTCAAAATATCGTAAGTAATACAGGTTCCTGCATCAACCACTAAACTTGCATTTGTTGAATATAAACCATTTGCGCCCAATATAGCAGCCCACCTATCTAAACCCAGGGTAGCTGGCGTTTTATATCTGTTTTGTACGCCATTTGTTAATAAGGTTGAAAAACGGATATATTTGGTATGCTTCTTTAAAAATACCTCTAACGGCCCGATTTCCTGGTTAACACTACTGATGATAGATTTAATTGGCGAAAACTTCTCGATCAATTGAGCCAGATCCAATATTCCAATTTTATTGAAACGCTGATGGTGAACAATTTCTTTATTTGCGAAAACACCAATCTTAACTGCAAAATTTCCGATATCAATGCTTAAACTACGCATTTAAAATCTCCTGCTGCAAATAATATGTTCTTTGCAATTCCAATGAGCCCATTTTTTATCCATCTTAATTAAAACTAAAAAGCTTTAACGCTAATCATCCACAAAGCTATTAATCTTTGTTAAGTTTCGTTCTAGTTATTTGTTAAAAAAGGTTAAACAAAAAGAAAATACTGTATAGAAAGCACAAATAAAACGAACAAAGTTTCATAAAACCAACGTTTTTTGGCATTGCTGAAATAGTAGGCCAGCAGCACTGATCCCGGAGGCACACATAGCAAAAAATGCCAGGTCCTGAAATCTGGTTTGAGATAAAAACTGGCGGCAGCAATTATAAACATGAAAAACAACAGCTGAAAACTTTTTCTTGTACTGATAAAACTCCTGAAGAAATTTTCTCGGAGCTGTAGCGATGCCAATATCATGATTACCGTTACCGGGATGAGCACCAGATAATCATTATAATTGATTTTAAACACAGAAGGGAACTTATTAGCGAGTGGCCTCCAAATCTGATAAAATGAACTTAAATTGTCATTCCAGTAATAAAATACCGCCAAAAAAAAGAAAACCGTGATAAAACCGATTAAACCTGCCACCCACTCGCGCCAGTTAAACGATCTAAAAAGCAACAGTGCTAAAAAGATCATGATCAACATGGCCATAAAGGGAAAGTAGATTAACGTGCCAACCCCAATAATCATCCCGATATCAAAAATAGTGGTAATGGAATTCGCACTTTTGCCTAGTTTTAAAAACTTATCGATGATCCATATCAATAAAAAGTTGCATAACAACGCCGGACTAAGGATCATAAAAGGCATAAACAGGCTTGTTCCGGTAATAAACATCAGTCCTGGCAGGAAACTGGGTTTCGCCAATAAATTATGGTTGTTTACCACCCGGTTGAAAATTAAAGCCTGTACATAAACCAAGAGTGCCGCAATAAAAATATTGGTGTATGGGGTAAAGGCATGATCTAAATCAATATTGATCAGTAAACGCGCAAAAGGTTCTAAAAAATCAAAGTTCAGCTGATCATGCGTTTCCCGAAAAATGGCAATACGTAAAAAGAACGTGTACGCCAGCAAGAATACGAGGTTAACTGGATTTAGTTTTCTAAACTGATTAATCATGCTTTTTAAAGAGTAGACAAAGTAAAGAAAATAATTTTAGAGTAGGGAACAAAGATGAAAGCAGATAGGCTAAAGCGGAAAGGTAAAAGGCAAAAGCTTCAAGAGGAAAGTACTAAGGGATAATTTATAGTCTGATAATTATAGAATTGTCAGTCTGAACGGAGTCGAAGGCCGATTGACCGGTAAAAAGCAAAAAGGATAAAAAAGAATTCTTTTGTTTTTGAAAAGCAGATTTCTGTTCTTTTTGGTTCCGGTAGTCCTGCCATTACCGGGCACATTGCAAAAACCGTTTAAGCTTATATTCTCTGATGTATCTTTCATGGTTAAAAATGTTTGATTTAGCTAAAAGGTTCTTCACTACGTTCAGAATGACAACTGATTGGTACATTAACACGGAGATCCTTCGGGTTACGCTACCCTTGACAGTTTCAATAGAACGAACCTCATGCCCGCGCCGGGGGGAACAACGATAGTGTTTAGCGAAGCTAATCTTAATCTCCATCGCTTTAAGATTCCCAATCAAGTTGGGAATGACGATTTTCTTCAGGATATCACCCTATGAAATTTATCTATCAATCCTACTGATTTTATAACCTGTTCGATTATTGCCAAATATAACTGTTCCTTAAAATGACAAACCGATAGTGCTTCACTTTGGGCTGTCGACTCAGGACTACAGGCTCTAAACTACCAACTAAACCCTCGCGTATTTCTTCACCATATCATCAATAATCTTGGCGGTTTCATCCGGAAAATCGAACTCATGTTTTTGAGGGTTTTCCACCCAGTTTTTAACAATTGGCAGCCAGTTACGGGTACTTCCCCAAATTACAGGCAGGCCAAACTGTTTTAAAGCATAAGCATTACACTGCTGCTCAAACTGGAAACGCATGGGAGCAACCAACAGTTTTTTCTTTAAATAAAGTGCCTCGGCGGGACCTTCAAAACCACCGCCGGTAAATAAACCTTCGCAGGTAGCCAGGCTTTTATTAAACTTTTCGTTATTAACGGGCTCTACCAAAACGTTTCCTTCCTGATAAGCAACCTTGCTGTGTTTGGAAAAAACCTGCCAGGTAATTTCAGGGAGTTGTGTAAAAAGCTTTACCAGGCGTTTATCGTCGATGGCCGGAAGATAGACCGTGTAATGCCCTAAATTTTCATTTTTCAGGTTCCGGATTTCTGCCCTGATTACCGGGGTATGGATAAAGCTATCATAACGGTCAAAATGGAAACCAATGTGATATTTGGTGGGCGCATAACGGCTCAGAATAAGTTTTCCCCAATCCAAAGTTCTGGGACGGGGTACTTTTTTTGATTTAAAGGCAGCCTGATGACTTAATGATACAGATTCTATTCCCTGCAGTTTACAGGCCCATGCACTTACAGGCTCAAAATCGTTTACAATTAAATTGTAGTCTTTAAGGGGCAGTTGCTTCATGTCTTTCCTAAAGCGGAAAAGATTCATATTCAACCATGTTTTATAATGGTCTACGCCACCTTTTTTGCCAAAGATAAAACTGAAACCATGTAACTGGTATTTTACGGGCTGACTCAATTTTACATCGGCCTGCGTACCGCTTACCAAAATATCCAGTTCGCCATATTTTTGAAGTAAAGGAATAATCTCCCTTGCTCTGCTGATATGACCGTTACCTGTTCCCTGTATTGCGTAAAGTATCTTCATTTATGCCCGAATATCTAAAATTATTGGGCAATTTCATATTTTATATTCTGCAAAAGAATATTGATGTCCAGTTTGCTCTTTAAATCTTCTGCATCCGAAAGCATTCCTTCATCCAGCTGATCTTTTGTAAAATGTTGGTGTTCATACTTAAACACCGTCCAGGTTTTATCCTGGTATTCCAATGCCGTTAAACTTTCTACCCAATCACCGCTGTTCAGGTACGTTACTTTTCCGTCTGCAGTTACGATTTCGCGTTGCTCGGCCTGGTGAATATGGCCACACACTACATACTCATAACCCTTTTCAATGGCCAGTTCTGCGGCAGTTTGTTCAAAACTGTTGATAAACTTAACGGCATCTTTGAACTTGGCTTTGATTTTTTTTGAAAAGCTCATTTTCTCCTTTCCAAAAGCGGTTAATACCCAGTTTACAAAACTATTGATCAGGATGAGCGTATCATAACCAACCGCACCCAATTTAGCCAGCCATTTAGAATGCTGCATGGTCACATCAAAAACATCACCATGGAAAAACCATGCTTTTTTTCCATCCAGTTCCAAAATCAACTTATTCTGTAAATGAAATGTCCCCATTTCCATACCGTCGAATTTACGGAGCATCTCGTCGTGGTTTCCGGTAAGGTAGTGAACCTGCACCCCTTCTGAAACAAATTTCATCAGTTTGCGGATCACCTTCATATGCGATTCAGGCCAGTAACTTTTGCTAAACTGCCAGATATCAATGATATCGCCATTCAAGATTAATGTTTTGGGTTTTATGCTTTTAAGATACTTTAAAAGTTCTTTAGCATGGCAGCCATAAGTACCCAGGTGTACATCAGAGATTACGACTACATCGAGATTTCTTTTATCCATAAAAAGGAAAGTTCAGGGGAAAGGATATTAATACCGCCCGGTTTAAGCAGTTTAGAGTTAAATCAAACGTGTTACCACTCTTCTTCCTCATCGAGTTTTACCTCAAAAGGGCTGAAGAAATAAATCACAACAATTAATAAGCATACGGCAAAGAATGACTCTAACATATTACCTGATTTTCATTACAAAGATAAGACGCTGGATATCAAACAAATGTTACGACACTGTTAAATTATTATTCTATTGCACAAGGATTGTTAAAGTGAGTAATGGCTGTTAATTGGTCAGCCGCTTTCGGTTTTTCCATTTAATCAGAAAATAATCGAAATAGGGTTATTATAAATAAGCAGTTTGTAGGTCAAAATAAAGGTTATCGCAGCTTAGATTTTGAAAATGAGCGGTTTGTCTTCCTTGGCAATCACAGTCCCGCTATCGCTTATAGTCCTCGCTGCGCTCCGGGCTATTCCGCTCTATCGGGTTTAGACACAAAGGTTTATGCTTCTGCAATCCTGAAGATGAAATGCTGTTCCAGCTCAATAGCCCTGCCTTTTGCAGGTGGCATACCTGTAACGATTTCATCGGTAGCCGAAGCTAGACTGTGCTGTTTGACATCAAAAATCAGTTAGGCCGTTTATATTGATTTTTACACCATAAATTATCCCTCAGGATGATAAACCGAGAAGATATTCGCGATTCCTTATTTCCCTGGCTTGAAATCATTGGAAAAATTTGCCAAAACAAAAAACCCCGTAAGATCAAATCCCACGGGGTTATAAATTATCTAAAAAGAATTTAAGCTTTAACTACTTTCTTTTTCTTCTTTTCTTCCGAATAAAATCCAAAACCTAATCCGGCCAATAACAAGATTGATCCTGCCAAAGAGATTTTCTCTCCGGTATAATAAGATGTTGGATGGAAAATAAATTCAAGCTTGTGGTTACCAGCCTCTAATTGTGCCGCACGTAAAACGTAATCGGCCCTGAAATATGGCTTCTCCACTCCATCAACATACATTTTCCAGCCCTTATCGTAATAAATCTCCGAAAACACTGCAATTGCATCTTTCGCCGTTGAGTATTCATAAGTTAAATGATCAGGATTATAGTTGGTTAATTTGATAAAACCTTCCTGACCAGTCCCTAAACGTTTAGTATCAATCAGTTTTTTATAACTTTCGTCAACGATAGCCTCTTTTTTAGCATCAAAACTGCTGATTGCCTTCATTTCTTCATCGGCATTTTTAGCAAACTGTACACTTTGTACAAACCAGGCATTTCCCGCAGCTGTTGGGTTACGCTGCATTTTATATGATCCGTTTTGCTGATCCTGTGTAATGATGTACTTGGTATTTAACATATCAAGAACGTCTTGGTTAACACTTTTTGAAAACTGATGTTGAATAAGTTCATCAAAACGTTTCAGTTTAGCAGCGTGATAACCACCAACTGTTTTATGAAAGTTAGAGGTACTCGCATCGCTAAAAGTATTTATAGATGCATCGTACACCCTAAAATCCGGGTCTTTATCAGCCATAATAAAATTATCAACGTCTCTTGGCTTAAAGAAATCAGAAGCCGTTTTTTTGTATTCAAAGTTTTGGTTATTCAAATACCTTCGGTCTACCTGCCACATATCAACCAGAACAGCCAGCACTAACAATCCTGAAGCCAGTTGCGTGTTTAATTTTTTGGTAATAAAAGCCCAAACGATTCCGAAACCTATTAGTACAAAAAAGAATGAACGCAAAGCATCCGCACGACCTATCGCAATTCGATCTTCAACCAATCCATTGGCGATTTTTTGAGCAATGCTGGCATTATTTTGTAAAGTCTGCGTTAAAGCCTGCACAATCTGCATATGGTTTGATGCTTTAAAACTGAAAAAAAGCGTAGGGACAATGGCTACAATTAGCGCAAAGCCACCGGTAATAGCAGCAGACCAGGTTAACTTTTTGATTAATATTTTTTGCTCAATATTTCCATCCTGAATTTCCTTGATGGCTAAGATAGCCAGCATTGGAACCATTAAACCCACTACGGCCAAAATAGACTCAACCGCTCTAAACTTATTGTAAAGTGGGAAATAATCGAAAAACAGATCGCTTACCAGCGGGAAGTGACGGCCAAAAGAAAGCAACATAAATAAAACGGTAGTGGCCAATATCCACCATTTTAAACGGCTGCGAACGATAAACAATCCAAAAACAAATAAAAAGCATATAATTGCACCGAAATAGTAACCACCTTGTGTAAATGGTTTCTCTCCCCAATACTGTTGCATATTTAATTGTCCGCCCAGCTGTTGCATAGCTTGTGTGGTTTGGGCAGGGTCGCCCCCTGTAACTTCGGCTACAGCCTTATACATATTACCTTCAGGATTCACCAATTTATCTACGCCTGATGCACCTCCATATAAATCAGGAATCAAAAAGGTAAAGCTTTCGCCAACACCCTGGCTCCATTGATAGGCATATTCTTTTGACATGCCCGAACCTTTTTCAGCAGTTTCGGTAGCCGTTAAATTAGATTTACCACGGTTGGTTTCTTTTGCGTATTCTGCTGTAGACCACAATAAACTTGCGTTAATCATAATTGCAATAGCGACCGAAAAAGCAAGAAAACCGAACGATTTTAACAGGGTTGGTATGGTTTTGTTGTTAAATGCCTGGTAAAATTCTACAATGACGAATATAAAAATAGCCAGCATCAGATAGTATGTCATCTGAACGTGATTGGTCCTGATCTCAAGAGCTAAAAATAATGCCGTTAAACTCGCTCCATACCAATATTTACCCCTTAAGGTGAGCAGGATACTCGCTATTATCGGCGCGAAGAAACCAATAGCCAATGCCTTACTGCTATGTCCGCTGGCAATTAAAACAAAGTTGTACATGGTAAATGTAAAGGCAATTGCACCTGCGGCAGCCAGCCATGGATTAACCTTTAATACAACAAATAGAAAATATGCACCCAATAGTAGCAGCAGAACTGTACCTGTTGGGTTAGGTAAGGCTTTTGTGATTAGCGCAATTCCGTAAGTAGCCCCGTTATAGGCATATGGCACCCAAATTTGATAAGCAGGCATACCACCAAACATCTGGTTGGTCCAGAGTGGTGCTTTCCCATCTTTTTCTTTAAAGTCCATAATTTCCTTTTGCATCGCCTGCGATTGGATCACATCGCTTTGCGCTGGGGCTTTACCTACCAAAACAGGACTGAAGTAGGCAAAAGTAATGACTACAAAAAATGCAATAATGGCCAAGTGAATGCCATTTTTATTAAACCAGTTATTCATTAAGGTTTGTTTAAGTTTAAACGAACGTCAAAAATAAAAAATTGGGCGGTATAAAAAAGCAATAAATGAAATGCATGCTGAATAAAAAATTAGTTTTGTTATAAAGAATGAAAAATTTAACCTGTTTATTATGAGAAAGTTTGTTGTGACGATAGCGCTTGCTACCCTATCTTTTTCTTCGTTTGCCCAGATTATAAGTTTAAATAACGATGAAATAAATAAGCTAAAAACGCAGATCAAAAATGATGGGCAAACCAAAAAACTATACCAGAGCTTTGAAAAGGCGGCGTTAAACGATCTAAATGAAACACCCAACCCAATTGATACCATCCGAACGGAAGGATTATTAAAAGGGAATCCTCAAAAAGAGAGGACCAGGCTGGCACTGGAAGACATGAACAAAATGTTTATACTGGCCCTACAATACCGCCTTACTGATGACCGAAAATATTTAAACAAATGTGCAGAATTTCTTGGTGCATGGGCCAAAATCAACAAGCCAAATGGCGATCCTATTGATGATACCAATTTGGATAAAGCGATTGAAGCTTACGACCTGATTAAAAATGACCTATCCAGCGCAGATAAAAAACAGGTTGAACAATGGTTAACTGAAACGGCATGGGCAGAAATAAACAGCAAGCGAATGAAAGCTGGAAGAGCTACTGCCATTAATAACTGGAACGCGCACCGTTTAAAAGAAGTTGGTGAAATCGGTTACACTTTAAACAATCAGGATTTTATTAAATGGACCATCGATAATTTAAAAAGCCACATTAATATCAATTTAAATCCTGATGGCACAAGTTTAGATTTTAAAGAGCGTGATGCCATGCATTACCATATTTATGACCTGGAACCGATGTTAAAGCTGGCCATTATGATTGATAGGGCAAAGGGACCTAACTTTTACACTTATCAGTCGCCAAGAGGATCTTCAATCAAAAAATCAGTAGAATGGTTGATTCCGTATATCAATTTTGAAAAGCAACATGAAGAATATGTAAACACAACCGTTAAATTCGACCGGGAACGGGCCAAAAACAATGAGCCTGGATTTGCTGCAGGAACCATGTTTAAACCGGATCTGGCTTTACCTGTTTTAAAAAAATCTGTGTATTTCGATAGAAAACAGGCCGATCTATTGAAAAGCGTAAATAAGAATGAGACCGACTGGCAGATGGTATTAGATGAAATTCAACATGAAAGCAAACTTACGAAATAAATAAAGTTTCAATAATTTTTGAAAGTTTAAAAATAATATTTATATTTGATTATGGAATTGGCAGCAGCGAAATTAAAATTTATAGAAGCCTGGGGCAAACTAGGCTCAGAATGGGGAATTAACCGCACCATGGCCCAGGTACATGCCTTATTATTAATTTCTCCTGAAGCATTGACCACAGAAGAAATTATGGATGCACTTAGCATTTCAAGGGGAAATGCCAATATGACCCTCCGCGATCTAATTGGATGGGGCCTGATTGAAAAGCAGCATAAAGCGGGCGAACGTAAGGAATACTTTTTTGCCGATAAGGATGTTTGGAATATTGCACGTCAGGTAGCTAAAGAACGCAAAAAAAGAGAATTAGAGCCTGTATTAAAAGTTTTAAATGAGCTATCAAGTGTAGTGGGCGACGAAAAAGATCCGGAATATAAAACGTTTAAAAAATCAGTAAACGATATTAACAAACTTGCGGTAAACGTTGATAAAACTTTAGAAACGATGCTTAAAGCTGAAGAAAACTGGTTTTGGGGCTCAATATTGAAGGTATTTAAATAAATTGGGAAGGGGGAGGTGTAGGATTTGAGTAACTAGCAGTAAGATAAAAGTAGCAAGTATCAAAATAGATTTACTTTATAAGTTAAATGTTAAACCCTAAACCATACACCCTAAACCTCATCCAAAAGGCCTAACCAATTGTTTGGCTTTATTTTTTAACGAAAACTTTCATTTTTTACTGAAAATACTAAAAATTAAATAAAATGAGAACGCTTAAAAACCACGTGATTTTATTTGACAATGAGTGTCCGATGTGTTATGCCTATACCAAAGCTTTTGTCAAAACAGGAATGTTGTCACAAAAAGGCAGGGAGGCTTACCAGAAAATGCCATCAAACATTTGTCCACTGGTAACTCACCAAAGGGCGGCCAATGAAATTGCCCTGGTGAATACCGAAACCGGCGAAGTTACTTATGGCATCAAGAGTTTGTTCAAAATTATTGCACACGCCATGCCCTTTTTTAAGCCTTTATTTTTGTTTAGTCCCTTTATTTATTTGATGCAAAAACTTTATGCATTCATTTCTTACAACCGCAAAGTGATCATCCCAGTTGCAGTTAAGAAGAATAGTTTACAACCCTCTTTTAAACGCCATTACCGCATTGCCTTCCTGACTTTCACCTGGATTATCACGGCCTATATATTAACTAATTATGCGCACCTGCTTACCGGTTTTGTACCACTAGGCGGCAAATACCGTGAATATTTAATCTGTGGCGGCCAGTTGTTTTTTCAGGGTGCGATCATTAGTTTTTATAAAAAAGAAAAACTCTGGGATTATTTAGGGAACATGATGACCATTTCCTTTGCAGGTTCGCTTTTACTCTTGCCTGTTATAGTGCTGGCAAGATACATCGACTTTGAGTCATTATTTTTTTTATTATGCTTTTTAATGGTTGCGGGACTGATGTTTTTGGAACATATCCGCAGGAGTAAGGTATTAAAGCTGGGCTGGTTGATGAGCGTGACCTGGGCACTCTACCGCCTAATTGTTTTGGGTTTAATCTTTATTTTATAACGATCATGAAATACGGAAAAATTGTACTTGCCGGCGGAAACGGCTATCTGGGTGGCATACTTTCAACATATTTTAGCAGCAGGGCAGATGAAGTGATTGTTTTGGCCAGAAAGCCACATGCTAAAAAAGGCAATATTAAAACATTGGTTTGGGATGGTAAAACCATTGATAATTGGACCCTTGGTTTATCTGGAGCAGATCTCCTGGTTAACCTTTGCGGCAAAAATGTAAACTGCAGGTATACTGAAAAAAACAAAAAGGAAATTTTTGATTCCAGATTGATCCCCACTCAATTATTAGGAAAAGTGGTTGAAAAAATGAAAAATCCACCAAAATGCTGGATCAATATCACTTCTGCCACTATTTATCGCCATGCAGAAGACCACACACAGGATGAATTTACTGGCGAAATTGGTAAAGGGTTCTCTGTTGAGGTATGCAAAACCTGGGAAACTTGCTTTTTTGAAACCCACACACCCAATACCCGAAAAATAGCCCTTAGAATGGGCATTGTTTTAGGTCTGAAAGATGGAGCATTTCCACGATTACTTAATCTGGTGAAACTGGGTATGGGTGGTAAACAGGGCAAGGGGCAACAATACATGAGCTGGATCCACGAAAAGGACGCCGCCAGAAGTATCGAATGGTTGCTCAATCATCCGGAAATGGAAGGAACTGTAAACTGCACAGCGCCAGAGGCGATTGAAAACCATGTTTTCATGCGCAGCATCAGAAAGGCCTTTGGTCGCAGTTTTGGATTGCCTGCTCCGGCCTGGCTATTGGCCATTGGTGCAAAAATTATTGGAACGGAAACGGAACTGATTTTAAAAAGCAGGTGGGTTAAACCAACGTTACTTTTAAACAGTGGATTTGAATTTAAATACCCGAACATCCAAGGAGCTGTTGAAGATATTTTAAAAAATTAAATTTTAGCCCGCCGAAAACCTAACATAGAGGCTATACAATAATTACAAAAACTATCCTAGGGGATAATTTATTTTGTATAAATCAATATGGTTGCCAGTAGCATCAATAGAAATGATCCCTTCCAAAAGATCGTCATTGCGAGAAGGCTTTTTCAGCCGACGAAGCAATCTTTATAGCAAGGACCATTAACTAGAAAGATTGCTTCGTCGTTCCTCCTCGCAATGACGACTCATTTTTTTAAAATCTGTAAATGGTAGAAGTTAGCATTTTTCAAATACATTGGAGGACTGATGAGCGATTTGCAATTTGAAAGAGTATCTCTTGCTTGTTATCAATCCCATAAAATATCTGTCATTGATAGCGTAGCCCAAGGACCTTTTTAAAATATTTAAATGCATTTAGATATTTCGCCAAGCTCAGTACATGCTAAGTTCAACGAGACAAATTAGAAGTAAAATTCAATTATAGTAGCCTGCATTTTACATTTTCAATAAGACCCTGAAATAAATCCGGTGGCTATCGGATCAGGGTGACGATGACGCAGGAAGAACTGACAGCAGCCCTACCTTAATAAAAAACCCTGAATCAGGTTCAGGGTTTAATTTTATTTCACTTCTTCGTAATCTACAAAGTCGCCGAGTTTATCTGTTTTACTTTGATCGGGTTTTGGCGGCATGTAATCTATTGAAATAGAACCTTCAGGTTTCGATCGCCGCTGTTGTTGCTGCCCCGTAGCCTGACTCTGCATTTTGCTGGCCAGGTTATTAAACAGCATAGGTAAAATCAGCCTGATCAACATTCTGATTAGCCAAAGTACCAATATTGTAATAAAAATGAATTTTATTAATCCCATGCTTTAAATTACTATTGTTACAAATATAGACGTCGTAACATTTATTTTGTTACTTCTTAAGCTTTTAATTGCAATCCAATTACAAATACAGTACGCAAATAAGACTATAAAGGTTTTAATCATTACGATTCTTAATCTTCAATAATTTCAGCTACGCGTCCAACCTGGCCATCTTCAAGCCTCACTTTTATCCCTCTGGAATGATATGCGGATGAAGTAAGCAGGTCTTTCACCACGCCATAGGTGATGTTTCCAGATCGCTGATCTTTTTTCAATATGATTCCGACTGATAAGCCCGGATAAATATCTTTTCTATTTTGACCGTCCATGTGTACTGTAAATAATTAACCACTCAAATTTCCATAATAATTTCGAGTGTTATGGTAGTTTACTGAAATCTATTTCCGGTTTTCTCCCGGCGGAAGCTCTGTTAAGGATTTTTCCGGGTTTGGTATAATCATTAAAGAAACCACCGTTTTTTAGATAAAACATTCCTTTTTCAGTCCCTCCCTGATAATCCATCCGGTATCCTCTTGCTCCTGTATCATCAGTGGTAAAACGTGCAGATTTTAGTTCGGTCCATGTACCCTTATCGTCACAAATCCATTGGTTATCGAACAACACTTTTCGCGACAGATTTCCTTGATCTGGTGAAAAGTTCTCTAAAAAGGAATGGAAGCGTTTTAAATAGGTTTTAGTTTGCGGCCTTGTAAAACTGGCGATCAATTGCCATTTGTTGGTTTCTGGACCAAAGAAATAAGCGGTATAAGTAGTGGAGCTATCTTTTCCGGGTAGTCCATGCAATAAGAACTTATACGCATTTCCTGCTTTCCACATATAGTTCAGGTAACTCTGCCCTCCTGATCCTTCATTACCAAATTCTCCTGTGTGCACACCTTCGCCTTTCCTGAGCATTTTTATCTTTTGCGATTCCGGAATACTTTTAGGGTCGTCAGTATTGAAAGGACTCCATACTGAAAATAAGATATGTCGCTCTGTCGGGCTATTTACCTGCATACCGAAGTAACCTTCGCCAAAGCCAGTCGCCATAAAATAAGATCCCGTGTTATCTTCACCCTTTGGCACCGTTACTTCGTTGTAATACCACGCAGCATTTACATTTTCAGGCTGTTGATAATTTAGGTGAACCGAGGGTCCGCGTCTGCCCCAATAAAAAAAATTGCCTTCATTGTTTTTAACGTAAGCGGTCTGGCCTTCAATAGCAGTACCACCGATGTTAAGGTTTTGAATGGAAGGGAATTTGCCCGCGCTTTTGCTTATTCCTTTGATGGTTATCGCCACGTAACCTGTATCCTGAATGTTCCATTCGCCAATGTTACGCTCAAAGGGCTTGAGTTCCTCTAAACTAATCTTTTTGGGTTGATTATTAATGGAGAATTCTAAGGTTGACAGCCCTTCTACAACAGGTTTATTGCCAAACGAAATAACCAGCGTACCAGGCTTTGAAACCCGGAGGTAAGCCGTAAAATGTTCCTTTGGGTCAGACCAGTTGGTAATTCCCCCGTTGGATAATGTTCTTTCAGCATCTTGATGTAAAGAACTGTAGGCATTGCCTCCAAGTGGAAGGGAAATTGCCGGAGCATTTTGGGCATGGCTTTTTAGTCGCAAGGCGACAAGTACCATCAGCGCAAGTAGTTTTAGAACTTTCATTTGATAATTTTAAGGCCCTTTTATCGAAAATAGCTCCAGCTAAAATCATGCTATCAAACCAAATCTTTATTTGGCGAATTTTTCGTTAAACATTTTCTCCAGCGCAAACATTTCATCACGGAGCTTTGCAGCCTGTAAAAAGTCCATATCCTTTGCGGCTTTCTGCATATCCTTACGGGTGTTATCAATTGCCCTCTGCAGTTCTGCCTTACCCATATACTGTACAATTGGATCGGCGGCAATACTGATTTCAGCATTTTCCACATAGGCTTTTGCTTTATTATCACTTGCTTTTTGCGAGAAATCGAGTACTGAGGTCTGTTCTAAAATTGCTTCTCTCGATTTGCCGACAGTTTTGGGTACAATTCCATTTTCAAGGTTATAGGCAATCTGTATATCCCTGCGCCTGTTGGTTTCGGAGATGGTTTTTTCCATACTTTCTGTAATGCCATCCGCATACATAATTACCCGGCCACGATCATTACGTGCAGCACGGCCGATGGTTTGGATGAGCGATTTTTCAGACCGCAAGAAACCTTCTTTATCTGCATCTAAAATCGCTACCAGTGTAACTTCCGGCAAATCCAAACCTTCCCGTAAAAGGTTAATTCCTACCAAAACATCAAATTCGCCCAGGCGTAAACCGCGCAGAATTTCTACCCTTTCTAAAGTTTTAATTTCGGAATGGATATACCTGGTTTTGATGTTTAAGCGATCGAGATATTTGGTCAACTCTTCAGCCATACGTTTAGTTAACGTAGTGACCAATACCCGTCCGCCGTCTTTTATCGTAATATCTATTTCATCCAAAAGATCGTCAACCTGGTTAATGGCAGGCCTGATCTCTATAACAGGATCCAACAACCCGGTTGGCCTGATTACCTGTTCTACGACCACCCCTTCTGATTTCTCCAGTTCATATTCTGCCGGAGTAGCACTTACATAAATGGTTTGTGGCGCAAGGGCTTCGAACTCGTTAAAGTTTAAGGGCCTATTATCCAGTGCGGCCGGTAAACGGAATCCATATTCAACCAAAGATAATTTTCTTGACCGGTCTCCTCCGTACATGGCCCTGATCTGCGGAACGGTTACGTGGCTTTCGTCAATGACCATTAAATAATCATCAGGAAAATAATCCAGCAAACAGAAAGGCCGCATCCCGGGCTGTCTCCCATCAAAGAAACGGGAATAATTTTCAATACCCGAACAATAACCCAATTCTTTCATCATTTCAATATCGAAATTGGTCCGCTCTTCCAGTCTTTTGGCTTCCAGTAGATGCCGATCGGCAATTAACTGGTTTTTACGGATTTCCAGTTCTTCCTGTATCCCCCAAATGGATTGATTGAACCTGTCTTTTGGCGTTACAAAAAGGTTAGCTGGATAAATGGCCATATCTTCCAGTTTTTCGAGGGTTTTGCCCGAAACAGGATCAATGGCTGTAAGTTCCTCAATATCATCCCCAAAAAAAGAGATGCGGTAGGCATGATCCAGATAGGCAGGAAAAACATCAACAGTATCGCCTTTTACCCTAAATGTTCCCCGTTTAAAATCTGTTGTGGTTCTGGAATATAAAATTTCTACCAAACTATGCAAAAATGCATTTCTCGAAATCCGCAGCCCTACACCAAAGCGAAAAACCATCCGGGAAAAATCTTCAGGATTACCCATACCATAAATGCAGGATATGGATGATACAACAATAACATCCCGTCTGCCACTCATTAAAGCTGAAGTGGTACGCAACCGAAGTTTTTCTATTTCCTCGTTTATACTCAGGTCTTTTTCGATATAGGTATTGCTCGAAGCAATAAAGGCTTCCGGCTGATAATAATCATAGTAGGAAACAAAGTAATTTACCGAATTTTCTGGAAAGAAGTTTTTAAACTCACCATAAAGCTGAGCAGCCAGGGTTTTATTGTGACTTAAAATTAAAGTGGGCTTTTGGGTCTGTTCAATTACATTGGCTATCGTAAATGTTTTTCCTGACCCGGTTACGCCCAGTAAGGTTTGATAATGTTCATTAGCGTTTACACCATCTACCAGCTGTTGTATTGCATTGGGCTGGTCTCCGGTAGGTTTATATTCTGAAGTGATTTTAAATTTCATGAGTATATCAAATATACGATTTAGGGTTAAACAGTAAAACAGGCGAAAGTCAAGAAAGTTGGAGATTGATCAATTTACAACCCTTAACTAATTCGACAAAAACTATAATATCGATTTAAAGCGCCTAAACAAGTTCAAACCTAGTAAACCGAAAGTTTAATTTTCGATTTACTAGGTTTGTACCTATATTTGTGAATGTTAATTATCAGAAATCTTGCAACCCAGTTAAGAAACAGACTTAAAAAATCTCCTGCTATTGCTATTCTTGGGCCACGACAAGTTGGAAAAACGACATTGGCAAAAGATTTAAGCCATGATTACGTCTACCTTGATATGGAAAATCCAAGGGACGTTGCTAAACTACAGGATGCTTACACTTTTCTCGAAAGCCTCCAAGATCATACAGTAATTATTGATGAGGTACAGTTATTACCTTCATTATTTTCTTTATTACGCCCATTGATTGATGCTAAAAGAACCCCGGGGAGATTTATTTTGTTAGGCTCTGCTTCACCGGAATTGGTCAAAGGAGTTTCTGAAACACTTGCTGGTAGAATTTCTTATCATGAATTATGTCCCATCGGACTAACTGAACTACCGGATAACATAGATTTCGAACAACACTGGTTTCGGGGCGGATTTCCAGAATCCCTACTATCAGAAAACGACTCGATTAGTAAAGAGTGGATTGATGATTTTATTGTAAGTTATGTAGAAAGAGATTTAGCCAAGATGTTTGGTGTAGATTTAGCCCCTATGCTACTTAGGAACTTCTGGAGTATGCTTGCCCATTTAAATGGAAATTTATTTAATGGCGAATCTTTTGCGAGATCACTAGGCGTTAGCGCGCCCACCGTAAACCGTTATTTAGATTTTTTAGAGGGAGGTTTTTTGATCAGACGATTACAGCCATGGTTTGTTAACGCAAAAAAACGGTTAATTAAGTCGCCTAAAACATATATAAGGGATACGGGAATTCTTCATCGCCTATTAAATATTCCAGGTTATAGCGATCTTTTTGGCCACCCTGCCGTGGGCGCATCCTGGGAAGGATATGTCATTGAACAGATTTATCAAACGAAAGCCAAACAGATTGATCTTTTCTTTTACCGGACACAAACCGGAGCAGAATGTGATCTAATCCTCGTTCAGGGCATTACACCAATAGTCTGTATTGAAATTAAACTGTCGAATGCGCCTTCAGTATCAAAAGGCTTTATCAGCTGTATAAAGGATCTGGAGCCGAAGTATAAATACATCATTACGCCAAAAAGCGAAACTTACCCGTCATCAAATGATATAATAGTAACCAACCTGAAAAATTTTCTGTTGAATATCTTGCCTCAGATTCAATAAGAAACTCCCCGCCGAATGTTCAACGGGGAGTTTGATAAGTTTCTTTATCCTAAAGCTTTAAGATTCCCGATCAAGTTGGGAATGACGATCGGTTAAATCATGATACATTATTTCCCAGTAGCAGCCTGCATTGGGTTTTTACCAACTGATTGGCCTCTTACGGCGCCACCAGCTTTTGCCTTATATACTTTGAACTTACTTTCTTTTGCCTTACCGCCCCAGGTATTGTTAGCAGTGTCAATATCTGCGGTTTCGCGTAACGGATCAATTAAAATTGATGCCACTTCTTTGTTTTTAACATAGAATTTAGAAGTTTTAAGTTCATTGTGTCTCCAGATTTGTGCAGGGATACGGTCTATTTCTTTTGTTCCATCTTTATAAGTAAATTCTACAATGATTGGCATCACCAAACCACCTTTATTGCTAAAGCTCAATTCGTATAAAAACTGGTTGGCATATTTACTTTGATCGGCCTCTGCAACGGGTTCCACAGGTGGTGTCATATCCATTTTCGTTGCTACAGTGGTATCAACAGTTACCAGACCTCTATCGTATTTATAATAAAAATCCTGAGCCGCTGTATTTTTATCTACATAGAAGCTGATTTTTTTGTCTTCGCGGTTTCTGATTTTAGAAATATCCTCAAAAGCATTTACGGCAGGCCTATCAATTTTCACCATTCTTGCCCTGGCAGCAGGAACTTCTTTAGGAAAATCAGCTTTTGCAAATTTCACGCTATCTAAAGATATATCGCACGGATCAGTTCCGTAAAACCATCCTCTCCAAAACCAATCCAAATCTTCGCCACTGGCATCTTCCATGGTACGGAAAAGATCAGCAGGTTGAGGGTGTTTAAAGGCCCATCTTCTCGAATATTCCTTAAATGCATAATCGAAAAGTTCTCTGCCCATAATCGTTTCGCGGAGAATGTTTAATCCCGTAGCCGGTTTGGAATAGGCGTTTGGACCAAAACGTGCGATATTTTCAGAATTGGTCATAATGGGCTCCAGCTCATCTTTGGGCAGTTTCATGTAATCAACAATGGTGTAGGCAGGTCCTTTTTTACTTGGAAACTTATTATCCCACAGTTCTTCGGTTAAGTACTCTACAAAAGAATTTAGTCCTTCATCCATCCAGGTCCACTGGCGCTCGTCGCTATTTACAATCATTGGAAAAAAGTTATGCCCAACTTCATGAATAATTACCCCTAACATGCCGTTTTTTGTGCTTTCGCTATAGGTACCATCTGCATCAGTACGGCCATAATTAAAACAGATCATCGGATATTCCATTCCATTTGCGGCTTCGATACTTTGTGCAACGGGATAAGGATACGGGATGGTGAAATCTGAATAGGTTTTAATGGTATGTGCCACTGCACGTGTAGAAAATTTACTGTATAGGTTGTAAGCTTCTTTTCCATAAAAACTCATACACATTACAGTGTTGTTATTGGCCTGAATTTTTTGAGGCATGGCATCCCAGATAAATTTACGGGAAGAGGTCCAGGCAAAATCGCGGACATTGTTTGCATTAAAAACCCAGGTTTTTTTAGCTGTAGACTTTTTGGTTTCTGCCAGTTTAGCTTCAGCCAAAGTTTGAATTTCTATAGGTGCCGCAGCCGTTTTTGCAGCATTATACCGGCTTAACTGTGTTGGGCTTAACACAGCACTATAATTAATACACTCTCCGGTTGAACCCACCAGGTGGTCTGCCGGAACAGTCATTTGCACCTTAAAATCGCCAAAAGTTAAGGCAAATTCACCTCTACCTGTAAACTGATGGTTCTGCCACCCCTGAAAATCGCTGTATACACATAAACGTGGGTACCACTGGGTCATGGTAAACAGGTAGTTTCCATCCCCTGGAAAAAACTCATAACCACCGCGACCTCCAACACTCATCCTGTCGGATATTTTATAGTTCCAATTGATGTTGAAGATGAATTTCTGCCCGGTTTTTAACGCTACCGGCAAATCAATTCTCATCATGGTTTTGTTAACCGTATAAGGCAGGCTTTTGCCGGCCGCATCCGTTAATTTGGTAATATTGATGCCATAGCCATTGTTGCCTGTTGCACTTAACTGATCTAAAGTTTTGGTGGTGCCTACTGCGGGCATTTTTGTCGCATCCTGGTAGTTTGCGTTTTTGTCTGTGCTATGCTCATTCTCATCAAGCTGCAGCCAGATATAAGTTAAAGGGTCAGGAGAGTTGTTGGTATAGGTGATGGTTTCAGCGCCTGTTAACAACAGATTTTTTTCATCCAGCTCACATTTGATATTATAATCGGCACGCTGCTGCCAATATTTTACACCAGGCGCCCCACTGGCGGTACGCTGTTCGTTTGGGGTAGGTAAAATAGTACCCAGCTGCTCAAACTTATTCCCATGGTTACTGCCAGGGTTATTCTGAATATTCTGAGCGATAGCCAAACTTCCGGAGAAGAAGAGCAGGCCGGTTAAAATAAATAGTTTATTCATTGTATATTTAATTAAAAAGGAATTCGTTCTAAAGCCATTTTTAAAGCCAGACTAAATACGGCTGCTGATATAAATAAAACCCAACTTATACGTTTTATGCGGGTATAATTGAAAATTAAATAGGTAATTAAAAGAATAATAATCACCATAAAAACCTGCCCGGCCTCCAAGCCTATGTTAAAACCGAACAACCCCCAGCCAATCTGCTGATCTTTGGCCAACATGATCCTGATGGAATTTGCAAAGCCCATTCCATGGATAAGCCCGAAACCTAATGCCAAAAAGTAATTGATCTTGATTGATTTTAAAGAAAAATTTTTCCTGAACAAATTGCTGATTGCCGTAATGACGATGGTACAGGGAATCAGGAATTCTACCCATTTACTATCAAACCTGATAATATCCAACACGCTTAAAAGTAAGGTAAATGAGTGGCCGATGGTAAAGGCCGTAACCAATATAAGCACCTGCTTTAAATTCACATAGCTATAAATAGCCACCAGGGCTAAAACAAATAGCTGGTGATCTAAAGCATCCGCACTGATAATGTGCGCCCACCCCAATTTAAAATAAAAGATAACATCTTGTAAGGGCATTGAATAACAAGCTAACTATTGGAAATAAAATAGTTTACAACAGTTAAAATTATATTTTTAATTATAAAACGCCAAATATCCTTCAAATAAAAGCATAAATACTAAATTTGTTACTGTTTTGGCTATTTACACCCATAATTTGATTGGCTTTAAGTATAACTTTGCCTTTTCCTAACAAAAACCCGATGCGTAAATTAAAATATATCCTGCTGTTTTTGGGCTGTGCTTTTTTTTCTGTTAAGGCGGGAACAAAACATCCCTTACATGTAAGCACAACTGAAGTTAGCTTTAATGCAAAGGATAAAACATTAGAAGTAAGCTGTAAAATCTTTTCAGACGATTTTGAGGCTATTTTGGCCAGATTATACAAACAAAAAATCGATCTGAGCAATCCAAATTTAAAGAACGCTATGGATGAACTGGTAAAAAAGTACCTGCTTGCTCATTTACAGCTAAAAGCCAATGGCAAAACCGTTGCCATGAACTACATTGGGTTCGAGATCGATCATGAAGCCACCAATATTTACCTGGAAGTTGAAAAAGTGGCTACCTTAAAATCGGTTGAAGTTAATGACAGCATTTTATACGATATGTTCGATGATCAAATGAGTATAGTTCATGTGGTGAAGGGCAACAACCGTAAAAGCACTAAAATCCTTTATCCCCAAAAGAAATTCACGGCAAACTTTTAACTGTCATTTTTGTATTAGGTAATGGTTTGGTGTTAAATTACCGTTAATTTTAATGGTCAATATTTTTAGGTTAATATTTGGCTAAGATATATTCTTGTACTCTTTTTTTAAATACCGCGTTGTTAAAATAAGTTATGCAGCTAATCATCTTCTCCAACATATTAACGCCCCGGATTAAATATATCTTCAATTTTATTTTTAAAGATATTCTTAAAGCAGAAATAGAATTTACAGGCAATAGCCAGCATTTTTTGCAGAGCGAACACATCAAAATCAGTTATGGCGATGAGCCTTTGGGCGAAGAAATTTTCTTTAAAAGCACACCATTGCTTTTCTCCAATAAATTAGAAGATATTAAACTCAAAACCATACCATTTGGGGAATATCAGGTACCTTTTCCGGTTGATCGGTCTGCTTTACCTTTCGATGTTTTTGCGGCCTCCTTTTTTATGATCAGCCGGTACGAAGAATACCTTCATCAGCAAAACACGGAAGAAGCCTTTAAGGCATCCAAAAGTTATCAGCATAAATGGCGGATGCTGGATAAGCCGATTATAGATGAGTGGGCATTGATGATTAAAAGTCTCATCAAAAAGAAACACCCCAACTTCAAATTTCAGGAGAAGAAATTTCATCACCAGCCTACCATCCATTTTAGTATGTTAACCCATTTGCCAGAGGGTTTCTTAAATAAGACCAAATTTATTTTCAGCACTTTATTTAAAAAAGAGAATAATTACCTGAGTTCGAAATTTGACAGGTTAATGGGAATTGGCATCAATAACGAACAAGTACTTGAAGAAGTAAAAGAAATCTTGGTTTCAAAAAAAAGTAATCCGCTTTATTTTGTCGATTTTCCTGATGTTCCGGTTAATTTTTTCAAGATAGATCATATATCTAAAGCCTTGAGCAATCAATCGGTAGGTTTGTTAAGTCCATGCACCAGTAGCCAGCAAAAGATGGCTGAAATTAAAGAAGGCTTGGTAAAGCTCAAAAAAATACATCCAGATCTCATTAAGTTGACCGCCCAACAGCTGGATGCATTAAAATTCCCGGTATGTTATTTAAATATGCTTAATTCAGGAATTAGCGCCGATTATTCGATGGGTTATAGCCATGTAACAGGATTTAGGGCAGGTACGTGTACTCCGTTCAACTGGTATGATCTGCAGCTGGAGAAAGTTACACCGTTGATGATTAACCCTTATTGTTTAACCGACCACAGCCTTCAGTTTTTAACCCGAGAAGAGGCCGTAAAAGAAGTATATCACTACATTGATGCGGTTAAGGTAGTAAACGGGTCCCTTTACAGCAGTTGGAGCCTGAAAAGTCTGTCAGGCCATCCCAAATACAAGAAATTAAAATTACTCTTCGAAGAAAGCCTGCGTTATGCAGCGAATTGATTTTAACTGACCTTATTCCGCTTAGAATTGCTAAATTTAATGATTGAACCCATTGTTGCAACCATAATATTCCAAAAACAAAATCATGATTTTTGATATCAGCAAGACAAAATCTATTGCTAATACCTTCATAGCCGAACTCCGGGATGAACATATCCAAAAAGATGCTATGCGTTTCCGCAAAAATATGGAGCGGCTGGGCGAATTTTTTGCCTACGAGATCAGCAAATCATTAAAATATGTGGCCCGGGAAACCGTAACGCCATTAGGGGTATCTTCTTGCGAAGTGTTGAGCGAACAACCCGTTCTGGCTACCATACTCAGGGCAGGGCTTCCACTCCAGCAAGGCCTGCTCAATATCTTCGATAAAGCTGAATGCTGCTTTATTTCTGCTTACCGCAAGGCAAATAAAGGAGGTGATTTTATTATTCAGATGGATTACATTTCTACTCCGGATTTAGAAGGAAAAGTTTTGATTATGGCCGACCCGATGCTGGCCACCGGACAAAGCATGGTGATGTGCTGTAAAGAGCTGATTAACCGCTACAAAATTGCCGAGCTTCATATCGTTGCGGCAATAGCGAGTGCAGAAGGTGTTGCGCATGTACGTGCCAACCTGCCTAAAGCCAAACTTTGGCTCGGGGCAATAGATCAGGAAATGACCAGTAAATCTTACATTGTACCGGGCCTTGGCGATGCGGGCGATTTAGCTTATGGAGAAAAGGTTTAGGTTAGTCCTCAGTCTGGAGTCTTTAGTCCGGAGTCTGTAACGTTTAATATAAATGAATATCCTCTTTGTATGCAGCAGAAATAAGTGGCGTAGCGCAACTGCCGAAACCATGTATAAAAATCACCCCGGGCAACAGGTGCGATCAGCCGGAACCGAACCATCAGCAAGGATTAAAATCAATGCAAAAATGATTGAATGGGCTGATGTGATTTTTGTGATGGAAAAAAAACACAAACAAAGAATAACGGATCGTTTCCCTCAGGAAGTTTATGAAAAAGAAATAATCATCTTGGATATCCCTGACGATTATCAATACATGGATAAGGAGCTTATCGAAGAAATTGATTCAAAAGTTGCGCCCTACCTATCCGAACGTGGATAAATGTCCTACCAGGGTTATCGCACCTAATTTCATTATCCTGTAGGTTGGTGCCGCACCGACCGAAATAGATTTTAGGAAATGAGCATGCAGTATTGCTTGGCGGCGTGCAGCCCCGCTTTTCGCTTTACTCCGTTTCACTTTGTGTTCGCTTTAATCCGGGTTTAGCAACAAAGGCTTCTGCACCCAACACCCCGAAAATGAAATGCAGGTGTAGCCATCTAGCCCCGGTTGCAGCGGTACCCTGCAGCAACGAGGAACGAGGCAGCGAAGCGTAAAAGCGGAAGACGGGAGGAAACCCAGTGTTTTGTACTAAACCTGCGCTCCTTTCAATAAGAATATAATACTATGGGCTGGTGTCGCGATCACCGAAATAGGATTTGGGGATGAGCATGCAATAATCCGGGGTGGTGGATAGCCCCGCTTTTCGCTTTACTTCGTATTCGCTTCAATCGGGTTTGGCAAAAAAGCTTCTGCATCACAGTACTAAAAAAAGAAAAACGGCAATAAATAATCGAACTCCGATTATCTGTAAATCAGAGATCATTCAGTTACCTTTGTTAAAATATTATAAATGAAAAAACACATCTTCTTCGACCTCGACCATACCATCTGGGATTTTGACCGCAATGCTGAAGAAACATTAAATGAACTTTATCACACTTATCAGTTAAATACACTCGGCCTTAAATCCTGTGCCGATTTTATTACTACCTATACCGAAAATAACCATCAGTTATGGGCCGATTATCATTTAGGTAAAATCACCAAAGACTTTTTAAGATCGGAGCGGTTTAGCAAAACCTTTATTCAATTGGGTATTCATCCTGACGCTGTGCCTCATCAGTTTGAAGATGATTATGTTAATATTTCACCTACCAAAACCAATTTATTTGAAGGTGCTGAACATGTTTTAGCTTATCTACAGCAAAAATATACACTGCATATCATTTCCAATGGTTTCAAGGAAACTACCTTAACCAAAATGAACCTATCCAATCTTAACCCCTATTTTAAAAATGTAATTATCTCAGAAGATGTGGGCGCAAACAAACCCAGCCCAATCATTTTTGAATATGCATTGGATCAGGCAAAGGCTCTGAAAGAAGAAAGTATCATGATTGGTGATAGCCTCGAAGCTGATATTTATGGTGCGTTAAATTTCGGTATAGATGCCATCTTTTTTAATCCATTGCGGAAAGAAAAACCTGAAGATGTAAAAAAGGAAATCTTTCATTTAGAAGAGCTGTTGAAACTTTTTTAGTGTAACCACCTGAAGTTCGGTATAAATCGTTAAAAATCAATATAAAACTTTATAATCGACAACGTCTATCAAACAGTTATAAATCAACAAATTATTTTATAATTGCTGAAACATTTGAATTTCCCTATCATAAACCCAAATTTTAAAATATTTGGAGAAGCGGCAATTCAACTTATCTTTATGATATGACGGCTACAAAAGTGAAGGCATCGATACATCAGGTTGTGGATGCCTACAAATCGAAATTATCGCGTTATCCTGATGATATTTTCCAGATTACTCCGCCAATTTCTGGCTGGAGTTATAGCGAGGTATACTCGCATATTTTTGACTCGAGCCTCCTTTCATTAATTGCCTTTGCCCATGCAGCAAATGGTAAAGGCGAAGAAAAGCCTACTCATTTTATGGTGAAGCTGATTTTATTACTGGGCGCATTACCTCCGGCACAAAAGTATAAAGTGCCGAAACGGCTGGAAGAGCGCATAAAAAAGATCAGTAAAACAGAAGCCCTCAACTTGATCTTGGAATTTGAAAAAGCTTTGAACGATAATTATGCATTACTTGAACATGCAAAAGCCAACAGCAAAACGAAACATCCAAGATTAGGTTATTTAAATGCTAAACAATGGCTCAGGTTTATAGAGATACATCTAAAGCACCACCTCAAACAGTTAGAAAGAATAGAAAAGAGTTTTCAGTTTTAAATTAATATCTGATTAATCCTGAAATCTATGGCCATTAAATATGTTTTTTTCTTCTCAAATCCACATCACGGCCGGGCTGATCACATGAATGGTTTTGCAGTTGGTGCACCATCGAACAGCAAAGCAGCCACTACTGCAAACCCAGCACCAATTCCAACACCTAAGGCCAAAACCACAGAGACAAAAGTTTTGAAAACCAAACGTGAAGGCTGGTTTCCAAACCGGGAATAAATATTTGAATTCGGGCTGCCTCACTTAACGCACATTTTTTTACATCTTTGCGCTAATGAAATTACCCACCATAAAAGGTTTTGATGAAGCCGCATTTAACAAGTATTTGAAGAATACGGGTTGGTTAATGTTCGGGCGGATTTTAAGTATGGTAGTTGGCTTTATGGTTGCCAGATTTTTAGGGCCTGTATCTTTTGGCGACCTGAGCTTTGCAGATGCATTTACAGCAATAGCTGCCGCTATCGGTGCATTGGGTTTAGATACTTTTATTATTCGTGAAATCATAAACGATCCATCTAAAAAGGATGAAATTCTAGGGACTTCATTATTTTTAAGATTAAGTGTAAATCTATTGCTCATTCCTATATCTATTGGTTTATATCTTATATTCCATCGCCTATCGAATAATCCGGGCGCTCCACTTACTTATGTTGTAATACTTTTATCCTTTGCCGCTTTCTTTAAATCATTTAACGTAATTGATTCCTATTTTCAATCACAAGTACAGTCTAAATATGTAGTTCAGGTTCAGAATATCTGTGTAATACTTTCTGCATTGGTAAAAATAGTGCTGGTAATACTGCATCTTCCGGTTATCTGGTTTGCATGGGCATTGGTTTTTGATGGATTTATTTTGGCTTCTGGCCTGATGTTAGTGTATCGATTAAAGGGATTCGAAATATCTAAATGGCACTTTAAGAAAAGCAGGGCAAAGTCTTTGCTCAAACAATCGGCACCACTTATTTTGTCGGCAGTAATGGTTTCTATTTATATGAAGATAGATCAAGTAATGCTAAAAACTGAGGGAAGTAAAGCTGTGGGGATTTATTCTGCTGCGGCAAAAATAAGTGAGGCATGGTATTTTATACCCGTGGCTATTGTAACCTCGGTTTTCCCAGCACTTATCCTTGCTAGAAAAACGGATCATGAACGTTATCTAAAAAGGTTGCAAAACCTCTACGATTTATTAGTCGCCATAAGCTTGCCAGTGGCGGTAATCATTACTTTCACATCATCATTTATAATCGATATTATTTACGAGAACCGTTTTGAAGGAGCGGAAACCATGTTACCGATCCATATATGGTCTGGGGTTTTTGTATTTCTTGGAAGTGCAAGTTCTCAGTTTCTGCTTGCAGAAGGTTTCACTAAAATTTCTTTCTATCGAACTGCATGTGGAGCTGTATTAAATATTTTGCTCAATCTTTGGTTAATCCCATTGTACGCAGGAGTTGGAGCCTCGATTGCTACATTAGTTGCCTGTGCAAGCTCCACATTTTATCTTTTATTGATTCCAAAAACACGTAAACAAGGTATTATGATGCTAAAATCATTATTTTTGGTCACCGCATTCCAAAAAATATTTAACCGGTAAACGCAGGTACGTTAAGTTTTTGCAAAAAAGGTATAACCTTATCCTTTCAGAATTTGTATATCGGCGAATGATTGAGGTCGCCAATATTAACATTTGGTGTAGATTCAATGTCGGATCCCCCTTCCACCCACATAGAAACGTTAAGACAGGAAAAAAACTTGGTATTTACTAAATTTAACTATTTTTATCGCAATTAATAATACCAGCTCCATGTTAACTGAAGAAGTAAAAACAGCCTACGATAATTTTTATACCAACAGCGATGTGGCATGGAGGATGCTCGGGGCAAAATATAAGGCCCAGAACATTGTTGAGGTATGCAAAGGACTAAAACCCAAAAAAGTGCTTGAGGTTGGCGCCGGAGATGGCAGTATTTTACATTTTTTAAATGAATGGCATTTCGCACCAGAACTTTATGCTTTAGAAATTGCACAAAGTGGTGTCGACCTAATAAAAGATCGTAACCTCCCCAGCTTAAAAGAAGCCCAGACTTTTGATGGCTATAAAATCCCTTACCAAGATAATACATTTGATCTGATTATCCTTGCGCACGTTTTAGAGCATGTAGAGCATGAACGGATACTCATCAGAGAATTAAAACGCGTAGCTAAATATATTGTAGTGGAAGTACCGAAAGATTACCGTTTTGATGTAGACAAACGCATGAAACACTTCCTTGATTATGGGCACATTAACATGTACACTCCAACTTTGCTCCGGTTTTTACTACAAAGCGAAGGGCTGGAAATCTTAGCTGATAAGATATCGATGACAGCTACCGAAACCGTAAAATTTAATGAGTTTGTGAATAGAAAAGCAGCTAGAACATTTACTAAAAGTCTGAAAATAGAACTGGAATATCGCATAAAGAAAACCTTGGGTAATTTACTGGGAAGGAAAAAGCAGGAACAGTTTGCCAATGCCTATACCGTGTTAACCCAAAAATCAGATCAGGATCTGCAGATATTTTAGGTGGTAAAGAGGATGCTCTGGTTATCGTCATTTCGAGCGAAGTGAAACGGAGCCGAGAACCACGAAGTGCTCAGCGAAGCTAAATCTATCCAGACAGATCTCTCCATTCCACTGCGTTTCAGTCGAGATGAAGAACACTTTAATTAAAAATCGGTAATTGAAATAAAACAACATGCAAAACCTTGCTCCTATAGCTCTCTTCGTATACAACCGTCCGCAGCATACTGAGCGCACGTTAGAATTCCTGCAACAGAACGAACTGGCTGCTGAAAGCTATTTGTATATCTTTTCTGATGGTGCAAAAACCGTTCGGGATGAAGAAAATGTGGTTGCCGTGAGGAAAATCATCAATAAAACAAAGGGCTTTAAATCCGTTAAAGTCATCGAGAGAAAGCATAACGCAGGCTTGGCCAATTCGGTAATTGCAGGTGTTACCCAGCTTATAGAAGAATACGGTCAGGTAATTGTTTTTGAAGATGACCTGATTACCTCTCCGCACACTTTGCACTATTTTAACGAAGCCTTAAACCGCTATAGTGAAGAAGAAAAAGTGATGCATATTGGCGCTTATATGTATCCCTTAAAGGCAAATAACCTTCCTCAATCGTTTTTTTACAGGGCAGCCACCAGTTGGGGTTGGGCTACATGGGGAAGGGCTTGGAAAAATTTCGAACCAGATATTGATGTTCTGATCAAACAGTTTGATAAAAAGAAAAGAGCTGCGTTTTCCATTGATCATAAAATGAATTTCTGGAAACAGGTGCAGGACTTTAAAAAAGGGAAAAACAATAGCTGGGCCATAAGATGGTATGCTTCCATATTTTTAAAAGGTGGAATTACACTTAACCCGTCGCAATCACTCGTAAACAACATTGGCCACGATGGCACTGGCGTACATTCAGGAATCAACGATATTTATAATGTCGTTATCAACCCTAAACCAATTGTCGAATTCCCAACAGTAATAGCTGAAGATCCCGTTGCCTATCAGGCCATTAAACGCTTTCTGATTAAGCGAAAAGGTAATATGGTTACCCGGGTGAGGCGTTTCGTAAAAGAAAAGCTGACACAATATTTTTCCAAAAAATAATAACAAGCTACTATCTCTCATCTGATAGCCCATATCACTCCATGTTGTAGGCCGTTGTAAAAAATGACAAACTTTTTTTGATTGCTCATGTTGCTTTTATACATCGAAACTATAAAAATATAAAACATGAAAACGACAACAGAAACAGCAGAAGTATTAAATGATTTGATCCAAATTAATAACGATCGTATTGAAGGTTATGAAAAAGCCCGTCAGGAATTAAAGGATGAAGATGCCGATTTGAGGACGTTATTTTTGAATATGATAAGCGAAAGTCAAAAATATAAAATGGCATTGGCAACAGAAGTGTCTGCTTTGGGTGAAGATATTGAAACCGGAACTACCAATTCAGGTAAAATTTACAGGGCCTGGATGGATGTTAAAGCCTTGTTTACCGGCCACGACCGCAAAACAGTGTTAAACAATTGCGAGTTTGGTGAAGATGCTGCACAAAATGCCTATAAAATGGCTTTAGAGGCAGATGATATCCCTTCAAATATCAGAGAATTAATTTCAGACCAAAAAGCAGCTTTAAGACAGTCGCACGATGAAATCAAAAGATTACGTGACGCTCAGGCTTAATCAGCAAATCATTACATAATGAAAAACCTCCTTTGATCATAATCAGAGGAGGTTTTTCATTTTATTATTTCGTCATCTTGACTGAAGCATTGCGGAATGCCCGCCTGTGCGGACAGGCCTGTCCGGACAGGCGGGGAGATCTATCTCGGCAGATTTAGCTTCGCTGAGCACTTCGTGGTTCTCGGCTTCATTGCATTTCGCTCGAAATGACGATCTTTTGAAGCGAAAACTCAATTAGGACATTATGATTCCAATTCCCTATCCAAATGTTCAGTAACTCGCTGGATCGTATTATCAATCGTATTGCTTAAAATGGTAAGGTAAGAACCTTTTTTAGCGGTTTCAATGGCAATCTGTAAACAAGCTGTACTTTTATGGTTTACAATAATTTCCTTATTAGGATCGATCTCTCTTATGCCTTTAATCAGCAAATCAACCAGTTCCTGCTGTTGCCGGCCACGAAGATATTTCTCCTGGCAGATATAAATCTTGTCAAACATCTGGGCAGAAATACGGGCAGTTTCCAAAATATCCTCATCTCTTCTATCTCCTGTTGCCGAAATAATTCCAACCTGTTCTGTTGCCTCAACACCTTGCAAGAAACCTTTCACGCCATTAAACCCATCAGGATTGTGCGCAAAATCAACCAGTACTTTAAAATCTTTGAACCTGAAAACATTCATTCTACCTGGTGTATGCGCCGCAGATGGGATAAAGGTTTCTAATGATAAGCGGATATCCTCTGGCTTATATCCCCATAAATAAGTTGCCAGCGTCGCAGCAAGCACATTCTGGATCATGAAATTTACAGACCCACCAAAAGTTAAAGGAATGTGGGTGGCTTTATCTACCCTTAATTTCCAGTCGCCCGTTTTGATGGTGATGTATCCATTTTCGTAAATAGCCGCAATACCACCTTTCTTGCAATGCTCTTTTATTACAGGATTATTTTCATCCATGCTAAAATAAGCCACATTGCAACGGGCATCTTTGGCAATCCGAACACAATAACCATTATCGGCATTTAAAACGGCCCAGCCTTTCCGGCGCACCGCCCCAATTACAACGGCTTTAACTCTCGTTAAATCGTCAAGATTATGAATATCAGAAAGCCCCAGGTGATCTTCCTGAATGTTGGTCACCACACCGATATCGCAGGCATTAAATCCTAAACCCGCCCTCAAAATTCCGCCACGGGCAGTTTCCAGTACCGCAAACTCCACTGTCGGGTCTTTTAAAATGAATTCGGCACTTACCGGTCCGGTGGTATCGCCTTTCATCAACATGGTATTGTGCACATACACACCATCACTGGTGGTGAAACCTACACGTTTGCCATTGCTACGGATAATGTGCGCAATTAAGCGCGTGGTGGTGGTTTTTCCATTGGTTCCCGTTACGGCAATAATCGGGATTTGTGATAATTTACCCTGTGGATATAACATATCAATTACCGGTGCCGCAACGTTACGCGGCAAACCTTCGCTCGGTGCCAAATGCATTCTGAAACCCGGGGCAGCATTCACTTCCAATACCACACCTCCATTTTCGGTCAAAGGCTGGGTAAGGTTCTGCGCCATAATGTCGATACCGCAGATATCCAATCCGATTACCCTCGAAATCCTCTCGCAGATAAAAATATTCTGTGGGTGAACAATATCGGTCACATCAATGGATGTTCCGCCAGTACTTAAATTAGCGGTTGATTTCAAATAAACCACCTCTCCCTTTTCCGGAACGGTTTCTAAGGTATATTCTTTTTTGGCTAACAAATCCAACGTATCACGATCAACTGCTATTTCGGTTAGCACATTTTCATGGCCATAACCACGGCGTGGATCTTCATTTTCCTTGTCAATTAATTCCTGGATGGTATGGATACCGTTTCCTTTTACATGTGCCGGATCGCGTTGCGCCGCAGCAACCACTTTATGATCTATCACCAGCACCCGGAAGTCAAATCCGGTAATGTATTTTTCAATAATAACCCTTCTAGAATACGTTTTGGCATACTCAAAAGCTGCCACAGCACCTTCCATTGTTTTTACATTAATGGTTGCACCTTTTCCATGGTTGCCATCAAGTGGTTTAAAAACGAGAGGAAATCCCACCTTTTTAACAGCAGCTTCCAGATCATCAGGATTTGAAATGGTTACTCCAGATGCTACCGGAATAGCAGCTTCTGTAAGTAAACGTTTCGTTTCTTCCTTATTACTGGCAATATCTACTGCAATACTGCTGGTTTTTTCGGTCATGGTGGCCCTAAAACGTACCTGGTTTTTACCATAGCCCAACTGTACCAACGAACTTTTATTCAATCTAATCCATGGAATGCTTCTCTTTACGGCTTCCTCAACAATCGAACCTGTACTAGGGCCTAAGGCTTCCAGTTCACGTATTTCCTTCATCCTGCGGATATCGTGTTCCAGATCGTACTCTTCATTGTTGATCAAAGCCTCGGCAATTTTCACCGATGCTTCGGCAGCATAAACGCCCACCTTCTCTTCCAGGTAACTAAAAACAACATTATAAATGCCTTCGGTTTTGGTCATGCGTGTTCTGCCAAATCCGGTTTCCATACCAGCAAGCGTCTGAATTTCAAGCGCAATATGCTCAATTACGTGTCCCATCCAGGTTCCCTCTTTCACACGTGTAAAAAAGCCACCTTCAACACCTTTTGAGCAACGATGGGTAAACATGCTTGGCAACAATTTCTCCATCCTTTCGCTAAATCCTTCTATTACGTTTGTTGGTTTTTGCTCCAGATCTTCCAGGTCCAATCGCATCTGGATCAATTTTTTCCGGTTAATAGACCATATGTTTGGTCCTCTTAATACTTGTATATTTAATATCTTCATGTAATGTTTTGTCCGTTTTTTTTGCAAAGAGGAGAATTTAGGAACAACTCTTTATACTCCATATTAAGATTGAAATTGACGACTGTAAATTATGCATTTATTTTGAAAATAGACCTTCCATTTAGCTAAATCAATTTTAAGCTGTATTTGTTTTATTTTCAAGTACAATCCAGTGAATTTTAGATCAGGGAATTTTAACTTTTTGTTAATAAATTGAAATTCTTGACAAAAAAAGTCGTGTTTTTTATCTTAAGCCTATATATTTGGGTTTTTTGATACACTATAATACACAAAGAATGGTTCCGAAAGGTAAACTCATCATCATTGGTGGCGCAATAAATACTGGTAGCTTTGCAGAAACTCAATTTGGACTGCCTGAAAATATGAATTTTTTCGAGCGTGGCATTTTAAAACGGATTACCACAGAATCAATAAAAGATACTCAATCCCGTTTCGAAATCATTACCACAGCCTCATTAATGCCTGAAAAGGTTGGTGAAGAATACATTAAAGCTTACGCACAATTGGATGTACATAATGTTGGTGTGCTTAATATTACCAATCGAGAAGAAGCCAATTCTGATGAAAATTACGAGCGTATCAGAGCTGCAGAAGTAATTATCTTTACCGGTGGCGATCAGCTCCGCCTTTCTTCCATCTTCGGCGGCACTAAAACCCACCAGATCCTGTTAGAAAAATATAGAAACGAACCTGTGGTTATTGCAGGTACTTCAGCCGGAGCTGCTGCGAGCTCCAAAAACATGATTTATCAGGGTAGCAGTAAGGATGCCTTGCTTAAGGGAGAAGTTAAAATTACCGGAGGCTTAGGCTTTATTGACGATGTGATTGTAGATACTCATTTTGTTCAGCGCGGCAGAATCGGCCGGTTATTATATGCTGCAGCCAGTAATCCTGGTATTTTAGGGATCGGACTCGGCGAAGACACCGGGCTTTTCATATCTGATGGCCATAAAATGGAAGCCATAGGCTCCGGAATGGTAATTTTAGTAGATGGCCGCACTATGGCCGATACCAATTTAACCGATGTAGAAATGGGGCAGCCTGTTTCTATTAAAAACATGGTGGTACATGTAATGTGCGATGGTGACGTTTACGATCTAACAGACCATAGCCTAGTAATCCATCATCCAAAGGTTGTTCCTATTGCCTAAAGGTGGAAGGTTGAAGGTTTAGGGTTTAAGGCTTAGAACCATATCCTTATGCTTCACGCTATCTTTAAGGTTTAGGGTTCAATAAATTTCAATCATCATGCTGTGGGTATTTTCTCATATCACACATCTCAACACTAAAATCTAACTCATGAAACTAATCATACATGGCGGTTTCTTCAGCGAATCGTCTACCAACCAGGAAACGAAAAAAGCAAAACAAGATGCCTTAGCTTCAATTGTTACACTTGGGCACGAGTATTTAAAAACGCATACCGCTTTGGAAACCGTTGTTTATACTGTTGCACTGCTGGAAGATAACGAGCTGTTTAATGCAGGTATTGGTTCGCAGATCCAGAGTGACGGAAAAGTAAGGTTGAGTGCGGCCCTGATGGATGGCAAAACGGAGAAATTTAGTGGGGTTATTAATGTAGAAGATGTAAAAAATCCTATACAGATTGCACAGGAACTACTCGCATATGATGACCGAGTATTAAGTGGTGATGGTGCCCGGCAATTTGCCAGAACAAATGGATTTGGACATTTCAATCCCATTACTCCACAGCGCCAATCGGAATACGAAGCTAAATTAAACCAAAAGAACAATAAAGGAACGGTAGGCTGCGTAGCGCTTGATGCAAATGGCAACTTAGCAGCTGCAACATCTACTGGCGGAAAAGGATTTGAAATCCCCTGCCGGGTGAGCGATTCTGCAACCGTAGCAGGCAACTATGCCAATCAGCACGCAGGTATATCCTGTACGGGAGTAGGTGAAGATATTGTAAGCGGTGCTTTGGCTGCAAAAATTGTAACCCGCGTTACCGATGGTTTTTCTTTAAAAGAAGCATCAGATAAATCTTTTGCAGAACTTCAAGCTTTTGATGGCTTTGCCGGTGTGGTTGGTATTTCTGCAACAGGTGAAATTTACCATTGCGATTCGCACCCTTACATGGTTTGGGCATCTTTTGATGTTAATTTACAGGTATTTAGCTGAAATTAGATTTAAAGTATTATTTTTGTTGCATGACCAAAATTGTATTGGCTTTAATCAGCCTTTTTGTATCATTACAACTACAAGCTCAAAATCTGGATAAATCTGAGATCCAGGAACCTAATGGTAGTGCGATCAGTATTGCTGTATCTAAGTTTGAACTGGAGGATGGAAATTCTTTTTTTCAGGAAGCAGAAGATTTTGAGCGAAAAGGCGATTACAACGAGGCCCTCACCTTATTTGGCAAGGCAGCTTTTGAATATAATTCCGTAAAAAACTTCAATAGGTATGGCCTGGCCGTGATCAAGATGAGCAATATGCACTATCAGCTTGGCCGTTTCGCAGATGCTGAACAGATTCTTTTAAACGTAGCGCTAAAAAATTATTCTAAAACCGGGAACAGGGCGGGAATAATGAATACCTATAACTTATTGGGCAAAGTTTATCTGGCCAATACAAAATATACCCAATCCATGTGGTTCTATACCCAGCAAGGTATTTTGGCAAAACAATTAAAAAGCAACAATGCCTATATCGAATCAATTCTCGGTATTGCTCAGGTCAAAATTAAAAAGAAGGATTTCACACTTGCGCTGAGAGATCTTAAATCGGCCGAATGGTTGGCCAACTCCATCAAAACCAATCAATATAAAACCCAGATTAAAGATGCCAGGGAGATGATAGCCAGTAAAACCGGCAAAAAGGTTAATCCAAGCTAATTAAGCAGCATATCTTGCTATAAATTCTCTTTACTTATCTATTTATAATCTGTCAGAGCTTGTAAATAAACAAAGTTGGTTATAGATAAAACAAAAAATAATACTCAACGTTCTACATAAGCAATTGTTAAATAAAGTGCTTTTAGTTAGATTTGATAAAATTTTAACAAGAGACAGTAATAATGCTGTCTCTTTTTTGTTTTTTTGCTAAAATGGTATCATATTGGCTATATAGAATTGAAAATGGATTTTAAATCATTTAAAGAAATGTTAAAGAGGATATTTTTTGTAATTTTTACTGCGGCAGTACTTGCTTGTCATGCTGCCCCTAAAACTCAGCCAATGGTTGAGGGGGTTACCAATGTGAAGCCAGATGAACAGCAGCAACTGGTTATCAGGGAAGTTGTAAATTTGATCGAGAGTTATAATTACAAAAAAGTTAAGATCAATGATTCTATTTCCTCAATCGTTTTAGACAAGTACATCAAATCTTTAGATCCGGGTAAAAATTACTTCCTGGCATCAGATATCAAGGAATTTGAGAAATACAGGTATACTTTAGACGATGATTTCAAAAATGGCGACCTGAGTGGACCATTTTTTATATATAATGTTTATGCTAAAAGACTTAATGAATATTTCACCTATTCACTGGCGCAGATCAAAACCAAATTTGATTTTAACCAAAACGACACTTATGTTTACGACAGAGAGAAACAGCCATGGGCAACTTCTTCTACAGCTTTAAATGACAACTGGAAAAAACGGGTTAAATACGAATTGATTAATTTGAATCTGGCCGGTACTGCTGAAGCAAAGAATGTAGAGACATTAACCAAACGTTATAAAAATTTACAATCACAAACTTCAAAAACCAATAATCAGGACGTTTTTCAAATTCTGATGGATGCTTTTACCGAATCCATTGATCCACATACCAATTATTTTAACCCAACCAATGCCGCAGCATTTAACGAAGACATGTCACGCTCTTTTGAAGGTATTGGCGCCCGCTTACAATTGGAAAATGAGGTAGTTAAAATTTCTGAAATTATTGCCGGCGGACCTGCTTTTAAGGGCAAACAACTCAGTGCGGGCGACCGTATTATTGCAGTAGCACAAGGTGACGGGGAGTTTGTAGATGTTGTAGGCTGGAGGCTGGATAATACTGTTGCGAAAATAAAAGGTCCGAAAGGGACTAAAGTGCGTTTAAAAGTAATCCCAGTAGGCAAAGAAATGTCATCTAAACCAGTGATTATCGAATTGGTTCGTGACCGAATTGTTTTAGAAGAAACATCTGCCAAAAAGAAAGTTAAAACCATTAATAGTAACGGTAAAGAATATAAAATCGGGATTATTACCTTACCTGCATTTTACGCAGATTTTAAAGCTGCAAATGCAGGCGATAAAAATTACAAAAGCACCACCCGTGATGTTAAAAAATTAATCGACTCGTTAAAGACCTTCGATAAGGTAAATGCAATCGTAATGGACTTACGTGGAAACGGCGGAGGTTCACTGGTTGAGGCCATATCATTAACAGGATTGTTTATCGATAGAGGTCCTGTTGTACAGGTTAAAGATCTACGTGGTAAAATAGAAGTGGATGAAGACGAAAATAGTGGTGTAGCCTGGGATGGTCCATTTGGCGTGATGGTAGACCGTTTAAGTGCATCAGCATCAGAAATTTTTGCAGGCGCTATACAAGATTACGGACGCGGAATTATCATGGGCAGCCAAACCTATGGTAAAGGTACCGTACAATCTTCAATAGATTTAAATAAACTGGTAAACCCAAGTATGCTACAAAGAGTAGCAGGATTAATTTCCAAAGATAAAACTATTGGAACCTCACCTAGCAGTGCCAACCCAGCAGATATTAATTTAGGCCAGATTAATTTAACCATGGCGAAATTTTACCGTGTGGCCGGTAGCAGTACGCAGCACAAGGGTGTAACTCCTGATGTTGTTTTTCCTTCTGTTTATCCGATGGATAAAATCGGAGAGGATACTGAATCATCCGCTTTGCCATGGGATGTTATTCCTAGTTCGAACTTCAAAGCAGTTGCCAATTTGAGTGCTGTTAAAGCGCAGTTGATCAAAAACAGCGAGCAGCGTGTTGCAAACTCGTTGGATTTTAAATACCTGAAACAAGATGTTGCAGAACTTAAAAAACGCGATAGTGAAGTTTCTGTAACGTTGAACGAGGCTAAACTTAAAGCAGAGCGCGATGCACAGGAAGCTAAAACCCTGGCCAGACAAAATGAATTAAGGGCATTAAGAGGATTGCCTGCGCTTAAAAAGGGTGCTAAAGTGACCAAGCAGGATGCATTCGATTTCATTGAAGATGAATCGCTAAAAGTAATGGGCGATTTCATGCAGCAATCTGGAAATTATGTGATGAATCTGGGTATAACGCCGTCGAAACTTTAATAAAAGAGATTTTATACCGAGCGAGCTATCTTTATTCAGATAGCTCGCTTTTTTTTAACATTTTCAGTTAAACGATTGTCTGAATGCTGAAGGTGTAAGGGTTGTTTTCGATTTGAACAGCTTGGTAAAAGATTGTAAATGTTCGAAGCCAAGGGCATAAGCAATTTCACTAACCGAAAGATCTGTTGTAGAAAGCTTTTCCTTTGCCAAATCAATTACTTTTTGATGCAAATATTGTTGTGTGTTTTGTCCGATAAGCGTTTTCAACAATCCGGATAGATATCCTGGCGAAACGTTGAGCATTTCGGCAATATAAGTTACAGTTGGTAAGCCCCTGTTACCAGGATGATCATGTAGAAAATAATTTTTAACAACATGCTCCAGTCGATCGAGCAGCTGGTTATTGATTGTTTTACGCGTAATAAACTGACGGCCGTAATAACGTTGTGCATAGTTGAGAAGAAGTTCTATTTGCGCTATTACAACATTTTGAGTAAAATGATCGATATTGTTATTGGTTTCATTTTCCACCAATTTAGCAATCGAATTAAGTACGGCTTCTTCATTTTCAGAAACATGCAATGCCTCAGACAGCGAGTAATTAAAGAAGTCATAATCCTTGATTGCTTTAGCTAAATGAGTGTGCCAAAGTAAGTCAGCATGGAAAAGTATCATCCAGCCCGTTGGGCGATGCGTTTTATCCTGATCAATTTCGACTGTAAAAACCTGTCCGGGAGCCATAAAAAATAACACACCGTTGTCAAAATCACTGATTTGCTGCCCGTATTTAATTTTCGCATCAGGAACCCGTTTGAGTGAGATGGAGTAAAAATCAAAAATTATAGTTTTTAATCCGCCATCGAATGGCATATTAACTTCTGCCATATTAACGACACTAACTAACGGATGGCCTGGTTGAGGCAATCCGGCAAGTTTATGGTAGGCTGATATTGTTTTAAAACGGTAACGGTTTGAAAGTTCCACGATACAATTTACTTAAAATAAATGCCCTTTTCCAAATCTTCAAGCAAACTGGAATATTGAGGTTTCCAATTTAAAAGTGTTCTGGTTAAACGCCCCGAAGCCGGTCCATTTACTGCTACGAAACGTTCAAACCAACCAAAATGTGCTGCTGCCTCGTTTTTAGCTATAGAAACAACAGGTAAACCGAGCTGTTCGCCAATGGCCTCTGCTATTGCTTTAAGGGGAATCGATTCTTCAGCTACCCCATGAAAACGTGCTCCTGGCGTAGCTTGTTCCAAAGCCAACCTGTAAAGTTTTGCAGCATCAAGCCGATGGATACCTGTCCACCGGTTTTCTCCATCGCCGATGTAACCTGAAAAACCCGTTTTTCGGGCGATACTAATCAGCATGGGTACGAAGCCATGATAATCGCCTTCACCATGTACAGATGGCGACAAACGAACTACCGATACACGAATATTCTGAGCAGCAAGTAGATCAACAGCCTTTTCAGAAGCAAGTCTGGGATTTACACCATTATAATCGGGCAGCATATCTTCCGTGGCCAATATACCAGGATTAACCATAAGCGTTCCGGAAGTTACAATAAAGGGTTTATTGGTTCCTGCAATCGAGTTCCCAATGGCTTCTATGGCAAGTCTGTCAATTTCACAAACCGCTGCAAATCGGGAAAAATCATGGATAAAGCCCGTGTGGATAATACCATCAGCTAATCTGGCGCCCTCCTGTAAACGCTGTAAGTCTTCTAAATCCCCTCTATGTACTTCGGCTCCGGCAAGTACAAGTGCTTTTTCAGCTACCTCATTCCTTGCCAAACCTAACACCTCATAACCTGCGCTAATTAATTCTTTTACTACGGCCGAACCGACAAATCCGGTTGCACCTGTGACAAAAACTTTCATCCTGATTAATTTAATTTTTAAATGGTGTACAATAATTACCTGCCGATTAACATAAATCGCATGTTATTATCACTCAAAATTCAATTAATTTTATGGAAACAATTTAGGCTAATCAATTCTTCATTTAGCCAAAACGAATAATTGACGCAAAAAAAAGACTGCTACGTTTTGCAACAGTCTTTTGGTATAAAAAATACTGCTATCCCTTCTTCGGAGGATTCTGACCCAGCTGCATGGCCATCATTTCTTTCATGGTTTTATTCATGCCCTCGGTACTGCCATCTAAGAAAATGATATTACCATCGCCATATTCTGCAAATTGTTTAATGGCTTCCGTCCACATGGTAAATAAAATGACCGAAGTATCCAAATTTGCCTGTTGCATTTCGTGCGCGGCATTGGTCATACCCTTTGCAACTTCTTCTCTAAACAATGCGATACCCTGACCGCGAAGTTGTGCAGCCTCACGTTCAGCTGTGGCTGCAATTTTGATTGCATTACCATCCGCCTCTGCAGCTTTGGTTTTGGTAATCAATAACGCCTGGCCTTCGTTTTCAGCTGCTGCCTTTAAGTTATTTGATGCCACCACTCGACTCATGGAGCGCATAATTTCTTCATCAAAAGTAATATCGTTCAACTGAAGATCCTGGAGATGGTAACCCCATCCATCCAATACCTGATCAATCTGTTCTTTAACATGCAGCACAATCTCATTTCGCTGGGCCAATACATTGGCTTGCTTTTGCGTAGCTACATATGCCCTGATCGATCCTTCGATTGTTCTGATTAATGCCTGCATCAGGTTGGTAGCATCAACAAATTTAAATGCTACATTTTTGATGGTTTCTTCATCCTGGTTAATTACAGAATAAAGTAGCATAGCCTTGAAGTAAACATTCGCCTGATCTTGCGTTACAGCCTGAAAAGAAAGTTCTACTGAGCGGTTCTGGATCGATATCCGCGAATAAATCTGTTCTATTAAAGGGATTTTAAAATTTAAACCTGGTCTCAAGAGCCTTTGGTACTTACCAAAAACGGTAACAACAGCAATCGTACCCTGTTTAACGGTAACGAATGAGCTTAGTAGAATAATAACGCCTATTGCCACTAAAATATAAACGGTGTATTGCATAATTAGATTTTTTTATGAAGGTATAAAAATTCATACAAACTACACCAGGCATTTTGTAGCTTTAAGCTTTTCTAAGTTATTTATATAAATAGAGACCATCTTGATTTTTCAAACCGCACAATGGATTGAACAAATCTGATCACTTAAAAACAAATTTATACATAGATGAAAATTAAATTATTTCTCCCCGCGGCAGGCATTTTGCTATTTGCGGCCTGCCAGAATAAAAAACATCAGGAAATGGATATGGTAAACATACGTACCGTGTTTTTTGATAAGGCCGGCATGGATACCACTGTAAAACCAGGTGATAACTTTTTCCTTTATGCCAATGGAAAATGGATGAAAAACACTGAAATTCCTAAAACCGAAACCGGTTGGGGTTCTTTTTATACGTTATATAATGATAACCTGAAAAATCTGAAAAACATTCTCGAAGATGCTTCAAAAGCGAAGGCAGCGAAGGGAAGTGCCGAACAGAAAGTTGGCGATTTTTATACCAGTGGAATGGATACCTTAACCATCGAAAAGCTCGGTATCGAACCCATAAAACCACTTTTAAGTAAAATAGATAAGATTAAAGATGATAAAGATTTAATCAGTTTTATTGCCGAGGGCTATAAAAATGGAGAAGGTGATTTATTAGGCTTTGGCGTTGAACCAGATGATAAATTAAGTGTTAAAAATGCACTGTCATTTACACAGGCCGGCATCACCTTACCAGACAGAAGTTATTACCTGGAACAGGATGAAAAAGCAAAAAAGATTAGAGCCGAATACATCAAATACATCACAAAAATCTTTACCCTTTCAGGTGATGCTGCAAATGCGGCTAAATCTGCCGCCGATATTTTAAAACTGGAAACAGTAATTGCACAATCCCATTCAACACCTGTTCAACTACGCGATCCACAGAAAAACTATCATAAAATGACGGTGGCCGATTTTCAAAAGATGACCCCGAATATTGACTGGAAATCTGTTCTACACAAACTCGGTGCAGCCACAGATACCGTTATTGTTAGGCAGCCAGAATATTACCAAACTCTATCTGCCCTGGTTAAAAGCCAACCTATCGAAATTTGGAAAGAAAAACTAAAATTTGATGCCCTGAACGAATCAGCCAATGCTTTTACCAAAAAATTCAGGGACGCTAAATTTGATTTTTTCTCTAAAACACTCTACGGTCAACAAGCGCCTACAGAAAGATGGAAAGCCATTGTAAACGCTACTGATCGTAATTTAGGCGAGCTTTTAGGCCAGTTATATGCCGAAAAGTATTTCAAGCCGGAGGCCAAAGAGCGTATGCTAACCTTGGTAAACAATTTACAGAAAGTATATGCAGAAAGAATACAAAAGGTAGACTGGATGACGCCAGAAACCAAAAAGAAAGCTTTGGAAAAATTGAATGCCTTTATCAAAAAAATCGGTTATCCTGATCAATGGAAAAAATATGATGATGTGGAGATTTCGAAAAACACCTATTATGCAAACCTTCAGTCGGCAAGTAAACATGCTTATAAAGAAATGATGGATAAGCTAGGCAAAAATGTAGATAAAACAGAGTGGGGCATGACACCACCTACTGTTAATGCCTATTACAATCCATCTTTCAATGAAATCGTTTTCCCTGCTGGAATTTTACAGTTTCCTTTCTTTGATTTTAGCGCAGATGATGCCATTAACTATGGTGCAATTGGTGCAGTGATTGGTCATGAGATGACACATGGTTTTGACGATCAGGGCCGCCAATACGATGCCATGGGCAATTTAAAAGAATGGTGGACAAAAGCCGATGCAGATCAATTTAAAGCCAAAGCCGGTAAAGTAGAAAATTTCTACGACAAGTTTTCGCTATTAGACAATCAACATGTAAACGGTTCATTAACCTTAGGCGAAAACCTGGCCGATCTTGGGGGCTTGAACATTGCTTATGATGCTTTTAAATTAACAGAACAAGGAAAAAGTGATAAAAAGATTGATGGTTTTACACCCGATCAGCGTTTCTTTTTAAGTTTTGCCCAGGTATGGCGAATTAAAACCCGCGACGAAAGCATGCGTGTGAGGTTAAAAACAGACCCGCACAGCCCGGAAATGTTTCGCGTGAACGGACCGGTGTACAACATGGAGGCATTTTATAAAGCGTTTAACATCCCTGCAAACGCAAAAATGTATATTGCGCCAGCAAATAGGTTAGGCGTTTGGTAAAATTTAAAAGCATAATTTTAAAATATACGTTTTGCAAATTATGATCCCGGAATTGATCAACTCTTAAATTCCGGGATCAGCTTTATTTTGCAGTTGATATTATTGCAACAACCTCCACTCACTTAACTGCAAATCTACGCTCCCATTATTGGCAGTAATAAAGAGCTTATAATATTTGTATGCGGTAGTGTTTGAAATCAACATTTTTTTTGTTTGCCTTCTTAAGCCAAAAGTTTCGTTACTACGGATATCGAGTTGAGTATAGTTCGTACCATCGTTAGATCCCATAAGTTTCCAGCCTTTCGGATCACGATCCGGTGCATCGTTCCCTGCAGTAATAGTATATCCTTTTACTACCTGACTGCCAGGAAAAGTGAGTTGTGCCCAAAAAGTGTTAGGGTAAGCTCCCAGAAAGAACTTGGTATTATAATAACTATCAGAAAGTTTAGCTGAACCTTCAGCTGCAGCAGCACCGCCAGCATTTTCGTTACTCACACTCACCACTGCCTGGCTGCTTATATCTTTCAGATATGTTACACCGGGAAAGGCGGTTTTTGCCGCATTCAACTGTGCCACCCAATCATTACCCTGCTCATCCAGGTTACCAAAAGCGCTTAGGGCAAGTGGCTTTAAATCCATCCCTGTTGCGCCGCTCCAAAAGTGGATAAACTCGCCATAATTCATTGATCTTGAAAAGCGCTGTATATTGGTTTGCCCATTATTTACGGTTTGTTTAGGAAAATACTGTGCCAGCAGGCTGAAATACTTATTTAGTGAAGAAGCATCGCCCTGTTGAGAGTAAATAGGGAAAAACCAGTCTCTAAACCAATACGTCTGCGCACGTGGATAGCTTTCCGATCCATTGGCAACCAAATTATACCAACGTTGCACATCGGCCGAACGGTTAAGACCAATGTAAACATCATAAATGTAAATTTCCATCCATTTACTATCGTGCCAGATACCAAAGGCTGGCGAATTAAGTACATTGCGCGAAGCACCTTCTACAATATGACCCACCTCATGTGTGGTAAGGTCCAGATCGTTCCCTGTCCCACTGAGCCAGGCACTTGTGCTCGAGGATCCCACATCAATTACATTCCGATAATCATGACTGGCATCCATGTAAGTGCTGGGATGCCCCCCGCTATATTTTCCGGTATGAAAAATGGCCCATAAGCGAGAGTCTGTACCGAACGACCCATATTTACTTTTGGTGTAGTTCCAAACCTGAGCTAGATACGTATTGGGCCAGGTAACCGTACTGCTTACATCATTATCGTGGTAAACTACAATGTTCGTATCGTGGTAAAACCGTTGCAATACCTGCACATGGTCAAACCAATGTTCTTGCCAGGTAAGCGGAGGATCGGCAAGCAGGCTGTTGTTTACCTTTGCCAGGGCATGTTTTGTCACTGCAGGTTGAGATTCTTCCAGTCCTTTTTTGGAGCAAGAGAGTAAAGACGCAAAAATCAGCATGCCCAAGAGGATAATCCGTTTGTTTTTCATCTGTTTAGATTGTTTTAATGTTAGAAGGGATCTCTTGAAGTGGTTAGTAAGATCACAATCTATTCATTGGGGTTAATATTTAGGTTGAGTTGATTCCTTGAGTTAAATAATCTTGTTTCCCCTGCTGTTCTCTATTCACAAAATGATAACGGTAATATATCTAATTTCACTAAAACGTTTTACGATTAAATGAAAATTTAATCCACCTGGCTTCAGGTGGATGACACTTAAAGTTAGACTTTCAGATTACAAAGTCAGTATTGTAATTTAAATATTACAATTTACAAAATGTAAACCTACTCTGCAAAATTTCATCAAACAAAAAGTTTGAATTCCTTGTTTGATGTTAAAAACAGATCATGAACGTAAAACGAACCTTCGGAACGATATTAACCATTTTAGGAATTATTGGCCTAATTTATGCCGGATATGGCTTTGTTAACCACAGTCAAAACGACAGAGGATTGCTGGTTTATGGAATAATCGGATTAATTTTCTTTGTGTCCGGAATTGGTCTGGTAAAAAACACAAAGGATGAAAGCTAGATCAAGCTTTCATCCTGAATATTGACGCACCGAAATCTATTGAGCTTTTAGCATCCATCGCAGCAATATCACTTCTTCTTCTGTTTGATGATCTGATACTGGCTAAAGGCAACCAAACAACCTGCAAGGATAATAATCCCCGCAGATAATAAGTTTTTAGGATTCTGGTTGATGTAGTAAGCTGTTGCCAACACTAAAATTGCTGCAGCGATACCTATGATATAATGAAGTATTAATCCTGTTTTCATACGACAAATATTCTGAAATAATTTGAAATTGATGTCGCAGAAGATTAATCTTTTAAACTGATCCTGTTATCCGCAAATTTTAACTGATGACCGGTAAAATCAAGATCGGTCAGTTCTTTCATGCGCTTAAAGGCCCTATTGTTATCGTCGAGGGTTAAACGGTTAATTTTATCCTGTTGAATGGATACAACATCGGCGTAGAGAAAATCGCCTTTCGCATTTATTTTTAGCTGAAGCAAGGGTGCAATGCCGTTATTACCTTTTAAACTGAACATCCCATAGGTACAAAAATTACCTAAACTATAAGCAATGAATTTATTTTTATAAACTTCAACCGCCCGGGTAACATGCGGACCATGCCCCAGTACCACATCGGCACCGGCATCGATCATTGCGTGCGCAAAGGCATATACATTTCCTCTGTTCTCTTTGTAAAAAATCTCGTTTTTGCGCGGAACGTGTTCAAATCTTGCACCTTCGCCTCCGCCATGAAAAGAAACAATCACAATATCGGCCATTCGTTTTAAACGGGCCACCAATGCTTTTGCACTATCAATCTTATTAATCGATACTGTATTTTCATTTGGCGCAAACGCACAGAAGGCATACTTTACACTATCTTTTTCAAAAACTTCAAAAGGTTTATTTACCTGCCCGGCATAATGAATCTGTAGCGAATCTAAAATCCTTGCGGTGTTTTTCCTTCCCCTTGCATCAAAATCACCGACATGATTATTGGCAATGCTCAACACGTTAAATCCTGCATCTTTATATATGCCTGCGTATCGCTCCGGCATTCTAAACGCATAACAGTTATTCGGATTAATGCCGTTACATTTGTTTGAATGCCCTGAGTTTAGAAAACAGCCCTCTAAATTGCCAAAAACGATATCTCCTTTTAATAAGTCAACAACGGCCTCGAAACTGTTTACAGCATCGTCAGGAGGGAGGTTGGCTTTAGTGGGAAAAGCAGAGCCGAGCATGATATCGCCTACGGCGGTAATGGAAATAGTATCTTTAATTTTCCGGATTATGGTATCCTTCCTCGGTACAGCCACTGTAACCTGTGCATTGTTGCTCGTGCAACTGATCAGGATTATAATAACAAAAGGTAAGATTAGGATGGAATTGATAAGCTTCATGGGGTGTTTATTGTAACCTTCGTCTCGACTTAGATGTAGTATAATTAAGAAATCTTTCTCTACAGATATCTCGAATACGTTGCACCAGGCTCGAAATAACGGATTGAACTTGTATTAAACAAAAAATCCTCCGAAATTTCTTTAGGAGGATTATATATCTTTTATTAACTGTTAACTGAAAACCGTTAACTGCCAACTGAACTATTCTACTGTAAACTCTTTCTTAAACGATTCTAAAACGCGACCGCCTTTGTAAAAGTAACGACTGTAATAAGGTTCGTTAAGGTTGCTGATAACTACCCCACGAGAACTTGATGCATGTGCAAACCTGTTATCGCCCAGGTAAATACCTACATGCGAAATGCTTCTGCTTTTGATTTTGAAGAAAACCAGATCGCCTTCTTTTAAATCTTCTTTTGATAATGGATCTACCATGCTGAAAATATCGCGTGAATTTCTTCTGATGGTAGTGTTGAAAACTTTATCGTAAATGGCTTTAGTGAAAGCCGAACAATCGATGCCTCTTTTGGTGTTTCCACCGTAACTATATGGCGTTCCGATCCATTCGTAAATAAACTTGTACAGTTTTAAATTTGAAGTTGCATCTACCGCTACACCCATTACCTGCGAAAAATATTGCGATGCAAGGTTATCGGGGTCATTCAATTCTTTACCAGATTCTTTTGTTTTTGTCTGCGCAAATGCGGCTGAGAGCGTGCAGATAGCAATTAGAGTAGAAAACAAAAATTTTTTAATCATGTTATACAGTTATGTTTGGGTATTCACTTACACATTAACGTACACCACATGGGCTTATTGTTGGTTGCCAAAAGTATTAATTATACAAATGTTATCCAAATGTAATCTTAGAAAAAATGAAAGTTATCAACATTTCTATTTTTTATCCACCGGTTTTCATTAAAATTTTCGGAGAAAACGGATTCTTTTTTTTCTAAAATACCTCATCTCCAATTCTACTGTTAATGGTAAAAAACCTTATTTTTAAATTATGGATATAAGCTGATATACAAAATTAAATTTCAGAATAAATTGATTCCATATTATGATAAGGGGCATTGATTTAATTATAAAAAATCGATGTTAAATCAATATGAATAACGGAACTTTAAATTTAATTGTAAAACAACTGTTAAATCTGATTATAACCCTAATAGTATGACGTTTTTACATTAAAAAGTGCCAAAAATTACAATAAAAAAATTAGATTTGCTGTCGCAAAAAAACAAATACCCTAAAATGAGTGCAGTAGAAATAAATAAAGATACCTGGTTAAAGTGGTTCGAGTCGATGTTGCTGATGCGCAAATTCGAAGAAAAAACTGGCCAGTTATACGGACAACAAAAAATACGTGGCTTTTGTCATTTATACATTGGACAAGAAGCTGTAGTTGCAGGTGCAATATCTGCAATGCAAAAAGGTGATTCAATGATTACGACTTACCGTGATCATGCTCATGCCTTAGCTTTAGGAGTTAGCGCTGACAGTATTATGGCAGAAATGTACGGTAAAGCTACAGGTTGCTCTAAAGGTAAAGGTGGTTCCATGCATATGTTCAGTAAAGAACATAACTTCTACGGTGGCCATGCAATTGTTGGCGGTCAGATTCCATTGGGTGCCGGCGTTGCTTTTGCAGAAAAATATAAAGGAACTGATAACGTAAACATTTGCTACATGGGCGATGGTGCGGTGCGCCAGGGTGCATTAAACGAAACTTTTAACATGGCTATGCTTTGGAAATTGCCTGTTATTTTTGTTTGCGAAAATAATGGTTATGCCATGGGTACCTCAGTACAACGTACCACTAACATGACCGACATTTATAAAATAGGTTTAGGTTTCGATATGCCGTGTGCACCGGTTGACGGTATGGATCCGGTTGCGGTACACAACGCGATGGACGAAGCCATTCAACGCGCACGTAAAGGTGAAGGACCTACTTTCTTAGAAATGAGAACTTACCGTTATCGTGGTCACTCGATGTCAGATCCGGCAAAATACCGTACGAAAGAAGAATTAGAAGATTATAAAGCAAAAGATCCTGTTGAATTAGCCAGAGAAACTATTTTAAAAGAAAAATATGCAGATCAGGCCTGGATTGAAGAAGTAGAAGCTAAAGTAAAAGGTATCGTCGATCAGGCAGTAAAATTTGCTGAAGAATCTCCTTGGCCTGATGCATCTGAATTATACAAAGATGTATATATGCAAGAAGACTATCCTTACGTAATGGACTAATATTAATAAGATTTCAATTAATTAGATATAATGGCTGATGTAATTAAAATGCCCAAAATGAGCGACACCATGACCGAAGGGGTTTTGGCGAAGTGGCATAAAAAAGTGGGCGATAAAGTGAAAAGCGGCGATGTTTTGGCAGAAGTGGAAACTGACAAGGCAACAATGGATATGGAATCTTATTGGGATGGTACCCTTTTATACGTCGGTGTAGAAGAAGGCCAGGCTGTTCCAGTTGATGCCATCATGGCCGTTATCGGTAAAGAAGGTGAAGATTATAAAGCAGCATTAGAAGCTGAAAAAGGTGGCGAAGCTCCGAAAGCTGAAAGCAAAGAAGAGGCCCCTAAAGCAGAAGATAAAGAAGACGAAGCCGCCCCTGCACAAGGCGGAGGTTTAAGCGAAGAAGAATTGGCTGCTAAAGGTGTTACGGTGATCCGTATGCCTTTGTTAAGCGATACCATGACTGAAGGCGTAATCGCCGAATGGCATAAAAAAGTTGGTGATAAAGTTAAGGATGACGATGTTCTTGCTGACGTAGAAACCGATAAGGCTACAATGGAAGTAATGGGGTATGCAACCGGAACTTTATTGCATATCGGTGTAGAAAAAGGCCAGGCTGCCAAAGTGAACGGAATTATCGCTATTGTTGGTCCGGAGGGGACTGACGTAAGCGGAATTTTGGCCGGTGGCTCAGCTCCTAAAAAGTCAGAAAGTCAGGAGTCGGCAAGTCCGAAGACTGAAGAAGCTTCAAAACCAACTACTGATTCAAGTTCATCTGCTCCTGTGGCAGAAAATACTTCAGATAGCCGCGTTAAAGCATCTCCTTTAGCTAAAAAAATAGCTAAAGATAAAGGCATTGATTTATCGCAGGTTTCGGGTAGCGCAGAGGGTGGCCGTATCATTAAAAAAGATATCGAAAACTTTAAACCAGCTGCAGCGCCTTCAAAATCAGAATCTGCGCCAGCTCCGGCTGCTGAGAAAGCTGCTGCACCAGCACCAGTTATTCCTCAGTTTGTAGGTGAAGTTAAATTTACTGAACAGCCAGTTTCGCAAATGCGTAAAGTAATTGCAAAACGTTTAGCAGAGAGTTTATTTACAGCGCCACATTTCTATTTAACCATTAGCATTGATATGGACAACGCGATGACTGCACGTACAGCTATTAACGCAGTTGCTCCTGTTAAGGTTTCTTTCAACGATATTGTGATTAAAGCGGTTGCCGTTGCATTGAAAAAACACCCGGCTGTTAACTCATCTTGGGGTGGCGATAAAATCAGATTTAACGAACATACTAACATTGGTGTAGCCATGGCAGTAGAAGACGGCTTACTGGTACCGGTAGTGCGTTTCGCTGATGGCAAATCTTTATCTCACATCTCTGCTGAGGTGAAAGAATACGGTGCAAAAGCAAAAGCCAAGAAATTACAACCGACAGATTGGGAAGGTTCTACTTTCACTGTATCTAACTTAGGTATGTTTGGTATTGATGAGTTTACCTCCATTATCAACTCTCCTGACGGTGCAATTTTATCGGTAGGTGCAATCCAACAGGTACCTGTGGTTAAAAATGGTGCCGTTGTTCCTGGTAATGTAATGAAACTAACTTTAGGTTGCGATCACCGTGTGGTTGATGGTGCAACCGGAGCAGCTTTCTTACAAACCTTAAAAGGTTTATTAGAAGAGCCGATCAGGTTATTAGCTTAATCAGCTAGCAGTTTACAGTTTTCAGTTTATACTGACTACATACTAAAAGCCATCCTTTGGGGTGGCTTTTTTGCGTTTAAGTTTTGATGAAAAATACCCGCAGATTTCGCAAATAACGCAGATATTCAATTATGCGATTTCCAGGCGATGACCAGAAACATTTATCAAAGTCCATTCACTTTTCGCCATATAGAACTGGATATATCTGATGAATTAAAATTAACAAGTAACCCAAGTTTTAGCCCAGAAAGTTTGAGATACGTAAGCAATTGTTTGTGATGAACAGGAGCAACAGTTTCTACAGACTTAATTTCGATAATCACCAAGTCATTTATCAATAAATCTATTCGATAGCCAGTATCTAATATGATGTCTTCGAATACTATTGGTAATTGTACTTGTCGTTTAACTTTTAAACCACATTCATCTAAAACATAAGATAACACTGTTTCGTAAGCAGATTCTAATAGACCTGGCCATAATGCATTGTAAACCTTAAATATTGCACCCCTAATTCGGTAGGAGATATCATTCTCATCCATAATAAAAAATGTATAAGTTTTTTTTTGTCAGGATGATTAATTAAAAATACCATATCTAATTAATAATCAAAGTAATGTTAGGTTCATTGAACAATAAGATAATTCTGCGTTGATCTTCTTAAATCTGCGGGAAAATTCTTCACCTTTCATATTTATAACGGGGATGAACGAGATCAGCGATTGTATCGCCCATCAACGCTGATCCCGATTTTTTCATAAGCAATCTTTATAGTAAGACTCGCTAGCACGAAAGATCTCTCCCCGCCTGTACGGGCAGGCATTTCGCGTTGCTTCAGTCGAGATGAAGACTGTATGCACATGATCTGCAGGGTAATTAAAGGCTATTCCTCAAATCTCGAAACCCTTTGCCAATTCCTTTGTTAATCATTAAAAACACCCAAATCATGGATAAAGAAAAACTGATACAAGAAGCTTACCTGGTTGCACATAAAATAGAAGAAAACGGCAATTTTCCCAACAATCCTCATTTGCCATTGATGATATACAAAGGTACGTTCAGGTTGCATCCTAATGATACTGAAGAGGTAATAAAAAGGGTTTTTGCACAAAACGGTTATACCAACGCATGGGTAGATGGCATTTTCGATTATCACCATTATCATAGTAACACACACGAAGTAATGGGCGTATTTTGTGGCAAAGCAGATGTGCAATTTGGTGGCGAGCATGGCGTTTGCATCGAGTTGGATAAAGGAGATGTAGTGATCATTCCTGCAGGTGTAGCCCATAAAAAACTGAACTCAAGCGATGACTTCACTGTTGTTGGCGCGTACCCAAATGGCGCAGATTATGATATTAAATATGGCCAGGCCGGGGAGCGTCCTGAAGCAGATGAAACCATTTCTAAAGTAAAAAATCCGGATAGCGATCCTGTTTATGGAAGTAAAGGTCACTTATTTGAATGCTGGTATGGCCAAAATTGCGAAAATGTGTAAAACTCTTTTGTTGCAACCGTCTAAAATTCTTTAATTTTCGGGTTTTAAATACACTATCCCTAGTATAAATGAATTTTCGATATATATGTTCAGCATTAGCCCTCTCCGCAACTTTACTAACTGCCTGCTCCGGTAAAAAATCTGAAGAAAAAAAGGAAGCTGATAAAAAAGTCCGTACCAAAGAAGATGATAAGGCGGACAGCCTTTTATTAGTATATAATCCCCAAAAAGGCGACAAATGGATTGCTGATTTTGTTGACAATCTCCATAAAAAATACGGTTTTAACGGAAATATGCTGGTGGCGAAAGATGGAAAAATTCTTTATGAAAAAGCAATCGGCTGGGCCGATTACCTCCATCGCGATAGCTTAAAGATCAATTCGGAGTTTGAACTGGCATCCATTACCAAGACATTTACCGGTACAGCTATTATGCAGCTGGTAGAAGCCGGGAAACTTTCTTTAAACGATGACGTAAAAAAGTTCTATCCTAATTTCCCTTACGATGGCATTACGGTAAAGCTGTTACTTTCGCACCGTAGCGGTATGATGAACTACGTTTATTTTATAGATGATATCTGGCGTAAAGAAAAACGCAACATGAAAAAAGGCGTAACTAACCAGGAGGTAATGAACGTTATTGCGGAGCGCAAACCTAATCCGTATACCAAACCCGATAACCGATTTCATTATAATAATTCGAATTTTATGGTACTGGGTGCCATTATTGAAAAAGTAACCGGACAGCGTTACTCTCAATATATGATGGAACATGTATTTAAACCAGCCGGGTTAAAACATACACACGTATACAGCACAACAGAATATGAAAAAATCCCGGTTGATGTAGTTGGCCACGACCGCACCTGGCGCTATTCTGTAGCGCAGAACTTTTTGGATGGCCCCGTTGGCGATAAAGGCATTTATAGTACCGTACATGATTTGGTATTATTTGATAAATATTTAAAAAATGGCAGATTATTGACTAAAAAAAGCCTCGATTCTGCTTATTTAGGTCGCAATAAGCCAGTAAATGGCCATTTTAACTATGGTTATGGCTGGCGAATGTTCGATGGCGAGAATATGGACAAAGTGGTATACCATACGGGTTGGTGGCATGGTTTCCGCCATATTTATGTAAGAGACTTAAGCAAAAATATTATCGTTATATTTTTAGGCAACTTAACAAATGGCAGCTTAATGCATTTGGATGATCTTTACAAGCATTTAAATATGCCAATTATACGTAAAGGTGCATACCATGGCAACGGCAGTTTGCCAGGCTCAGACGAAGATTAGATTTATGGCAAAAACAAAATGGATAATCGAACCGGAAACATTAACCATCTATCCTAAAAGGAACTTAAGGATTGTTGGCATCATCTTCCTTGTACTTATCGCAGCATTCATTTTCTTTTTATCGAAATCAATGCAAGGTTATTCCGCAGGGTTTACCTTCGGATATTACGCCTTCTTTCTGTTCATTCCCTTAATGCTGATGTTTGTTGCAAAATCTAAACTAATTTTCGATGGGAACAGCAGAGTTTTATATAAAAGGATTGCATTTTTACCGGTCGGATCAATTCCCTTTGATGATATCGCTTCAGTTGAACCTTACGAAGTATTAGGTAGCGGCTTCAATTACAGACTGTTTAAAAAAAGTAACCGGCACGGCAGAGGCGTACTGGTTTCTGCAGGGTATAGCAAAGAAACAGATCCCAATCTAATTGCCTTTCAGCAAGAAGTATTGCCAAAAATTGATGAACTGGTGTTTGTTAATGCACCTATAGTTCCGAAACAGACCATTTATGACTTTAGGTTTTTTAAAGAACAAGGTGGTGTATACCTATTGCGCGATAACAAGATCGGAAGTTTTATTTTTGGATTAATTTTCATCGGTGCTACAGTTGCCATATTGTTTAGTCCGGATTTTCTTTCAGAGAAAGGATCCCTTCAAAAAATACTGATTACGTATTTTCCGGCGCTAATCGGCTTAGCACTTCTTTTCGCTGCCACCTCCAATATCCATTTTGATAGGAACCAGAGGAAGATGATCCGCTCAACCTTCGCCGGCCGGTTTAATAAAGAATATCCTTTTGATGACCTGATCCGTTTTCAGGTGATCCGTAAAACTACTAATTTTATTTATTCGGGTACAGAAGTTAGGGCAGAGATTTTTTTGCCTGCTAAAAACAAAACCATCACGTTAAACCTTAAAAGCTTTATAGGCACTAAAAAGATTGCGCGCTTCCTTGATGAAGCCAATACGATTTTGGGCCGGATTTAGTTTCATTTACAAAAAACGATTATGTTCGATAAATTATTTGCGGCACAACAAAAAGCCGAAGAAATTAAAAAACGCCTGGATACCATCTCGGTTTATGGCGAAGTTGAAAATGGAGCCATCAAAATTACGGCAACGGCAAACAAAACCATAACCGGGATAGCCATTGATGAAGATTTTTTAAAAGGCGCTGATAAAGAAGAATTGGAAGAGCTGTTGCTCACCGCTATCAATAAAGCGATGGCAAGTGCCGAACAGGTAAGTGCAGCCGAAATGCAGGCCTCAGCACAGGATATGCTGGGTGGCTTGGGCGGCATGTTTGGCCAATAATATTTCATCAAATTTAATCTTGATACTTAAGTCAACCTACTTGATATAAAAATATGAAATATACCTATTATGGCCAATCGTGTTTCCTATTGGAAACAGCTGGTAAAAAACTATTGTTTGATCCGTTTATATCACACAATCCATTAGCAAAAAACATCGATATTAAAGCGATTGAAGCTGATTATATTTTGGTAAGCCATGGCCATGCCGACCACGTTGCAGACCTGGTTGAATTGGCTAAACAAACTCAGGCTACCGTTATTGCGATGCCAGAGATTATTGATTGGATTTCGAAACAGGGTGTAGAGAAAGTGCATGGAATGAACTTCGGTAAGTTCACTTTTGATTGGGGAACCGTACGCATGGTACCTGCCACCCATTCATCCAGCTTACCTGATGGAAGTTATGGCGGAAACCCTGCTGGTTTTGTACTTGAAGTAGATGGCAAGCAAATTTATTTTGCGGGTGATACGGGTTTAACCATTGAGATGAAAGTTTTAGCTGATATTTATAACCTGGATTATGCCATTTTACCAATAGGTGGAAATTATACCATGGATGTTGATGATGCCTTGATTGCAACTAAATATTTCGATTGCGATAAGGTAATCGGCGTTCATTATAATACTTTCCCTGTAATAGAAATTGATACCCAGACGGCGTTAGATAAATTTGCACGCGAAAAGAAAACCTTGCTATTACCAGCGATTGGTGAAACGATAAGTGTGTAATTTAATGCGGATTATAAATCTGCAGTTCGAACGGTAGTGATAGAAAATCACAATCAACGAAAGAACCGTCATTTCGACTGAAGTGCAACGAAATGGAGAGATCTATCTCGAGGTAGATCTCTCCCCGCCTGTACGGGCAGGCGCTACACTGCGTTCCGGTCGGGACGATTTTTTTTTGCGGCGTGCAAGCTTAGAAAGTAATCCATGTGGCCTGAAAACAAAAAAGGGCCTCCAATTTACCGAAGACCCTTTCAAATTATAAACCTGAACCTAATTTTTTTTAGCGGCAGCTTTGTTTGCTTTATAACGCATATCAGCTGTACCATCTTTTTTTGTCGGACCAGCAACTTTGGTTACTGCTTTAGCTTTATTTTCTTTAAAACGCATATCTGGCGTACCATCTGCTTTTACTTTAGCAGCTGTAGTAGTGGTTTTAGTTTCTACTTTTTTAGCTTCTTGTTTTGCACCTGCTTTAACTGGTGCTGTTGTAGTTTTTACTTCTTTTTTTACAACGTTTTTAGCTTTAGCCGGAGTGGCTGTTGCTGGTGTTTGAGCAAATGCTGTTGTTAAACCAAATGCTGCGATTGCGATTAAACTCAATAACTTTTTCATAATTTTTAGATTTTTTTAACTGTTATGAAGCTTCTTCGTTTCACTCAGAGGTTTCATAATTTCTGATTTTTTATTTTACTCGTTTATTTTGTTGATATAAAATTCCTGAATCGATATGAAGTTTTAATGAAGATAATGAACATTTTTATTTTTAGAATGCTGAAGCAATCAAATCCTATCTTTTAATGTGCAGCCAGCCAGTTTTCGCCCTCCCCAATTTCTACCACAATCGGTACCTTTAATTTAATAGCATTGGCCATTTTATCCTGGATAATGGCTTTCATTGCTTCTTTTTCTGATTTCAGTACATCAAAAACCAACTCGTCATGTACCTGCATGGTCATGGTTGATTGCAATTTTTGCGCTTTCATCTCATGGTGGATATTGATCATGGCAATCTTGATCATGTCAGCTGCAGAACCCTGTATAGGCGCGTTGATGGCATTTCGTTCAGCGAACCCCCTTACGGTTTGGTTGGCCGAATTGATGTCTCTTAAATAACGTCGTCTGCCCATTATGGTTTCTACGTATCCGTTCTCTCTTGCAAAATTCATGGTATCGCTCATGTAACGCTTAATACCAGGATATTGTGCAAAATACTGTTCAATAATTTCAGCTGCTTCTTTACGCGGAATACCCAGGTTCTGTGATAAACCAAAGGCAGATTGACCATAAATGATTCCAAAGTTTACTGCTTTGGCATTTCTACGTTGTGTTCCATCCACTTCCTCAATACTAACGCCATATACTTTGGCTGCTGTTGCCGTGTGGATATCAATCCCTTTGCTAAAAGCATCAAGCATGTTTTCTTCTTTGCTTATTTCAGCAATAATGCGCAGTTCTATCTGTGAATAATCGGCTGATAACAAAATATGGTTTTCATCCCTTGCAATAAAGGCTTTACGTACTTCTCTTCCCCGTTCCGTGCGGATCGGGATATTCTGTAAATTAGGATTATTGGAACTCAATCTACCGGTTGCCGCAACAGCCTGATTATAAGAAGTGTGTACCCTACCGGTTTTAGGATTAACCATAAGGGGCAATGCATCCACATAGGTTGATTTAAGTTTCTGTAACTGCCGGAAATCTAAAATATCCTGAACAATATCGCTTTTACTGGCCAGGGCCGTTAAAATATCTTCTCCGGTTTGGTACTGACCGGTTTTTGTTTTTTTTGCTTTCGGATCAAGCTGAAGTTTATCAAATAAAACCTCCCCTAACTGTTTCGGTGAAGCCAGGTTAAATTTAATTCCAGCTTTGTCATATACATTTTGTTCGAATTTGATAATCTCAGTCTCCAGCTCTTTAGAATAGGCCTGTAAGGTTTCAATGTCAATCCGAACGCCCTCTTTCTCTATATCTGCCAATACATAAACCAAAGGATTTTCAATTTCTTCGGCAAGTTTGGCTGCATTTAATTCTTTTAATTTGGGTTCAAAGATGTGTGCCAACTGCAAAGTTACATCGGCATCTTCAGCAGCGTAATCTACCACATCTACCACAGGAACATCACGCATCGTAAGCTGATTTTTACCTTTCGCCCCAATGAGTTTGGTAATCGAGATAGGTGAATAACCAAGATAGTTTTCCGACAGCACGTCCATTCCATGGCGGGTATCAGGATCAATCAGGTAATGCGCCAGCATGGTATCAAAAAGCTTTCCTTTTACTTCTACGCCATACCATTTTAATACCAGGATATCGTATTTGGTATTCTGACCGATTTTCTCGATATCCTCATTTTCCAATACCACTCTAAATTCATCAACAATTAACTGTGCCGCTGCTCTTTCTGCCGGAACCGGGATATAATAACCTGTTCCAGGCTTAATAGAGAATGATAAACCCACCAAATCGGCCAGGTTTGCATCGGTACCAGTCGTTTCGGTGTCAAAAGAGATCCGTTTTTCAGCCAGCAACAATTTAATCAGGTCGGCACGTTGTTCGGCAGACTCAACCAATTGGTAATCATGTTCCGTATTTTCAATGGTTTTAGCTGGTAATTTTTCTGCCGGTTCTTCTTCCTCCAGCGTATTGGTATACTGTATGGCTTCGCCAGATTGATTGCCAAACAGATCGGTTTGAGTACCTTCCTGAAAGCGGGCTGTAGTTACCGAAAATTCATCACCAAACACCCTTCGCCCTAAAGTCCTGAATTCCAATTCGGTAAACAAAGGCTCTAACAAATCGCGGCTCGGATCGCAAAGTTCCAAACTGGCTTCATCCAGTTCAACCGGAACATCCAATAGAATAGTGGCTAGTTTTTTGGAAATTAATCCCTGTTCTGCAAAATTTTCGACGTTTTCGCGTTGTTTTCCTTTTAGCTCATGGGAGTTTGCAATAATATTCTCCATAGAGCCATATTGCTTGATCAAGGCTTTTGCAGTTTTCTCTCCAATCCCCGGAATACCCGGGATATTATCTACGGCATCGCCCCATAAACCCAAAATATCAATTACCTGTAACACATTTTCAACCTCCCATTTAGCCAATACTTCCTTTACACCCAATATTTCCATATCGTTGCCCATACGGGCCGGCTTGTAAATAAAAATATTTTCAGAAACCAACTGGGCAAAATCCTTATCAGGCGTCATACAATATACCTGATAACCTTTTTGTTCCGCTTTTTTAGCCAGTGTACCTATAATATCATCAGCTTCGTAACCATCAGAAGTAATTACCGGAATGTTGAAACCTGTAATTAATTTAAGCACATAAGGCATTGCTGCAGCCAGGTCTTCAGGCATGGCCTGGCGGTGTGCTTTATAGGCTTCGAAAGAAGTATGCCTTTCGGTTGGGGCATCTGTATCAAAAACTACGGCAATATGCGTCGGTTTTTCTTTCTTCAACACATCCAACAAGGTATTGGTAAAGCCCATCACTGCAGATGTATTGATGCCTGTTGAGGTAAAACGCGGATTTTTACTGAGTGCAAAATGCGCTCTGTACATAAGCGCCATACCGTCGAGGAGAAAGAGTTTTTTCATATTATGATTTCACTGATTAAATGATTGCACCGATAGCCCATTTACATGTACTTACCGGATGATAAAAGTAAAGAAAGATAATCATATCGCTAAAATGCTTTATCAACAAAAAAATTAAATTAATTTATTGAATTCTTTAACTTTCATCATCATTAAATAAAACGCGCTATGAAAATATTTTGTACATTAATCTTTTGCCTGATTACAGGATGGGTTAAAGCCCAGCTTCCAGCTGATACTTTGGTTAACTACATTACTTTCGAAAACATGAAAGGTAATGACGATGGCTATGGTGCATCGATAGACCGACCAATAGGTACCGGTGCATTTAAAAATCTAGCGAATAAAAGTTATCTGAGTATGAGAATGGCCAAACTGGAAAATTCTTACCGCTGGCCGGATGGTTCAAAGATTGATTTTAACAGAAGAAAGACTGAACATTCAGCTACAGGGATTGTAGATCGATATACTTTAATAAATCCTGATTTAAAAGATACCGTATTTCTTTTTGTTGATCCCTACAAATTAGATTCTGCTTTCTTTATACCTAAAGGGCTGATTGCACTTAACAAAGAGATTTTAGCGAGGGAAATTACTACACAATTGAAAGCCATTGAGCACATAAATGCAGCAAAAGATGCCTTTGAAACAAAACAGGACAGTCTAAACAAAGTTGCCAACTATATTGCTTCTTATGCTGGTCTGGTTAATTTTGTTGATCGGGAAAATTTAGCCAAAGTCATGACGGATACGCAGGCCTCTCCAGAAATAAAAGAATATCTATTTAAGATTTACATCATTAATAAATTTTATGCAATGGGTAAAAACATCAGTGGTTCTAAAGCTTATGCCTTAAACAAAATGAAAGAATTGTTTAACATCTTTCAAAGGGAACATCCAAATATAGAAACGGGCAACATCAAAATTAATCTGAATTAGTACGATTTGAAATTTAGTTCCGTTATTTGTGGAAAGCCAATCGATAATATGAAATTCTTGTTTTCTATCTTTCTTTTCTCATTTACTTTAACTCAGCTCTTTGCACAGGATTTTATCGTTAAAAACAACGATGATGTCATCCGCGGAACAATAAAAGGGACTGATTATTTTTCCGTTTTTATCAGTGCCAACGATGAAGCGGACGTAATTTTGCCAGCAAAGGATGTAAAAAACTTCTTCTGGAATGGCGACAGCTTTGTGAGCAAAGGATTTGCCAATGGCCGTAATTTCGAATATCGTTTTGTAAAGGTAATCGAAATGGGAACAGTTAATCTTTATTCCTTCGGCGGAGGTACACTCGTGCCGCAGGTGAAAGAGAAAAAGGTAAAATTCCGGCCATCAATTGGCATCGGAACGGGAACAGGTGGTTTTGGCGGTATGGGCATGGGAGGAGGGATTAGTATCGGCGGCGGGCGAAACTCAGTTCCCGAAAAACCTGCAGGAGCACCCGTTGTTCGCTATTTTATTGAAAAACCTGGCGCAGGGCCTTTACAGGAAGTGCCAATGAAAGCGATAACCGAAGATGCTAGAAAGTTGGAGGTCAAAAATATCCTGCTCCAGAAAATAGGGGATCAGCCAGCTTTAAAAGCAAAAGTTGAAGCGGGAACAAATTTTAACAGCAGAGATGTTATTGAATGGGTAAAAGAATATAATGCGACAAAGAAATAAAGCCAGGATTAATGAAGTTTTGGGATGGTAAAATCGTTCAAGTAATATCATTATCCTTAAGCTTTACATAGACTTCTAAACTGATAGACTCATCATTTTTAATTTCGTAATCCTTTAGCGTTTCCTGATAATCAAAACCAATTTTTCTTAGTACCTTTTTGCTGTTCTCATTTTCTATTTCAACCATGGCCTCGATTTTTCTTAAACCTAAATTCTCAAAGGCATAATTGCAGATGGGATTGGCTACCTCTTTAACGATTCCTTTTCCCCAATGTTCTGGCAACAGCCAGAAACCGATCTCAGCCTTTTGATCTGATTTATTTAGATAATTAAGTCCTATTCCGCCTAACAAAGTCGGTCCCTCCTTATCACATATTGCCCACCAAATGCCTGTTTCATTCCGTTGAATTTCATCAAACCATATAAGTTGATCTTTGGTGTGGGCAAGGCTCGTATAGCTTACCCCATAATAACGAATGACATCTGGATGGGATAATCCTTTAAAAACAAATGCCAGGTCGTTAGCGCAGAACTGCCTCAATAAAAATCTTTCCGTATATAGTGTAAAGGAGCCAAACATTATCTTGCGCAACAGTTTAACAAATGGTCGTTCACCATACCTGTCGCCTGCATAAATGCATAACAGATGGTGGTACCAAAAAACCTGAAGCCACGTTTCTTCATGTTTTTACTGATTTGGTCGGACAGTTCTGTTCTTGGCGGGACATCGCCCATTTTCTCCACGTGATTTAGGATGGGCTTGCTTTGTGGAACAAAACTCCATATAAATTTAGAAAAGCTCCCAAATTCCTCCTGGATTTCCATAAATAGCCTGGCATTTGAGATGGCGCTATTTACCTTTAATCTGTTACGGATAATGCCTTCGTCATCCATCAATCGTTCTACATCTTTTTCGGTAAAAGCAGCAACCTTTTTCACATCGAAATCAGCAAAAGCTTTACGGTAGTTCTCCCGTCTTTTGAGAATGGTAATCCAGCTTAAACCAGCTTGCGCACCTTCAAGGATTAAAAATTCGAATAAAATTCGATCATCATAAACAGGTTTTCCCCACTCTTCATCATGGTATTTAATATAAAGCGGATCGGAACCAGCCCAGCTACAGCGGATTACTGAGTCCTTAGTCGTGAGTCCGGAGTCGTGAGTCATACTAAGCGAATTTTGAAGGATGGCTGATCATGAAATTTAATAATTTGCTTATTTCTTCACACTGAGCATCCAAATAATTGAATTTTTCTTCAGTGATATAATTACAGGCTAGCGCTATATCTAACCAAACCTGCGTTTCACCATTTTCCATATCCGCATCTGATAGTTTACTGATAAAATGATTAGGGTATCTTCTCTTTTTGTATGCTTCATCTATACTGCTACAAACAGACCTCGAAGATCTACGCATCTGATCTACCAAGCTGTATTGCTCTGACTTTGGGAAATCCTTCGTCAAATTAAAGATGTCCATCAAAAGAGCGAATCCTTTTTTATAAGCGATTAATTCTCTAAACTTTCCCATATTTTTTTACCAATATAATAATTTGGGAAGAGAAAAAGACTATAGACTTAGGACTTAAGACTCCGAACTAGAACTCAGTTCATCCCAATACTCCACAGCCCTCCTGTAATGCGGAATAACGATGCTACCACCCACAAGATTGGCGATCATGAAGATTTCGTTCATTTCATCATGGTTTACACCAGCATCGAAACATTTGCCCAGGTGGTATTTGATGCAATCGTCACAACGCAAAACCATAGAGGCCACCAGGCCCAACATTTCTTTCGTCTTAACATCCAAAGCCCCATCAGCATAAGAGGTAGTATCGAGCGCAAAAAAACGTTTGATATTCGTATTTGCCGTTACCATAATCCTATCGTTCATTTTTTCACGATAGTGATTAAATTCTTCTACAAGCTTTCCCATATTATAAAAATCTTTTTTAATTGTTATTTGTTCAGGCTATAAACATTTGATTATGAAAATAATATCCTCAAAATTCCATGCGGTTTTAGATTACCTGTTAATCATGCTTTTATTGGCTTCTCCCGATATCTTTGGCCTTTCTACAACTGCCTCAACACTCGCTTACGTGTTGGGTATCGTTCATTTTTTATTAACGGTAATGACCAATTTTAGTGGAGGTATCTTTAAAATCATTCCGATCAAACTTCACGGTATTATTGAGTTTTTCGTTAGTGCTATTCTCATTATTTTAGCATTTACACTTTTTAAAGGGAATTTAACAGACGAAATCTTCTTTGCCTGCTTTGGCTTATTGATTTTAATTATTTTTGCCCTTACTGATTATAAACGAAGTTTACCGGTTATATTATAATTTCTTCCATCGGATTCCAAAATACCTTTTTAAAGTTCAGCACCCTGTCGTTCTTCACTTCAACACCTTCTTCTTTCAACAGCTCTTCCATTAACTCCGGTGGCTTAAAATGAAACTTTCCGGTAAGCAGGCCACTACTATTTACGACCCGATGTGCAGGCACACGTGGATGGGCTGTTCCGGCATAGCGCATGGCATGCCCCACCATTCTTGATGATTTCGCCGCACCTAAACTTTTTGCGATAGCGCCATAAGAAGTAACCCTCCCTTTCGGAATCAACCGGGCAATCTCATAAACCTGTTCGTAAAAGCTGGTGTTCATTATTCAAAAGAAAATTGAATATAATTAATATTTTTATCGTGTAGCAGGTATTTTTTCTCGTAATAAGTTTTGATCGACAGTACCTCATCCACCAGATCTGAAGTATACAGATGATCGGTATTTTTATGTACAGGCAAATTCAATTCTGCCACTTTTTCGCAGGTGTAGGCATACAACTGGTCATTATCTGTTTTCAGATTAACTTTACCTCCGGGTTTTAAAACCAATTTGTACCTGTTCAGGAATGCCGGAAAGGTTAAACGTTTTTTCTCCCTGCTATCTTGTGGCTGTGGATCAGGGAAGGTGATCCAGATTTCGTCGATCTCCCCTTCATTAAAGTAGTCCAATATGTTTTCAATCTGGATCCTTAAAAAAGCAACATTATCAATCCCATCTTCAATAGCCGTTTTGGCTCCGCGCCAAATGCGGTTACCTTTATAATCTACCCCAATAAAATTTTTACCGGGAAAAAGCCTGGCCAGATTTACCGAATATTCACCTTTTCCACAGGCCAGTTCCAGTACAATGGGATTCGTATTTTTAAAATGTGCCGAAGCCCACTTGCCCTTTAAAGCTTTTCCTTGTTCTAATTGATATACGTTCGCAAATGTTTCTATTTCAGCAAAACGCCTAAGTTTATCTTTACCCAAAAGTTTTTTTTCTGCAAAAATACAATTAAATCAATAACCGGAGTTTCTTTTGCCTCAAAGATTGATGGCAATCTTATTTAGGAATTGTATTTTTGTAACCTATAAAAATTACCGTGGAAAAAAACGCGAAAATATATGTTGCAGGCCATCGTGGAATGGTAGGTTCGGCCATTTACCTTAAACTGCAAAAAGAAGGTTACGAAAATATCATTACCAGAACTTCAGCAGAGCTTGACCTGCGCAACCAGCAGGCAGTTACTGATTTTTTTGCTGAAGAAAAACCGGATTATGTTTTTCTTGCGGCAGCAAAGGTTGGTGGTATTGTAGCGAACAACCTTTACAGAGCTGATTTCCTTTATGAAAATTTAGCGATACAAAATAATGTAATCCACCAGGCGTATGTCAATAGCGTTAAAAAACTCATGTTTTTGGGCTCTAGCTGCATTTACCCTAAAATGGCTCCACAACCCTTAAAGGAAGATTACCTTTTAACCGGCACATTAGAGCATACGAACGAGCCTTATGCCATTGCCAAAATTGCGGGTATTAAAATGTGCGATGCGTATCGCGATCAATATGGCTGTAATTTTATCTCCGTAATGCCAACCAATTTATATGGCTATAAGGATAACTATCATCCTCAAAATTCGCACGTTTTACCAGCTTTGATCCGTAAGGTGCATGAGGCAAAAGTAAACAACGAAAAAGAAGTTGTGGTTTGGGGTTCTGGCTCACCCATGCGCGAATTTTTATTTGCCGACGATTTAGCTGATGCCTGTTATTTCCTGATGCATAATTATAATGAACCGCATCTGATCAATATTGGCACCGGGCACGATTTAACCATTAAAGACCTAGCTTTGCTGATCAAAGATGTTTTGGGATTCGATGGGGAACTGGTATTCGATGCTACTAAACCAGACGGCACACCACGCAAATTAATGGATGTGAGTAAACTCCATAGTTTAGGCTGGAAACATCAAATTGAGCTTAAAGAAGGGATCGCCCTGGCTTATCAGGATTTCGAAAGCAGATATTAAATGAATTTACAAGGGCGTTTAACATACCGTCCCGCCCTTGTGATTTGCGCCTTATTTTGGAGGAGCAGGATCATAAATGGCTACTGCTACATGGCTATCTGCACAGCCATAATATAAAAACCATTGCTTCTTAAAATAAACCAACCCTTCGAGAAAAACGGTGCCCGAAGGATATTGTCCGCTTTTCTCGAAAGGAGCTGTAGGCACGAAAAAAGGTTTATCCAGCCTCGCGATCACTTTAGAAGGATGTTTGAGATCAAAAAGAACCTGCCCGGCAGAATAGGTATTGGCTACATAATTGGTATCCCGCTTGTCATCGCCCCTGTTTTTGCCGTTATACAGCACCAGTATGCCTTGATCAGTTACAATTGCCGGCGGACCACATTCTGTTAAATCGCTATCAAAAAAGTGTTGTCGGGGCTTCACAATCATATCCAGTTCATTCTTATCGTTTAAGGTAGGCTCCCAGTTAACAAGGTCGGTTGAGATGGCAATATTCATGAAACGTTCGCCCCAGTACATCATATATTTACCGTTTATTTTGGCAATGATCTGTTTACCGTTTTCTAACTTCGTCACAATTGAACCAGATTTGCATTTGAGATCCTTAAATTTGCCATTATAGGCCTTATTGAATGCGGGGCCATGTTTGGTCCAGTGTTTTAAATCTTTGGAAGTGGCTACAGCCAGGCGGAAGATATTGCGGTTCCATTGCGTATAGAACATTACATATAGGCCCTCTTCAGTAACAGCAATACGTGGGTCTTCACACCCCCCCGGCCATTCGTTTGCTTTCTGCTCATCCTCATCCGGGTAGAACACCGGTTCAGGACTACGTTTCATATTAATGCCATCATTGCTTTCTGCAATTCCCAATCTGGAAGTGCGCATGCCTATTCCATTACCAGAACGATCTTCACTACGGTATAAAACATAGATCTTGTTTTTATGCACAGCGGCAGCGGGATTGAAAACATCGCCGGCCTCCCAGGCTATTTTTTTCTTGAGTATGGGATCCATAAAAACACTTTCTATGTTTGGCGAAATAATGGGATTAACATTTTCTGGCCGTGAAAATGGCCCAAGTGCCCAATTTGGGAGTTTATCCTGAGCATTTGCCGCAAAGGCTAGCAGAAGAAAAACAACAAAAAGATATAGGCGAAAAATGGCTCTGTTCATGAAACTAAAATACTAATTAATATGCCAAGCTGGTGATAGTATAATTACCCAAAATTAAATCAATCAGATTAAAATGGCTGTTCAATCTTTTGTTAAAATGGATCATTTTAATCGAAAATTTTAATTCAAATCATTCAAGTTTAATGATATTATAAACACAAACAGTTTTCGACTATAGTTAAAATTGATATATTTGAACTGATTAATCAATTTTACCTATATGACTTTAGTCCAGCTCGAATATATTGTCGCAGTAGATACCTATAGAAGTTTCGTAACTGCTGCCGAAAAGTGTTTTGTAACCCAGCCTACCTTAAGTATGCAGGTACAAAAACTGGAAGAATTAATTAGCGTTAAAATTTTCGACAGGAGCAAACAACCTGTAAGTCCGACAGAAATTGGTACCCAGATTATTGCCCAGGCCAGAATTATCTTACAGGAGAGCGGGAAAATTAAAGAGTTGATCAGCAGCCAGCAGCAAGATGTAATGGGCGAACTGAAAATTGGGGTGATCCCAACCATTGCCCCATATTTATTGCCAGAGGTGATTTCGGCCATGCTGGATAAATACCCTGAACTAAAACTTTTAATCTGGGAATATACCACAGAGGACATTATTCATCATCTGAAAACCGGTGTGCTGGATTGCGGTATTTTAGCCACGCCACTTACCGATCCGAACATTACCGAAACACCACTATATTACGAAAACTTTGTCAGTTACATCAGTAAAAACAGTAAACTGTACAAAAAGAAAGCGCTGGATGCCGAAGATCTGCACGATGAGAATATCTGGCTCTTAAATGAAGGCCATTGTATGCGCAATCAGGTATTAAACATTTGTCGTTCCACCAAAAACAACAGGCTGCAGGGGCTAGAGTATAATACAGGCAGTGTAGAAACCCTGGTACGTATGGTTGATTTAAATGGGGGTGCAACGCTGTTGCCCGAACTGGCCATAGCAGAACTAAATGCGAAGCAGACCAGTAAGGTACGTCATTTTAAATCACCTGAACCCGTGCGTGAAATTAGCCTGGTTACCCATAAAAACTTTATTAAAAAGCGGATGCTCAATGCCTTAAAAGAGGAGATCCTGACTATTATTCCAAAAGCGATGAAGCAGAAAAAAAAGAAAGATGTAGTTGGGATTTAACTTCTTGCGAAGTTTTTTCCCCTTCTGCCGTCATGCAGAATTTAGTTCAGCATCTTTCTTGCTATAAAGACCCTGAAATAAATCCGATGGCTATCGGAGCAGGGTGACGACACTCCGGTAAGTGCCTAGATTAAACAAAACAGATCTTTTAAATTTAGTGAATTAACTTTTGATCCTTATCTAAATGCCCCGCCAGTTTATAACCCGTTGCAGCAGGATTATTATCTTCTAAAAGCTCAGATAATTAAAAAAATCTACTGGTTCTGTTTTTCTACCGGAGGTGCAGATAATAATCCTTTGATATCGCTTTCCACTTCTTCCTCTTCGCCCTTTTTCTTTTTCTTGTTTTTAGCTTTTAATCCTTTGCCACTTAAACGCTCCTCCACAATTTTATCGTATTCGGTTTGTTGCTCTGGCCTTAAAACATTGCGGATATTTTTTGAAGTTTCATTCTGAAGTTTATAAAATTTATCTACATCCTCCTCGCGCGAGTTACCGGCCTGTTGCCTTTTAATTAAGTCGGCCTGTTCTTTTGCCTGGTTATAGGTATAGCTATAAATGACGCTTTTTTGCGTACCATTCAATTTTAGCCGTTTTTCCAGATCATCAACATTTTTTTGTGCAATTTCTGCCGGGGTAGGCATTTTATTCTGTTGTGCACGTACCAGCACATTTACGCCAACAATCATTAAAAATAAAACTACAAGCCTTTTCATTCCGAATATTTTAATATGCGAAGTTACTTAATTATCTTAAAACAAGAAAGTCCCGATCTGCACCGGGACTTTCTATTAAATTTTTATGGAAGGCGAGCTTACAACGCTTTTTTATAAAGTTCAGCAACTGCATCCCAGTTAATTACATTCCAGATTGCGGCTAAATAATCCGGGCGTTTGTTTTGATATTTTAAATAATAGGCGTGTTCCCAAACATCAATACCCAAAATTGGTGTGCCTTTTACTTCAGCAACATCCATCAAAGGATTATCCTGGTTTGGTGTAGAGGAAACCTGAAGTTTTTTATCTGCACCGACAGATAACCAGGCCCAGCCAGAACCAAAACGGGTAGCGCCAGCTTCCTGTAATTTAGTTTTAAGCTCAGCAAACGAACCGAAAGTTTCATTAATTGCTTTAGCTAAATCGCCAGTTGGCTCACCGCCTTTATTAGGACCTAAAATATTCCAGAATAAGGAGTGATTATAGTGTCCACCACCATTGTTCCTAACAGCAGCAGGGAATTTTGAAATGTTTTTTACAATTTCCTCGATGCTTGAATTCGCCTCCGGCTTTCCTTCTAACGCTTTATTTAGGTTGGTAACGTAAGCCTGGTGGTGTTTATCATGGTGAATTTCCATGGTAGTTTTATCAATATGCGGTTCTAATGCATCGGTTGCGTAATGTAACGCAGGTAATTCAAAAGCCATAATGTTTATGATTAAAGATTTAAAAATGTTTCTTGTAGCAAATATAACATTACAACGTTAAGATTTGTTCATGTTATTATCATCAAATGGTTTTGTGGGTATCGGCATTGATTGAAAATTATAATAATCACCAAGATAATAGTCATTTACATAATGCAAAAAAAAGGTTGCCCTACGTCATCTATATGACCCCGCTGACCATTAACTATCAACTATTGACCATGAATCAATTATAGAAACAGGAAGCTATCTTTTCTTAGCAAAGAAACCTTTCATCAATGCGCCACACTCCTCCGCCATTACACCACCTTTGAGCACAGTTTTAGGGTGCAGCAGTTGCGCATTTTTGGAGATAAAGCCTCTTTTTTCTTCTCTGGCACCATATACAATACGACCAATCTGCGTCCAGTAACTTGCTCCGGCGCACATTACACAAGGCTCGATGGTTACATATAAGGTGCAATCCCTTAAATATTTCCCGCCAATGGTTTGCGATGCAGAGGTGAAAGCCTGCATTTCGGCGTGTGCAGTCACATCGTTAAAGCGTTCGGTTAAATTATAGCCACGGCCGATAATCCTGTTTTTACTGACCACAATCGCACCTATTGGAATTTCATCTTCAGCCAAAGCCTTTTTCGCTTCTTCCAAAGCCAATTTCATGTAATGAATATCTTCTTCTTTAGGATCGGTATTTTCGAAATTGTAAAAACTCATGAAGCAAATATAGGGTAATAATGGCCAAAAAGACCTCCGAAGTTTTGGTGGCCATGGGCGCGGTAAACTTATGAAGTCTAAGCTGAAACTTTAATTGGATTTTGGAGCGCAGTGTCAGTACTGATCGGCTGTTTCAGTCCTGCTTTACGTTCCAAGTCCTCTCCCGGTGAAAAACCGGGATTGCGGGCTTTGCGCTGCCATCAGGGCTATTTAACAAAAGTCTGTGCTAATAGTGAACAAATAACGCGCAGACTTCCGAAGTTTTCAAGAGCAAAGGCCGGTAAAACTTCAGTATCTAAATGCATTATATCAGTTTACTTCCGTTCGGCACTTTACGCTCTACCGTAGTTAATACGATATCGCCATTTTCATCAGCAAAACCAGTTACTAAAAATTCAGACATAAATTTTCCGATTTGTTTTTTAGGGAAGTTAATCACCCCAACAATCTGTTTTCCCGGTAACTCTTCCAATGTATAATGTTTCGTAATCTGCGCGCTGCTCATTTTAATGCCAAATTCGCCAAAGTCTACTTTTAATTTGTAAGCTGGTCTTCGGGCCTCCGGAAATTCAAAGGCTTCCAGAATAGTACCTACCCTTAACTCAACTTTTTCGAAATCGCCCCATGTAATCTGTTCCATAAATATTTCTTTGTACCTGGTAAAAATATAAATAATTAACAATTCCGCATCAGTTTAAACGCAAATTGACACAATTCAACCGTTTGCATAAATGAATCGTTTTTTACAAAAAATTTGCGTTTTATATTTTTACTACTATCTTTATGCAACCGTTTGCATAACCAAATATTTAAACCATATGAAAGCATGTATTTATTAGGTATTGATTTAGGCACCTCATCCATCAAAGTTGCTGTTGTTGATGCAGCTACACAAAAAAACATCGCCACAGCTCAATATCCTGAAGAAGAAACTGCCATCAAATCTTTACAATCCGGCTGGGCAGAACAATCGCCGGATGACTGGTGGCATAATGTTCAACAAGCCATTCTTAAATTAAATTCAACCGGTCTTTTTGAGCCAAAAAAAATTAAAGCCATTGGCATTGCCTACCAAATGCACGGACTGGTTGTTGTAGATCAAAATCAGCAGGTGCTTCGCGATAGTATAATCTGGTGCGATAGCAGGGCAGTTGAACTGGGCAATGGTGCTTTCGAGGCAATCGGTCACGAAAAATCTTTGCAACATTTATTAAACTCTCCCGGCAACTTTACGGCATCAAAACTGGCCTGGGTAAAAGCAAACGAGCCAGACGTATATAACCGTATCGACAAAATCATGCTCCCCGGCGATTTTATTGCGATGAAATTAACTGGAGAAATCACTACAAGTATTTCGGCCCTCTCTGAAGGTATTTTTTGGGATTTTGAAAACCACGAAATTTCTAAAGATGTAATGGGTTATTATGGCATTTCAGGCAACCTGATCCCAACCCTGAAACCCCTGTTTTCAGAACATGGTTATTTAAAAGCCGATATTGCCCATGCCCTGAACCTGCCATCTCGCATTCCGGTTGCCTATAAATCTGGCGATCAGCCAAACAATGCACTTTCCCTAAATGTGTTAAAACCTGGGGAGGTCGCGGCTACAGCGGGAACTTCCGGGGTAATTTACGGGGTAAGCGATGGGCTTACTTACGATCAACAATCGAGAGTGAACACCTTTGCACACGTAACGTATTCTGAAGAAAAAAAGCACACTGGTGTTTTACTTTGTATCAATGGTACCGGTAGCATGTATCGTTGGGCAAAACATAATTTTGCACCGCAATCTACCTATGCAGAGCTGAATATCCAGGCCGAAAGAGCACCGATTGGCAGTAATGGTTTAAAAGTACTTCCTTTCGGTAACGGCGCAGAGCGGATGTTGAACAACCAATACACAGGCGCAGCGCTACTGGGCATTGATTTAAACCTGCACCATCAGTCAGACATCTTCAGGGCGGTACAGGAGGGTATTGCGTTTTCTTTCCGTTATGGATTGGATATTATGCGCGAAAATGGCATGCAGCCTAAAGTGATCCGCGCCGGAAAGGCCAATCTATTTTTAAGTGATGTATTTGCACAAACTTTTGTAGATGTTACGGGCATTCCGGTAGAACTTTACGAAAACGATGGCAGTGTCGGGGCGGCTCTGGGTGCGGGTATAGGTGCCCGCATTTTTAAAAGTGCAGAAGAAGCTTTTAGTAACCACAAAGTAATCAAAACCTTAATACCACAACATTCAGCTGAGTACGAACCAATCTATCAGGATTGGAAAGAAATATTAAAAAAACAATTAGCAACCGGTTAAGGGTTGATAATTCATGATGAGTTTTTACCATGAACCATTGACCAACAGACCATCAATCAAAAAACAAAAAACATGACAAAAGTAGTAACCGGAGCAACGGAATTTTTCAAAGGCATTGAGCAGATCAGATTTGAAGGTCTGGAAAGCGATAATCCATTAGCATTTAGATGGTATGACGCCAACAAAGTAGTAGCAGGCAAAACCATGAGTGAGCATTTCAAGTTTGCCTGTGCTTACTGGCATTCATTTAATGGCAATGGTGCCGATCCATTTGGAGGTGCCACACACGTTTTTCCATGGGATGAAAAAAAAGATGCAGTAGAGCGGGCAAAAGATAAAATGGATGCAGCCTTTGAATTTATTACTAAAATGCAAATTCCATACTATTGCTTCCATGATGTGGATGTGGTGGATTATAGCGACGATGTTGCCGAAAATGAACGCAGATTACAGGTACTTGTTGAGTATGCCAAACAAAAACAGGCCGATAGCGGCGTAAAACTCTTGTGGGGAACAGCCAATTTATTTAGCCACAAGCGCTATATGAATGGTGCATCTACCAATCCGGATTTTCATGTGCTGGCACATGGTGCTGCCCAGGTTAAAGCTGCGTTGGATGCAACCATTGCACTTGGCGGTGAGAACTATGTTTTTTGGGGTGGCAGAGAAGGCTATATGAGCTTATTAAACACTGATATGAAACGTGAGCAGGAGCATTTGGCAAAATTCTTACATACGGCTAAAGATTATGCCCGCAAACAGGGGTTTAAAGGAACATTTTTTATTGAACCAAAACCATGTGAACCTTCTAAACATCAATACGATTACGATGCAGCAACAGTAAGGGGCTTTTTACAACAATACGATCTGTTGGCAGATTTTAAGTTAAATTTAGAAGTAAACCACGCCACACTGGCTGGTCATACTTTCCAGCATGAATTACAGGTTGCGGTAGATAACGGCCTGTTGGGCTCTATCGACGCTAACCGTGGCGATTACCAGAATGGCTGGGATACGGATCAGTTCCCGAATGATATTAACGAACTAACCGAAGCCATGTTAATCATTTTAGAGGGTGGTGGCTTACAAGGTGGGGGTGTAAACTTCGATGCAAAAATACGCCGTAACTCTACTGATCAGAAAGACCTATTCTACGCACACGTAGGTGGCATGGATATCTTTGCTAGGGCATTAGTTACTGCAGATGCCATTCTTCAGAAATCTGATTATAAAAAGGTAAGGGCCGACCGCTATGCCTCATTTGATAGTGGAAAGGGTGCCGAATTTGAACAAGGCAAATTAAGTTTGGAAGACTTAAGAAATTACGCCGCAGAAAATGGCGAACCAGAGGTACGCAGCGGCAGACAGGAATATCTGGAGAACCTCATTAACCGATATATCTAAAATTATCTCTACGTAAAATATATTATCCGCGGTTTGTGCAGGCACAAACCGCGGTTGTATTTAAACTAAGCAAACTTAAAATATCTCTACTCCAGCTGGGCACTCACGCTATTGCGAATGCTAATCAAATTAACCATCTTAGCCGAATAATCTTTATTTTGAGGAAGTTCAAAATTAATAAACGTCATTTTAACATTTTTTAATTCAAAAAAAGCGTAGATTAATTTATGATTTTGCTACATTTAGATTTCTAAACCAAATAACTTAAATGAAAGTCACAGATTACATTATTTTTTTAGCCTACTTCGCCATTGTGGCAATTTATGGCTTTTGGATTTACCATCGTAAAAAGCAGAAGCAGATGAGCAGCAAGGATTATTTCCTTGCAGAAGGTTCACTTACCTGGTGGGCCATTGGTACATCTTTAATTGCCTCCAACATTAGTGCCGAGCAATTTGTAGCCATGAGCGGCGATGGATTTAAAATGGGATTGGCTATCTCCACTTACGAATGGATGGCCGCTGCAACATTGGTCATTGTAGCTACATTTTTTATTCCTGTATATCTTAAAAATAAGATCTACACCATGCCACAATTTTTAAGTCAGCGTTACAATGGCACCGTAGCCATGATTATGGCTGTGTTTTGGTTGTTATTGTACGTGGTGGTAAACTTAACTTCTATCCTATACCTGGGGGCACTCGCTGTGAGCAGTATTTCGGGTATCGGCTTTTGGTATTGTATGATCGGCCTCGCTATTTTTTCTGTAATTATTGCATTGGGCGGCATGAAAGTAATTGGTTACACGGATGTGATCCAGGTAGCATTTTTAATTTTCGGCGGTTTAGCCACTACTTATCTGGCACTTAATTTAGTGAGTGATCATTTTGGTGGCCACGGCGTACTGGATGGTTTATCCTTCTTAAGGGAAAAAGCACCAGATCATTTCCACATGATCTTTAAGAAAGATAGTGCTAATTATGCTTCCTTACCAGGCATGACGGTATTGCTGGGCGGGATGTGGATTGTAAACTTAAACTATTGGGGATGTAACCAGTACATTACGCAACGTGCTTTAGGCGCTGATTTGAAAACAGCAAGAGCTGGTATCCTATTCGCCGCATTTTTAAAGCTGTTAATGCCATTAATCGTGGTGCTGCCAGGTATTGCAGTATATATGTTATATACAGAAAAAACAGGTATCGATGTGAATTCAATGATGCCCGGCGGAGAACTTCGTCCGGATAGGGCATACCCTACTTTATTGAATATCCTGCCTACAGGACTTAAAGGTTTATCTTTTGCCGCTTTAACCGCAGCAATCGTAGCCTCGTTAGCCGGTAAAATCAATAGTATCTCTACCATTTTTACACTGGATATTTTTAAGAAACACATCAATGTAGAAGCCAGTGAGAAAAAATTGGTAGGCACCGGACGTGTAGTTGTAATTGTAGCAATGGCTATAGCAATTGCCATTTCGCCATTCTTAGGTATCGATAAAAAAGGTGGTTTCGAATTTATTCAGGAGTATACCGGCTTTGTAAGTCCTGGTATTTTTGCCATGTTTATTTTGGGCTTCTTCTGGAAAAAAACCACTTCTAATGCAGCTTTATTTGCAACTATTGGTGGTTTTGGTTTATCGGTATTGTTAAAATTCCTGCCTGGAATGATGGACTTATCTTTCCTTCATAATTTTGGATTCTCGGTAGCTAACGCAGATGGCGTTTATGAAATACCTTTCCTGGATAGAATGGGAATTGTATTCGTAGTTTGTATAATCGTGATGTTTGCCATCAGTATGTTCGAAAACAGCAAAGGCGATAAATCTAATGGTTTAGAAGTAGATTCGAGCATGTTCAAAGTTCATCCTTCGTTTGCCGTTGGATCACTGATTGTATTCGGAATTTTAGTTGCACTTTATTCTACTTTCTGGTAAAATTCGAAACCAGAAATATCCAAAAGGCTCGGAATAAAAATTCCGGGCCTTTCTTGTTTTTCTACTATCCTCAATTTTCATCAGTCCGTAGAAACGCTACGCTTAACTCAACGGACAGGAAAAAAAGCCGATTAATAGTAATACAGAGCCAAAATAGCCCTGATTGAAGTGGAAGCCCGCAAGCGAGGCATGAGCGCGGACTTATAACGGAAAGCAGGACTACAATAACCAATCAGCACTGCAATTGCGCTTCAAAAAAACAGGGATAATAATTTTAGACTATATCATTAACCAAACCCGGCAAATCCCAACTTTTCGATAAAATTCACTTCTGTTTAATTGGAAATATTGAGTTTGAAAACCCAATCCTATCCTTCAATCTGTATAGACGCTACATTTAACTTTACAGCCAGGATAGCTGGAAGAGCCAATTAATAGTAACACAAACTCCAATTAACATAGCCCTGATCCTATAGACCCTAATGTCAGCAGGTTAACATCTGGATCAGATCGGCAAGAGGGAAATGTGGCACTGAAAATGCCATGCATACAGTACCGATCAATTTCTAAGCCTCATCGCCAGAAAATTTATTAAACATGCTGTAAAGCTTTCAATTATTAGCCAATTAGTTTATAAATCTTCAAAATTCATTCGAACTGTCAAATATTTTCTACATTTGTCTCATCATTAGGGGTGCCTTGTTTAAATGACACAAAAACAGGCTGAGATCATACCCATTTTGAGGCAAAAGGTAGAAGGTAAAAAGGTAGAGGGTAAAATCCATCAGCCTTAAAACCTTCCAACCATCAACCTCAAATGCACCTGATCCGGGTAATGCCGGCGTAGGGATTGGAGTTATGGAAGTTTAACTGAAATCGGGGAAGCCCCTTTTCCGATGGGTTTAACTAAAAACAAAAACATTGAAAAATTTACTTTTTGCAGCACTTGTTGCAATGTTGCCCTTCTTTGCATCGGCACAAATTTCGGTTACGGGTAAAGTAACAGACCAGAACCAGCAGCCGTTGCCAGGCGCTACAGTTAAATTGCGGAATCAAAAAACAGCGGTGGTAAGCGATGCTACCGGAAATTACAACATTACAAACCTATCGAACGGAAAATATACCATTATAGTAAGTTATGTAGGTTATAAAACAATCGAAAAAGCTGTTGAACTTACCCGGAATATTATAGTTGATTTTAGCCTGGCACCACAAAATTTCCTGGCTGAAGAAGTTATTGTACGTGCTACCCGTGCTACAGATAAATCGGCAACTACTTATAAGAATATTGGTAAGGAAGAAATCCAGCAGAATAATTTCGGGCAGGATCTGCCTTTTATTTTACAAAACACACCAGGTGTAGTGGCTACTTCTGATGCTGGTGCAGGTGTAGGTTACACTGGGATCAGAATCCGCGGAAGCGACAACAGCCGGATTAACGTTACGGTTAACGGCATTCCCATTAATGATAGCGAAAGCCAGGGAACATTTTATGTAAACATGCCCGATTTTGCCTCGTCCGTTGATAATGTGCAGATTCAGCGTGGAGTAGGTACCTCAACCAATGGTGCGGGTGCATTTGGAGCCAGTTTAAACATACAGACTACCGCCAGTGAAACTGAACCCTATGCTGAACTAAACAATACTTATGGCAGTTTCAATACCTGGAAAAATACCGTAAAGGTAGGAACAGGTTTGATTAACAACCGTTTTAGCTTTGACGGCCGTTTATCAAGAATCAGTTCAGATGGTTATGTAGATCGTGGAGCTTCCTTATTAAAATCGTACTTTTTATCTGGTGCTTACCATGGTGATAAGGATTTATTGCGTGTAAATGTTTTTTCCGGAAATGAAAAAACTTACCAGTCGTGGAACGGCATCCCGCAATCGCGTTTAGAAAACGATTTGGCCGGCATGCAAGCTTATATTGATAGAAATGGATTAAGTGCAGAAGATGCAGCAAATTTGCTAAACTCGGGCAGAAGATATAATAGTTTTCTTTATAACAATCAAACAGACAACTATATACAGAACCATTATCAGTTAATCTATGCCAGACAGTTTTCTGATCAGTTTTCTTTTAACGGTGCCTTACATTACACTAAAGGTGAAGGTTATTACGAAGAATACAGGGTGCAGGATAAATTGAAAAATTATGGTTTAAATCCGGTTGTTATTCCGGGGGGAACACCGGTTACCACTACAGATCTGATTCGCCGTCGCTGGCTGGATAACGATTTTTATGGGGTTACCTACGCCTTTAATTATGTGCCGGAAAAGAATTTAAATTTTACTTTGGGTGGAGCTTACAATGAATACAAAGGCGCACATTTTGGCCAGGTAATTTGGGCACAATATGCTTCAAACGGAACTATTGACCGACATTATTATGATAACGGTGGCTTTAAGACCGATTTTAATGTGTATGGCAAAGTAAATTATAGTCCTGTTGATGATTTGAGTTTATTTGCCGATCTGCAATACCGCCGTGTGTATTATGATATTGCGGGAACGGAAAATAAATTGAATACACTGGCGATTAACCAAACCTTAAATTTCTTCAATCCGAAATTTGGTGCCACCTATTTTATCAATCCACAGAGCAACGTATATGCTTCATTCAGTTTGGCCAACAAAGAGCCTAACCGTGATGACTTTACCGATGCTGCCGTTGGCGTTACCCCTAAACCAGAGCGTTTAAATGATATAGAATTGGGCTATCGTTTTAAAAACGAACAATTTAATGTAGGTGCCAATGCCTATGGGATGTTTTATAAAAACCAATTGGTAGTTACCGGGAAAATAAATGATGTGGGTGGAAATTTCCGTCAAAATGTAGACAGAAGTTATCGTTTGGGGATTGAGTTAGATTGCGCTTACACCATCAGTTCTCATTTCGTATTAAATGCAAATGCCGCATTAAGCAAAAATAAAATCAAAAACTTCACCGAGTATTATGATGATTATGATAACGGCGGACAAGTAGTTAAAAACTATGACTTAACCGATATCTCCTATTCTCCAAATGCCGTACTTTTTGGCGAACTTGTGTATAAACCAATTAGTGGTTTTGCCGTAGCCTTACAAAGTAAATATGTAAGCAAGCAATACCTGGATAATACGCAGAATAACGACAGAACCATTAACGGTTACTGGGTAAGCAATGCCCGTTTGGGTTATGATTTTAAATTTGCAGGCGTTAAAAATATCAATCTTGGTTTACTGGTAAACAATATTCTCGATAAAAAGTATGAAAGCAACGGTTATACTTATGGCTATCAGTCGGGCGGAAGCAGAATCACCGAAAACTTTTTTTATCCACAGGCAGGCACCAACTTTTTGTTAAGTTTGAATGTGAAATTCTAATCTCTCGTTCAGAGTTGACAACTTTTAGGCAAGTAGCCTGTTTAAGTTGTCAACTCTTTATTGTCTTAGGAACAAATTAGCATGAAATACATAGAAAAGCTTCATTACATCACGCACGATATTCCACACTTAAACCACATTGAACAGGCACAACTGGCCTGCGAGGCCGGTGCAAAATGGATCCAGTACCGTTGTCTAAGCAAAAGTGATGAAGAACTTTTAAAAGATATTAAGGCAATAGCCGAAATCTGTGATGACTGGGGTACCACTTTAATCGTTACCGATCATATTCATTTAAATGGAAAGGCCGATATTCAAGGTTTTCATATCGAAAATATGGATGCCGATTTTATTGCCTTGCGTAAACTGGTAGGCGATGATATCACCCTTGGCGGATCTGCAAATACTATGGAAAATTTAACCCGCCTCGCCCTGGAGGGAGCCGATTATATAGGGTATGGCCCATTTGCAGCAACTGAAACCAAACCCAACAGTTATGAACATTTAGGTATTGAAGGTTATCAGCATGTGGTAAAAGAACTGAAAGGTCAGGCCATCAACATTCCGATATTGGCTGTGGGTGGTATTAAAACATACGATGTGGAAGCTTTAATGCAAACGGGCATTTATGGGATAGCTGTTTCCGGCGCCATTAATTTTGCTGATGATTTTTTGGAAGCCTATCGGGATTTTTACATATTAGTTAAAGAAAACACTGTTAATTAACACTTTATAATTTGAACGGTATAGTATAATTTTTAGCTTTGGGTAAAACCAAACTAAAATATGTCTGAAAACGCTATCCAAAATACTGTACCGTGGAGCATTTATAAAAAAATATCTTTCCGGTTCTTTTTTCTCCTCTTGTCCCTTTTCATCATCCTGAATAACAACGGAGCCTTTACGTTTCTCTCCGGTGTACTACAATTGCCAAATCTGGTATTACATGATTTTATTCCCTGGTTTTCTAAACACATTATCCACTATCATTATGATTTCGCTATTTATACCAATGGCAGTGGCGATACCTCTTACGACTGGGTGTTGCTACTGTTTATGTTTTTGATATCTGTAATTGGCTGTATTATCTGGTCGGTTTTAGATCGAAAACGCAAAAGCTATAACGCAGCTTATTACTGGCTTGTGGTACTGGTGAGATTTTATCTGGCCTTTACTTTGGTATTATATGGTGCTATAAAAGTAATCAAACTCCAGTTTCCCGATCCTTCTTTAATGAGGTTACTTCAACCTTTTGGAAATGCATCGCCAATGGGTCTTGCATGGACCTTCCTTGGTTTTTCTAAAGGTTACAATATTTTTATGGGCATTGTTGAAGTTTCAGCCATCATGCTTTTATTCCGTAGAACGGTAGTGGTGGGTGCCTTTCTTGCTTTGGCTGCAACGGTACATGTCATGACGATGAATTATTTTTTCGATGTTCCTGTGAAAATACTCTCAACGGCATTGGTGGTGATGTGTCTTTTTATATTGGCCCCTCATTCCTTAAAGCTATACCGCTTCTTTATTAGGTATGAAAGTCAGCAGCTTGAGAAAATGTATCGCCCGAAGTTTAAAAAGCAATGGCTTTACTTCACAGCTTATGGCATAAAATACCTGTACATCACAGCTTCTATAGCATTTTTGATATCATCATTGCTTGAACAAAGAAAAACTTACGGTAGTGCGGCACCTAAGCCATTTATGTACGGTATTTACAATGTTGAAAGCATGAAAGTTAAAGGTAAAACCCTGGCGCCTTTAACTACCGATAGCACGAGATGGAGACAAATGATTATCAATTATTCTGGTTATGCACGGATAAAAAAGATGAACGATAGCTCTGCTAATTTCACTACGGTTTTTGATCAGAAGAAAAAAGAATTGATACTCCAATCAACCGAGAAAGACTCCACAAAATATGTTTTAAACTATACTGTCATCGGAAAAGATAAGCTGATTTTATCGGGCCTAAGGGAGAAAGATTCTGTATTGGTAAGTTTTAAACAAAAAGACCTTAAAGAGTTTAAGCTCATTAACAGGGGTTTCCATTGGATAAGTGAATATCCTTATAACCGGTAATCATTTTACGCCCGATTAATTCTTCCTGTACCGTACTTAAAGCGAAATTTATATATTCGCATTATGTCTTCACACCATATTGTAAAAGAAAAACAGGAGCCAGCTTTATATATTGATGAGCTTGGGAATTTTAACGAAGAATTTTTGGGGCAGCTACTTGAATGGAGCCCTACACTTTTGGTTAATGGAGAAAATTACGATAAAATTTTTTCTTTGGGTTTAAAGGTAGATGTTTTGGTAAATGGGAATGGACAGGAAGCACAGGAAGACACCAAGGTTGTTCAGGGACCCGTTGATGCTTTAATGGTAGCCATCAACTATCTGTACGAAGAGAAATACCCAGCGGTAAATGTAATTACGGGGAAATTTGATCTGGAGAAATTTGCTGGATTTGAAGATAAAATTAACCTGGTGGTATTTACTGAAAGGGCAAAGCACTATCCCATAAAATCTGGATTTTCGGTTTGGAAACCTGCTGGAAGTGAATTTCTGATTCATGGCAACAGGTATCTTGAGGTTACCAACCTTGCGCAGAATGAGGAAGAAATTTTTACTGTAGTTAAAGATGGCTTTGTGGAGTTTACCTTTTCAGGACAACCGATTTTCATTAGCGAACCGATATGATCACACTTAGAAAAGCAAAAGAAGATGACATAGCAATCATCAGGGATATTGCTGCAGCCACCTGGCCCTCCACCTATCTTGATATCATCGGCCAGGCGCAGATTGATTATATGTTGGATAAAATGTATAGTAAAGGTGAACTGCTGAAACAATTGATGGAAGGACATATTTTCCTTATTGCAGAAGAAGGCGAAAATCAGGTTGGATTTGCAGGGTATTCCATCATTGATCATGAGAAACGCATTTACAAATTGCACAAGCTTTATGTGTTGCCATCTGCACATGGTAAAGGCATTGGAAAAATCTTAATTAATGAGGTTGTTAACCAGGTTAAAAATGCCGGGGGAAGTGCCCTGCAATTGAATGTGAACAAACATAATAAAGCCAAAGATTTTTACCTGAAAGGAGGTTTCACCATTAAAGAATCGGTAAAACTTGATATTGGTGAAGGCTATTTTATGGATGATTATATAATGGAATATAGGTTTTAAATATTCTCCAATTACCGTCATCCTGAACTTTATTCGGATCTTAACAATAGATGCTGAAATAAACTCAGCATGACGTATGGCTTGAAATATAAAGTAATAAATTCAGGGGTGACGCATAGTCGAAAGGACGGGTAAAAATTACCCCTAATTCTTCATCCTTCCCTGCTCTGCTTCGGTACCTGTTGAGCGGCGACGGGCCGGTTTAATCTCATTTTTGCCAAAGCGATAAGTAAAGCTGACCCGGCCGATTCGGGTTTCATTTTTTTGATGTAATGAGTAGGTTAAACCAGGATAAGCACTTGATAAATTACTTTCAGACATATTAAATACATCCGATAAGGCTAATTTTAAACTTGCTTTTTTATGGAAGAGTGATTTGCTTAAGCCTGCATCAATATAATACCGTGCTTTTAATCTGAGCGTTCCATAATCCAGCGGAGATTCATAGCTGCCGTTTATCTCTCCGGTAAAGCCATCCAGGATGGTAAAGGTTTGCTGAGATTTAAACTGGAAAGATGTTTTCCCGGTTTTTAAAGCACTCCCGGCCAGATCTGGCGCTTCAAAACTTAGGTAAAAAACATTTAGGTTATTATTGGTCTGCCACCATTTTGTAAGTTGAAGCGGCACATTCAGATTAGCATTGTAGTTGCTGTTGGTGGCAATGTTTGCATTGGTTTGATATAACGATCGGCTTGCTGCGTCGGGCAAAATGACCTCTGCAATTACATCATTAACCCTGCTATAACCTATTGATAACATGTACTTTTGCAATAGGGTGTAACTCAGCTCAAAATTGTGGGTATACTGTGGATTTAAAAAAGGGTTTCCTTTGCTATAGGTAAACTCATCCAAATAATAAATAAATGGATTTAAAGCATCATAACTCGGGCGGTCTATCCTTCTGCTGTAAGAAAACCCTAGCTGATTGTTTTTTGACAACTTCTGTTGCACAAATAAAGTGGGGAAGAAATCCCAGTAACTTCGTTCCACAACAGTATTCTTAGTGATCAGGTTCCCTTTCGAATTGGTTTGCTCAACCCTCAATCCGATTTGCACGCTGGTATTTTTAAACTGTTTGTTTATATTGGTATAGGCTGCATTTACATTTTCGTCGTAAACAAACTGATTGCTTCTCCTGGTATCATTCGCCCAGGCACTGTTAACGAACGTTTCTGCCTGTAGATCGTTATCCGTCTTTACCCAACTGCTTTTTAGCCCGGCTTCAAGTTTAACCGTTTTGGTTAGCGAAACATTATAATCGATTTTAAACGCCCTGATATCAATAATAGAAGGAGTATTGTTCCGGGTATAAATGATTGGGCGGATTCTATCACCATTCTGAAAACGGTAATCGTTTTCATAATCAGAGCCATCGTTCCCTTTGTACCTCGAATAATCAACATCTGCTGATATTTCTGAGCCGGCGGTATCTAGAACAGATTTGTAATTTAGATTATAAGAAACATTATTGTATTTGTTTGTCTGCAATGAATTGGTGATCAAAGTGGAGTCTATCTTTTGAAAAGATGGACCGATTAAGGTGTTATTGGTTGACGTTTCATTACCATGGTTAAAATAGCCGTTAACCAATATACCGATGGTGTTTTTCTTGTCGATGAAATAATCCAGTCCGGCCTTCAGGTTATTGTTATATTGTTTTCTATTGCTCTGGCCTACCTGCATAAAGTAAGTATCGGGTGTACCATTCGAAATCCGATCAATAGCAATCAGGTTATCGCGCTCAAATTTGCCATAGCTATAATTCCCAAAAAGATTAACTTTTTGTGTACGGTAGTTGAGGTTTAAACCTGTATTTGCCCTTAGGTTTTTACCATAACCTAAAGATCCGTTTATGCTACCGTTGGTTCCGCCGTTTTTATTTTTTTTGGTTTTGATATTAATGATTCCTGAGTTTCCTGAAGCATCGTATTTAGAAGATGGATTGGTAATCAACTCAATGCTTTCAATGTCGGAACTCTGCATATTGCGCAGCAGGTTGGCCACGTCTGCACTGCTCATGTAGGTTTGCTTGCCATCCAATTGGATTAATACGCCCTGCTTGCCCATCATCGAGATCTTATCGTTTTGATCTACCGTTACACCCGGAGCTTTTTGTAAAACTTCCAGGGCAGTGGAACCGGTCATGATCGAACTGTTAGAAACGTTCATCACAATCTTATCCATTTTTCTTTCAATCAATGGCTTGGTTACCGCTACATTTACCTCTTTTAAGTTTTGTGTATTTGCAACAAGCTGTGCCGTTCCGAAATCTGCTTTCTGATGGTCTTCTGTTAAAACAATGGTTTTACTTTTAAGCGTTTTATAACCCATGTTACTGGCTTTATAATAATAGCCCCCCTTGCCCGAAATAGTGAAATTAAATATTCCGCTTGGATCGGTAAATGCTGTTTTAACTACACTGGAATCGGATGCTTTAAAGAGTACAACGGTAACGTAATCTGCAGGTTTTTTAGTCTCATCTATAATGACCCCGGTAATGTTTGGTTTAGGATTGGTTTGTCCAAAACCTATTGTGATAGTAAAGAGAAGTATAAGGGTAAATATTATTTTGTATAGTGTTTTCATGTTTAGGTATTTATTCTCTAAAAAACGGGCAAAAAAATCCTGTACCGCATTGCATGCGCTTTCAGTTAATTACCTGCTTGTTTTAAGTTTAGCCGGAAGCGAAACGTTCCGATTGTTTAGTTATAGATAAGACGACCGTTTTTAGAAAAGGTTACAGGGATTTTGAAAAAGTTTGAAGTTGACAGTCCGAAGTTCAGTGTACTGAGGCTTAGAGATTAAAAAACGAAGAATAGCTCCATTTAAATTAAGTTTGCGCTATTTGCTCAACCCATTCAATCAATTAAGCAATGTGCCAATTGGCTGCTGATATTACCTTCAAACTAGATAAACCAAAGCAAAAAAAAGCCACTGGCCAGCAAGTAAATACCTGCCGAACAGTGGCTTAAATTTTTAGATTAGAAATATTATTTCACTCCAAGTACATCAACACCCTGTTCGAAAACTACATCGACCGGTATATTCTTTTTGGTTAAACGATCAAGATCTTTCTGCAATTCCGGATGGATAATCGCTTTCTCTTTTTGTGCCTTTTCTACCGCCGCTTTATCGCCATTACCTTGAAGGGTAAGGATGAACCCACTCAAATCATTCATTGCCGATGCAAATTTTTCGAAGTTTACCTTGTAAGTACCTTTAGGTGTACGCTCAAAAGCGCCTTTTTCCTGAAAATAATTGAAGCACTGCATGTTTGCCTTTCCATGTGCCTCAGAAACACCAAAGCGGACTGAGCGTAAAATACCAGCCATAAAGGTGGTGTAATAATCTTTTATATCCCCTTGCAATTCACCCTTTTTAAGCAGTCCGGTTACCATATATAAACCTAATATATCGGCTTTGCCCTCTTCCAGCCAGCTGTATTGCTCTTTTAATGCTGCACGAACAAAACCTTTTCCGGTGATGGTTTTTTTGATGCCTAAACCATGCGCTACTTCATGAAACATAACGTTGGCAAAAAAGGCATCAAACTTAATGTACTGCTGTTGGTCGGCTTCAATTAATTCTTTTGATATGGGTACCAGGATCTTATCAAATTTGGCCTGCATGGCGTTTTTCAACTGCGAACGGCGGGTGCCTTTTTCCTGTTGAATCTTTTCGTCGTTTGGAAGATTAACAGCGATCGTTTTCGATCCGGCATTACAATCACCGGCATAATAAACTACATCATAAGCATTTAGCTCAGAATCGGTTCCAGGGGTTTCTGTTTTGTATTTTGCCGCAACCGGTAGGTTTTTTTGTAAGTCAGGAAGCATTTTTACATATTTCGCCAAACGTTTGCTCCACTCTTTGTCTTTGATTAAAACATAAGCTTCGTAACTGGTACGGGCATTAAAAAGTTTGTCTTCATAATTTTCAATCGGGCCGATAATGATATCCAAGCCATTGGTTTTCATATCCAGCCAGGCATAATCACTCGCAGTAAAATTATCGGTTACCAAAGCATCCGCTCTTAAGTTCAGATATTTTTTTAAACCGCCATCCTCCGCAATCAGAGCGGCCTGTTTCAATAATGAGCTCGCTTTTTGTAATTCGGCAGCAAATAATACGTGATAGGGTACCGTTGATAATTTGCCGGTACTGTCTTTTTGAACAACAGAATAGGCGCCAAATTTATCTTTAAGGTCTGATTTTTCAATGGCTTCCTTTGTAATGCCGTATGGATAAAAGAATGATCCTTCCGGTTTCGGGCCAACACCTTCAACAAATGGTTTATCATTATTTAATCTGTCCCAGGGGCCATAATTGATATTAACAAAATCGCGTGTTTTTTCATCTTTAATAGTAGCCAGCAAACTATCTCTTTGCGGATAGGCCTGTTTCCAGTAAAGTTGATCCATAATTTCAGCTGCCTGAATTAATAAGGGCAAAATTTTACGGTCGTTTACACTAAGCCCGTTAATATTGGTCGTTAACTTTACCCTCTCGTAAATGGGTAGCCGCTGCGCAACATAATTGATGAGGCTATCTTGTTGCACCACCACAGCCTTTTCACCTTTAGATTTACTGTTACCAGTGCAAGACGATAAAGCGCCTACTGAAATAGCGACTGCCGATAAAAACAGGGCTGATTTGTATAAATTCTTCATATTAAAGTATATGGCTGCTAAATTAGTAAATTTTGAAAGCTTTGTATAAAGTTTGATGCATTGGGCGAAGTTTACCATAACTTTGTACCTTCGATCAGCCAACTTTTTATGCTATGTTGTTTTCCAAATTATCAAAATCATTTTCTATTTCTGCTCTCTCTCTGGTACTTATTTTATCTGCATGTGGAAGCAGCAAATACGCTGCAACAGAGAAAATTTACAAGGAAAAGGCTAAAGATTTTTCAAAAATAATAAATGCTACGCCCCCGGTTGGCCAGCTTTACGATTCGTTGGGTGCTGCCAATCAGGAATGGATTGGTTCTGTGAATTTTGGTATACGGAAACCAAATTTTGTAGTCATCCACCATACTGCCCAGGATAATTTGGCACAAACCATCAAGACATTTTTCTCAACCAAGGCAGGTACCAGCGCACATTACGTAATTGGTCGCGATGGTAAAGTTGTACATATGGTTAACGATTACTTACGCGCAAACCATGCCGGTGTAAGTAAATGGGGAAAAGATACCGATCTCAACTCTTCATCCATTGGCATTGAACTAGATAATAATGGCTTAACCGATCCCTGGCCTGATGCGCAGATTAACAGCTTGTTAAAATTGCTTGCAACTTTAAAAAAAACATATAACATCCCAACGGCGAATTTTATTGGTCATGCAGATATTGCACCAGGTCGTAAAAACGACCCCAGAAATTTTCCCTGGAAGCGACTGGCAGATAAAGGTTTTGGATTTTGGTATGATGAGGTTTTAAAAAACCCACCGGTGGACTTTGATACAGAAAGAGCCCTCAAATACATTGGTTATAATACCGCCAACTTACCCGCTGCCATTACAGCTTTTAAAATCCATTTTATCCAGAGTGATATTAAACCTACGTTAACCCCGGTAGATATATTGGTGTTGTATAATGTTTATACGAAATATTAACAGTGGAACGATTGGCGGCTAGCTTAAATAAGTCTGGAACTCGTAGGCCAGGGGGCAGAAGTTTAACCGATCCTTTCCGAACTTTTCGTACGCAAGTTAACCGATGAACTACTGGCTAATGAACCACTGAACAAAAAAAGCACAGACAAACAACATTAAGCTGTATTCATCTGTGCCTGTTTTCAGCCCAAAAAAATAAAATTAATTAGGCTTCTTAAACGTATCTTTAAGTGTTACTGTTCTGTTGAAAACCAAATTATCGGCTGTTGAATCTTTATCTAAACAGAAATAACCTTTGCGGATAAACTGATAGCGGCTTTCTAAATTGGCATCTGCCAAAGCAGGTTCGATATAAGCCTGAGGTAATACCGTTAAACTTTCAGGGTTTAAATAATCTTTAAAATCACCTTCTTCAGCATCCGGTGTTTCAGATGTAAATAAGCGATCGTAGAGGCGAATTTCGGCCGTTTTGGCATGCTGAGCACTTACCCAATGGATCGTTCCTTTAACATTGATGCCGCTGGTATCACTTCCGCTTTTCGACTCCGGAATATAGGTACAACGAATTTCGGTCACATTTCCGTTTTCGTCTTTCACAAAATCTTCGCACTTAACAATATAGGCAAATTTTAAGCGTACCATTGCACCAGGAGCCAGGCGGAACCATTTTTTTGCAGGCACTTCCATAAAATCTTCACGTTCTATCCAAAGCTCATTGCTAAAAGGGATCACTCTTGTGCCACCGCCGTTTTCAGCTTCGGGATTATTTTCACCGATTAAATCCTCTGTGCCTTTTTCATAATTCGTAATGACCAATTTTATCGGGTCTAAAACTGCCATTACGCGATTAGCCGTTTTATTTAAATCCTCACGGATGCAGAATTCCAATAAACTGAGTTCAATTAAGTTTTCGCGCTTGGCAATACCAATGCGTTCGCAAAACTCACGGATACTTTTTGGGGTAAAGCCTCTTCTACGCAAACCACTAATGGTTGGCATGCGCGGATCGTCCCATCCATTTACCAGGTTTTCGTTAACCAATTGAAGAAGCTTACGTTTACTCATTACCGTACTGGTCAGATTTAAACGGGCAAATTCATATTGTTTTGAAGGGAAAATCTCCAATTTTTCAATAAACCAATCGTACAATTCGCGGTGAGAAACATATTCTAACGTACAAATGGAGTGGGTAATATGTTCAATACTATCGCTTTGTCCGTGAGCAAAATCATACATGGGATAAATGCACCATTTATTGCCTGTACGGTGATGTCCGGCATGTTTAATACGATAGATAATCGGATCGCGCATTAACATGTTCGGACTGGCCATATCGATTTTAGCCCTCAGAATATAGGCACCATCAGGAAATTCTCCATTTTTCATTTTAGTGAAAATGGCTAAATTTTCTTCGATGCTGCGGTTGCGATACGGGCTATCCTGTCCGGGCTCAGTTGGTGTGCCTTTTAAAGCTGCAATTTCATCTGCAGAACTCTCATCAACATATGCCAGGCCTTTTTCGATCAGCTTAACGGCAAAGCCATACAGCTCATCAAAATAATCTGAAGCATACAATTCATTTTTCCAGTTAAAACCCAACCATCTGATATCTTCTTGCTGACTGTTTACATATTCTGTTTTTTCGGTAACCGGATTGGTATCATCAAAACGCAGATTGGTATAACCGCCATATTTTTGTGTTAGTCCGAAATTTAAGCATATTGCTTTCGCGTGGCCAATGTGCAGATAACCATTCGGTTCAGGCGGAAAACGCGTAACCAAAGTTTCGTACTTACCACTATTTAAGTCGTTCTCAACAATTTCTTCAATAAAGTTCAATGACTTCTCTTCGCTCATAAAAACCTGTAAATTAGGAATGCAAATGTAAAAAGATTAGCGCAATTCTACTTGTTTTAGTTAATGATTAATTTGAGACTCAAAATCGATACATTTACATCAACTTAATATGAATGATGAGCAAAGTATTAAATCGGCCTATCCGCATTTTAGTAGCTAAAGTTGGATTAGATGGCCATGACAGGGGGGCTAAAGTAATTGCAACTTCCTTACGGGATGCTGGCATGGAGGTAATTTATACCGGCCTGCGCCAAACACCGGAAATGGTAGTGAATACGGCGCTCCAGGAGGATGTGGATGCCATCGGAATTTCTATCCTGTCGGGGGCACATATGACTGTTTTTCCAAAGATTATCCATTTTATGAAAGAAAAACAGTTAGATGATGTGTTGTTAACCGGCGGCGGGATTATCCCTGAAGCTGACCGGTTAAAGCTGGCAGCTATGGGCGTAGGCGAGCTATTTCCACCAGGTACAACAATGGCAAGTATTGTAGAATATATTCAGAATTGGGTAACAGAAAATAGAAATTTTTAAGCTATGGCATATCAAAATTTAATCTCAGAACTAAAGGAAAACATTTTATACGTCACCATCAATCGCGAAAAGGCGCTAAATGCTTTAAACAAGGATACTTTGGCGGAACTGGCGGATGTAATTGCTTATGCAGATAAGAGTGATGCGGTAAGGGGGGTTATTTTGACCGGTGCAGGTGAAAAGGCTTTTGTTGCAGGGGCTGACATTAAAGAATTTTCTGATTATAGCGGTAAACAGGGAGAAGATTTAGCCAAACTTGGTCATAATCGGGTTTTTAATGCTATTGAGAATTCCTCAAAGCCATTTATTGCCGCAATCAATGGTTTTGCTTTAGGTGGTGGATTGGAGTTGGCCATGGCCTGCCACATGCGCATCGCTTCAGACCATGCGAAATTGGGTTTGCCCGAAGTTACTTTGGGTTTAATTCCTGGCTACGGAGGTACCCAGCGCCTCACACAATTGGTTGGAAAGGGGAAAGCAATAGAAATGATTACAACCGCAAACATGATTACCGCTTCAACCGCAGAAGGAATAGGCCTTGTCAATTATGTTGTTCCACAGTCTGATTTGATCAGTAAGGCTGAAGAAATATTAAATATAATTAAGCAACGTGCACCACTGGCTGTTTCAGCTGCAATTACGGCTGTTATTGCAGCCGTAAATAACAACAACGGTTATGCCATCGAAATTGAGGCTTTTGGCAAATGTTTCGAAACAGCCGATTTTAAAGAAGGTGTAAGCGCATTTGTTGAAAAAAGAAGACCAAATTTTTCAGGAAAGTAGTAATGCCGTCATATTAATTTGACATATAACATAACAAAAATGTTGCATAACCTTTTTAAAGTGAGTTTTTTTGAGTAATTATGGCATTTAATTATTAACTCAATATGTTATTTATGCATATGGGTTTTGATGATCATAACGCTACTCATGAAAAAGAAGATACTCATTGTTGACGATGAAATTAGCATCGGCTTATTGCTCTCCAATTTTTTAACTAAAAAAGGATTTGAAGTTTCAAATGTAGCAAGTGGTAAAAAGGTTTTGCAAGCGCTTGAAAAGGAGCGGTTTGATTTGGTATTATGTGATTACCGTTTAGGTGATACAAACGGCAAAGAGATTTTAATTTACATTAAAAAGAATTATCCCAACACCATTGTCATCATTATCACAGGTTATTCGGATATCAAGCTCGCTGTAGAACTGATCAAGTTGGGGGCTTTTGATTATATTGTGAAGCCCCTTTATCCGGATGAGATTTTAAATACCATCAATAAAGCCTTGGAAACACAGGGCCAACTTCAATCTACAGATTTGAAAAACGCTGATAGCCATATTAGCGCCGATCTGCTCAATTGCCCGGAGTATATAAATGGGGAGAGCGATGCTTCAATGTTATTGCTCAAACAAATTCAGCTCATTGCACCAACAGCTTATACCGTTATTTTGACGGGTAAAAGTGGAACAGGAAAAGAATGTGTTGCCAAAACCATACACCTGAATAGTTCTCGTTGCGAGCAGCCATTCGTTGCTATGGATTGCGGATCTTTAACCAAAGATTTGGCCGCCAGTGAATTTTTCGGACATGAAAAAGGAGCATTTACCGGAGCAGCCTTCGTTAAAATCGGCCACTTTGAACAGGCTAATGGTGGTACATTGTTCCTTGATGAGATCGGTAATCTGTCGTACGAGATCCAGGCAACATTGCTCAGGGCAGTACAGGAACGTAAAATAAAGCGGATTGGAAGTACAAAAGAGATTGATCTGGATGTGCGGCTTATTGTAGCTACCAATGAAAATTTAATGGAAGCGATTCAGAAAGGTGCGTTCAGGGAAGATTTATATCACCGTTTTAATGAATTTTCGATACACGTGCCTGCATTAAAAGATCGTGACCAGGATATCCTGATTTTTGCAGAGCATTTTTTGGCCAGGGTAAACATAGAATTGAATAAAAAAATCAAAGGCTTTTCTGATGATGTGAAGGAATGTTTATTGGCCTACCACTGGCCTGGTAACGTACGCGAACTGAAAAATGTAATCAGGCGCATCGCTTTATTAACTGACGATGATTGGATAAAAACCCATGTCTTACCATTTGAATTTGGCATGACTGATTATCGGAAGAAACCGAATGAAAGAAAAGCTATCCTTTTGCCGCTCACGTTAAATCACAATCAATCACTTAATTTGAGGCATGCAGCTAAAGAAGCTGAATATAATGCTATTTTGGAAGTGCTAAAAGCGGTGAATTTTAACAAAACCAAGGCCGCAAAAATTTTAAATATCGACAGAAAAACACTTTACAATAAAATCAAATTTATTGATGCCGACAAGAAAACATAAATTTTAAATCAGGAAAACAAAACCGGCTATTTTAGCATTTAAAGGATAACCTTATTGTCTAAAAATGTCAGTATTTTCTTATAAGCAACGTAATAACATCAATCTGGTTATTATTATTGCGCTTGGGTTGTTAATTGCGTATTCCCTGCAAAGTATCTTTAGTGCTATTTTAAGTACTTTGGTATTATATACGATCATGAGGCCTGCCTATATTCATTTGGCTGAAAATAAGGGATGGAATAAAAGAGTAACCGCTATATTCCTTATTGCCATCTCCGTTATACTTATTGTGATGCCTTTTTATGCATTAAGCACCATGGTAATCAGTAAAATTTCTGAACTGAGGAACAATGAGGTTTTTTTCAGGAATTTACTGATTAAATTGCAGCATCTTATTCCCGTTAAAATTAATCAGGATCTTATCCAGGATGGATTAAACCGTTTAGGCAATTGGGCCACCGATCTTTTTCCCTCTTTGCTATCCAGTGCAGTAAATATCGTATTAAGTTTATTAGTAATGTACTTTTTACTCTACTTTATGCTGATCGAGCGGGAAAGATTTGAATTCTCGCTCATTAAGTATGCGCCACTCAGGGAGCAGAATGCACTTCGATTCGGCGATGAAATGAGGAATACTACCTATGCGAATGTATTGGGACAAGGATTAATCTGTCTTGTACAAGGTTCGCTCGTAAGCCTTTCTTTTTATGTTTTGGGTTATAAAGATCCGATGTTCTGGGGTGTGATTACCACGTTTATCTCTTTTGTACCTGTTTTAGGGCCACCTGTTGTTTTTGTGCCGGCTGCAGTTTTGCAGATTGCAAACGGCAATAATTTTGCGGGCTGGGCCATGCTTATCTTTGGTTTTGTTGTCATCATCAATATTGATAATGTATTGAGATTTATCATCGCAAAAAAAGTTGGTAACATTCATCCCATCATAACTGTAATTGGCGTAATTATTGGTATCCCTTTATTTGGAATACTGGGACTTGTTTTCGGTCCGTTGTTGTTATCTTATTTTATATTGCTGGTTAAGATTTACGAAACCAGCACGCTTGCCTCAGAAAGATTGGAAAGAATTAAAACAAATAACGAGCATGGCGAGTTATAATATAGCTTAACAATAAATAATGTAGTAGTGTTATATTGTACATGATTGTTAAACCCTTAAAATAAATTGATTATGAATGATAACTCAAAAGTTGTAGTTGCGCTTTTAGCTGGTTTAGCTGCCGGTGCAGCCCTTGGAATTTTATTCGCACCAGATAAAGGTGATGAAACCCGTGATAAACTTAGCCAATCGTTAAAAGATCTTGGCGACTCTATCAAAGATAAAGCAGCAGATGAAATTAATAATCTGGCTAGCCTCAAAGATAAAGTAGTTGACTCGATTAAAACTAAATTGAGAAGTGTAGAAGAAGAATATAGCGACGACGTAGAGCACGCATAATAAATAAATATTGCATAGCCGGGTCTGTGCCCGGCTAAATCTCATCTGAACTATGCAAGAGAATAAAGATAAAAGTATTGAAGATCTGATAGATGACGCCAAAGGCTTTTTAGATGCCAGGGTAGAGTATACCAGACTTTATATTGTAGAAAAAGCGTCGAAAATTTTTGCTGATCTGGTAACCAGTACCACTGTTATTGTTTGCTTTATTTTGGCCTTTTTATTTGGTTCTGTAACATTGGCACTATACGTATCCGACCTTCTGGGCAGTTATGCAGGAGGTTTTGGCTGTGTTTCCCTATTCTATATTCTACTGGCCGTTATTGTTTATTTAACGAAAGATAAATACATTGAGAAAGCCATTATCAATATAGCGATCAGGAAATATTTTGATAAACTTGCAGATAAGGAGGAAGATGAGAAGTTATAAAGACATCCGTAACCTGGAAGACTTGCAGGCCAGAAAATTAGAACTTAAGGTTGAGTATACACTTAAGCAGAATATGCTTAAAACAGATACTAAAACTTTCTTTAAACAATTTACGCTTAGTGCATTAATAAAGAAATATGCAACGCCTAATAACTTGTTCAAAGCAGATGAGAAATTAAATATCAGCGGTACAGCCATGTCATTGCTTTTACCTATGGTGATGAATAAAACCCTGTTCAGGGGTGCTGGTTTTTTAACTAAGGCAGCTGTGGGATTCATATCTGGTAAGGTTGGTAAATCGCTTGATGCAGAACATTTATCCGCAATTTTTAATTCTGTTAAAGGCTGGTTCGGTAAAAAGAAAGAGAAAAAAGACAAAAAGTTTATTGACTATGGGATTCCACCTGATAGTGAAACTTATTAGTTCATTGGTTCAGTTGCCATTTGTTTATTATTGAGCAAAATGTCAATGGCCTTAATTAAAGAAAGCCTCTAGATTTTTTAAATCCTGAGGCTTTTTAATATATTATTTACTTTGATCACGACAAGATCTGATTTAAAAAAGATGCTGACAGTGGGGCTGATACGAGACAATTGAAGGTCCTACTTATACTCGTAAAAAATTGTACATGTCGGATTGATTTTACAAATCCGTCTTTATCTTCAGTTCTTTCAATTGTTTTTCGTCAATAGTACTTGGACTATCAATCATCACATCTCTGCCCGAATTGTTTTTAGGGAAGGCAATTACATCACGAATAGAATCCAAACCAGCAAAAATTGAGGTTAAGCGATCGAAACCAAAGGCAATACCGCCATGAGGAGGTGCGCCAAATTCGAATGCATCCATTAAGAAACCGAATTGCTTTTGTGCTTCTTCTGCGCTGAAACCTAGATGTTTAAACATTAAGGCTTGCAATTCCCGATCGTGGATACGGATAGATCCGCCGCCTACTTCCGTTCCGTTAATGACCAAATCGTATGCATTGGCGCGTACTTCACCCGGATTGGTATCCAATAAAGCAATATCTTCAGGTTTTGGCGAGGTGAACGGGTGGTGCATGGCATGGTAGCGTTCTGTTTCTTCATCCCACTCTAAAAGCGGAAAATCCAATACCCAAAGGGCAGAGAACGTATTTTTATCGCGTAAACCTAAACGGTTACCCATTTCTAAGCGAAGTTCATTTAACTGTTTACGTACTTTATCGGTAGAACCGGCCAAGATCAATAATAAGTCGCCTTTTTCTGTTGTGAAAGCCTCACTCCATTGTTTAAGATCTTCCTCATTGAAGAATTTATCAACAGATGATTTTATAGTTCCATCATCATTATGACGCGCATAAATCAAGCCTGTGGCGCCAATTTGCGGGCGTTTGATGAAATCTGTTAATTCATCCAGTTGCTTGCGTGTATAGCCTGCTGCACCTTTAGCATTAATACCTACCACTAAGTCAGCGTTATCGAAAACAGGAAAGCCCTTACCTTTAACCAGGTGGTTAAGTTCTACAAACTGCATGGCAAAACGGGTATCCGGTTTATCAGAACCATACAAACGCATGGCATCTGCATATTGCATACGGGGTACTTCCGGTAAATCGTAGTTACGTACTTCTTTAAATAAAGTACGGATCAAGCCTTCAAAAGTATTTAAGATATCTTCCTGTTCAATGAACGACATTTCGCAATCGATCTGCGTAAATTCCGGCTGACGGTCCGCCCTTAAATCTTCATCCCTGAAACATTTTACAATTTGAAAATAACGGTCGAAACCCGAAACCATTAACAATTGTTTAAAAGTTTGTGGCGATTGAGGCAAGGCATAAAACTCACCTTCGTTCATGCGGCTGGGCACCACAAAATCTCTTGCTCCCTCAGGTGTCGATTTGATTAATACAGGCGTTTCCACCTCAATAAAATCTAAGCCATCTAAATAACGGCGAACCGATTGTGCCATTTTATGACGTAAAACGAGGTTATTACGTACCGGGTTGCGGCGTAGATCCAGATAACGGTATTTCATACGCAACTCATCACCACCATCTGTTTCATCATCGATCATGAATGGAGGTAATTTCGCCGCGTTTAAAATCTCTAAAGCAGTAACTTTAATTTCTACATCGCCGGTAGCCATTTTCGGGTTCTTGTTGCTTCTTTCTACAACAGTACCAACCGCTTTGATTACAAATTCACGACCTAAAGTGCGTGCAGTTTCACAAAGCTCACGATTATCGTCCATGTTAAAAACCAACTGAGTAATGCCATAACGATCACGGATGTCGATAAAAGTCATACCGCCTAAATCTCTTGATTTTTGTACCCAACCACATAGCGTAACACTTTCGCCTAAGTTATTTAGGTTTAATGCACCACAAGTTACTGTTCTTAACATATATATAATCTAAAATGAGCGGCAAAAATACCGATTTTGTTTTAAAGTTTAGGATAGAAGATTTAAGGAAATTTTACGATAAACCATTTGTCGATTTTTGATCGCAAAAGCACAAAGATCACAAAGAAAAATGATGGGACAATTTCTTCAAATCACGATTAGTCGTCATTCCCGCGCCGTCGAAACCACGCAGTGCTCAGCGAAGCTGATCTTAAGATACCACATTGCAAGTACTCATGAGTTTTTGCATAGTTATGCTTAGAAACAAATCATCTCATCTGATAATTATTGGATCGGGATGCCTAAACCGATCGCTGGCAGTTTTACAAAAAATAGCTGTTGTTTATATTGACTTTAATAAATCAATGATCGTTTTATGTTTTAATATTTTTCTTCCAGCACAATTTCCAGGGCAGTTACCTTCCATTCTCCCCTAACATTTTTCCAATGATAAACTTCTTCCGTTTGTACAGTCTGTTTTTTTGAAAAAATAAGAAGGTTTGGTTTTATAATGACCGATTTACGCGCGATTTTTTCGGTAAAAATCTCATGCTCAACTGAAGATTTAATCCTGTAATGGCTGGTTTGTATGGTTTTGGCCCCGCTGAGATATTTCTTTAAATCGATGGTAAAATCACGCTTATTTATCGCCGGTTTTTCAAAAGGTGTAAAACTCAAATCGTCAGTAAATATTGCTGTATATGCGGTAAAATCTTTATTTTCTAAAGCCTGATCTGCTTTTTTGTGTATTTCGTTTATTACTGAAATGATTAAGTCGGTTTCCATAACATGAAGTTAAGGGTTTGGATCAGGGATTTCAAATTTATGATGATTTCGAAGCTGATTTTCAACAAATGTTAAAGTGCAGCATCACTCATTTCTCATCAATAATAAGATGTTCTTTCTTTTTTTGGAAATGAAAGGCAGCATTTCATCAGTGCTGTAGTCCCGCCATACGCTTATAGTCCTCATTTCGTTGCTCTCCATTCCGGGCTATCCGCTGCTGTCGGATTTACTAACAAGGGTTTGTTTTCCAGGCACTGACCCGGGTTAAACAAACCCGATTGTCGGGAGGAGCTTCCGGTCCTTCACCGGAACTCGTACCAAAAGCGGGACTAAAATGGCCAAAAGTGCAGAACCACGCATTTCCTGATACTTATTAATCATTTTAACTTTTTGGAAATGAAAGGCAGCATTTCATCGGTGCTGTAGTCCCGCCATACGCTTATAGTCCTCATTTCGTTGCTCTCCATTCCGGGCTATCCGCTGCTGTCGGGTTTACAAACGAAGGTTTGTTTACAATAGCTATTTTAAACGTTATTTAAAGATTTGCGTTTCTAGCACATGCTTAGGTTAAATAAACCTGATCGGACGGACGCCAATTTCCTTCAAATTGGCTGGAGGGAGAGCAGGACTGAAAATGCCAAAGGCACAGAACCCCTCATTTCCAAAAACCTGAAATCAATAGTCATCTATTGAAATAGTGCTTTAAAAGAGTCTAATTTATATGTGTTCGTCATGCTGAATTTATTGCCGATTCAGAAGTGAAAATATCTTACCTGAGATAATTTAAATATACTGTTTTTCAAATATTTCCCCAGTATTAATATGAAATTAGGATATTTTGAAATTTTTTCTACCTTGATGCAACGTTTTAAAATCACTGATGTCTTATTATCAGAATATTCGAAATTTTGGAAGCCGTATACATCGATAAAAACCTCGAACTCGTAAAAAAATGCATGCAGGGCAGTCGCGCAGCACAGTTTGAATTATACAAGCTGTACGCAAAGGCCATGTATAATGTGGCGCTGCGCATTTTAAATTATGAGGAGGAGGCAGAAGATGTTTTACAGGAAGCATTTTTAGATGCGTTTACCAGAATTGTAGATTTTAGGCAGGAAACAACTTTCGGGCTTTGGTTAAAGCAGATCGTGATCAACAAGTCCATTAATTACCTGCGTAAGCGCAAGATGGAATTTGTAAGTACGGATGAAATATCGGAAGTGCCTGATGAAGATAGTTTTGATTATAGTGAAATGCAATTAAAGGCCGAAGAGATAAGACAGGCCATTACCCAGTTGCCAGACGGTTACAGGGTAGTATTGAGTTTATACCTTTTGGAGGGTTACGACCATGAGGAGATTGCACACATTTTAAAAATAAGCGAAAATACAAGCCGTACGCAGTACATGAGGGCTAAAAAGAAGTTAAAAAGTATTTTAGAAACGAAAGGGATGAGAGATGAACAATAGATTAGAAACATTTGTAAAAGAAAACCGGAAAGCTTTCGATATCATGGAGCCATCGGCAGAACTTTGGGCAAAAATTGAACAGGGTTTAGATAACAAAAAGAAAAAAAAGCCGGTAAAACTGTATTTATGGATGAGTGCAGCGGCAGCTATAGTGGTCGTTTTCGGTTTAGCCTGGTTATACGCAGGAAGATTACAAAACAAAGATTTAGAGATAGCCGACGTTAGTGCCTCATATGCCAAAAAAGAGATTCATTTTACTGGTTTGATTTCCGAAAAGAGAGATAGCCTGGCCATTTTTGCCTCTGCGAATCCAGAACTTTATAAAAAATTTACAGCTGATTTAAGAAAACTCGATGAAGATTACGAAAAATTAAAAGCAGAGTTGCCAACCTCACCCAACCAGACTTTTGTGGTAAAGGCTATGGTAAAAAACCGCGAAATACAGTTACAGCTATTAAAACAACAATTGTTGATTATTAACCAGGTTGACGATTATAAAAGAGTTAACCAGATTTAAAAATAGAATAAACAACTTTGATATCAATATCGGTCTTGATACTTGATTCACGGAACTTGATACCTGATTCACGCGACTTGATACCTGATACTCAGAAAGGAGCGCTCACTACATTGAAAGCTTATGGCCAGCCGGCAGGTTTTAGGCGTATAGATGTTTAATATTTAACAACATGAAAACAATAAAAATATTTTTAGCCTTTTTGGCTCTAATCGCCGTAAAAACCAATGCGCAAGGAGTGATGGTAAATGAATCTTCGGAAAAAGTATTTGTAGAAAACGCCGAAAGATCATCGATGGTAGCAATGGTGAATACAACAAAGTATCAGGAAACCGGGGGCGATGCCGAACGATCAAAATCATTTAGTAAGAGTTTTAATGTAGATAGAAACGATAAGGTGAATTTAAATAACCAATTCGGATCTATCGTAATTAAAACCTGGGATAAAAAAGAGGTGCGGGTAGATGTAGATATTAAAGCCTATGCTAACTCAGACAGTGATGTACAGAAATTAATTGATGGTGTGAGTATCGATGCCACAAAAAATGGTGATATGGTTTCATTTAAAACCAGCATGGGCGACAGAAACGGACGTTATGGGCGCGGAATAAAAAATGGCGTAACCACGTGGCGAAGGGAAGTAAAGGTGAATTATACGGTATTTATGCCGGCAGTAAATCCTTTGACTGTGCTACAACAATATGGAAATGTTGAAATGGGCAATTTCGCCGGACCAACCTCATTGAAAGTGGAATATGGCAATCTTGTAGCAGGCAACTTGAGTAATGCCAACAACTATATTAATGTTCAGTACGGAAAATGCGATATTCAGGATTTAAATGCTGCCGTAATTAGGCACGAATATAACGGACCTGTCACTATCGGTGCTGTGGGCACTTTAGAACTCGTTGCTGAATATGTAGCCGTAAACATCAATACCATCCGAAAATCTGCAGATATCAAAGTAGAATATGGCAAAGGCTTAACGGTTGGCACTATAGGCGGCAACTTGCTCTTGAATGCCGAATATGCCAAAGTTAACATCAATACGGTTAAAGGCAATGCGGTAATTAAACAAGCTTATGGCGACTTAAATATTGCATCAGCAGGAAAAATTGCAGTCAATGCAGAATATTCTAACGTTACTTTAGGTACGTTGAATGGTGATGCAAATATCAAAATGGATTACAACCGCTTAAATGTAAATGAAATTACTCCAGCCTGTAAAAATTTCACTTTCGGAGGTGAATATGCAAGCGTTGGATTGGGCTTCGCAGACCGTTATAATGGTAATTTCAATGTTTCGACATCTTATGCAGGCTTTAAATATGGTTCAAACATAACATCAAGTTTGGTGAGTAAAGATGATGAAACCAAAAAATATGCGGGAAAAATAGGTGGCGGCGGGGTTGCAAACGTGTCAATCAGATCTGAATATGGCTCCATTACCTTTAAATAAGATTTTCTAAACCAAACAAATCCTGAAGTCCTGCCGTAATGGCCGGACTTTTTTTATATTTATTGCTGATGAAAATTTATCTGATCATTCTGTTAAATATCTTTTCTTTTACCACGCTGGCTCAGGACGCCCCGGTCAGATGGGCTACGCAGGAAACTTTTTTCGAAGATTTGATTGGTAATAATTTACCCGCTTTTAATGGTATAACAATCAATAAAAAGCCATTCTCCAATATAGATCTAAAAAACCAGGTGGTAGTAATCAACTTCTGGTTTGAGAAATGCCCACCTTGTATAGCCGAAATGCCCGAGTTAAATAAACTGGTGGATAAATATGGTAAAAAAGCAGTCCGGTTTATCGGCATTACCCATGATCGCCCATCCAGTGCCAAACGATTTCAAAAACGGAACGACTACAGATACGAAATTGTATCGTTAAGTAAAGATGAGATCAGAAAACTAAATATTAATCATGGTTTTCCATCGAATGTATTGGTTGGAAAAGATGGCAAAATTATTTATGCCACAGCCAACATTTCCTTTTCTGATCCGCAATTTAAAGCTAAATCGACTCTTTTTGAAGAAAAACTGAAAGCGGTGTTAAACGATTAACAGAAATGATTTAAGAAAGACTTAAATTAAAGAACGTATTCGTCATTGATTGGTTTAACAGGCTCCGGAATATCTTCTTCTTCAAGCATTTGCAACAGATTGATCTCGATCGTTCTGGTAATTTGATTTAGCGGAACACCTGCCGAATTATTTTCGAAGGGGTTAACGAGGCTCATTCCATTAATCTGGGTAGATACAAATACGAAACCGATTAACCAGCCTAAAAATATGGCTGCTGGCCCTGCATCCTGACTGATGACCAAGGTAAATGTAACCACAAACAGCCAGATAAATACCTTTGTCAGGTAAGAATAAGTAGTAGGAAAAATGGTGTTTTTTATCCGTTCACTCATACCCATTGAATCCGAAAACCGGGTAAGCATTTCATTTATTTCGATAAAACGGAATCCATCAATTGCATTTGATTTTGATAACTTTTGCAAATCTCTCGATTGGATACTTAAAAGGGCATTGTGCTTATTGTTATGTCTTTTTATTTCCTGTAAATCTGCCTCGTCTAAATATTTGGTGTAAATTTCATCTACCGCCCCCCTCAAACTTGCTTTTAAAGCATATAAAAAGGCAATATGCCTGTAAACCATTCGTTTTACGCTTTCTTCATCACCGTCAACATAATTAATCAAAGCCCTTGCATAGGAGCGTGAATCATTTACCAAAGCACCCCATACCTTTCGGGCTTCCCACCATCTATCGTAAGCCTGGTTATTATTAAAACCGATAAAAAAAGCAATGGCTGTACCCAAAACCGTTGGAATAATGGATGGAATCGAAAAGTGATGCGCAATTAAATAAGCGCGTATAAAATAAGCTGCGGTACAAGACGCAATCATGATCAGATCAATGTGCCATGTATTTCTTAAAATTCTACTTAATCTGATATTTTGTATTAACAGCATATAATATGATGGAAAATGAATGAGTTACGGATGAAATTACAAAACTAAAGCCAAAATGTTTGATCATGTAACAAATTAAATGAGAGATGGTACAGGTTGCCAATTGTCATTCAAATGTTTATCTTGGAAAACCAAATATTTCTGACCATTTATGAGCGACAATTTACCCCAGAACAATATTTTTAAAGTAATCGGTGCATCCTCTCTGGGTACCTTGATTGAATGGTACGATTTTTACATTTTTGGCAGCCTTGCGGTGATCATTGGTCACCAGCTGTTTCCGGAAGATGCAGGTGCATCAGCTTTGATCAACACCCTGGCTATTTTTGCAGCGGGCTTTATTGTTCGGCCGTTTGGCGCGCTGGTTTTTGGCAGGCTTGGTGATTTAATTGGCCGTAAGTATACTTTTCTGCTCACGTTGGTACTGATGGGTGGATCGACATTTTTTATCGGTTTAATCCCATCATACAAAAGCGTTGGCTATGCTGCACCAATTTTGGTTCTGATATTAAGGTTAATTCAGGGTTTGGCTTTGGGTGGCGAATATGGTGGTGCCGCTACCTATGTAGCAGAGCATGCGCCAAAAAACAAACGCGGCTTTTTTACCAGCTGGATCCAGACTACCGCTACACTAGGATTATTCCTTTCGTTAGGGATTATTGTGATCACAAAAAATATCCTAGGTGCCGAAACGTTTGGAAACTGGGGTTGGAGAATCCCTTTCCTTTTATCAATTGTACTGGTTGTGGTATCGATTTATATCCGCATGAAAATGCACGAGTCGCCACTCTTTTCTAAACTGAAAGCGGAAGGAAATATATCTAAAAATCCTTTGAAAGAGAGTTTTAACAACAAAGCGAATTTTAAAATGGTACTCCTGGCACTGTTTGGCGCTACTATGGGGCAAGGCGTAATCTGGTATACGGGTCAATTTTATGCACAATCATTTTTGGAAAATACCTGTAAACTGGATTTCAACGATTCGCGATACATTTTACTCTGGGGAATTGCTTTTGCTACGCCGTTTTTTGTGGTTTTTGGTGCATGGAGTGATAAAGTAGGCCGGAAATGGATCATGTTAAGCGGTATGCTTTTGGGTATTCTTTTTTACCGCCCAATTTATCAGATCTTTTTAGATGATACCGATTACAGTAAAATTGAACAGGCCGACATTTTATCTGTTACACCGGCTCCGGTAACTACTGTTTTAATGGAAAGCTCAACCGATAGTTTACGAACAGTTTCTACTAAAGTTAGCCTTAAAAATGGAGGCGCTTTTAACAGGGTGCAAACAGATACCGTTTCTGCAACAAAAGGGATTCTTCTAGGCAAAGAAATCATAAAAGATAAAGTTTTGCCCACACCAATGTTCTGGAAATTTGTTGGATTGATCTTTTTCCAGATTTTGTTAGTCACCATGGTTTATGGGCCAATTGCAGCTTTCCTGGTCGAATTATTCCCTACCAAAATCAGGTATACTTCTATGTCACTGCCTTATCACATCGGCAATGGTGTTTTTGGCGGACTGGTGCCATTTATTGCCACATTAATTGCAAGTTTTTCAGGCTCAACACCCTTATCCGGCCTTTGGTATCCGATTGGGGTAGCGACACTAAGTCTGGTTATTGGCGCAATCTATTTATCAAATAAAAGAGACGAAAAAATTAACGACTAAATAAGATGAATACGTTAAAGAAATTTTTAGGCCTGGTTTGGATGGTTTTAGGACCATTAATGATGACTTTTTTGTTTATCCAGGCGATAGATAAGATTGGATTAACGCATAGCGATATCGAACGGACCAATGCGATATTACAGTGGGCAATTATCCTGTTTATTTTCCTCCCGATTAGTTTGGGTTTAATGATTTTCGGCTTTTATGCATGGAAAGGTGAGTATGATCGCCTGCCAGAAAGTTCTGAAGAATTATAGCTCTCTTATCTTATTCGCCGGTCCCTTCGGCGGCGGCGAGCCGAGGCAAGACCGGTGGTAAAGAAAAAGCATTACTCATATTGATTTTTGTTCAATAAATTACCGTCGGAATGATGATATTTTATTAGATTATATAAAAATAAGCTTTTTGATAGCCTGATACTATGCAATCGTTCCCGACATCGTTTGCAAAGTTTAATTTCGGAAAAAACTCATTCCGGTAAATTTTAATGGTTAAAATTGCGCATCATATATTTTTAGAATACGGCTGCGTAATGAAGTTTATCCTCTTACGTGGCCGGTTTTAGTTTTAGTCTAACCGAATTTGATATGAAAGCCATCACCTTATTCTTGTTGCTCGCATTTTCGTTTGTTGCAAATGCCGCTGATGTTAAACCCGATTTTATAGTGGCTGCAGATGGAAGCGGAAATTTTAAAACCGTACAGCAGGCTATCAACGCGGTGCCTGATTTTAGAAATAAAACAACTATAATCTTAATCAAAAAAGGCATTTATAAAGAAAAATTAATATTGGCTGCTTCTAAAAGAAATGTGAAATTTATTGGCGAAAGTTTAACTGAAACCATTTTAACTTATGATGACTACGCCCGGAAAAAAAATATTTTTGGCGAAGAAAAAGGTACATCTGGTTCATCAAGCTTTTACATTTATGGCGAAAACTTTTCTGCAGAGAACATTACTTTCGAAAATTCGTCAGGCCCTGTAGGGCAAGCTGTAGCCGTTTGGGCGGGTGGCGATAAATTAATTTTTACCAACTGCAGATTTCTGGGCTTTCAGGATACACTTTACACTTACGGGGCGAACAACCGCCAGTACTATAAAAACTGCTATATTGAAGGTACGGTTGATTTCATTTTCGGAGCCTCAACGGCCTGGTTCGAAAGCTGCACCATTTTCTGCAAAAAAGCAGGTTATATTACGGCTGCCTCAACTCCTGATACCACAAAATTTGGTTATATTCTCAACAAATGTAAAATCAAGGGTGATGCCCCAGTCAATAGTTTTTACTTAGGGCGCCCATGGAGGCCTTATGCCAAAGTGGCCTATCTTAATTGCGAACTGCCTGATTTGATCCGTCATGAAGGATGGAATAACTGGGATAAAGAGAGCAATGAGAAAACAGCTTATTTTGCTGAGTATAAAAGCACTGGAAGAGGAGCTGATTCTAAAAGCAGGGTAAAATGGTCGCACCAGTTAACAGATGAAGAATATAAGACCTATATTTTAGAAAACGTTTTCCATGGTTGGAATCCGGAAGCGAAATAAAAGTATAAGCAACTGATATTCTGTGTTTAACCCCCTGTTTACTGCATTGATTTTGCTTATTTTTCCGGCAACGATTGCATAGATTTCTCTTCTGTTTTAGCTGTAAACAACGTACACTTGTTATTACAATAACCAAGTATAATTTAACAGCACAAATAATGAAGCATATTTCGGGTGGTTTATGCCGTATAAAAGTAGTTCTCGCATGCTTAATTTTATCTTCTGCAACTGCTGGGGCTCAACAAAAGCAAAGCTTACCTGTTATTCAGCAGGTTAAATTTAAAGAAGATACGACGAGCATTGTTAATTTCGGGGCAAAGGGTGATGGAATTAACTTAAATACCGAAAGCATTAATAAAACCATTGCCAGTGTTAGCCAAAAAGGTGGAGGTGTGGTATTAATCCCTTCGGGTGTATGGTTAACCGGTCCTATCGAATTAAAAAGCAATGTAAATCTGCACCTTAAACGCGATGCCATCCTTCAGTTTACGGCAGATTTTAATCAATACAAACTGGTACAGGGAAATTGGGAAGGGCAGCCGGCGTGGCGGAACCAAAGCCCGATTTCAGGCATGAACCTCGAAAACATTGCCATTACCGGGACAGGGATTATCGATGGGAATGGGGGCGCCTGGCGTATGGTTAAAAGAGATAAACTTACTGAAACACAGTGGAAGAATCTCGTAGCATCCGGAGGCATCGTTAAAGCCGACGGAAAGATATGGTACCCATCTGAAAAAACCCTTAAAGGCTCGAATACCAAAAATGCCGGTGTAATTGAAGCGGGCAAAACTGCCGCAGACTATGATGATATCAAAGATTTTCTTCGTCCGAATTTATTGGTGTTGACGGGCTGTAAAAGAATACTTTTAGAAGGTGTTACCTTTCAGAATTCGCCGGCGTGGAATTTACACCCTTTGCTTTGCGAAGACCTCACCTTAAGAAATTTGCAGGTAAAAAACCCCTGGTTTGCACAAAATGGCGATGGTGTTGATGTAGAGTCATGCAAAAACGTGTTGATTGAAAGCAGCACCTTCGATGTGGGAGATGACGGGATCTGCATTAAATCTGGTCGTGATGAAGCAGGCCGTAAGCGGGGTATTCCTACCGAAAATGTAATCGTCAGAAACAATATGGTTTACCACGCACATGGCGGTTTTGTAATCGGTAGCGAGATGAGCGGTGGGGCAAGAAATATCTGGGTGTACGACTGTTCTTTTATCGGTACTGATATTGGCTTACGTTTTAAAACTACCCGAGGCCGTGGCGGTGTGGTCGAAAATATCTATATCAATAACATCAACATGATCGATATTCCTGGTGAGGCGATTTTGTTCGATATGTATTATGCGGCGGTTGATCCGGTTCCTTTGGCGGGCGAAAAACGGGAAGCCATTAAAACCATTACCGTTCCTGTTACCGAAGCTACTCCGCAGTTCAGAAACTTTTACATTAAAGATATAGTGGCCAATGGTGCCGAAAAGGCAATATTTTTTAGGGGGTTACCAGAAATGAATATTAAAGATATCCATTTGGAAAATGTAACCATTAAAGCCAAAAAAGGTATCGAAATTATTGAGGCTACCGGAATTTTTCTGAAAAATATCAACATCATTGCCGAAAATACCGATCCGGTGGTGATGATCCAGAATGGATCAAATATTAATATCAGCAGCTTAAAGTACCCTGATAACAGCAAATTGCTTTTTGACGTTTCCGGCGAAAAAACCAAAGCTGTAAAAATTGTTGCAACGGATGTTTCTAAAGCTAAAACAGCTGTCATTTTAGGTACAGGCGTAGCTAAAAAAGCACTGGAAATTTCAAAATAACAACATGATGAAACAATCAATCTTATATACAATAGTTGCATTTATTGGTTTTTCTATTTTAACACATCGTGGGTTTGCCCAAAAAAAGTTATCTGAACAGTTAACTTTAACTGCGATGGAAAAACTGTTTCAGGATACAACGCTGCTAAAAGGTGCTAAAGGCCCCAAATGGACTTACGACATGGGGGTTGTTTTGGAAGGCGCTGCTGCCGTTTGGCGCAATACCGGCAACGGACAATATTTTAAGTATATCCAAAGTTCGATGGATGCTTACCTGGATAAAGAGGGCAATATTGCCACTTACAAACCGGATGATTTTAATATCGATAACATTAAAAATGGTCGCTCGTTACTACTCTTATATAAAGTTACCGGACAGCAAAAATACCTGCTGGCAGCAAATAAATTATATGATCAATTGCAGAAACAGCCACGTACTAAGGAAGGTGGTTTTTGGCATAAGAAAATTTATCCAAACCAGATGTGGCTGGATGGTTTGTATATGGGCGAACCTTTTTATGCAGAGTATGCCAGGCTGATGAAGAAGGATGCTGCTTTTGACGACATTGCCAAACAATTTATTCTGATGGAGAAAAATGTCCGCGATGCTAAAACGGGATTACTTTATCACGGTTACGATGAAAGCAGAGCAGAACGTTGGGCCGATAAAAAAACAGGGCGTTCGCCAAATTTCTGGGCCAGGGCAATGGGATGGTACATCATGGCTTTGGTAGATGTGCTGGATAACTTTCCGACCGATCACCCAGAGCGAAAAGAGTTAATCGCTATTTTAAACCGTACAGCAACTGCTGTTGTAAAATATCAGGACTCGAAATCGGGTGTTTGGTTCGATATTTTAGATATGCCTGCCCGTAAAGGAAATTACCTGGAAAGTTCGGCTTCCAGCATGTTTGTATATGGCTTGGCCAAAGGCGTACGTAAAAGTTGGCTGGCGCCATCTTTTATGGCTGCGGCAAATAAAGGCTATGCCGGCTTGAAGAAAGAATTTATCGAGAAAGCAGGCGATGAAAGAGTAAACCTTACCAAAACAGTTTCTGTATCCGGGTTGGGTGGAAAGCCTAAATACCGCGATGGAAGCTTCGATTATTATATTAGTGAAAAGGTAATCACCAACGATCCGAAAGGCGTAGGCGCATTTATCTGTGCTGCTGCTGAAATGGAAACAGATCAGTTACCAAAACCCGGGAAAGGTTTAACTGTTACCGTCGATAATTTCTTTAACAATGAATATATGGTTGGCCCAACAGGAGATAAAATTCCGTTTCATTATTTATGGGAAGAAGACGATAACAATGGATTTTCTTTATTTGGAAAAGTTTTTGACGATGCGGGCGTGAAAACCACTACACTTAAAACTGCACCAACAACAGTAAATCTAAAAAGAACAAATATTTACATTATTGTAGATCCGGATACTGAAAAAGAAACGGCCAATCCTAACTATATGGATGCTGAGCATGCGAAGCAAATTGCAGCCTGGGTGAAGGCTGGTGGCATTTTGTTGTTGCTCCTAAACGATGCAGGCAATTGCGAAATTTCAAAATTCAATTTACTTCCCGAAACCTTCGGCATCCATTTTAACGAAGATAGCCGTAATAAAGTTCAGGGTACGAATTTCGAACAAGGGGCAATTAAAATCCCAGATGGTAATGCTATTTTCAAGACCGCCAAAAAAATCTATATCAAAGAAATATCAACTATTCAAGTTAAAAGTCCGGCTGTTTCTGCCTTAACTGATAAAGGCGATGTGATTGTGGCCATCGCAAAATATGGCAAAGGAACAGTTTTCGCGGTGGGCGATCCGTGGTTTTATAATGAATACATTGACGGCCGAAAATTGCCTGCTGAGTTTGAAAACTTTAAAGCTACGAATGATTTAGTGAACTGGTTGATTAAGCAGGTGCCGGGGAAGAAATAGGGTTTGTTAACCACAGATGAAATGGATGAACAAAAATAAGTATTGGTTCGTGTCTCCACGAACCATGGCATAAGAGAAAGAAAAGTACGCCGTTCTAATCTGTGTCTCCGTGGCAAAAACTAAGTATGGTGTAAAATAAAATTAGTGGTCTGTGATGACACAGGCTACGGCACAAACAAAATGATGAAAATAAAATTATGGTTAACCCTAATATGCAGCACTTTATTGCTGTCGTGTTATGCACAACAATCTGTTGATTCTACAGCAGATAAAATGCTGGTTTATCAATTAGGCAATGGTGGCTGGCCCAAGCAACTGGAAGATAAGAGCGTGGTAAATTATGGCGCAGCTTTAACACTTGGCCTTTTAGCCAAAATAAAGGCAACTAAAGATTTGCACGCCACTTTTGATAATAAAGCCACCAGCAGAGAGATTGTCTATCTGGTTAAAGCTTATAAAAACACGCAGAACAAAACCTATTTAGCTGCTGCTGAAAAAGGTCTTGATTATATTTTTTCGGCACAGTATGCCAATGGTGGCTGGCCACAATATTATCCTGATCAATCTTCCTACCGCTCAGAAATTACTTACAACGATGATGCAATGATCAATGTTATGAATATTTTACAGGATGTTGCCACGCAAACAAACGATTTTGACTTAGTAAATCCTGCTTACATCAAAAAGGCCGAAAAAGCGGTTGCCAAAGGCATCGATTGCATCTTGAAAACACAGGTAAAACAAAATGGTGTGCTAAGCATTTGGGCTGCGCAATATGATAAGGACACGATGCTACCTGCAAAAGCCAGGGCTTTTGAACCGGCCTCATTGAGTACAAGCGAATCGGTAGGGATTGTCAGCTTTTTGATGCGGATCAAAAGTCCTTCAGCTGCAGAAAAAGATGCCATTACAGCGGCAGTAAAATGGTTCAATGCCTATAAAATCGTAGGTTACCGTTTTGACAGGCCCAAAAACCCTAAAGCCAATGTTAAAGCTGCGGCTTTGGTTGCCGATCCCAATGCGGTTGCCTGGGCACGCTTTTACGACCTTGATAAAAATACCCCGATTTTTGGTGATCGCGACAATGCCATTAAAACAAAATTAGAAGAATTAAGCCTTGAAAGGCGTAATGGATATGCCTGGTATGGCAACTGGGCGCAAAAGTTAATCGAAAAAGAATACCCGAAATGGTTAAGTAAACATGGTAGATAACAAAATTATCAGCCGTTAGGAAGAAATATAAATCTCACCTTCCGCATTTATGTATTGGTGGTCAAATCACATGAGTAATGATTTTAAACAAAGAAAATCTAAAAAACATTAACGGCGAAAAGGTTACAAAACCTACTGCTGAAATTTTAGCATTACCTGAGCGGGTAATCCAGTTTGGTACAGGTGTTTTACTGCGTGGTTTACCCGATTATTTTATTGATAAAGCCAATGAGAAAGGAATTTTCAATGGTCGTGTACTGGTTGTTAAATCTACAGCAAAAGGTGGTGCTGACGCTTTTGCGAAACAGGATAATTTGTACACGCTTTGTGTAAAAGGCATTGAAGATGGTGTGAATGTTGAAGAAAATTCGATAAATGCTTCAATAAGCCGGGTTTTAGCAGCTTCGCAAGATTGGACAGAAATTTTAAAAGCCGCCCACCAGCCCGACATGCAGGTCGTAATTTCTAATACCACAGAAGTAGGCATTGTAAAAAGCGAAGATAAAATCACTGATCATCCCCCACAATCCTACCCGGGCAAACTGCTTGCTTTTTTGCATGAGCGATATAAAGCCTTTAACGGATCGGCAGAAAGTGGTATGGTGATCGTGCCAACAGAACTCATTAGTGATAATGCAGATAAACTGAAAGAAATTTTGCTTGATCTGGCGATCCAGAATAAATTAGGCTGGGATTTCGAAAACTGGTTAAAAACGGCCAATCATTTTTGCAAAACTTTGGTGGATAGGATTGTACCTGGGAAACTTCCCGAAGAAGCGCAAAAAGCCATTGAAAGCGAACTGGGTTACGAAGACGAACTGATGATTATGGCCGAACCTTTCAGGCTCTGGGCAATTGAATCATCAAGCGAAAAAGTAAAGGAGGTACTATCTTTTGCAAAAGCTGATAAAGGAATTTTCATTGTTCCTTCCATCGATAAATTTAAAGAACTCAAACTCCGCTTGCTTAACGGTACGCATACCATTAGCTGCGGTCTAGCTATTTTAGCAGGTTTCGAAACCGTAAAAGAGGCGATGGCGAATAAAGATTTCTCGGCCAATGTATTAAAATTGATGAAAGATGAAATCGCACCTGTAGTGGTGAATGAAGACATCAGCTCCAATGAAGCAATCGCATTTGCAGAGAGCGTGGTTGACCGCTTTAGTAACCCATCTTTAGCACACCAGTGGCAGGCCATTACGCTAAATTTTACCTCAAAAATGCAAATGCGTAATATGCCGCTCATCAGGAGATATTATGCTTTGAAGAATGAGGTGCCACAGCTTACCGCTTTGGGTGTAGCCGCTTATATTCTTTTCATGAATGTCAACCAGGAAGGTGAAACCTTTACCGCGAACGTAAACGGAAAAACCTACCCGATACAGGATGAATTTGCGGAAGTATTATACAAATATTGGAAAGATCCCGAAACTGTTGTAGATCAAACGCTTGGCGATATACGACTTTGGGGCAAAAACCTGAACGATTACCCGGGATTTAACGCAGCCGTAAAATCGTACGTTGATTTATTACAGAACAAAGGTGCAAAAGAAACTTTAAGTAACTTGCATTCAGAAACAGCAATTTAAAATGGTTACTAGAATTTTAAAAATCCATCCTAACGATAATGTATTGGTTGCTTTGCAAAACCTGGCAAAAGGCGAAACTGTTATCCACGAAGGGCAGGAATATATTTTACAGGATGATATACCGGCCAAGCATAAATTTTTTATGCAGGATATGAATCCAGGCGATCACATCATGATGTACGGCGTATTGGTGGGAAAAGCACAGCACTTCATCCTTAAAGGTGGATTAATGCACACCGAAAATACGAAACACGCCTCTGATCCTTTCGAATTTCGGCCTTATCATTACGAGTGGCAGGCGCCTGATGTTTCGAAATTTGAAGGCAGAACTTTTAACGGCTATATCCGTAGCGATGGCAGGGTAGGTACTGCAAACTATTGGCTATTTATACCTACCGTTTTCTGCGAAAACCGCAATCTGGATGTCATTCGTGAAGCCTTACATAATGAGCTGGGCTATGCAGTAACAGATAAATACAAATCATACGCCCACGAATTAGTTGAGGCTTATAAAAACGGCGAAATTTTAGCTGAGGCTGATCCTGGTTCAATAGGCCTGGCAAATCCCTCTGCCAGCCGGGTGTTTAAAAACGTTGATGGGATTAAATTTTTAAATCACCAGGGTGGTTGTGGCGGTACCCGGCAGGATGCTGCTGTGCTAAGTAAGTTATTGGCTGCATATGCCGATCATCCTAATGTGGCTGGTGTAACGGTATTGAGTTTAGGCTGCCAGAATCTGCAGGTTCACGATTTTATGGAAGACCTTAAACAACGTAACTCTAATTTCGATAAGCCATTATTTGTTTTTGAGCAGCAACAATCGCAAAGCGAAGAACAGCTGATTAAAGAGGCTATTCGTAAAACTTTTATCGGTTTAACCGAAATCAATAAAATTGAGCGTCAGCCGGCGCCGTTAAGCAAACTGGTGTTGGGTGTAAAATGTGGCGGGAGCGATGGTTTTAGCGGAATTAGTGCCAACCCTGCTGTTGGTTATACCTCCGATTTATTGGTGGCTTTGGGCGGTACCGTGCTTCTTGCTGAGTTTCCGGAACTTTGCGGAGCAGAACAACAGTTGATTGATCGTACCAAAGATGAGACCGCCGCCCGTAAATTCATCCAGTTAATGACGGCTTACAATCAATCGGCAGAAAATGTAGGTTCCGGATTTTTTATGAATCCATCACCGGGTAATATTAAAGACGGTTTAATTACTGATGCCATTAAGAGTACGGGAGCAGCTAAAAAAGGCGGAACATCGCCGGTAGAAGATGTGTTGGATTATACCGAACCTGCCACAAAACCTGGCTTGAACCTGGTTTGTACGCCAGGAAATGATGTGGAGGCCACTACAGGCAAAGCTGCATCAGGTGCAACCTTAATTTTGTTCACCACTGGTTTAGGAACACCAACGGGAAATCCGGTTTGTCCAACCATCAAGGTATCAACTAATAACGCACTAAGCAAACGGATGAGCGATATCATTGATATCAACTGTGGTCCGGTTATCGAAGGCGAAAAATCCATTGAACAAATGGGAGAAGATATCCTGGAATATTGCATTAAAGCGGCCAGTGGTGAAGTGATTCCCAAAGCTGTATTGCTTAACCAGGATGATTTTATCCCGTGGAAACGGGGGGTTAGTCTATAGTCCGAAGTCGGAAGACCGAGGTCGGAGGTTTGCGTGGCTATCCTTGCAATCGCCTTTAGCTTGCAGTTGCCGCTGTCTGTGTCCCCACAGACCACAAAATGAATAGGGTTCCGGTCTGTGGGGACACAGACCGGGGTTAAAAAAATAAATAGATAAGTATTTTAATTGTCGTGGCCTGTGTCGCGTCGCCGTGGTCTGTGTCCCCACAGACCACCAACAGATAAAATACAAATTGAGTTCCGGTCTGTGAGGACATAGTCGGAGCATAAATAGAACATGAATAGATAAGTGTTTTGATCATCTCAAATCTACTGTCTCAAATAACATAGAATGAAACCTTTTTTAGACGAAAATTTTCTTTTGCAAAGCAAAACTGCTGAAAAGCTTTATCACCATTTTGCAAAACCGCTACCCATTATCGATTATCATAACCACCTGATACCGGAGCAGATTGCCAACAATACCCAGTTTGCGAATATCAGTCAGGTTTGGCTTGCAGGCGATCATTACAAATGGAGAGCGATGCGCGCCAACGGTGTGGATGAAAAATACATCACCGGAGTAGGATCTGATTTTGAGAAATTTGAAAAATGGGCCGAAACCGTTCCTTATACCTTGCGCAATCCGCTATACCACTGGACACATTTGGAGCTTCAACGTTATTTCGGTATTACCGATCTGCTCTCAGGCAAAACGGCGCAGAAAATTTACGATGAATGTTCTGCGAGACTGCAAACGCCTGAATATTCCGTGCGTGGTTTGTTGGCCAAAATGAATGTAGAGGTTGTTTGTACTACTGATGATCCTTTAGATAGCCTGAACTTTCATCAGCAACTGGCCAGAGAAGGGGCAAACTTAAAAATGTTGCCAGCTTTCCGTCCGGATAAGGCCATGAACAGTGATGATATTGAAGGCTTAAATGAATATATCGACAAACTGGAAACGGTTGCCGATAAAAGCATTAGCAGTTTACAGGATTACATTGATGCTTTAAAAAGCCGCCATGACTACTTTGCCGCAAATGGTTGTTCGGTTTCCGATCATGGTTTAGAGCAGATTTATGCTGAAGACTACACCGAAGCTGAAACTGCATCAATCTTTAATAAAATCCGCAGTAAACAGACTATTTCCTATCAGGAAAACCTGAAATTCAAATCGGCTATGCTGGTTTATTTTGCAGAATGGGATCATGAAAAGGGCTGGGTACAACAATATCACCTTGGTGCTTTGCGTAACAACAATGCCCGAATGTTAAGACAATTGGGACCTGATACCGGTTGGGACTCAATCGGCGATTTTAGCCAGGCCCGTATGCTATCGAAATTCCTAAATCGCCTGGATAACCAGGATAAATTGGCTAAAACCATTATCTATAACCTTAACCCGGCAGATAATGAGTTGATTGCCACCATGATTGGTAACTTTAACGATGGTTCGGTAGCCGGTAAAGTGCAGTTTGGTTCAGCCTGGTGGTTTTTAGACCAAAAAGACGGGATGATCAAACAGTTAAATGCCTTATCAAACATGGGACTTTTAAGCCGCCTGGTAGGTATGCTTACCGATTCGCGCAGTTTCCTTTCCTTTCCCCGTCACGAATATTTCAGAAGGATTGTTTGTAACCTGTTTGGTGAAGATATGGAGAATGGAGAATTACCTAACGATTTGGAGTGGGTGGGCAAAATTGTACAGGATATTTCGTATTTTAACGCAAAAAATTACTTTAAATTTTAACCAAAATCGGGCTTTAGAAAGGTATTTTGTTGGAATAAAATCATTTCAATCGTTTTCCTTTCATTTTCATCCGCTTGCCGAAAACAGGATGAAATATGCCGATCAGATATAAAATGAGCAACCAAATATTCGCTTCATCACAAAAAGGAAAAAAAGTTTTAAGCTTTGGTGAAATACTTTTACGCATCTGTCCGGATATGGACGGACAATGGTTAAAAGAAAATAAATTACCGTTTTACGTGGGTGGCGCCGAACTCAATGCAGCCACGGCCTTAGCCTTGTGGAATGTGCCTTCAGCCTACCTGTCGGCTGTGCCAGATAATGCGGTAACCCGAGAGATTATTGATTATCTTAATTTCCGCAATATCGATACCAGTCCTATGGTTTACCATGGCGAACGGCTGGGTTTGTATTATTTGCCTAAAGGAAAAGATCTTAAAAATGCAGGGGTAATTTACGACCGGGCCAACTCGGCCTATGCCGGTTTAAAAGTTGGACAGATTAACTGGGACGAAGTTTTCGAAGATGTGGCCTGGTTCCATTTTAGTGCCATTTGCCCGGCCATTAACCAAAATATTGCTGACGTGTGTTTGGAAGCCTTAAAAGTAGCTAGTGCAAAAAATATCACCGTTTCACTTGATTTAAACTATCGGGCAAAGCTTTGGAAATATGGGAAGGAACCGATTGATATTTTGCCCGAGCTGGCTCAGTATTGCACACTGATTATGGGGAATGTTTGGGCAGCGAATAAAATGTTGGGCACTGCGCTTCACGAAGATTTGACACCCACCGAGGGTTATGCAAAGGAAACGTTACTGCAACAGGCAACCGATACCTCCAAAGAAATATTAAGTTTGTTTCCGGCATGTAAAGCTGTTGCCAATACTTTCAGGTTCGATCATGGAAAGGGCATACGGTATTATACTGCGATTTATACAGACAATGAATTAACCGTTTCTGAAGAATATGTTTCTGAAGAGATTTTGGATAAGGTGGGTAGTGGAGATTGTTTTATGGCTGGCCTGATTTATGGCTTTTACAACCAGTTACCGGCCAAAGAAACCTTAAGCTTCGCTACAGCAGCAGCATACGATAAATTATATATTCCTAGCGATGCTACAACCAGTACTGTAGCTGATATAGAAAAAAGAATAATACGCAATGATTAATAACAAGCACAAAATTTTAGATGCCATTTTAGAACAGGGCATGTTACCCCTTTTTTATCAGGACAGTGAATCGGGTAGTATTGAAATATTACGCACTTTGTATAAAGCTGGCGTCCGTGTTTTTGAATATACCAATCGTGGCAAATCGGCATTACCAAATTTTAAAAAGTTAAAAGAAATACGAGATGCAGAAATGCCCGATCTTTATTTAGGTATCGGAACCATTAAAACTCCGGCTGATGCCAATGCCTTTATTGAAGCCGGAACTGATTTTATTGTGGCCCCGATCGTCAATCCGGCGGTTGCCGAAATTGCAAATAAGATTGGCATGCTTTGGGTACCAGGTTGTATGACGCCGACTGAAATCAGCATTGCACAGGAACACAAAGCTATGCTGATTAAAATTTTTCCGGCAAATATTTTAGGCCCTGAATTTATTTCATCAATTAAAGATCTTTTCGCCGGACAGCTGTTTATGCCAACCGGAGGTGTAGAAATTAATGCCGATAACCTTAGAACCTGGTTTAAAGCTGGTGTTTGTGCCGTTGGGATGGGCAGCAAATTAATTAGTAAGGATGTAATGAGCAAAGGGCTTTACGATGAGCTTTACGACAATACTCAACTGGCACTTGAACTCATTAAGCAAAGTAAATAAACCACAATAACTAACCACATCTAACCAAAATGAGCCAACCAAAAATCAGCAATTACAGATGGACGATATGTGCACTGTTATTTGTTGCAACTACCATTAATTATTTAGATCGACAGGTACTCTCGCTTACTTGGAAGGACTATTTTGTTCCAGAATTCCATTGGACCGATAGTGACTATGGAACCATTACAGCGTTATTCTCTCTTTTTTATGCCGGATCGATGTTGGTTGCAGGACGGTTTGTGGATTGGATGGACACGAAAAAAGGTTTCCTATGGGCAATTGGAATCTGGTCAGTAGGTGCCTGTATTCATGCTTTTTGCGGTATTGCTACTTCAGGGATGATTACCGGTACATGGCCCATGAGTTTTGCGGGTGCGAAAGACGCACTCTCTACAGTTGGTAATACCACGCTGATTCTATCAACCAGCCTTTCGCTGTTTATTTTTGCCCGTTTTGTACTGGCATTAGGGGAGGCCGGAAACTTTCCGGCTGCGATTAAAGCGACTGCAGAATATTTTCCTAAAAAAGACCGTGCATTTGCCACCAGTATTTTTAATGCAGGTGCAACAGTTGGTGCCTTGGCAGCCCCGGTTACGATCCCTTACATTGCCGATGCTTATGGCTGGGAGATGTCGTTTATCATCATCGGTGCCTTAGGTTTTATCTGGATGTTTTTCTGGATCTTACTTTATGGCAATCCCGAAAACCACTCAAGAGTAAGTAAGGCTGAACTGGCTTATATCCAGCAGGATATTGTGGCGCATGATCAGGTGAGCGAAACGGTTACCGCAGCATCGCCCGTAAAAAAACTTTCCTTTGTGGATTGCCTTAAGTTTAAACAAACCTGGGCCTTTGCTTTTGGTAAATTTATGACGGATGGTGTCTGGTGGTTTTATCTCTTTTGGTCGCCCGCATACCTGAAGGATATTTATAAAATGAGCGGTACCGAAAGTGCTTTTCCCCTATTTATACTATATGTAATTACCTTGTTATCCATTATTGGAGGCTGGCTGCCATCCTATTTTATCGATAAAAAAAACATGAACCCTTACGATGGCAGGATGAAATCCATGCTGATTTTTGCCTTTTTTCCGCTGTTAGCCTTATTGGCTCAACCCTTAGGTCACTATACCTATTGGTTGCCTGTAATTATCATTGGTATTGCAGGTGCAGCACACCAGGCATGGTCGGCCAATATATTCACCACCGTAAGTGATATGTTTCCCCGTCAGGCCATTGCAACCGTAACCGGGATAGGTGGTATGGCTGGAGGCGTAGGATCATTTTTCATCAACAAAGGTTCTGGAGTACTCTTCACCTATGCCGGCGATACGCAAATGACTTTTATGGGTTTTCAAGGTAAAGAAGCCGGTTATTTTATCGTTTTCTCCTTCTGTGCGGTGGCTTACCTTCTTGGCTGGATCGTAATGAAGACACTTGTCCCAAAATATAAAGTAATAGAAGTTAAATAATTCAATCTCAAAAATATTTAGGCAATATTATTGTGCCTAAATATTTAATATCTTTTTTAAAGCGTTAATCTATACTTAAACTATAGATTTAACATTAATTTAACCTAACAATAATAAAATTGAATACCGCGCTAGACCTCGAAAGTATTTTCGTTGAAGAGAGCCAGATTCCAGATGAATTTAGGCTTAAGGAAGAAATCAATCAAAAAGAGTTTCTCTCGAACGGAGAAATGAAGCCATGGAATGGACCGTTTAATGAAGTGTTTTCGCCTGTATGCATAAAAACCCCTGAAGGTTTAAAACGAAAACGCATTGGTAGTTTCCCTGTTTGTACAGAGAAAGAGTCGGCAGAAGCATTGGATGCCGCCGTAGCTGCTTATGATAATGGTAGGGGGCAATGGCCAACCATGAGTGTTGCAGACCGCATTATCTGCGTAGAAAACTTTACGCATAAGATGATTGAGCAAAAGGAGATTGTTGCCAAACTGATTATGTGGGAGATCGGCAAGTCGTATGCTGATTCGGTTAAAGAATTTGATCGTACGGTTGAATACATCTATGCCACCATTGATGCACTGAAAGATATCGACAGGCAATCATCCCGTTTTGAAATAGAACAGGGAATTGTGGCCCAGGTGCGCCGTTCTCCGCTAGGTGTGGTGCTTTGCATGGGGCCATTCAATTATCCGTTAAACGAAACTTTTACCACGCTTATTCCGGCTTTGATTATGGGCAATACGCTCTTATTCAAACCACCTAAGCACGGTACCTTATTGCATTATCCTTTGTTAGAGGCTTTCCGTTCCAGTTTCCCTAAGGGTGTGGTGAATACCATTTATGGCCGTGGTAATACCATCGTTCCCGGTTTGATGAAATCTGGTAAAATCAATGTGCTTACCTTAATTGGTTCAAGTAAGGTTGCCAACGAACTGAAAAAACTACATCCAAAGGTAAACCGTTTGAGGGCGATTTTAGGGCTGGATGCCAAAAATGCAGCCATCATCACCAAGGATGCCGATCTTGATCTGGCCGTTTCTGAAACGGTGCTGGGTTCGCTTTCTTTTAACGGACAACGGTGTACCGCCATTAAAATTGTTTATGTACACCGCAGTTTGGCGCAGGAATTTTTAAAACGCTTATCCGCAGAGGTAGAAAAACTAAAATTTGGCATGCCTTGGGAAAAAGGCGTAAACCTTACACCACTGCCCGAACTGAACAAACCTGAATATTTGAAAGAATGTATTGATGATGCCGTTGCACACGGTGCTAAGGTGATCAATAAAAATGGCGGACAAACCTTAGAAACTTTTGTTTATCCGGCCATTGTTTATCCGGTAAACGGTAATATGAAGCTCTACCGTGAAGAACAGTTTGGTCCGATTGTTCCGGTTGTGCCATTCGATGATTTGGAAGAGCCTATCGAATATTTAATTGATTCGCCGCATGGCCAGCAGGTCAGTATTTTCAGCAACAACGCTGCGGTAATTTCATCGTTGATTGATCCGTTGGTCAACCAGGTAAGTCGCGTAAACATCAACTGCCAATGCCAACGCGGACCGGATGTTTTTCCTTTCACCGGTCGCAAAGATAGTGCTGAAGGCACACTTTCGGTAGTGGATGCATTGCGTTCGTTCTCGATCCGTTCTTTGGTAGCAACCAAATTTACAGATGATAATAAAAAGTTATTGAACGAAATTGTGAAAGGGGATGATTCGAACTTTTTAAGTACGAAGTATATTTTTTAGTGGCTAGTTTACTAGCATAGATCGTCATTGCGAGGAGGAACGACGAAGCAATCTTTATGCGTAAGCTCATAGCGATCGTTGTAAGATTGCCAGCCTGTTGCCGGCAGGCTTCGTCGGCTGAAAAAGCCTCCCCGCAATGACGATTTTTCAATTTCGTATTCTCAGCTGTCATTCTGAACGCAGTGAAGAATCCTTAATAGCCGACTTTATAATGATCCTTAAAGAGGATTGTGAAATCCGCATTTATAATGCGGGATAATGTGCTTTTTGGCGATACAATCGCCTTTCTCCTTCATCCCCGTTGCAAACAAGGACGATAAGCGCATTATACATCACTTGGTATACATTTATCTATCACTCTGTGATAAAGAAAAGATCCTTCCCTAAATTTAGGATGACAAACTATATTTTATTTCAAATGCTTAGCTAAACTCAACTTTAACTCCTTAAATCCTTTTACCACCAAGCCAGCAACCTGTTTAGCACCCTCGGGACTTAGATGCGTATCATCTTTTTTGCCTATTGGATAATTTACATTTCCAGAATCAACATAGTTAAATAATTTGACGGATGGCTTATCTCCAAGGCGGGTCAATAAACTTTCGGTTTTTACCAGCATATCAATTAAAGGTACTTGCAGTGAATCGGCCACCTGACGGGTTATGCGCGGATAATCACCATGTGAATCTACCAGCACACCGTTTTTAAAACTTCTGCGGGAGATTGGCGTGAGTAAAACCGGAAACGCTTTTTTGCTTCGGGTTTCTTCAATGTAGTTAATCAGGTTGGTTTTAAATTCAGTTAATGTAACGCCTACGGCTGGTTTATCAGTTTTTTCATCGTTATGCCCAAATTCTATAAAAACGTAATCGCCGGGATTTAACTGAGCCAATATCGGATCCCAATGTTTTTCGGCCCTGAAAGATTTGGTACTCCTGCCGTTCAACGCACGGTTATCAACCGTCACATCGTTTTTAAAATAAGATTGTAATGCCATTCCCCAACCCGTTTCCGGGTATGCCTTTTGTGCCTTATTGGCGGCAGTAGAATCGCCTATGATGTATAGTTTCGTTTTCTTTTGAAGGAGGGTAAAAGAACAGAAAATAGCTAAAGCTCCGGCCGTAAAAATATTAAAGAAATTTTTTCTCATTTTATAATTTTTTGATTGGATCCCATTGGTCTACACCACCTAAAATATTTTCTAAAGTATAGCTTTTTGCCTCTTGATCTGTGAGCTGTTTTGTCCAGGGCAATCTCGTTTTAGGGGAGGCGCCATCTCCTTCACTTTTATATTCAGCATAAAAAACCGTCAGTTCTTTATCCGGAAACATCTTGTCGCCTTTCCACGGATTCCAGCCTTCAGGCAAAATATGTTTACCCAAATCACATTTAATGAATACCGTTTTTGCATAAGGCCGCCATGGTCTGCCGAGATAGGCTTTTGTAACCGTTGAATCTGCAATAAGTTTGCAGTTAAGAAAAACAAATCCAAATTTTTGTTGTGCTGAAGTTGAGGCTGCCGTAATGTAAGAATCGCTTAAGCTTTTGATGGTACAATTTTGAAAGACGACTGTAGCCTTGCCAAAGATAAAATCGGTTGTGCCTTCGATATAACAGTTTAAATAATACTGACGGCTATTTTCAATTGCTGCGTAAAGCGTATCCTGATTGCCCCTAAAACTGCAGTTTTTCGCTGTAAAACGATCGCCTTCTACATGCAAGGCAACGGCCTGGCCAACCCTACCTGCAGAATTGATGATATTTAAATTTTCGAGATGAATATCGTTCCCCTGAACCAATACGGTAAAAGAAGTATATGTGCTAAATTTAACATTGCCAAATTGGTCTTTGCCATCCGGGTTTGGCTTCCCCGAATAATCATTGCTGGTAATGATGGTATTTTCGGCACTTTCACCAATTAAAGCAATTTTGGTTTTCCATGATGGGATAATCAGCTTTTCTTTGTAAATGCCATTTTTAATATAAATTTTAACTTCCTCTTCGCCCAAATCACGTACTGAATTGACCGCCTCTTGTATGCTTTTATAATTTCCACTTCCGTCCTGGGCAACGGTTATGCTCGATGGATATTTGGGATCCTGAGCATAAAGGCTTGAACAAACACTGATGTAAAGCAGCAAGGCAGCAGCGATGTGGAGTATTGTTGATTTCGTCATTTGATTGAAAATTCTTAACCCTAAATTTCAACAAAATGAGGCTGTATCATAAATAATTGTCATCCTGAGGGATAATTTATTGTATAAAAATCAATATGATTGACGTACAGTTGTTTTCTTTTAGTCCTACGGCGCAATCTTGCCTCGGCTCACCGCCGCCGAATGGCTCTTACTTTTTGGCATCAAAAAGTAACAAAAAATGCCGGCTGAAAATTTTTCTTTCAAAGCCAGTAATAGGGCTCGGTCAGTGGAATCCGAAAAATTTGTTAGGCCGGACT
>NZ_CAJYOJ010000014.1 GCF_913776295.1 uncultured Pedobacter sp.
AAAATGCCGGCTGAAAATTTTTCTTTCAAAGCCAGTAATAGGGCTTGGTCGGTGGAGTCCGAAAAATTTGTTAGGCCGGACTTAAGTAGAACGGAGACCCAGTGCGAAGGCCTTGTTGGATGGAAATGCATATCTCATAAGTGACTAATTATCAAATAATTAAAAATTAACGTCAATGGTAGGCACGAAGGATCTTTTTCATAGCCTGCAGATGCTTCGTACCTCAGCATGACAGGATATTGGAGTTTGCTGTAAACAAAAAGGATTTTCGCTGCTGTCGGGTTTAGGGACGTTGGGTTCGTGCAAGAAATAAAACCACTCCGCCTTAAATCCAGATTTGTCGGCATTAATAGCAAAAAGGCAAGAAAGTTGACAAATCCTATAAAGATGTCTTTTGTATAAAATCTAAAATATCCTTGTATAACTGGTTTCCGCCAAAAATCATCTGACTGATCATTGGTACATGGCTTTTGCCTTTTATTTCCTTTAATTCTACCGGCACATGGTTAGCTTTCAGTTTTTCGTATAATTTCGGGGTCTGTAATTTAATAGCACCATAAGTTTTGCTTCCGTAAAAAAGCAAATGTGGGTTTTTAATATCGTTTACATACTCCAAAGGAGATGCCACTTTCCAAACTGCAGGTCTATCAGTAAAGGTCCGGATGAAATCGAAATAAAAATGGTCCTTTTCGGCTGTGGTTAAATATTCCTCCATATCCAAACCAAATGGATCGTTCAGCACGATACCTTTAATCGGATTTTTAATACCCGCTTTTTTAAAATATCTCGAATCGGCATTGATCAGTTCTGCCAGATGTGCGCCTGCCGAATGTCCCATCACAAAAATCTTCTCTGCGCTTGCCCTGTAGTCTGCAATATGCTCCTGAACCCATTTCACCGCTAACGCACAATCATTCGCCATCTTTTCATACTGAGCATTGGGTGCCAAAGGATAATTGACGATTACCGTAACCACACCTTTGCGCGCAAAGTTCCTGCCCAGCCACCAATAAGTTTCCTTTTTGCCACTGCTCCATGAACCCCCGTGAATAAAAATTAAAACCGGTTTATTTTTAATGCTGTCGTTTTTGTAAAAAATATTCAGTGTATTGGCTTCATCAGTATTGCCTGCATAACTGATATTTTTTACCTTTTTAACCTGTGCAGTAGCAAGTAATGTTTGAAAAAAGAGCATTAATAAAACAAGGGATTTGTACATAAAAAGGATTTTCAACTCAACGGTTAATAAACGAAATTGTGGTGATAGTGGATTTGTTAGTAGCGGGTATTAAGTAGAAAGTATCAGGTATCAAGACAATTATAGGCACCAAGCACATCCGCTAATCTATTAGCTTTACAGTTTAAATTCTTTATCTATACCCCCAACACTTCTACCCATGATTCGTCACCCTGATCCAATAGCTACCGGATTTATTTCAGGATCTATTTAATCTAGAATGGATAAGGCAATTCGCTAAACAATTAGTACTAAGTCTTCGACTCCGCCCAGACTGACAATTACTTTAGCTTAAACCGCCAACATAACTGTGCAGCCGCAAGGCCAAATTCTAACCGCAATATGCTATTCTACTTACCTTACGCCTTAAACCCTCTACCTTAAGCCTTAATTAACGGATTTTTCTCTTTCGCGAACAAATCAAAAACCTTTTTATCTACAAAAGCCGGAAACAGCTTGTTCATCCAAACGGCCAGTTTCCCTTGTCTGGTCATCACCAAAGTGCGTTTCCGCTGTTCAATACCATCGGCAATAATTCTTGCAACTTCTTCTGAAGACATCATTTTACCTTCATCCATACTCGTTTCGCCATGTGCAGCGCCATCTTTTGCTAAAGCCGTAACCCGGATATTGGAGGCCGTAAACCCCGGACAGGCTACCATTACATTTACGCCGGTTTTAAGCAATTCGGTACGTAAAGATTCCATAAAACCGTTCATGGCAAATTTTGAGGCAGAATAACCTGTGCGCCCTGGTAAACCACGATAGCCGGCAATAGATGATACCCCTACAACTGTCCCTTTTGTTTTTAAAATCTCCGGCAAAGCATATTTGGTGCAGTATACGGTTCCCCAAAAGTTCACGTCCATCAGGTTTTTAAGCACCGATAGATCCAGATCGTTAAACAGGGCACGCATCGATAAACCGGCATTATTAACCAGAATATCGATCTGCTGAAACGAAACTAAAGCCTGTTTGATAATCAGTTCGCAATCTTCTTCTTTACTTACATCGGCCTGAACCGCTACCGCCCTGATGCCGTATTTCTTTTCCAGATCAGCAGTAATTTCGCAAAGAGTAACGTATTGACGGGCAGCTAAGACCAAATCGGCACCGCGCCTGGCAAATTCTTCTGCACAGGCTTTTCCGATTCCGCTGGACGCCCCGGTGATGATGATTACTTTATTTTTTAGGTTCATTTGTGTTTGTAGGTATTAAGTATCAAGATTTAGTAGTAAGTATTTAGTATCAGGTAATGAGTATCGAGTAGTGAGTATCAAGTAGTGAGTATTAAGTAGTGAGTATCAAGTATCAAGATGTATGCAAATAATATGAGTCCCGATACTTTGTACTTGATACTGACTTATTTCATCATCGCGGTTTCGTAAGGCACGCGGGTAATGATCGATCGGCCGAGGGTAATTTCATCGGTATATTCAAGTTCACCTCCAAAAGCAATTCCGCGCGCAATGGTGGTAACCGGTACATTAAATTCTTTTAGTCTTTTATAAAGGTAGAACAAGGTGGTATCGCCTTCCATATTCGGACTGAGGGCCAAAATCACTTCTTTGATCCCTCCTACCGCCATCCTGGCAACCAGCCCCTCAATAAACAGATCAGAAGGTCCTACACCGTCCATTGGAGAAATTAAACCACCTAAAACATGGTAAACGCCAAAGTATTGGCCTGTATTTTCAATGGCCATTACGTCGCGCGTATCTTCTACTACACAAATGGTTTCTTTATCTCGCTTGTGTGAGGTACAGATTTCGCAAACTGCATAATCAGAAATATTGTGGCAGGTACTACAGTGTTTAATCTGCTGTTTAAGTTTTATAAAGGTATTACCAAACTGATTTACTTCTTCCTGCTCCTTATTTAAAAGATGTAATACCAAACGTAAAGCTGTTTTTTGCCCTACACCCGGAAGTTTTGAGAATTCGTTTACCGCATCTTCGAGCAGTTTGGATGAAAAATTCATGATACAAAAATAGATAAAAAGGTTCATTGGTTCAATAATCAGTGGTTAATCGTTTAATGGTTTGAACTGGTTAACTGAGAATGGCAAACTGCCAACTGAAAACTGGATATTGGTTTATTAGTCAATAGTCCACTGGTTGGTAGTTCATAGCCAACGGAAACTGCAAATTTCAAATTGAAGACTGAACAACATTTATTGATCACCTGTATATTTATTTAAGTGCCTGATCATGGTTTATGGCTGTTTTGACTTCCGACTCCGGACTTCCGACTTCGGACTAACAAGAATATTGCTTGATTTGATAGTTTTCTTTACATTTATCAGCTTAAAAACAAAACTATGTCACCAACTATCCTCTTGTGTTTTCTAATTGGCTACTTTCTGCTACTGATTATCATTTCGTTTGTAACCTCTCAAAAATCGTCAGACAATAGCACCTTTTTTGTTGCCAACCGAAATTCTAAATGGTACCTGGTAGCTTTCGGAATGATTGGAACCGCACTTTCGGGCGTTACTTTTATTTCTGTACCGGGTGAAGTTGGCGCCCCCAGTGGAAACCAGTTTCAATATTTCCAGTTTGTGCTGGGTAATGCGGTTGGCTTTATTATCATAGCCACTGTTCTGCTCCCGCTTTACTATCGTATGAACCTCACCTCTATTTATGGCTACATTGAAAAAAGATTAGGTTATTATAGCTATAAAACAGCCGCTTCAATATTTTTATTAAGCCGCACTTTAGGGTCTGCAACCCGGTTATACCTCGTTGTAATCGTGCTGCAACGCTTTATTTTCGACAATTATGGCGTTCCATTTTGGTTAACGGTACTTATTTCGTTGGCGCTCATATGGTCATATACGTTCAAAGGTGGGTTGAAAACCATTATCATTACCGATACTTTGCAGACTTTCTTCCTGGTGCTTTCGGTTTTTCTTACTATTTATTTTATCTGCCATAGTCTTGATTTCAGTATCCCACAAGCATTCGAAACGGTAAAGAACAGCAGTTATTCTAAGATATTCTTTTTAAATGATTTCTTAACCAATAAATTCTATTTCAGCAAACAGTTTATCGGTGGTATTTTTGTAACCATTGCCATGACCGGCCTTGATCAGGACCTGATGCAGAAAAACCTGAGCATGAGCACTATCCAGGAAGCAAAAAAAAATATGTTCACCTTTACTGGTGTATTTGTCATCTTAAACATTTTCTTTTTAAGCGTAGGCGCATTATTATACATTTTTGCTTCAAAAAATGGCATCGATATTCCTTTAGATCATATTACAGGTAAACCACGTACGGATTTATTGTTCCCTGAAATTGCTTTAAACAACCTAGGCTCCGTTCCGGCCATTATTTTTATGCTGGGCTTAACTGCGGCCACCTTTGCCACAACTGATTCGGCACTAACGGCGCTTACTACTTCATTCTGTGTCGATTTTTTAGGCATGGCTAAAGCAGAAAATGTGAATGCTAAAGATGCTGTAAAAAAACGCCACACCGTACATATCGTCTTTTCTATTTTGATGTTCCTGGTAATTATTGTCATCAATGCGTTGAACAGTTCATCAGTGGTGAGTTTGATTTTCACTATTGCCTCTTACACCTACGGACCACTTTTAGGCTTATATAGTTTTGGATTGTTTGTAAAAAAACGTGGTCTACGCGATAAATTAGTGCCAATAGTTTGCTTATTATCGCCTTTTTTATGTTACTTGCTTGCAAGCAATTCGGCCAGGTTATTGGGCGGGTATGTTTTTAGTGTAGAACTGATTTTAATTAACGGTTTAATCACATTTACAGGCTTGTTGTTCATCAGCAAAAAAACGGATGCGCAAACCAAATTTTAATATTAGAATAACAGTATATGACGAGTGAAGAAAAAATTAGAAGTGCTTTTGAAAATAAAGACTGGCAGGAAATCAAAGTAACCGATTCCTGGCAAATTTTTAAAATCATGGCCGAATTTGTAGACGGTTTTGAAAAACTGGCCAAAATTGGTCCGTGTGTTACCATTTATGGCTCTGCCCGTACCGCCCAAACCCACCGATATTATCAACTGGCCGAACAGTGCGGTAAATTACTAACTGATAGAGGTTATGGCGTAATTACTGGTGGTGGTCCCGGTATTATGGAAGCAGGTAACAAAGGTGCGCATACCAATGGAGGTAAATCCGTAGGTTTAAACATAGAATTACCATTTGAACAGTTCCATAACAAATATATCGATCATAACAAATTACTGGAATTCGATTATTTCTTTGTCCGCAAAGTAATGTTTATGAAATATAGCCAGGGTTTTGTGGTATTACCAGGTGGTTTTGGCACTATGGATGAGTTATTTGAGGCCTTAACGCTTATCCAGACTGGCAAGATTGCCCGTTTCCCGATTGTATTGGTGGGAGTTGATTATTGGGGTGGACTCATCGACTGGATTAAAGGAACCATGTTACAAAAAGAACATAATATCCACGAAGAAGACTTAAATCTCTTCAGATTGGTTGATACGGCAGAAGAAGCCGCAGAACATATTTTCCGTTTCTACGATAAATATGTACTTAAACCGAATTTCTAATTTATCGGTTAACTGTTCCAATTGATTAATCGGTTAACTGCCAATTGAAAACTGCTAACTGAAAACTGCTAACTGAAAAAAGTGCTTACCAACAATAGGCACTTTTTTGATGTAACATCTTTAACCCAACTGCATCTAAAATAAAATGCAATAAAATGTCGAAATTGATCAACTGGAAGAGCGATTGGCTTAGCGGAAATTTTCAACTATTTGTAGACGGGCTGCAAAAAGGGGCAATCACTTTCGGAATGTGGAAGAGTAATGCCGAAAGTACATTTGAAGATCAAAACTATCAGTTTGTAAGCGATGGATTCTGGCAATCAAAAACCAGGATAATCGACCGGAAAACAAATAAAGTGATTGCAATTATTACTTACGACTGCTGGAAATCAAAAGCATTAATCAGCCTGACCAACGGAGGTCAATATGAATGGAAATCAACAGGCGTCTGGAAATCGAAATGGACGGTAAGCAATTATAAAGACGAGCATATTAGGTATACATCCAGCAGCAATAGTGGGGCAATATCTTCTGATACTGATAATAAACTATTGGTTATTGCGGGTTTGTTTATTAAACAGGTTTATAACAGACAGACCGTTTTCGTGATGGCCTGCATCGTCCCGATTATCACCACATCGACATTTCGACATCATTAACATATAAAATTAAATCTTTGTGGGATGGAACAGGTATTAAGTTGGAGAAAAGGTTTATTTGACAGTAACTATCAGGTATTCAGCAACGGATCGTTAAAATTTTCGCTGAATTTTATTTCATGGAAAAATTCAGCAATAGCGACTACGCAAGCAGGTATTTATATGTTTAAAAGTGAAGGGTTTTCTAAACCTGAAACTAAATTATTAAACAATCAGAAAGGGGTTTTAGCGATAATCACTTACGACTGGCTGCATTTTCAAGCCAGGGTAGTTTTGGCTTCTGGCGAAGCTTTCGACTGGACTTTTCAAAACAGCTGGTTAAGGCGATGGTCTTTAAATAATCATCAGGATAAACAGATCTTGTTCAATTCTTCAAGTGGAAATGGCTTGTTACACTCCAATTTAGATGATGATCTCCTCATTTTATGCGGGCTTTTTATACGGGAATACTATTCGAGACTGATTTTAGGTTTGATTATCGGCCTGTCCTGCCTGCTTACTTTTAAAAGTATATTCTAAAGATTTGTCATTCTGAGGGATAATTTATTGGTTAAAAATCAATATGAATGACGTAACTGATTTCTTATGCCATACAGCACAGCCTTGCCTCGGCTCACCGCCGCCGGAGGGCTCTTACTTTTTGGCATCAAAAAGTAACAAAAAATGCCGGCTGAGAATTTTTCTTTCAAAGCCAGTAATAGGGCTTGGTCGGTGGAGTCCGAAAAATTTGTTAGGCCGGACTTAAGTAGAACG
>NZ_CAJYOJ010000015.1 GCF_913776295.1 uncultured Pedobacter sp.
TAAATCAGAATCATACGCTTCTGAGGCTATTATGAAAGCGGAGCAAAATGCTATGGTTTTAGCAAAATAGAAGATTATTTATTTAGATGAATAAAGCTGCCTGTTTTGGGCGGCTTTTTTTGTTTAAGGAGATGATCCAAAGAATATTTTTGTATGATGTGAAGCTAGCCGATGGTAAATTTTAATTGGATTTTAATCCTTTTACACCTGTCTCCGCATTGAGCAGGTGATATACAGGGCTTAATTTTAGATGACTGGTTCCAATGAGGAAAATGTGATGGTTTCTAAAAATTAAATCAAAATTTTATTGCCTATAATTTTCTCTTTACGGTTTTCCGTAAGGATTGCCGTTGCCGTGCTTATACTTTTGGTTAACTAAACCATACTTAAAGCACCAAAATGTATAAATTATGAAAACAGGCAATACCCGGAACTTTATCAGGATCATGGGATTATTGGGACTATTTGCAATTTCAGCTTGTAAAAGTTCCGGAGAATCTCAATCAGAAGATCCCTTCGCAGCTATAAATTTCAACCTTTATGATCAGGATTTAGGAAAACGTATTGAAGCCTACCATAGCGCGAATACTCCCGGTAGTGAGACCAAAAAAGGCACTCCTGCACTTTATATTGATTTTTCCTCTGGGATAAACAAGGCTTTTAGCGACCCTGCGATTAAAAGTATGATGTCAGCCTGCTTCAATACCGTTCTTACGCAACAGTTTGAAGTTTACAAATTAGGGTCAAATAAAATATCATTACTCAATGTAGCCAACACGACTGAACTGGGGCAACAGGTGAGCGACCCGAAACAATATGCAGACATTTGGGCACCTTTGCAGGCAACAGTAGAAAAAATTGTTGCCGGTAACAGCGATGCACTGCTGATAACTGATTTTGAGGAGTGGCAAAAAAATATCGAGGTGACCAATACCGCCTTCCTGAAAATCCCATTCTCCAGGTGGCTTGAAAAAGGAAATTCCATTCACTTTTTTATTGCCGATTACCAGGAAGGTAAGGTGAATAAACATCTTTATTTTACCATATTCAGTTATGGTCGTTCTGATGCGGGAAGTTTGATCTCAAAACTCGAATCGAAGCTTTCACCATCAACAACACGGTTTGATTTATCCAATAGTACTTATCAGCTATCTACGGCCTATCCTTCCGAAAAATCGGGAGGTATTTTTTACGATGAGACTGCAAAATCTGAAAAGGCCAAAAATATACTTGATTTAAAAGAGGGTTACATTAATGGGCTTAAAAACGGACAGGACTTTGAGTTTTATCCGCTTGGGTTGGATTGGAAAAACATCGATCAACTGCACCATACTTATGCCGCACAAAACCAGTTTAACGATTTCTTCAGGAAACTTTTTATTGACCTCAATAATGAAGATAGTTACACTTTTGGAAACTTCAAAGTGAAAGTTTCGGATGTGACAGCTGATTTCGAAAACTTTGCAAAAGCAGAAGAGGCTAAAAAACACCAGCCAAAACTAAGCAAGGGCAGTAATGGCGAGGCCAAGTTTTCTGATCAGGAAAAGGATGCAATTGCATTATCCTGTTATAATGCCGATGGAAAATTAAAAGAAAAATGGATTTATAAGGCACAGGCATCCAACCTGCTTAATGAGGTTTTTACCCTCAACCAAACCCTTTTCGCCAATACCAGGGCATCCAACCCTAAACACGTAGAATTTGGTGTTTCTTTCGACCCTAAATTCAGTATAGCCAACATCCCTAATCCTGATGGGTTAATAAAGGTAGAAATTTTACCCAGCACGGTCACACCAAATTTGCAGGGCGCTAAAATGACGAAATTCGAGTGGATAAATTCAAAAAATGCCCCAAATACCGCTTTGTCAGAATCGATAAAAAATACTTTACAGGAACTCAAACCTGTAGATAAAGTAGTGTACTCTTACTACATCAAAACTAAACAGTAATCTAAAATCATTAAAATCATTCTAAAATGGAATCAGCTTCAGCGTACATCATCTCAATCATCACCGCATTGATCTTTCTTCTTTTATCTGCCATCATTGCAAATGCCATCAAATTTGAAGGAGGGAGTAACCCCAAAGATCCGCAGGCACGTAAAACCTGGTTCTGGATACTGGCTATCCTAAATCCGGCTGTATGTTTTTTATTAGGCTATTATGCGTTTAAGCCCGATGCAAACATCATGGTCGTAAATAATTATGTTACAGCCTTGAGTATTGGTACCGCTATCGGTTTTATGCTCTACATTCTAATCGGTTTTGTCATGAGCAAAATATTTGCCACCGGAAAAATCGGACACTGGTTTTAATCCCTAATCATAATAGCAATGGATAAATTATTTGTCATAGCCATAGGCGGTACAGGGATGCGCTGTCTGGAAGCCTTTACCCACCTGTGCGGAATTGGGATGTTCGACAATCAGGAAATCGAAATCCTCACGCTTGATACCGACCAGAATAACGGGAACAAAGGGCGGGTTGAAGAATTGATCAGCCTTTACAACCGGATCAAAACAACCGGCGCCAGCCTGGGCGGAACCCCAAACGCAAATACCTTTTTCTCGGCAAAACTGAATTTACACCGGTTTTTCACCAATTATGCTAGCCCTGGAAGAGAAACCTATAAAAACATCAGTAAAATTACAACAGGTTCGCCAGAACAGCAGAAAGCCAATAAATTAATTTCGGATCTGTTTTTAGACAATGGCTCGGTACAGGAATTTGCTTTAGAACATGGCTACCGGGCGCAAACTCACCTGGGTTCTATGCTGATGTATCACGGCATAGTAGAAGCTGCCCGAAATATCGTCAAAGGTTCCGCAATCGAATTGCAGGAACGCGAACTGGATACTTTTATGGGCAAACTCGAGGGGGCGGGTGCAAATGCCAGGGTTTTTATTTTTGGTTCTATATTCGGTGGTACAGGTGCCTCATCCATCCCCGTGATCCCGAAAGCGCTACAGGATTTTGTAAAAATCCGCTCTAATGGCAACGCCAGTATCGATTTCGCAAAGGCCAAATTTGGTTCAACTTTATTAACGGAGTATTTCACTTTTAGTAAACCCGATGATAAACAGAAGGCCAGCAAAGCCAATAGCGTAATTGCCGATTCGTCGTTTTTTCCGCTAAACAGTCAGGCGGCGTTACAGTTTTACCAAAGCGATCCTACTGTTCAAAGGTGTTACAAACTGCTTTATCATATTGGCTGGCCAATAGAAAGCAAAAAAATTGATGGCAACAACGTTTCCAATCAAACCATCACCGGTGGGGGCGAACAGAAAAATCCTTGTCACATTACAGAATTGTTATGTGCCTGTGCGGCTTACGATTTCTTTACCCGCAACGATGGTTTTAGCAGCGCAAAGGCCGATTACCTCTATAAAGCGGTAGAATTTAAGGATAATTCGTTCAATTTCTCTTTTGACGACTTTATAGGCAATGAAAATCAATCGGGCGAAATCTTTGTAAATAAATTAGGTGCTTTTTTCTCCCTGGCACACATTTCTTTAACCAAAAACGGTGGCGCTTTTGATGATGCAGGCATAAAAGGATTCATTAAACAATGCGAAAACCAAAAACTCAACCAATACAGTACCATTACCGATGCGGAATGCAAAGACATCAACGAATATTTTAAACTCTTTGCCTACACCTTTAAAGATGCGAAATTTATACCAGGCTGGCTTTATCAGGTGAGGAATTCCGTTGCACCGGGCCGGTTCCTTTTTGATAGCAAAGCTTTTCCAGATAATCCTTCCGAACTAAAAAAACTGGATGTTGGTACCATTTTCCTTGATGAAAAACACCATTGGAGCAAAGGACGATTTTTTAGCGATCGATATAATGTTTTTGTGGAGAATCTGATCAATACCAATCCAAAAGAGGAGCAAAAAGTAAATACCACCAAAGAGAAATTCCTCGCTCATATTTTTAACGCACTTACCATTTCACAAAACTTCGATATAAACTAAAGCACCATGTCTGATAAAAGAATCAAAGCACTGGCGATAAAAGTTCATCCCAAAACAGAGCCGAATGGCGTCGAATTTGCCTGGGATAAAATCCCTCAGCTGGAAGTATTTACCAAAAACATCCTGATCCCTGAAATTGCTGTTGATCAGGATGGTAATGCTGCTGTTAATATCGGAACGATTGTCTCAGGTATACCATCTGTATTTGCCCGTGCTAATTTATTCAAAAATGCGATAGATAACATCCGCGATAAAGATGCTGAAGCATCGGGTTTAATGTTATTCTATAAGTCGCTCATAAGCGAATGGAAAGGCCTGATCAGTTGCATAGCCTTAAACTATAAAGATATAGAAGTTAATAGGATTCATCTATCTTATTCAGATGGCCAGCACTTAAATACCACTGCAAACCTATACGAGCCTACTGGTGCATTTGGCAACATGCTATTCGAGCGTAAGCCTTTGTGGTGTGATCAATCATTGGCTAATAATACCGACAGGATACCCTTTATCGACGTCATTTCGTTTAAAGGTCATGTTATCGGCGGAACCTCTCCTGATAGTTTTGTGTTTACTTCAGTATCTTACCAGATCAGGGAGAAATTTCCCTTTATCAATGTTCAGAATGGAAAATTTATCGATCCTTTGCAGTCGGAGATTAATCCGCAGGAACTCTCTACACTTTACGGATATGCCAGGCACATTTTAGATCACATTGAAAGGTTCAGGTTAAATTATGCTGGTGTAGACGAGCTGATCAGGCCGGAGTATGGCAATATTTCGACTTGTATCCAGGCCTGGATGAACGAGATGGTGATTTATCAACAGACCAAAGGTTACCATAAACTTGATCAATCCACTCCGCCTGAAGTCGGTTCGTTATTTAATTATCCTTTTAGCCTGCTTTTTAATTATTCTACAGCATTATTTGGTTCGGAAGGAATGATCTACAACGAATCGAAAGAAGGCAGTATCCTGTTTGATCCGAAAGATCTACTGCTTCCTGATACTACCGAAATTGCCCAGATCGATTTTGGCAGGGATGGAATGGAAACCTGGAACTTCCTGAAATCAAAACCTATACTGCTCCTGGCCGCCGAAACCAAAGGGCAACTGAACAGCTATGCCTATTTTACCCTACCCTTAACGCCACTGGCATTAAATGTTTTCGGTGCCACGCTTGATGCATTGGTGGGTATTTCCGAATCATCGAACGTAAAATCGCGGATTAACGCCATTTACGATCCGGCAGATAAAGACGGCGAACGCCTGATTGTTCAGTTAAAGTTATATACCGAAACCGGAAACGAAATTGTCAAAGAGGTTATTTATAAGATAACCGCCGAATCGATCAGCGGCAAGGATATTTTAATGTGGCCAAATTTTATTTCCAAACAATGGAACCGATACTTCCTGTATTCGGAAATACCACATAACGATGCTAAGTTTCAGGCTACGCCATTTATCGGCAATGTGGACGACGATTTTTTCAGAATCGCACTGGATGAAAAAGGCATTCCTTTATACCTGGCAACTAACGGAAAAGCAGTAATAATCCCCGAAAAATATGGCAATATTAAAGCCCGGTTGCATATTGCATCCAACAATGCAGTGGCCGACAATAAATATAAATATGAAATATACGAAAGCAATAAACCGTTTAAAGGCGTAAAATTTGCACATGCTGGGGTTGATTGCGGTTTTGGTATTATCCGTTACGATGGATCGGGCAATACGCAGGCTTTACCCGTAAATATGTTAAGTGCGCCAAGGGCACTGTCACCAGCCTTTTTAGGTGTCGATTTTGGCAGTACAAATTCTTCTATTGCTTATTTTTCCGATCAGCGGAACGAGGTTTGCGAAAACCTGAAACTCACCAATAAAAGGGTCTCATTATTGTCTACAGACAGTAAAAATAACGACGAACGTCCCGCTGTTGAAGATGAAATTTTCTTTTTCCAGAACGACGAAATCCTCACCAATTCCATCAAATCAGTATTAACGATTCACGATCCGAGAAGAGTGGTAAATGATGGCAACATCCAGGTCAATTCTTTATTGGCCCAGGCCGTAAAAGGTGGTTTCCCCTGTTTTGAGAAAAACCTGCCCATCGAAAATGCAGAAAACAACCGCTACATTTTAGGGTATAACCGGATTGGCCGGGCGGAGCTGGTGTACAATATGAAATGGTCGACCCAGCAGATTGATAAAAGTTATAAAACAGCATACCTCAGTACCTTACTCTTACATGTGTACGCACAGTTATTTATTGAAGGACATGAGCCACATACTTTAAAATGGTCGTACCCTTCATCAATGGGAAAAGAATTGTTAAGTGAATACAGGGGAATATGGGATTCGCTTAAAGAAATATCGCCAATTGAAAGCCAGGTGAAATTAAAAACCTTCCCTCCTTCCGATCTTTCTGATCTCGGGGATACGTCGGGCAGCAGCTGGAGCACTTCGGCTGCGCAGTCTGATGGATGGGGCAGTCAAGCTTCAACACCTGCGGCTACGCCCTCGGCATGGGGTTCAACAGGTACCGGAAATAGCACCTGGGGCGAACAAGCCAAAGCAGGGGAAGCCACTGGATGGGGAAATGATGCAAGAAAAACACTTACAGCTGTTGACATCAAAACGGAAACCGGTCCGTTAAGGTTCGATTTCAAAAAGTTGAGCAATGAAGAGTCCTTATCAGAAGCATGTGCGGTAGCCAATTATCTGGTACGCCCGAATGGAGGATATTCCATTAATCCCGGCGAGTTGGTGCTTTGTTTTGATATTGGAGGGAGTACAACAGATATTACTGCCCTTTGCCAGATGGAAGGCGGAAAGGCCATGATCAAACAGAATTCCATCCGCTTTGCGGCCGAACGGGTGGCGCAGGCAACGAAATTTTCTCCAAATTTTAAAAATGTACTGCTCCGGATTTGTGAAAAGAAAAAAATATCGATCCAAGGGCTAAATTCCGGCACTCCTAAATTCAACGAAAATACCGCACCCTATTATTTCGAACAAGTGGTTGATCGGTTGCAAGCTTCAGATTTTGAAACTTTTTATCTCTTAATCGCCGCCGAATGCAAGGAAATGATGAGCATTAACCTCTACGTTACCGGCCTGATTATGTTTTACGCAGGTCAGCTGGCCTATAAACTACGGAATGAAATTGTAAAATCAGAAGATGCACCACCTGCCGTTAAAGCCATTCCACCGAAAATAAAAATAGCATTTGCAGGTAAAGGCGCAAGAATATTCGACTGGTTTACCGCGGTAAATCCGGCCGCAGCTGATGATTATTATACGCAGATGTTTATCAGGGGAATGGGTGGAGAAGCAGTGGCGAAACAAACCATTAGCCCCATTACCACAAGCCCTTTAAAAATAATCGATATCAATTCGCAACGCGGAACAGATAACGCGGATGTTAAATACGAAGTGTCAAAAGGTTTGGCCATCCCAACCAATATCACCAGTATTCTGGTGCCGACCAACAAACAGGCCATTGAAATATTAGGCGAAGATAATTTCTGTGTGGTTACGCCAAATGGCGAATTTAAATACCTTGAATCAACTAATTCCATTACGCCCGAAATGCTGGAACACATTGGCAATCATTTTATCTGTTTGCCAAAGGAAGGCAAAGCGCATTGCCCAAGATTTATGGATTTTGCCGATCTGTTTTACAAGGTTTCCTCCAGCATGTTCGGTTTAAAAATGAACGCCACAGATTTTATGGCCGGTTTTCAGGATATGAACATCGAGAACTATATCAAAGGAGAACCCGATTTTATCAAAGCACAAAAGCGGAAACAAGATGATCAGAAAGATTTTGATTATGTAGTGCCGATCATTATTCTGGAAGGGATGAAATTCTTTGAAAAACATTTGCTTAAGGGTATTCAAAAACAATAATGATGGGGTTTTGTGTGTTGGCAAAAATATCGAAGCGGACGGTTACTATCTGGTATCAATCAGACAGTAACCCTTATGCCCCATTAAAAATGAGGGAGTCGAACGAAGTTCCCCTGTACTTTTATGTAAATGGCAACGATTTTATTTTTGGTGCCGCAGCAAAGGAACGCTTTTACAAAAACGATCCTTATGCTTATGGCAATTATTTCGAAATAGTAAAAGATCCGGCGAAACATTTCAGTATATATGGCAATAAAAAACCAGTTAAACAGCTATTTTATTATGGTATTGAACAATACTTATCGTACTTTTTAAACACGGTATTATACAAATCAGATTCTATCGAATCGTACAGACAGCAGTTCCCTTTGCGCTTTTTATTTGATGATGATATTGAAGACAATGAGAAGTCGCTGATTGAAAACCTGTTTCTGGAGGCTGGCTATTTTAATGTAGGCCGTATTGGATATCACCGTGCCCTTTTTAATACACTCTCCCAAAAGCAGATTTTATCCAACGATAAGGCCATTTTATTTATGAATGGCGTTGATGATGTACTTTATTTAAACCTCTACAAAAATATCAGGGAGGAAGCGCTTGGTACAGCTAAGCTACCCGGTCAGGGTGCTGACCCCAGGGTAAAAATCCTGGCCGATATGGTTGTAGAATATATCATCCTGCAAAATTCTTATCTGTCTGTTGATAAAAATGAAGAAATCGCTTTCCTGCTTCCCTTCTGTGCGGCTTTGCTTCAAAACATCAGTCCGATTATAAAAGGCGAAGCCGAACTATCCGATGGAAACCGGTATTGGTTTAACCTAAGAGAAAGAAATCTGAACGACAGGCTACAATATTATGCCAATGACGGGATGATTTTAACGGCAATAGACGATCTGCTGAAGACCAACAATTTGCAGGCAAATGCTGTGATGATCCTGCTGGGATCAGAAGAAATCAGCACCTCGTATTTTTCTGACAAACTATTAAAAAAGTATCCTCATGTTAGGGCTTTGCAGCCTGCCGATATTAAAGATACTATGCTGGCGATTTTCCAGGCAATTGCCAGTGCCGGGTACAAAGTTGAAGCAAAAGTGCCTGCTCCGCCTCCGGTATTGGTTCGTCCTCCGCTCCCAGCGCCAAAATTGCCACCACCATTACCACCAAAAAAGCCAGGCGATATCCCAAAACCCATAAATATCCCCAGGTTGCCTGAAATAAAAGCAACACCAAACACTAAAAATAATCCGGTAAAACTACCGCCCTTACCTCCAAAAAAGAAATAGGGCGTATAAACTAAAAATTGATGAAATGGCTATACAAATAGAAAAAAGAAAACCTGTTTCCCTAATCGGGGAAGAACCCGGCTTAAAACACATTATTGCAGGCCTGGGCTGGGATACTGCTGTTGTAAACGGACACCCCGTAGACCTGGATCTCTCGGTATTTATGCTGGGCGAAAACGGTAAACTACTTGCTGATGAATACTTTGTTTTTTATAACAATGATACCAGCCCTGATGGTTCAACCCACTACCCTGGCGATAGCAGGGGTGGCGAAGGCGAGGGAGATGATGAGGTCATCCACATCGATTTATCCAAAATAAATCCGAAGGTAGAGTTCCTTTATTTTGCCGTAACCATTGATCAGAGTGAAGAAAGAGGACACCATTTTGGCCACGTTCAAAACTCCTATATCAATATCAGAAACCGTGCTGATCAATCGGTTTTATGCCAATACCAGCTTAAAGAGGAATTTACAAATGAGGATTCCATTATGATTGCTTCCATTTCCAGAAACGGGGGATCATGGAATGTTGAGGCCCTTGGTCAGGCCTTTTCGGGCGGTTTAAATACACTAATAGCATTATATCAATCATGAGCAGTTTTAATTTGAATAAGGGAGACCGGTTCTCTCTGTCCAAGGCAGCACCAGGACTCACTATTGTAAAAATAGGAATGGGCTGGAACCCTAATGAAGAACCAGGCGGTCCGGAGTTCGACCTTGATGTTTCGGCGTTTTCGATCGGAGGCGATTTCAAGATCCCTTCCGACTCATACTTCACCTTTTACGGGCAAATCCGAATGGGTAACAAAATTGAGGATAAAGTAGAAAAAGGTCTCTTTAGGCCATTTACAGAAGACGGTGCCATTATCGGCGCCATTGATGATCCGGACGGGAGCAGAAGCGACGGCGACGATGATGAAGATATGTTTATCGATTTATCAAAAGTTAACCCTAAGGTAGAGCAGATTATTATCTGCTGCACCATCTGTAAATACCCTAACGACAATAAAAAAGACAGGAGAACATTAGACCTGAATTTTGGAAAAGTGAACGACTGCTACATCAGGATTGTGGATGAAAGCAATGGTTCGGAAATCCTGCGCTACGATCTTAAAGACCAGTATACAAATGAAGATGCCGTAGAGTTTGGGCGTTTGTTCCGTGTGGGAGAAAGCTGGGAGTTTGAAGCAATGGGCAGGGCACATACAGGCAGTTTGCAAACTTTGGTTGATATGTACACCTAAGAATAGAAAATTATGGCATTCGATTTAAATAAAAACGATGGTGCTAAAACAGCCCCATCTAAATTTGATCTTTCAAAAGGAGAGATTGAAAAAACCGCTGGCAGATCGAAGGGATGGCTACTTGGTTTATTCGGGGTACTGGTTGTTGGTGGTGGCATCTGGTATTATGCAACAGGTAAAACAGATCCTGCAGCAAAGGCATCCATACCTGCTGTTTCTTCAAATACGGCTTCAGTTGTTGTTCCGGAAACACCAGCTAACAAAAACGTTGACGGTATGGATACCACGGCTGTTATCCAGGCAAAATCACCTGCAGTAAAAGAAGATTTGACCATTAAAACCCGCCAGAAGGCAGCGCCTGTTAAATTACCAACCAAAGCGCTCAGGGATTTAAACCATAGCATACCCGTAACATTTGTACAGGGTTCATCATCTTTTGCAAACACTAATGAAGTTTTGATCAGGCGCATTGTGACTTATTTGGTTAACAACCCAATGGCATCCATACATATTGATGGTTATGCCAGCAGTGATGGTCCGATAGCGCTAAACCAGCAGATATCGCAGGCAAGGGCCGATGCCTTCAAAAATCACTTAAATGAATTAAATATCGATGCAAGCAGGATAAGCACCACAGGAAAAGGAATTAAAAACCCTGTTGCCTCCAATAAAACCGCCGGTGGAAGAAAAAAGAACAGGCGTGTTGAGATAACATTGCTATAAACCTAAATTCGATTAATATTTATTCTTAAGGACTAATCTTGGACTAATGAGTCTAGCGCGATCGTTATGCTGAATTTATTTTACAAGTAGTGCTAGTATTTTTTAATTGCATTGTAGCTACTGCGTGGTCAGCATCTTTCCTCCTAGATAGACCCTGAAATAAATTCAGGGTGACGACCATGAACTAAAAATATCTTCAAGAGACTGTTTAAGGGTATATCAATTATCGGAATCAGGTTATTAGTTAATCATTTAAAAAAAATTGTGGCAAAAAGAAGGACTAGGAAAACAAAACAAAGGGGTTTTAAAGAAACCTTAATCTTTTTGGGGATGCTTTTTAGCGGCATCCTCTTTATCATCAAAATCATTTTCGGGCGCATAGGCTGGGTAGAAGTTTTTGCGCCTGTAATCATCGTATTTCTGATCCTTTTCCTCCTCTCAGTATTAAGAACGGCAGTGCGGAAAATTTAGTTAAAAAAAATAAAAACCCTGTGCTAAAGGTTATAGTTGGCCAGCTAGCGCAGTGGTTTAATGGTTAAACTTGTGGCATGGTAAAGTTTCCGCTAAAGTCGATCACACAACCAGCATAATCTAAATTAATTACGTTGTTTAAGAAGATCTTTACCGTATCATCATAACCGGTTGTTGGTATGGTAAATAATTTTAGGGAAAGTTAGACTTCCCCTAAAATTATTACAATTTTGACATCACACATTCAACAAATTGCTTTCTTGGTCTGGGTGCAGGCACTGTTTTGCAACATGCATCAATAGCATTCCTGATTTCTTGATCCGAATTGCTTTTGTGCTTTTTGATTTTGGCTACCAGGTAATCTACTTCCCATTTCTCTTCGCATGAAAAGAATCTACCATCTCTTCCATCTCTGATTTTTCGATTGTCGTAATCTTCCCAATCTTCATTTAAAATTCTTTGTGGCATAATTGATTTTTTAAGGTTTAACATTATAGCTTTCGCTACCTTAAAAGTGCAAACATCAAGTCAGTTTATTTTACGGGAAACCACAGGGGACCGTTTTACTTAATTATACTTTGTAAGCAGCATCGGGCTGCTACTTTGCTAAAACATGCTTCATCCCTCGCCATTCCCATGGGGCAATCGCAGTGCTGTCCTGCCATAAACCTGTTTTGTTTTTCCTGGCGGTCATTTCCAATTGAGCATAAAGCGGATCGCTGGAGTACTTTTTGAAATGCCAGGCCATGCCCTGTTTAATCATTTCCTGATTGATTACCTGTTTTTTATCGTTAATCACCAGGGCGATCAGTCTTTTATAGCGGTCATATTTTTGGCCCTGAACCGTAACTATTCGTCCAAAGCATAAATCAGATAAGGCCTGTTTGGCTTGGGTACCAAAAGGCTGGTGCCTGCGTTTCTCGGGGCAATCAATATGTGCCAACCGGATTTTAACCGGGTGGTTCTGGTACAAAACTTCCATGGTGTCGCCATCTAAAATGCGGATCACTTTGGCGGGAAAAACCAGGTTGCTATAATCGATGCCTATGTTTCCAGCTGGCTGGATGAAGCATGACTGGAGCGTAAGCAGCAACAGCAGCAGGCTTACTTTTCCCAGGCGCATAACGTTTTGCCGTCTTTTTTGGCTTTTTCGATATCTACCTTTACAATTTTGTAAGTACAATTACTTAATCCGCGACAATTTGAGCTATTGTGGTATTTTTTAGCTCCAGGGCTGTTGCAGATGTATACGGTTGTAGTTTCTTTGCAGGTAACGTTTACGAAGAAGAAGATGATTAGGGAGAGGGTTTTCATCATTAATGAAGTTTTATATTATCTTGGTAAATTTTTTGTTTTTCTATAAATTGAAAGGATTAGTCCAATCGCCACTAACACATCTATCATATTCCATAGGTATCTACTGAATGCGATTTTAATTATGGGCTGAAACAAAACAGCCAACGCAGTGTAAATAATAGCGACGTTAAGATGGCCTTTACTGCATGTCCGATATGCTAAAATTCCAAATCCTATCATTGCTAAAAACCTAACCAGTTGGTAGTAACCATAAGGCATATTTATAAGGCAAATCAATAAGAGTAGTGCTAAGGAAACCTTTATTTTATTTTCCATTACAAATTATTTTTGAGAATAACTCTTCGTTAAAATCAGGATGACTTTTCAAATTCAAGAATTTCATTTGTCAATTTATCTTTTAACTTTAAATAATTATCAGTTAATTCAAGTATGATATACTCCGTTTTATTGTCCAACAAATCAATATCAATTTCATGTTTACTCCTATATCCCCATTCTCCCTTATTGTATTGATTATTTTTGAGGTGAAGTAAGGAATTTCCCTTTAACGAGCCATTATGGAAATAATATTCAGTATTATCTACCGCCCCCTTCTGCATCCAAAATATGCCAGATATCTTGTTATCAGATTCAGTAAGCAGACCTGGATTCTGGAAATTGGTATTGGTTGTTATGTATTGAGGCTTTTGATTTGATTTTAACTTATTCAGCTCGTCATCATACCACTTTTTCACTGCTATTTTAGCAAGATTTGCCTGTTTTTGAGAAATGTCTTGAAGAAGACTTTCATTTGCTTTTATCTCCGCATCGAGTTTAGTTTTATTTATTAAAAGCCGAGTTTCACTTTTGAGCTTAGTTATTTTGTCTATTTCTTCCAAAAGATTATTTATCTCAGAATTTTTGTCTGAAATAATTCTCTTTTGCTCAATAAAAACTTCGTATTCCATTCTGTCTAAAATTTCATCATAAGGCCCTCTTGGAATCATGAGTTTAACAATTAAAGGAAGTATTTCAAGCGAAATAAAAAGCAAAGTTATCACCCAATGGAATACACCAAGTTCATACAACGCACCAATCCGCATTTCTGCTCCATCAAATTTTTGTATAATTCCCTTATCATATAATTTTTCAATAGATAATCCATCTTGACTATTCATTAATTCATCATTCAATTTTACAAGATTGGAATTTAGTGAATCAACTAATTGGCTATAACGAAAAGATTTAGTTTCCCATTCTTTTGCTTTTGGTCCATACCTTTTTATTCCTGTTAGGCCTTTTCCATTTTTTTCTGCAACTGCCTTTGCATAAGCATCATCTCTTAATGATGTATTTAGCACTATCTGTTCTTTCGTATTTGCAATCTGATTTTTAAGAGGGATGGTTGTTTGATTATTCAGCCCAATTTGTTGACTAAGAATTTTCTCTTCAATTTTTTGGGTAATTTCTTTTTCAAAAAACTTCATCTCTAAAGGGGTTGATATGACAATTCCTATAAACAAAGCGAGAATAAACCTTGGGTATGCTTTTTGTAATTCATTCTTTAAAACTCCTGTTTTACGAATAGTGGATACAATATTTCTATCTACAGTAAAAATAATTATACCCCATAAAATGCCGCATAATAGGTATTGCCAATGAATATCGAAAGATAGCTCATTTGCGTTTTTCTTTGCGAATGCATAAGTTATAAAGAAAGTCGAAGATATAACTGATAGGATTGACACAAAAAATACCGCCATTCCCATTCCAATAAATTTTCCTTTTTCAATAGGACATTCTGAGAGGACTTGTTTTTTTGCGCCACTACACCAAATAAAAAAATCTCCAATTATCATAATATATGTTTTATTTGATCTAATACTTGCGATATCCGATGAATCTTAGGATTCTCCTTAATAAGCTTTTCTGATGTCAGTGAAATATTATTTGTTTCAATATTGATTGATAAATCAAGGTTAAAGCCTTGAAAGGTCAACCTATCCATACTGTAGTATTGTTGAATCTCTGGAGTGGGTACTATTAAGGATTCTATTATCGGGGTTGGAAAGACTTTAATCTCCAATTGTGATTCCGTTTGCCCGTAATACCCTATTGCTGTAAGCTTAAATTTTTGATTTTTAGCAGGCTTAGTTTTCACCGAACCCTTAGATTTTAATTGGCCTAAGTTTGGATCGATTTCAATTGTATGTGCATTCTCAACTTCCCAACTCAGTTCCACATCCAAACTATCAATAATTGCATTTTTATCAGTTCTAAAGAATAGGATTTTTGGCGGTTGTTGTATTGCAAATAGGGCAGATTTCCAATCGCTGTAAGAAGTTCTAGCAACAGGGTTTTTGTACCCGAAATTTATCGTATGAGCCAGCTTTTCTCTAACTAGCTGTGGTATTGCTAAGTTAAGCCAAGGTAAATATTGATCGTAAATGGCTTCATTTGCTTTTTGAAAGTAGGACGCACTTTTGTTAATATCAGGCCATTGATTTTGAGGAGTAAAATACTGCTTTGATATCCTAGGAGATAATTCCGTTAAGAAGAATAATGGATGGAATGTGGTCATTAGATAATGAATGCCAACAGCAACAGACCATCTATCAGAATAAACATCAACTTTTATTTTATCCCCTAGTTGTATATTTGTTTGTTGCTCCCATATCTCAGGTGCAACCCAATCGTTCGCAGCACCCCAAGTTGATGGCTCGTCATCTGGGTTTTCAGTTATAACCCCGCTATCAAAATCAATTATAGCGACTTGTCCCAATGTCAAGTTGATAAATAACGCCTCCGGCTTTAAATCTGCGTGTATAAATTGAAAATCTTCCAATACTTTAAATGCTGAAACCAATTGATAGGCTATTTGCATTTTTTTTTCAATTGGAAAGTTTTGATATTGGGCCAAATATGACGGATTTTGCAAGAAATGCTGGAACTCAGTAAAACCAAGGCTTACAAGGTTGTCTGCCATAAATCCAGAGATTTGATTCCCGTTAACGACTCCCTTAAAACTGTATTGTGGTATCCCAGCGAAAGCAGGATAAATTTCTATAATGTCTTGACTTTTTTGTGCCAAGAGTGTCTGGTTTTCATTGTTGACTTTTTTCTGAAGTCTTTGCGTAGTTTTGAAGCTGTGCTCTTCAGAACCTTTTAGATTGTCTTTGAAAATTTTGACAACCAATTTTTTAACCGTAGGAATTCCATTAATGGAAATGCAGTGATAAACTTCTCCAAATCCACCAACGGCAAATGGCTTGTCTTCGATTTCGATTGAATTTACAAGATCAAACTCTGTCCTGATGCCGCTTGATAAGCCACTGTTAACTAATATCTTCTTCATTTATAGGGTTGCTTTTCAGCTGTTTCTCATAAATCGTCTGATGATATCCTATTGTATTTTCTGAAATTATAATACCAATGGTCGTATCATCATGCATGATAGTTTTTTCTTTTAATTCACATAGATATTGGATTAAAACATGTTCGAGATCTTCGGCCGTCGAATCCTTGGGATTTCTGCTAAGAAAATTTGAAAGTTGCGAATAAAGAATTGGCATGGTTTCTTCTCCCTTAATCCATATCGTATTATTTGAGTCTTTCCCAATTGGGATGGCATCATTACTAAATACACCGTCTGTGGTGGCTAAAATTATTTCGCCAGGTGGGAATTGATTTTTGTTTAAAATCAAGATAGTTGGTAGGTACTGTCTATCCGATATCGATAGATAACGATATAAGGCAGCTTTCCCGTCTTGTTCAATCGTATGTGGATTTAACAAGTTTACCGAATTCCATGGTAGATAGAAGTTTTTGCTAAATGTATTGAACCTACCATCTACATGCCATATAGATCCATTGCCAGAATATGCAATAAGATATGTATTGTCACAATCGAGGATGCAAATAAGAGTTGTACCTAGTGAGGAGTTCTTGTCAATCGTATTAAAGTCAAACTCACTACTATTTTTGGCAAATTCCATTAAAGATACTTTGACATCTTTATATAGTATTTCAAGATTTAGTTCTTCAATTGTTTGTATTTGTTCTATTAGTTCTTTTAATTTACTAGAACAAAATTTAGCAGCAATCTCTGATTTGAAGTGAGAACCAATGCCATCAGCTATAATTACACCAGAAATACCTAAAAGTTTGTTCTTCACTACTAGGCAAAAATCTTGATTTATACTATTTTTGTTCGTCTCAGTCGCGCATGCTATTAGCTTTCCCATGTTTAGTCAATTTTAATTCCAGCTGATTGGCTGATTGAACGTTCAAAGAAAGCCCTTAATGCTTCACCATCATAAACTGTTGTGTAGAAGGTAGCCGGATCTGTACTAACTTCCTTTAATACTTTCTGAGCATCAGTACTCGTTTCACCAACAGTTCCAAAATATGCGCAAGCTATGTTTATCTTTGGATTTGACTTTAGATTTGCTGCAACACTAATAGTTGTTTGAGGTTGGAAACACATACCATCAGACATCAGTAGTATTAGTACTTTATGAGGTACTCCGTCTATTGGGTTACTGTTTAAGAAACTTTCGGCAAGTTTCTTTGCTTCATTTAATGCTTCAAAAATTTGTGTTCCACCACCTTTTCCAATAGTCGGATCATAGTCCTCACCCATTAGGCGATTAAAGTCGAAGGATGTTGGTGGTAATGTCACCGTAGCAGTTTCGTCAAATTTTATACAGGCAAAAGAAAAATTCTGTTTTACGCGACTAACATTTAGTCGGTTGAATAATTCTACCACACCAGAATTAACCTCTTTTGCTTTTGTCGAGTTCATAGGGGCTTTGTCTGTCATTGAGCCACTGCCATCTAAAACGAGAATGCCCAGTTGATGAAAGTACCTCGGTATTACCGGAGTTCCAATAGGAGCGTTTGTTTCCATTTTAATTTAAGATAAAGTTGATAATGTTAACTATTCAAAAGTATAGAAGCCCAAGCCTCAAACCTTACGGGAAACCGTAACGCCAAAAAATATTTCCTTAGAAATAACCATTGTAAATGGTTTATTTTCAATATCTTAAATTTGTCAGAATCTTCAATGAGAGAAAACCTGTCATTCTTTTATCGGTTTGATATAATCTTCCGATTTTTCTTTCTTCCACCAGCTATTATCGAGGCGTTTAATAGACATAAATGTTCGGGTTATGCCTGGTTTCATGGTGGCAGTATCGAGGTGCCTGGGCCATACGTGGATAATGGTATCGGGGCCGATTCGTACCCACCAGAATGTTTTGCCATAACGTTTGGTCGTGTAAACTTCGCTAATGGTTCCTTTAATTGTTTTCGTGTTAAAACCAGCCTCCATGAGTTGATAGGTGATTACTTTCTTTTTTTGAGCCCGGGCGTAGCCTGTGGCAAATAGCGACAATAGCACTATGATCAGGTTTTTCATTGTGCTAAGGTATTCAGGCTAAAAACGGATTCTTTACGGCTAACCCCAGCGAGGATTATTTTAACCAAAGAAGGTTGGATGGTAGATGTATATTTAAGGGAATAACATACAATAGAAAATGAGAGATTGTTCTGTCTGCTCACAACAAACAATGAAACAACCTCTACATTTCGAGAGCATGAAGCGTTTATTTAATAATTCGTTATGGTTTGATGTAGTTGATCCCTGTAATTGTAAAGCTCATCAAGACTGAACAACTGTTTTTTCTCGCCGGCGTCTTTTCCGTTGTGGAAAGTTTCGAGGTATTTATTGGTCGTATTAAAATAGAACCTGCAGATCGGTTTGCGGTTATTGTCATCCAACAGTACCCCAAAGTAAGATTGGGTATCACGCGCGGCAATGCGTGCCGCAGGAATTTTTTCGCGTAAAATGGCCTTTACAATCTGGAAGGCTTCCAGTTCCTCTTCGGTTGTTACAATTTTTGAGGCATCAGCATCTCCAATAACGGAAATCACTTTATCTTCTTCCTTTTTATCTATTTTCTCATTAATGTTCAATGCTGATTTTAAACGGTCGCTGATGGATTCGTTAATGGAAATGGCCAGGGCTTTTTTGGTATATTCTTTAAAGGCAATCATCCGGTTTGCAGTTAAAGGCTTATTGAAAAACCGGTTCACCAATAACTTTACCATTTCATCAGAGGGGCTATCTGTTTCTTTTTCAAATTCCTTTCTGATGGCTTTGATGTATTTTAAACCTTCGGCCGAATCGAGGATTGTTTCCAGGTTATACTCGTTTTTGGTAAAACTTTCGAGTATTTTGATGGCGTTATCCTTCAAATCCTCAATATCAATGGTCAGGAAAGGTTTTTCATCCATAATGTTCGGTTTTTCAAGGTCGGCGTAAAAATTATAAACCGTACCGTTGGTTAATACGCCAAACCTGGCTTTAGACACATGATAATAACGGTGCAACTGAGAATTGTGCGCATCGGCATTTTCTTTCCAATGTTTACATTCAAAGATCAGAATGGGCTCGTTGTTTTTACGGATCACGTAATCTACTTTTTCCCCTTTTTTGGTGCCGATATCACAAATGTGCTCCGGGATTACTTCTGTGGGATTAAAAATATCGTAACCCAGGATTTGAATAAATGGCATTACAAATGCATTTTTCGTCGCCTCTTCGGTATTGATCTGGTCTTTTAATCCAACCACCCGCTGGTGGAGTTGTTCTAATTTTAATTTAAGATCCATTTAAGCGTTGCTTTTGGTTTGTTGAGCAAAAGTAGTGCGGCTGAAAATGTTATCCTTACGGGAAACCGTAGCAGGGCGAAGATCATGGCATTAACTGTTTGAAATTGATTCAAACTGTGTCTCCATTAATTTCTGATTTTATGTGGATTGATAAAATGCTTATTGCAGCAACGAGTTCTTCATTCCCCTTACAATGGAGGCCGGGGGAATATGCATTCAGCACTTTTAATCAATTGACCCGCCAATTGCTTATCGCCAGACACCGTTCTAAATAATCCCGATATCTTTACAATAGGCAATGAGCTGTTCGTTTTTGGAGAAACCTAATACCTCTTTCATCAAATTAAGACGTTTTTCAATGCTGCTGAGGCCTGATGGCTTAATGTTGTGCTCCTGCAGATAATAGGGGATATTTTTTTGAGGTGTCCCCTCCACGAGTTGAGAAATAATGGCAATATCTAAATCTGTAAAATCGTGCGAATTATTTTCTTTTCTGGCCTGTTTTAGGTCTGGTGAAAGGTATTTCTTATGATTGTAGATGGCATTAATGGCCAGCTTGAGGTACTGACCATCGTGGCGGGCTTTTCTGACATAGCCGTCTATATTCATTTCTTTGAATAACATGTCGATAACTGCCGGTTTACTTTCTCCCGAAAACACCAGGATTTTTAATTCAGGCTGTAATGTTTTGGCCGCTGTAATGAGTTCGGCACCTCCGGCAATTTTTTGCCGGTTATGGTCTTCCTCAAAATAGAGGTCGGTAATCAACAAATCGTAAGGGCGCTCCATTTTAATGGCATTTTTTATCCAGGTTAGGGCATCATCGCAATAATAAACATATTCAGGTTTTTCTGAACCCAAATCGGCCAGTGTTTTCTGTAGCGAAATATTCTGTGTTTCTTGATCTTCGGCAATGAGTATTCTTTTAAACATATTAATACAATTAGGAAACCGGAAAAGAGATTTTGATTTTAAGCCCCTTTTCAACTTTGGTATCAAAGGTAATGGTACCACCAATCGCATCAATACGGGTTCCCGTATTGGTAAGTCCGTTGTTGGGTTGTATTTCACCCCTGATACCGATCCCATTATCAGTATAATAAATGTTTATTTTTTGCGCTGCCTGTTCAAACCTGATCACCACATCGCTTGCCTGGCTATGTTTACCCATGTTTACCATCAGTTCCTGAAGGATGTGTGCTATCTCATTTTTTGCCTGTTCGGAAACTTTTTCCCATAATGGAGCAGAATTGCCGACCAATATCACTTTGGTGCTTTCTGAAGCAAAGGATTGCAGCAGTTCGGATATTTTCTCGTTGAAAGGAAATTTTTTTGATCCCGGTATTTCATAAGAAATATCCCGCGACTGTTCATAAAGCGCTTCAATCTCATTAACTATAGGATGGTCTTTCAGCGTTTCCTGATTGTCGAGTTTGCTCATGATTCTGTACAATCCATTGGCAACCACATCGTGCACTTTTTGTGAAGTTTTGAGTTTGTTATCGCGGATGGTATTTTGTGCCTGAAGTTCTATCCGTTGTTTCCTTTTCTTATAAAGAATGGTTCCGGTAACCGATATTAAAACAATACCAAAAGCCAGAATGATGATTTGATATCTTTTACCATCATTGTCCTTTTGCAGCACCAGGTTGTCGGCTTTACTTTTTTCGGTTTCATAACGGATCAGTGCGAACTGGTTTTTGGCGGCGCTGCGTGCGGTTTGAATGCTATCGTTTAGTTTTTCGTAAACTTTGAAAAATGTTTTTGTTTCTTTAGGTGGACTTAGTTTGATCAGTTTCTGCAGGGCTTCCAGGCGATCATCCGGACTAGCTAATTTTTCTGCAATTTGATACATCTTTTTCGCATACATTAATGCTGAGTCTGGCTTCTTCTTCTCGTAGTAATCTGAAAGGTGAGCATAACTTGCATTTTGCCCCCATTGATCTTTTTCTATCTCGCGGATATGTAGTGCTTTTAAAAATTCAGGAGCTGCATTATAATTGGGATTTTGAAGCCATTTAGTTTTGGCAAGATTAGAAAGTACCCTAGCATATTCTTTTTTACTAGTGATTTTCTTTGAAATAATGCCCGAATAAATCTTGATTGAAGCATTGTAATTCCCTGCCTTCTGATAGGCCAATGCTTTGTTATTTAGGAACATTGATCTGAAGGAATTGTTATTTGAGAATTTGATAGCAAGTTCATGAAAATCTACGGCTTCGTTGTATTTCCTTAAATTAATGCTATTTAATCCAAGCTCATTATAATCAGATGATATACAGCTGAAATCTGTTTTTCGATCGTCATCTAAAAAGTTTAATGATGCAATTAAGCTTTCTTGAGCTCCAAAGTAATCCCCTGCGTCAGATTGCATAACGGCCATATAATTATAAGCCATAGCTACTTGTAGACTATCCTTAGGATTGGTAGTAACTTTACTAAAATAATAAAAAGCTGAATCAGTATTTTTGTTTAGATAAGACTCTGCGATACTATAATTAGTATCCTTAACGATATTTCTATTGTTGATGTCTTTTTTACAGGCAAGTATTGCTAAAACAAAGAATAAAAATGCGGACGATTTTTTCAAGATTGAGCTATTAATTAATCAAATATAAAAAAAGAAAGGCAGTTTTTAGGCTGCCTTTCTTTTTTTATTAAGGGTTTTTAGGTGGCACGTGAGCCCCTTCGCCTCCAGTATCGTCGCCTGGGTCTGTGTCTCCCGGGTCACCGTTATCATTAGGGTCGGTATCATTAGCGTTTACTACTGTACCACTGTTGTGGCCGCAATTGTTATTTGTATTTGCAGGCGTTGCCAGGCCAAGTAAAATGGCAATAAAAAGAGGTAAAAACATTTTGTCAAAAATTTTAGAATGAAATACTCGTAGTTCCCCACTCACCTTGAGTGGGGGCTGCTACATGGATTTCAGAAGGCCTTCTGAAAATTTTTGGGAAGTGTTCGAGTGTCTGTCGCGGGAGTCAATAACTGCTTCCCAAACCGGCTATTCACAACCGCGATTTCTACTCTTTTTTAACTTTTAATTCTTGCTTGGATTATCGTTTGAATCGTTGCTTGAATTAATTGTTGGGACAAATATCCAAGCTTCAAACTGCTAGTTTTCAGATAATTCCAAAGATTCTAAAGAATTCTTTTTAAATTCCAAGGAATTCCGGAAACCCGTAAAGATTCCAGAAATTCCATTTCTATTTTTACGCCTAAAATTTTTGAAAAATGCCTGAAGATTATCAAGACATAGTATTGGCTGCCTATAAAAAAATGAGAGATAATGGGAAGCTACATGCTATTTTGCCAAGAGAGACTACTACCAAATTAAGAAGTGCATGTTTAAATGTTTATGCAAACAGATATGACCCTAAGGATGCGGATGTACTTGCAATGTACTTTGATGTAGATAAAATTGGGGTCGATTTCCATAAAAAAATAATCGCTTCTGAGCCTGATGATTACAGAGCTCTTTGGAAACACATCAAAGGTGAAACAGAAACAACAGATGAAAGAAATAGTAATCTTTTAGCATGGTTAATAGATTTGGAACCTAGACCTAGAAGTTCTTATTATTATTCAAGTACTGAAAAAACAATTAAAATAGGTGGGGTACCTATAGATGAACTTTTTCCTTCTCCAACCCCGCCGGATAAGGATACCACAAAGCCCGACCCTAGACAACCTAGGGGACAAGTATATGTTCCAAAATTCTCCCAGCCTTATATCACTATTTTCTGCATCATTTTATTATTTGTTGGCACCACTTCTTTTGCGGTTTGGGAACGTAGGACCAAAATCAGGATGCCAGAACCAGATGAAAAATATATGTATTGGGATGAAGATCACTATGAGCCCATTAAGGATGGAAAACAAAACGTTGGTGCGCCAATCATTCCTTTAAATGAGAAAACGCTAAGGCAGCAACAGAAAATAACTTTACCCGATACCTTGACCAGTTATTCGATTGGTAAAGTGTGGTATAAAGGCCATGGAAAGGATCATGAGTTTTTTACTGATAGCGGTGCTTATCCTAAAGATTTACAAAGAGTGCTAAAACCACTCACCAGTAACATTTTAACTAAATATACTTCTAATGACAGGTATATGCTTACTCGTTTAGTGTGGTTTATATGTGCAGCTTTTTTTGTAGGCCTTTGTGGTTTTGCTGCGAGTAAGATGGAGAAAGAAGAAAAATTACCGACGAAACAGGGAGGTGCAGCTGATACAGGTCCAAAGGTAACAGAAACTGTAGATAGAATAAATGAAACTGAATTAGAACCCGCATAGAATGTACCAGCATACAAAGGGTAGAGCGACTTGAAAAAGATATTTTCAAGTATTAGGATAATCACCTGGCTTTGGGTCATACGCTCATATTTTAAGCGTTCATGGTCCGGAAATTCGTTGCACTGGATTGAGCTTTTATCGTAACGGATCAATTAAACCATACACTTCCCCCTCATATATACCCTTTAATAACCGCACCGCCATTTTACTCCTTTGCCCGGTTTGGCAATAACAAACCACTTTTTTATGTTTTGGAATAGCGGTGAGCGAATTTTTTAGTTCATATAAGGATATGTTTACCCCGCCCATATTGTTTTCTTCATGTTCATAATCTTCGCGTACATCAATTAAAAAAACTTTATCAGGCGATTCAGAAAGCCATTGATCCAAAGTGGCCTTGTCAATTTCCTGTATTGCCTTCGTTTCGGATGTAATGATTGTTGTTTGCCTTTCGGAAGCAATTTTATATACGGATATTCTGTTGGTCAAGGCATCGATCGTCATCAATTTCCCAGAAAGCGTTTCGCCGATGCTGCAAATTAGTTTAATGGCTTCATTGGCCATATATAATCCGATAATTCCGGGTAAAATTCCGATTACGCCGCCTGCTACACAATTCATACTTTCGGCTGGCGGTGCCGGGTAAAGGTCTCTGTAATTAGCGCCACCTTGATGATTGAACACCGCAACTTGTCCTTCAAAAGCCAGGATGGAGCCGAATACCAAGGTTTTGCCTAAGCTTATACAGGTATCGTTCACCAGGTACCGTGTGTTAAAATTATCAGAGCAATCCATCACCAGATCATATTCCTGGCAGATAGATATTGCATTTTCTGCAGTAAGGCGTTCGTTATAAGCCGTAAAATTTACGTGTGGATTAAGCAATGCAAGTTTAGTAGCCGCTACCTTTGCTTTTGCCAGGCCAATATCGTTATCGTTATATAAAATCTGCCGGTGCAGGTTGCTTAACTCCACTGCATCATCATCTACAATACCTATTTTGCCCACGCCTGCTGCGGTGAGGTATTGTAATATAGGGCAGCCCAGGCCACCGGCACCGATAACCAATACTTTGGCCGCCTGCAGCTTTTCCTGTCCCTCCAGGCCCAGTTCGGGCAAGATCATTTGGCGGTTATAGCGGTTTAATTCTGTTTTAGCTAACATCATTGACGGATTAAACTCCTGTCCCAATCTTTCCAGATGGGTTCATAACCTTGTTTTCTGATCATGGCAGCAATTTCCTGTGCCGATCGCTCATCAGATATTTCGAACTGCTCCAAAGATTGAGGCGCTACTTTGTAACCGCCCGGATTGGTTTTAGAACCCGCGCTAATGGCCGTAATCCCCAGTTTAATAATATGGTTCCGGAAATTTTCTGTCTCGCGGGTGGAGATAGACAGTTCCACTTCACTGTTAAATAACCGATAGGCACAGATCAGCTGTACCAGTTCCTTATCATTCATCACCACTTTAGGCTCCAAACCGCCACTAAATGGCCGCAACCTTGGAAAGGAGATGCTGAATTTACTCTGCCAATACTGTTTTTCGAGGTAAGATAAATGTAGGGCCGTAAAAAATGAATCTGTTCTCCAGTCTTCGAGGCCAATGAGCACGCCGAGCCCCATTTTATGGATGCCAGCCTGCCCCAAACGGTCTGGAGTTTCTAAGCGGTATAAAAAGTTAGCTTTTTTGCCTTTCGGGTGGTGTTTTCGGTAATCGTCCTGATGATAGGTTTCCTGGTAAACGAGTACCGTATTTAAGCCGTGTGGAATGAGTGTCTGATAGTCTTCCACATCCAAAGGCTGTACCTCCATGGCGATATGGGCAAAATGTGGACTGATGAGATCCAATACTTTTTTAAAATAACCGGTGTGTACCGTTTGGTTGGCTTCGCCCGTTACCAGTAATACGTGGTCGTAACCCATACCTTTAATTACGGCCACTTCCTGCATAATTTCCATGGGGCTAAGGGTCCGGCGTCGCACTTTATTATCGTAACTGAAGCCGCAATAGGTGCAGATATTATTACACTCATTAGAGAGGTAAAGCGGAATATACATTTGGATGGTCCGGCCAAAGCGATCTAAGGTTAAACGCTGGCTGATCTGCGCCATATCTTCGAGATAGGGCAATGCGGCGGGCGAGATCAAGGCTTTAAAATCTTCCAGTGTCCGCTGCGGATTGCTCAAAGCCTGCTCTACATCTGCTGCTGTTTTGTCGTAAATACTGGCTTTGGTATCGTCCCAATTGTAGGACTCAAATACTTCGTTAAAACTCTTCATCTAGAAATGCGGTTAATGGACTGCTTGCCGTAGCGTAATGTTGTTGGGTACCCAATTTAGATTCGAAGGCCATTCTGCCGGCTTCAACAGCCAGTTTAAAAGCTGTCGCCATATCAGTTGGGTTTTTAGCAATGGCAATCGCAGTATTCACTAAAACGGCGTCTGCCCCGATTTCCATCGCTTTTGCAGCGTCAGAGGGTGCACCAATGCCTGCATCTACAATTACCGGTACCCGGCTCTGGCTGATGATGATCTCCAGAAAATCGATTGTTCTTAAGCCTTTGTTGCTGCCAATTGGCGATCCTAAGGGCATTACTGCTGCGGTTCCCACATCTTCCAAACGTTTGCATAAAACGGGATCGGCATGGATGTATGGCAGCACTACAAAACCAAGTTTAACCAGTTCTTCGGTCGCTTTTAACGTTTCGATCGGATCGGGCAGAAGATATTTGGGATCCGGATGGATTTCCAGCTTGATCCAGTGGGTTTCCAGGGCTTCCCGTGCCAGTTGAGCGGCAAAAACGGCTTCTTTTGCATTACGCACACCAGAAGTATTGGGCAATAAATTAATGTGCGGGTATTTAAGGTGATGAAGGATATCATCATCTTTGCTTTTTAGATCTACCCGTTTGAGGGCCACCGTCACCAGTTCGGAACCCGAAGCAATGATAGCATTTTCCATCTCTTTTGCCGAACTGAATTTTCCGGTTCCGGTAAAAAGGCGTGAACTAAAGGTTTGATCTGCTATAGTTAACATATCTGTCATTTTTTAAATCGAATGAATATTGAATTTGCTGTTGATCTCATCAAGAACCGCAGCTGTTTGTGTTTGGTTGGTGAGTGCCGCTGATAGGGCAATTCCGTAAATTCCGGTTTCGAGTATAGCCGGAATATCTGCTGTTTCGATACCGCCAATGGCAATTATAGGTGTACTGATTCCGGCTTTCCTTACTTGATCCATCAACTTCTGGTAACCTTCCAGGCCTACAACAGGACTTAGATTTTCTTTTGTTCGCGTAAACCTGAAAGGCCCCAGGCCAATATAATCTGCTCCTTCAGCTACCCTTTGCTGGATATGTTCGAAAGTATTTGCCGTACCTCCGATGATCTGGTGTTTAGCGATAATTTTTCGCGCTTCGGGAATAGGCATATCCTGCAGGCCTAAATGCACGCCATAACTGTTTACGGCTTTTGCCAGGTGCGGGTAATCATTGATAATCAGTTTGGCCCCGTAGCTTTCGCATAAAGCCTGTGCAGTTTTTGCAAAAGGCAGGATTTCGGCTTCTGCCTGGTTTTTAATGCGGAGCTGGATCCACTTTCCACCGGCCCGGAGTACCTGCTCAATGGCATCAATATGGTTGCCTGTTTTAGGGGATTGCGAGATGTATTGGATGTGCTGAATCATAATGGTATGGTTAAATTTTCTTCATAAGCAAGGCATTTTGCCTGTGCTTTTTTAAAATTAGTCAGGGCTTGCGAAGGATCGCTCCAGATGCAGCCCAGTAGCGCAACACCATCGAAAGCCATTGCCTTTACCTTATCGATTTCGGTTAAGCCGATGCCGCCAAGGGCGATGATTTTAGGTTTGGCAGACTGTTTTCCCAAACGGAAATCTGGCGGAATTATACCCCGGTAACCAGACTTGGAAAGGCTATTGAACACCGGACCAAAAAAACTGTAATGGTATTGCCCGATCTGAGTGCTATCATCCAGGTGATGGATAGAAGTGCTTAAAATTTGGCTTTCGGGCAATTCTACATTATTCCTTTCCTTCCTGAAACTTTCGGTATGGTGGATGCGATGGATATGGTAATTATTAGCAAGCGAATGGAAATGATGCAAAGCAATCCGTGGATGATATCCGGTTGAAATACCATCCATAAATTTACGATGTGCAGTTTCATCTGCGGCTGGTTTACGCAAATGGAAAATGCTTAAACCGGCTTCGAAAAGCTGGTTAACGAAGTGGCATTCTGCTTTAAAAAAGTCGGGCCTGGAGATTACGATCAGTTCCATGACAGGCTAAGAATAAATTTCACTTCCTTTTTCGGTAAACTCTTTCGATTTTTCCTGCATCCCTTTGGTCAAAGCTTCGTTTGCTTCTACCCCTTGTTGTGCGGCATATTCACGTACATCCTGCGTAATTTTCATCGAACAGAAATTTGGTCCGCACATGGAGCAGAAATGCGCAATCTTTGCGCCTTCTGCCGGCAAGGTTTCATCATGGAATTCTTTTGCCGTATCCGGATCGAGCGAGAGATTAAACTGGTCTTCCCACCTAAATTCGAACCTTGCCTTGCTTAAAGCATTGTCGCGGTATTGTGCGCCGGGGTGTCCTTTGGCCAGATCGGCCGCATGTGCGGCAATTTTATAGGTAATCACACCATCTTTAACATCTTTTTTGTTTGGCAGGCCTAAATGTTCTTTAGGCGTAACATAACACAACATTGCTGTTCCATACCAGCCAATCATGGCTGCGCCAATAGCCGATGTAATGTGGTCGTAACCCGGAGCAATATCGGTAGTTAGCGGACCCAAAGTATAAAATGGCGCCTCAGCACAATGTTCGAGCTGTTTTTCCATATTGGCTTTAATCAGGTGCATGGGTACATGGCCAGGTCCTTCGATAATGGTCTGGACATCGTGTTTCCAGGCAATTTTGGTCAGTTCACCAAGTGTTTCGAGTTCCGAAAACTGTGCGGCATCGTTTGCATCTGCAATACAGCCCGGCCTTAAACCATCGCCTAATGAAAAAGCCACGTCATAAGCTTTCATGATTTCACAGATCTCCTCAAAATGGGTATAAAGGAAATTTTCTTTGTGGTGGGCCAGGCACCATTTGGCCATAATGGATCCTCCCCGTGAAACAATTCCGGTGATTCGTTTGGCTGTTAAAGGCACGTATCGGAGCAGTACGCCTGCATGGATGGTAAAATAATCAACGCCTTGTTCGGCTTGCTCAATCAAGGTGTCGCGGAAAATTTCCCAGGTGAGGTCTTCCGCTTTTCCATTTACTTTTTCGAGGGCCTGATAAATGGGAACGGTACCGATGGGAACCGGCGAGTTACGGATAATCCATTCGCGGGTTTCGTGGATGTTTTTTCCTGTAGAAAGGTCCATAATCGTATCTGCACCCCAACGGCAGGCCCATACGGCTTTTTCTACTTCTTCTTCAATGGTAGAGGTAACCGCAGAATTACCAATATTGGCATTGATCTTTACCAGAAAGTTACGTCCGATAATCATCGGTTCGAGTTCAGGGTGGTTGATATTGCATGGAATTACTGCCCGTCCGGCAGCCACTTCATCCCGCACAAATTCTGGTGTAATGAATCCTCTAGGGGTATTGGCTCCAAAACTATTGCCCTGATGCTGATGGTTCATAACCTCATGCTGCCCGCCCAATTGCGCATTCAGCAATTCGATCTGCTGATTTTCCCTGATAGCAATGTATTCCATTTCGGCGGTAATGATGCCTTTTTTGGCATAATGCATTTGTGATACATTGGCACCTGCTTTTGCCCTGTAAGGTTTTTTGATAAAATTGAAGCGTAAGGCATCCAGTTTTTCATCGGCTAGCCGTTGCTGCCCGTAAACCGACGATAATTGTGAAAGCTCTTCAACATCAAGTCTGTCTTTAATCCACTGCTCTCTTAAACGCGGAAGGCCTTTCCTTACGTCAATAACCGCATTCGGGTCGGTATAGGGGCCACTGGTATCATAAACCGTTACCGGTGGATTTGGCTCGGTTAAACCAAAGCTGTTATGGATTTTAGTGTCCGTCAGGCTGATTTCACGCATGGCCACCTGGATATTGTGGATTTTACCTGGCACAAATATTTTTCGTGAAGCCGGAAACGGATTGCGGCTGATGATTTCCTGATCTGGAATTTTTTCTGTTTTCATGTGAGATGATTTTATCCGCCCTGAGTGGCTTTAATGAGTATAATCTGATCGCCGGGATTTAGCACATAGGTATTCCAAACCGATTTGGAAATGATGGTTTGGTTAACCGCGATGGCCAGGCCATTCGTTTCGGTTGAAATGATGGCAGCCAGCATCTGTTCGATGGAACAGGATTCGTGAAGTTGGTAGTGTTGATTATTTATAGTTACTTCCATATTAAAAAAAATTGGAAAAACTATAGAGATTGCCCCAAAATGGAGATCGAAAAGACAGCAATGATAAGATTGCTTTCACTTTTCCCTTCGGCAGTACTAACTGCATCAGGTTCAAAGGGTATTTCTCAGCACGTAGGCACCCCTAAAGTTTTTTTGTAAATATAGGCGATTAAATTTTTAATGCCAATAAAAATTGATGTATAGATTTTGTTTATAACTAAGTTGGATATAATAATTAATGACTATATCGTATTTTTTCTTGCTGAACATAGTGGGGAGCCAGGAGTAGGCTATGCGAGGCAATCCATCATTAATGAGCAAGAAATTACAAACCTATTCAATCAAGATCCCTGATTGTACTCAGGATTGACAATTTTTAAGAATAAAACAAGTAATTTCAGCCTTTCAGCCCTTCCCTCCCACTTCTGCCAGAAAACTTCAAACCAAATCCTTTATCTTCGGTCCAAATTATAAAACCAATATCTATGCAAAGCTTGTTAGCGCTTCGAAATGGCGAACTAAAAGGCGCTGTATCCTTAAAACTTTCTGAAAACCTGACCGAGTTCCCAAAGGAAATATTTGAACTTGCTGATACTTTGGAAGTGCTGGATTTATCTTTTAACAAATTAAATGCATTGCCGGCAGATTTCGGCCGGTTAAAAAAGCTGAAGATTTTTTTCTGTTCCGAAAACCTTTTTACGGTTATGCCCGAGCAATTGGCCGATTGCCCTTTGCTTGATATTGTGGGTTTTAAATCTAACCAGATCATATCGGTGCCAGCTAAATCCCTGAATCCTAATCTCCGCTGGCTGATTTTAACAAACAACAATATTGCCGAATTACCCAAAGAAATAGGTCTGTGCGGCAGGATGCAAAAGCTGATGTTATCGGGTAACCGTTTATCGGCGCTGCCCAAAGAATTAAGCAATTGCAGGAATCTGGCTTTATTGCGGATCGCAGCCAATAAACTTCAGGAATTACCATGGTGGATTACACAATTGCCAAAATTATCGTGGATTGCCTTTTCGGGCAATAATTTTAGCAAAACACCTGCTGTTGAAACACTTTCACTGATCAATTGGCATGATTTAGAAGTCAGCCATTTATTGGGCGAGGGTGCTTCGGGCATCATTTCGAAGGCAAACAGAACCATTGGTGATGAAACCCGTGAAGTGGCCGTTAAAATATTTAAGGGCAAGGTAACGAGCGACGGTTTGCCGGAAGATGAAATGAGCGCTTATATTGCCGCAGGATACCATCCCGGCCTGGTTAATTTAATCGGGCAGATTGCCCTTCATCCGGAAGATAAAAAAGGATTGGTGATGGACCTGATTCCGCATCATTTTTATAATCTGGGCCTTCCGCCGAGTTTAGAAAGCTGTACCAGGGATGTTTTTCCTCCTGAACGAAAACTTTCCGAAAAACAGATTACCGGCATTGCCAAAACGATTGCCTCATTAGCTGCCCAATTGCATGAAGCAGGCATAATGCATGGCGATTTATATGCGCACAATACTTTGATTGATGACGAGGGCCACACCTTGTTTGGCGATTTTGGTGCTGCCAGCTTTTACGATAAAACAGCTGAGGCTGCCGCTGTGCTTGAGCGGATAGAAGTAAGTGCTTATGGATACCTGCTGGATGATTTACTTTCTTTAAAAAACGAAACAGTAAGTGAGGAGGTTTATACGGCTATCAGCGAAATTAGGAATACCTGTTTAAATCCGGTGCCTTTGGAGCGGCCAGCTTTTCAGGAATTGGTTGATCAGTTGGTCAAGATCTGAGAATAATAGATGATTAATTTAAGTTTATAGAAAAATCGTCATCCCGACTGGAGCAAAGCGAAATGGAGAGACTTATAATCAAGTTAAAAAATTCTCCCCGCCTGTACGGGCGGCGCTACGGTCGAAATGACAACCACTTGATAAAAAATATCAATGCTGTTGTTTTTTTGCCCAATCCAGCCGGCGCTGATCAGGTGTGGTGGTCACCTTAAAATTTTCGAAAGTAGCGTTAAAACCCTTGCCATCCGGGCACGCCGCCACCAGGCCCACCATTACAGGTGCATTGTCTTTAAAATAACAGGTGCGTAACATGGTATATTTTTGATCATCAAATGAATAGAAAATCTCGACTGCGTCCAGTTTTCGAACGGCTTTCATCCAGATTGATGCAGGGGCTTTTTCCAGTTCTACTACACTCCAGTCGCTGGTTTTATGTGTTACCACAGCACTTACGTGCTGTTTTCCATTTACAAACTCAACCCCGGCCTTTATCCATTCTTCTTCATTAATGCGGAGCATTAGTCCCATCTGATCAAAAGTGGTTACATAATTTCCCGTGATTTTTACTTTTACCTCAAATTCACCGCCATAAGTAGCGTAATAAAAAGGGGCATCATCAACGGTAAAACCATAGTGTGATATCCGCCAGTAATCGGTTTTGGCCGGAACAAACATGCTAAAGGTGTTTTTATCCCTGATCTCCCATTTTTCAGGTTCGTTAAACCAGTTCATTTTGGCTAAACTTTGGGCATGCGCGTTTGGAATAAATAAATAAGATAATGCGGCAATTAATGCTGGAAATTTAAGTTTCATCTGTGTGTTCGTATGTGTGTTGCTGCAAACATAAAACAGGAAAGAAATTTAGGAAAGGACATACATCACTATTTTAGTGTGATGATGATCACGCAAATATTGGGTCAAAACAAGAATATCAGGTTTAAAAATCTTGAATAAACAGTACATTTGTTTGCATCAGACACATGGAACTAGATTTTTTAAGAGCGCATATCCATCAGATCGTTTGTTTAACAGATGAAGAATTTGATTATGCTGCATCTTTTTTTACGAGGCGGAAATACAAAAAACACCAGTATATTATCCAGTCAGGTGATACGGCCAGTCAGGAACATTTTGTGGTAAAGGGCATTGTTAAATCTTCATACACCGACCATGAAGGAAAAGAATATATTTTACAGTTGGCTATGGAAGAGTGGTGGTTTTCTGATCCAAATGCTTTTAATACGGGGATGCCGGCAACCTTAAATGTCGATTGCATTGAAGACACAGATACACTTTCCATCTCTTTTGAAAATAAAGAAAAGCTCTGCGCCTCTTCCCGCAAAATGGAGTATTTTTTCAGGAAAAAATATACAACCGGCAATATGGCCTTACAAAAAAGGGTATTGGCTTTATTAAGCAACAATGCCGCCGAGCGTTATAAGCAGTGGCGTAACCAATACCCATCTTTACAGAAAAGAATTCCGAAAACCCTTATTGCTTCTTATCTTGGGGTAACAAGGGAAACTTTAAGCAGGTTATCGCTTTAAAATTTTTAGTTGTTTTTGGTGGCTCCATTTTCCGGCGCAAAGGTTGCAAAAGAAAGTTTGGACGACACAAAGTGGTAGCCTATCGGAGATCATGATCTAACTGCTGATTTCAGATCAAACTCACGGTTCTGATGCATCCCGATTAAGCAATCCAATTTAAAAACATTCTACTTCCCAAAACCGCGACCAGGTTCCACCTGCATCAAGTTTTATGATGCCCTCTTTAGCTGACAGCTCCTGGTTATGATTAATTCCATCGGCCACTCCGCACCAAGGTTCTAAACATACAAAAGGCGCATCTGGCGCAGCCCATATCCCGAAATAAGGAAACTTTTCAAAATGGAAGTGTAGGCCGTGATCGTTTTTGCTGTTCAGTAAACTAATACAATTACTCTGCAGGTTCTTAAAAACCAGCGCATCGTTATAAAACAGCTCGTGTGTAAGCTTTAGCTTATGTGCGTTAAGTTCAATATTTTCAGTTTCGTTGGCCACCAGGCCGTCTGCCAGTTTCCAGAAAGTTAATTTTTGATCGGCATTAAAGGTCAGGTAATAATCTTCGTAAACGGTATCGGGCGTATTGGGAACCGCAAATGCCGGGTGTGCGCCAATCGAGAATAAAAGTTCACTGGTACCGGTATTTTTTACCTCGTAGGTTAACTTCAGCTTGCTGTCTGTTAACTGATACCTTAGTTTCAGCTCGAAATAGAACGGATATCCTTTTAAGGTATCTGCATTTTGGGTTAACGTAAAAACACCCTCTCCTTCACTTATTTTTTCAAAATTAAAAACATGATCCCGGGCAAAACCATGACGGGGCAATTCATAGTGCTCGCCCTGGTAAATAAAGCTGTTGTTTTTTAATGAGCCAACAATAGGAAACAACACAGGGCTATGTTTTGCCCAATACTTGGGGTTGGCATTCCATAAATATTCAAGTTTGGTTTCTTTACTAAATAAACCTTGAATTTCTGCGCCTTTAGCCGCCAGGCTAACCTTTATATAGTCGTTTTCGAGAGTTATCATTACAGGTTAAAATTAGCAAAATTTGTGCTTTGAAGCTATCTTTTGTTAAAAAATGAATCCCACCGGATTTGGCGTTTAGCGATGGATATTTGGTGTTATTATGACTCCAAACACCCGGCTTCAAACTAACCCTTCTCCTCCCAAATGCAGGCAATATTAATAATGGTTTGTACAGCCTTTTCCATATCCTGTACGCTTACCCATTCCTGCTTGCTATGAAAAGCATGTTCTCCGGCGAAAATATTGGGGCAAGGTAAACCCATATAAGAAAGTCGCGAGCCATCGGTACCACCACGGATGCTTTGTTGTTTGGGTACTACGCCAGCCCTTTCAATGGCCTCAACACCATATTGTACAATTTTAGGGTGCTGATCCAATACCTGTTTCATGTTGCGGTATTGTGCTTTAACAGTAAGCTGATAGGTTGATTTCGGATAGTTAGCCATTACATTCCTGACAGTCTCTTCCAGAAACTGGCTGTGCTCGGCTAATTGTTCATCGGTAAAATCCCTGATGATAAACAGTGCTTCTGCCTCTTCTACCTGTCCGGTTATACTTACCGGGTGGATAAAACCTTCCTTTTGATGGGTAGTCTCTGGAGTAAGGGTATCTTTTGGCAGCGAATCTAAAATTTGGGCAAGGATCTTAATGGCACTTTCCATTTTTCCTTTTGCGAAGCCCGGGTGTGTACTCACCCCATAAATTTTGAGGGTTGCCCCGTCCGCAGAAAAAGTTTCGTCTTCAATAGATCCGAGTGTTTCCCCATCAATCGTATAACCAAAATCGGCTCCTAATTTCTTTAAATCTACTTTGTCTACACCTCTGCCTATTTCTTCATCAGGGGTAAAAAGAAGCTTTATAGTCCCGTGTTTAACTTCAGGATTTTTCATTAAAAAAGCTGCTGCTTCCATAATTTCGGCTAATCCCGCTTTATTATCTGCCCCTAATAAAGTTGTACCGCTTGCGGTGATAATATCATTGCCAATCTGCTGTTCCAGGTCTTTGTGTTCAGAAAGTTTGATTACAATCTGGTGATCATCAGGCAGAATCAAATCTTGCCCTTGATAATGATTATGAATGATCGGTTTGACATTTTCACCACTGCAATCAGGTGATGTATCCATGTGCGAACAAAAGAAAATCACCGGTAACGATTTATGTGTATTTGATGGAATTGTACCATACACGTAACCATTATCATCGATTTCGGCATCGTAAACGCCAATTTCCAGTAATTCCTGAACCAATACTTTACCCAGGTTCTTTTGTTTCAGGGTTGAAGGGCAGGTGGGAGAATTTGGATCGGATTGGGTATCAATTTTTGCATATTTGATAAACCGCTGCTCGAGCGATTGGTTTAAGTTGACGTATGTACTCATAAATCAAAGGTAAAAGTTAAAGATATTCGATAAACATATTATTTTTGTAAAAAAACGATATGATTTTTAATTTACTGAAAGCCATTTATATAACGCTTTTACTTGTTTTTATAGGAAGTTTTTCATTTGCCCAATCCAACTATTTTAAAATGTCGTTCGGTTTGGGCGGAGGAATAAACAAGTCTTATGCCGATGTAAAAGGAGGTTTGGGGCATACCATATATGGCGTATTCGATTTTCATATCACTCCATTTGTAACCGTAGGTTTAGAGGGCCAGTATGGCATGGTTCAGGGCGGTGACATAGTAACCGACCCACACAACCGTCAGTTTGTAAATCAATACAAAGCGCTCAGTGCCAATGTAAAGCTGATGCTTGGCGAGGTGGTTGACTATGATAAAAGTGAATTTTTATACAATATAAGAGGTTTGTATGCCGGTTTGGGTGTAGGTATAATTGATAATAACATCACCGATATCGTAAGGTATAAACCAAGCTGGGCCGCATCCAATCCGGGCTATGGTCCGTTTCCAGGCGAGGATAAGAGTTTGGAACTGATGATTCCTTTAAATTTCGGTTTTAATTATTACATCAATGATGGTTACGGCTATATGCGATATGTCATCAATATCAATGCGCAGACAAACTTTACTTTTGGGGAAGGACTTGATGGCTATAATGATTCCAGATCAAAATTTAGAAACAACTCTCCCGATGTTTACAGTACCTTTACCATAGGGTTCAGGTATATGTTCGGTAACATTAAGTTCTATCGCAGAACACTTTAATAAACAGTTGATACATTCTTAAGGTATGAGAAAACTCTTTTTATTGTGTTTGCTATCCATGCGGCTAAAAGCCATTGCGCAAAAAACACCTTTCGAATTAAGTGGAAAAACAGCAACCACAACCTACACTGAAGCCATATCTTATTACGAGAAACTGGATAAAAGCTATCCAGCGGCTAAACTGTTAACCTATGGGCATACCGATTTTGGAAAGCCATTACATTTATTGGTTTTATCACGTGATGGGGTTTTTGACCCGGTTCAGCTCAGAAAGCAAAATAAAAGGATTTTATTGATCAATAATGGCATTCACCCAGGCGAGCCAGAGGGTATTGATGCATCAATGATGCTGGCCCGCGATCTGCTTAAAGCGGATAATTTGCCTAAAGATGTAGTGATATGCATCATCCCGATTTACAATATAGACGGCAGTTTTAACCGTAGCGGAACCTCAAGGGCTAACCAAAACGGGCCCCTTGCTTATGGTTTTAGGGGAAATAGCAAGAATCTCGATCTGAACCGCGATTTCATTAAAACAGATTCGAAAAATTCAGCAGCATTTCAACTCATTTTTAATACCTGGCAGCCCGAAATATTTGTAGACACCCATACCAGCAACGGTGCCGATTATCAATACGTGATGACACTTATCCCCACGCAAAAAGATAAGCTAAACCCAATCCTTTCTGATTATTTAACCAAAACATTGGTGCCTGATTTATATCGCCGTATGGAAAAACTGGGTTATCCGATGATCCCTTATGTCAACTCAATAGGCGAAACCCCGGAAACCGGGATAACAGGTTTTATTGAATCGCCACGTTACTCAACCGGTTATACCACGCTGCACAATACCATCGGCTTTATGCCTGAAACACATATGTTAAAATCTTATGATTTACGTGTGGATGCCACTTATAAGCTTTTACAAACCTATATGGAGGTGGTAGAACGGGATGCCAAAATTATTGGGGCGAATAAACGAAAGGCCGATCAATCTGTTGCGCTGCAAAAGGAATTTCCGTTAACATGGAAACTGAATAAAGACCAGGTTAATAATATAGATTTTAAGGGATTTGAAGCGGGGCAAAAGCCCAGCGAGGTGAGCGGTGCCGATCGGTTATACTATGATCGTAGCAAACCCTACATCAAAAGCATCAAAGAATGGGACAAGTTTGAGCCTGCTTTAACTGTTCAAAAGCCTGTTGCCTACCTAATTCCGAAAGCCTGGGACCGGGCAGTTACGTTGCTCAAGCTCAATCATGTTAAACTGAGGGAATTAAAAACCGATCAGAAAATTGCAGTAGAAAGCTATTATATCGGCGATTTTAAAACAGGAACCAGGCCATATGAAGGACATTACCTGCATTCTGGCGTAGAACTACGTGCTGTTCCACAGCAACTACAATATTACGCCGGCGATTATGTGGTTTATGTAAACCAACCGACTAACCGCTATATTGTAGAAACCTTGGAGCCTCAGGCTACAGATTCTTATTTCAACTGGAATTTTTTCGATTCTATTCTGGATATGAAAGAACACTACTCGGCCTATGTTTTTGAAGATACTGCTGCAGAATTGTTAAAAAATAATTCTGATTTAAAAAGTAAATTAGAAGCCAAAAAGCTGGCCGACCCGGAATTTGAAAAGAATGGAGCCGCACAACTTGATTTTGTGTATAAAAATTCTGATTATTACGAAAAAACACACAACAGATATCCGGTTGCACGTTTGGTTACAGATGTAAAACTGGATTTAAAATAAGCCCAGATGGAATACTTCAATATTGCCCCCGTTGCTTCCGTAATTTTTGTTTTTACCATTATTACCAGCCTATATGCTTTCTACGATCATTCAATTTATGGAAAATTTATGCTGCATCCTTTTAGTGTTTCTAAAGGACAGAATGTATATACTCTAATTACCAGCGGACTTGTGCACGCCGATTGGATGCACCTGTTTTTTAACATGTTTACCTTTTATGCTTTTGCCTTTGCACTTGAAAGTATGATGGGAAGCTGGCGCTTTGGATTACTTTACTTTTTGGGGCTGGTGTTGAGCGATCTACCTACGGTGATTAAACATAAAGATAACTTTCACTATAATAGCCTGGGCGCTTCAGGAGCAATCAGCGCAGTGTTATTCAGTTTTATCTTGTTTAATCCGGTTTCCAAAATTTATATCATGTTTATTCCTATTGGAATTCCGGCATGGATATTTGGTATTATCTACCTCATTTATTGTGCTTACGCTTCCCGCAATTCAAGGGATCATATCAATCATGATGCACACTTTTTTGGTGCCTTAACCGGATTGATTTTTACGATCATTTTCGTGCCAGGTATTTTACAGAACTTTATCACCATGTTAACAGGCAGCAGGTAGTTCCTCATTAGAAAGAGTCGTCATTCCCCTGAAAGCGGAATCCTGATGCAAGAAGTTATATGTTTTTCGCTTTAAGGCACAAATCAAGCCAAGTACAACGAATAACAAAGAGATTACCCTGCTGTAGGCAGATAAGGTTTCTCAAAGAAACTCATTGGTTCATCAGGGTTTTTAATAATCTCGAACACCACATAACCCCAAGGTTTCCAGAAATTTTCCAGCACCTGGGCATATATCTTATGCTGCCAGACATCAAAAAGTGGTTTGGTCATGTTGCCACGCAGCGGCATTGCCTCAATATAGGTAGTACCCTCAACAGGCATAAAGGTATATTCGGGTAAACGGTTAAAGAGATAAGCCGAATAATAAAAGCGGGCGCTCAGTTCTTCAAACTGCTCAGCCGTTAAGGCCTTTCCATTTATCTCCTTGATGATATCCTGGTGGTAGCGTTTATTGGTGCCATTATCCTGTAAACAGGCGATGATCCCAAAATCTTTCATTTTTAACGAGAAAGTCAACGTATTAATTTCATCACGGAAACTGAATGGTGTTTCTGCGTTTTCCAGTTTTACCACCGTAATAGACCACGGTGTAAAGTCTTCAAACTCCAGGCTGGTGTACAGGTTTTGCATCATGAAATTCAGGTTGGCAAATTTCATCATCAGCGATTGCGACATGTTTAACCCATCGGCAGTCATTTCTTTACGTAAAGCCGAATGCATTTCGATGTAGACAAAGCCATACAAAAATTTGCCGATCCAGTTAAAAAGGTCCAGTTCCGGCAATGCAGACACCGCATCATAACCTTGTCCGAATGCCGCTTCTATTTTATCTTCCAGCGGATTTAAAAACTGTTCGTTAATCTCGGTATTCACCGGAATAACGAGTGTATTGTACGAACGGATACTTTCATCCAAAAACTGGATTTGCTCTTCGCCGCTTAAACCTGCCTGTTCCAATAACCATTTTGGAAGCAAAGGCACCTGAATAACAGGAGAATTAAATGTTTTTCCGCTTAAAAAGCAGGTTTTATATAAAAAATCGAAATTCTGGAAAGGATTATATAAGCCGGTATTCATTATTGCAATATTAGCCATTATATTTTTATGGCTGAGCAATGATGTTTTATTTTAACGCAGCGATTACAACCACCTCAGCCTGTACTGGTATCGTTTATCTCAATGATCAGTTTTTATTTGGAGCGCAAGGCCTTTGTTAAATAGGGAAAGGTGTTCCTGTCTTTTCCTTTTACGCTTCGCCACCTCGTACCTCGTTGCTGCAGGGTAATGCTTCAGCCCCGCCTGCAACGGGCAAGAGGGCTATTGGCTTCGGCAGTATTTCATGGCGGAGTTGTAAGGCGCATAACCTTTGTGCCTAAACCCGACAGTAGCGGCAGCCTCCGATCCGATTTTAAATCGGAATTAATCGGAGCTATAGCAAATGGCGGGACTGCATGCCACCAAGAATCACAGTTCCCTCATTTTCTAAAATAAGCCTTTTATGTCAGTAATTAAGAAACCAACCGATCTGATAAATTGGTTTCTATCAATAGTGCCTTTACGAACACGGCATCTGATGTGGAATTACACCATCGTATACCTAATTAATAAATTGCGCTGTTACATCGTTTAATATAGAGAAATCTAGTAATTATTGTAATAATAACTGATATCATCAACAAGCTGGTTATAAATAGGTTTAGTAAATTCTAAAAACAAAGCATTGGGCGGAGGCGGTAATTGCTCCCTGCGTTTGGTAATGGCCAGTTGTTGTTTAGTCAGGGCCCTGTCATCGCCCTTATAACTGGCCCAGCTGTCTCTCCAAACATAAGTTCCGGGAAATTTCTGTTGGTGAACCAATTTTTTTGTTTTCCAATCCGTGATGCTCATGTCCAACAATCCTGACGATGAAATATTCTTTTCAAAAATGCTCAATGTTGCTTTCACTGTGCCGTAAATTGGTTTTTTATTGCGTGTTTCGCCAATCACTACACTATCGCGTTCTAACTTTTCAACACGTTCTTTCACATAGGTTTGGCCCACTACAAAATCGTCGAAGTTTAAACTCAGTACCTGGTCGGGAACAATTTTTTGCCCGGTAGCCTGCGCTTCACCATAAAAAATCACAAACTTATTTCTGGAATATTTTGCAATATACTGGTCAATCTGTTGTTGGAAATGATCAGCGCTTAATTTATACAAACTGCTGTTTACCAGTATTGGCTGCACTACAACCCTGGTTACTGCTGCCCAATATGCATCTTCCATTTTTGCTTTGGCATCTTTATAATTAGGCTGAAGATTCAGGGTTTTTTCAAACTCATAATATGCTTTTTTGGCGGCCTGGCGGCTGTTTCCCCTTAAGTAGTCCAAACCAGCATGATATCTTGCACCGGCAGCATTGTATTTAGCATCAGCCAGTTCGGTAATGTATTTTGAAGGATTGGGAACAATCGCTAAACAGGCCGGACAGCTATTGATATCGTCTGCCAACTGGTTTATTTTTTGGTAATCGTACATCACCGATTCCCACCTGAATAAATCGTTCGACATTTTGGCTTCTTCTATTTTTCGCAGATGATTCTGCAAAGCCAGACTGTAGGCATTTTTTAACACTTCAATGGCTTCACTGTTTTTAGGCGAATTTTGCAACCTGCTCACCGATTTTTCAACAGAAGCATCATAGTCACCTTTTTGTAAGGCGTTTTTTCCTGTGGTACATCCTCCAATAATTATTAAGGATAAATAAATAAAATACCGTAATCTTGAACTGTTTTTCATGGCGATGGCGTTATGTTAATAAACAAAGATAATTGGTAACAAGATAATTTACTTTATATATTTATAAGACGATTGATCATGAAAATTAGTTGCAGGCCATTTGAATTAGCACTAAAACATCCTTTTTCAATTTCGAAATTTACCCGTACCAGCACACCGCTGATGTTATTAAAAATAGAATATGAAGGTGTAAACGGTTATGGTGAGGCATCTATGGTGCCTTACATGGGTGAGAGTTATGAAAGTGCAACCGCTTTTCTGCAACTTGTAGATTGGGGTAAGATCCAATATCCATTCGATTTTGCAGCAATAATCGCTTATTTAGATAGTCTTGCCCAGGGCCAGCCAGCTATTAAAGCGGCTATCGATATTGCGCTTAACGATATTCAAGGTAAACTGTTAAATAAACCCTGTTATGAAGTTTATGGTGCCGACCCGGCTAAAATGCCGGTAACTTCCTATACCATTGGTATTGATACCCCTGAAGTTATCCGCGAAAAACTGAAAGATGCTGAAGCTTTTAAAGTGATTAAGGTTAAACTGGGGCGGGATAACGATCGGGAAATTATCGAAACCATCCGCAGCATGACCAATGTGCCCTTATATGTAGATGCGAACCAGGGTTGGGCAGATAAAATTAAGGCTATTGATTTAATTTACTGGTTGCATAACCAGGGCGTGGTATTAATTGAGCAGCCTATGGATAAGAACAACCTGGATGGTAACGCCTGGTTAACCGAGCGCAGCCCAATTCCGTTACTTGCTGATGAAGCCGTACAGCGTTTAGCCGATATGGATCAATTGAAGGGAGCCTATCATGGGATCAACGTAAAACTGATGAAAAGCTGCGGAATGTATGAAGGCCATCAGATGATTTTGAAGGCCCGTTCTTTTGGGATGAAAGTGCTGATTGGTTGTATGAGCGAAACCAGTTGCGCTACCTTGGCCGCCGCAGCTTTGGCTCCGCTATGTAATTGGGCCGATTTAGACGGGCCATGGCTCACCAAAAATAACCCGTTTAAAGATCCGGCCTTTGAAAACGGGAAGTATATTTTAAATGACCAGCCAGGTTTAGGCTTAGCGGATATTACTTCTGATCTTTTTCCTTAAAGCTTTTTCTGATGTCTTTCGTAAGCTGATACTTAAAGTAGAACAAACAGGCCGTTACACCTACCAAAAAACCGGCTGGAAGATATTTGTGATTATTGTAACACCAAACCAGCCCGAAAATAGAAAGGATAATGGCCAGGTTATAGAAAATATTTAAAGCAAATTTTTTTCCCACAGATAGAGGATTTTAGTTTTACGAGAACTTATGTGCAAAGTACCAATTAGCAATAATCAATTTTCAAACACCATCCTGAGCTGAAATATTCAAAAGGTTTGTTCCTGTAAGGTTAAAGTTTGAAAATTGATCTTTGTTTGTGCTATAAAACCCTTCTCCGATTGATCATTGGAGTTTGGTTATTGGTCATTGTTTTCTGGATAATTGGTTATTGAATACTGTTTATTCTAATAAACCGGCATATTCGGGTCAAAAGCTTCTTGCCAGGCTAAAATACCGCCTTTTAAGTTATAAAGATTGTCAAATCCATATTGTTGCTCCAACTGCATTACCGCTGCGGCACTTCTTTTTCCACTGCGGCACTGGATAATTACCGGTTTATCTTTCGCAACCTTGTCAGCTTCAATTAAAATTCCGCCTAAAGGGATATTCTCACCTTCCAGATTGGAAACCTCATATTCGAATGTTTCACGAACATCGATTAATTGAAAATCTTCTTTGTTATCGATTTTCTCTTTTAGTTCTTGTACCGATATTTCTTTCATTTTGTTAAATGTATTTATGCAAATATAGGAAAATCAAATTTACGCTCCCACATTAAAAAAATGCCATAAAATTTTGTCTGAAACTGTAACAACTATTGTCCTTAGGCGTTTAACTATAAATAGTTACAAATGGACAAACTGAACCGTTTCTTTTGGTTTTGCTCTGGCGCTCACATCCCGACACTGGAAAAATATCCTTCAGAACAAAATAAATATACAGGCATTGGTGCCACCATTTTTTTTACCGGCTTATTTGCTGCGCTTTCCGGAGGCTACGCCATGTATTTTGTTTTTAAAGGCAACGATCTGGCAGTGGTTTTTGCCATTGTTTTCGGCCTTTTATGGGGAGCAGCCATATTTAATATGGACCGGTACATTGTATCCAGCATAAATAAAAGTGCCGGTACCAGTAAACAATTATTGCAGGCTACACCGCGTATCCTATTGGCTGTTATGATCGGTATGGTCATTTCAAGGCCGATAGAACTAAAGATTTTCGATAAAGAAATTAAAGAACGCCTGAAGGTGAGTTACCTCAATGGCCAGCGTGCTAAAATCGATACCCTGAACAAAGCTTTTGAAAAAAAATATCAGGTAGAATTTGGCAGGTTAAATCAACAAAAAGCCACGCGCGATTCTCTGGAGAAAGGCATTAAAGCGGATCGGCAAAAGCTCAATTTTGAGATCTTCGGAAACAAAACCACCGAAACATCTGGTGTAATGGGTTATGGGCCATATGCCAAACGCAAGGAAGCCGAAATTGCACAGCGCACGGCCGAATTGGATTCGCTGAAAGCTTCCATCAATAAATCGGAAAGTTTTGTGGATAAACGCAAGGAATTTGATGGCCTGTTTACTGAAAAGCTGTACACCAAAAAACAGTTGGATAGTTTATCAGATATTGCTGGTTTTGCCGATCGCAACTGGGCATTAGGGCAGCTTAAATTCAATGTAGATGGCACGCGGGATAACAATACGGCAATTGCGGTAACTTTTATCGGGCTGCTATTTATATTCTTTGAATGTTTACCCGTTTTTGTAAAACTGATGAGTTCCCGGGGCCCTTATGATTATGCGATTGCTGATGGTGATGAGGTATCAATCTACCATTCTAAAAAAGATAAGGATTTCCATTTCGAGGTGGCCGATAATGTTCACGAAACCAGAGTTGATTCCGAGTCGTCAAAGAAAAAAGAAATTATTAAGGGCAAAGCCTATCGCGATCTCGAAAAATACGATTGGGACAAGGAATAAATGGAAAATGTATAATGTGAAAGGGATAGTGGAGTATTGGAGAGGAAGCCTGCTATGACCATCAACTATGAACGATCAAAGCATTAAACCATAAACTATCAGCCAAAAAGCCTAAATTCACACTTCTATAGATATAATATGAAAAAAATACTTTTTTTTACCCTTGTCGGGATGACAAGTTTGCAGCTTAAAGCGCAAAACATCGATAAAATCATCACCCGCGAATATACTGATCACCTGATCAAAACTTTAAGCGCGGATGATATGCAGGGACGTGCAACTTTTACGCCCGGAATTGATAAGGCAGCGACTTTTATCGAATCTGAGTTTAAAAAAATTGGTTTGCAGCCTCTACCTGGTGAAAAAACTTTCCGGCAAACGTTTTATAAATACCAGGTTAGCCCATTAACCACAAGCGTTAAAATAGACGGACAGGAAATTGCCCCGGAAAATTTAATGGTTTCAGGTGTAACTTCAGAAAGTATTACCCTTGATCAATCGAATACTACCGTTGTGAAATTAGATCCTGAAAAACCTTTTGTGGCGCAATTGAGAACAATGATGGGGGCCGGTAAAAATCAGGTTGTATTGGTAGATCGTAAATTTGCCGATCTTTTTAACCGTTACAAAGGTTATTTTGGTAAACCGGAAATTGTTGATGAGAAAGAGGTGAACGCAACCACGAGCGCTGTACAGGTATTTGTTTTAGGTAAAGATGCCGCAACAGATTTTTCAGCAACATTTAAAAGTAAGGTAGATAAAATGCCTTTGTTTAATGTGGCTGGAGTAATTCCTGGTAAATCAAAAGCGAAAGAAATGGTTATTTTCTCCGGTCATTACGATCACCTGGGTTTCTTAAAACCGGTAGATGGCGATAGTATAGCCAATGGTGCAGATGATGATGCCTCGGGTACAACAGCCATGATTGCCCTGGCCAAATATTACAAAGCACAGAAAAAAAATGAGCGTACCTTAATCTTTGTAGCTTTTACTGCTGAAGAAATAGGTGGTTATGGTGCAAAATATTTCTCTGCAAAACTGAATCCTGATGATGTGGTAGCCATGTTTAATATTGAGATGATTGGCAAAGATTCGAAATTTGGTAAAAATACCGCCTTTATCACGGGTTATGAAAGATCTGATTTCGGAAAGATTTTGCAGAAAAACTTAGCCGGAACTGAATTTACATTCCACCCGGATCCCTATCCAGATCAAAACTTATTCTATAGAAGTGATAATGCAGCTTTAGCCGCCTTAGGTGTGCCCGCACACACCATTAGTACGGATAAAATTGATATCGATAAACTGTACCACAGCGTGAAAGATGAATATAGTTCTTTAGATGTGGACAATATCCTTTCTACCATCAAAGCAATTGCTAAGAGTGCAACCAGTATCGTAAATGGTACAGATACACCAACAAGGATTCCGAAGTTGAAGCAATAATAGCGATTAAATAAACCTATCAGGTTTTTAAAACCTGATAGGTTTAAACGCGATCGTAAAAAATGGCCAGTGATGATTTCACTGGCCATTGCTATTTTTATAATCTCTGTGGGCAAATTACTTGCTTAGATACATCGATTTGTCTTTGTAAAGCTTGCGGAAGTAAGGATCTTCCAAATCTTTGATAAAACGGATCGCCTCGCCTGTAGATTTCATTTCAGGACCTAATTCTTTCGTTACTTCAGGGAATTTCTCGTAAGAGAAAACCGGCTCTTTAATGGCATAACCCTTAAGTTTACGTACGATGGTAAAATCTTTCAGTTTGGCAGCGCCCAGCATTATTTTAGCCGCAATGTTGATGTATGGAACATCGTAAGCTTTTGCAATGAAAGGAACCGTACGCGATGCCCTTGGGTTTGCTTCGATTACATAAACTTTCTCATCCTTAACGGCAAACTGAATGTTTAATAAACCACGTACATCTAATGCTTTTGCAATCTTGATGGAGTATTCTTCCATGGCTTTAGTTACCTTTTCTGATAAGCTGAATGTAGGTAATACTGCAAATGAATCTCCCGAGTGGATACCTGCAGGCTCAATGTGTTCCATCATACCTACAATATGTACATCCTCCCCGTCAGAGATCGAATCAGATTCTGCCTCTTCTGCCCTATCTAAAAAGTGATCGATCAATACGCGGTTGCCAGGCAAATCGCCTAACAATTTTACTACTGCTTTTTCCAGGTCCTCATCATTAATTACGATGCTCATCCCTTGCCCGCCCAACACATAACTCGGACGAACCAGTACCGGATAACCGACCTCGTTTGCTACAATGATGGCTTCTTCGGCATTTTCTGCAACGCCATATTTTGGATAAGGAATCTCTAATTCTTTTAACAAGTCAGAGAAACGGCCGCGGTCTTCAGCAATATCCATATTTTCGAAAGAAGTTCCGATAATTTTGATACCGTTTTGGGTCAGTTTTTCAGCCATTTTCAAAGCAGTTTGACCACCTAGCTGAACAATTACACCTTCAGGTTTCTCCAAATCGATAATTTCGCGAACATGTTCCCAGAAAACCGGCTCGAAGTATAATTTATCAGCCATGTTGAAGTCAGTTGAAACCGTTTCGGGGTTACAATTAACCATAATGGCTTCGAAACCTGATTCTTTTGCAGCCAGTAAACCGTGTACGCATGAGTAATCGAATTCGATACCCTGACCAATGCGGTTAGGACCCGACCCCAAAACAATCACTTTTTTCCTGTCAGAAGGTTTCGATTCATTCTCTTCTTCAAAAGTAGAGTAATAGTAAGGCGTTCTGGCCGGGAACTCTGCTGCGCAGGTATCAACCATTTTATATACTCTTTTTATGCCTAAAGCTTTACGGCGCTCATAAACTTCATCTTCCGTAACGTTGCCTAACAACCAGGAGATCTGAACATCAGAGAAACCTTTTTGTTTAAGTGTTGCAAAGAAATCCTGAGGGATATTGTTTAGTGAGTATCTTTTTAATTCCGTTTCCAGCAATACCAGTTCCTGAATCTGGTTTAAGAACCATTTGTCGATTTTGGTTACCTTACGGATAGATTCCAAAGGTACGCCCATAGCCATGGCATCTTTTATCAAGAATAAACGGTTCCATGAAGCATGCTCCAAACCGTCCATAATCTCTTCTATATTGCGTACCTGTCTGCCATCTGCCCCTAAACCTGCACGGTTGATCTCTAAACTCTGACAAGCTTTTTGTAATGCTTCAATAAAAGTACGGCCAATGGCCATTACCTCACCCACCGATTTCATCTGCAGGCCAAGCTCTTTGTTAGCGCCTTTAAATTTGTCAAAATTCCAGCGTGGAACCTTAACAATTACATAATCTAAAGTAGGTTCGAAATATGCTGAAGTCGTTTTGGTAATCTGATTTTCGATTTCATCGAGATTATAGCCTATAGCCAGTTTGGCTGCAATTTTTGCAATCGGGTAACCGGTTGCCTTACTGGCCAGTGCTGATGAACGTGATACGCGCGGGTTGATTTCGATGGCGATAATTTCATCGTCTACCGGGTTAACCGAAAACTGAACGTTACATCCGCCGGCGAAGTTACCAATGGCGCGCATCATTCTGATCGCCTGGTTTCGCATATCCTGGTAGCAACGGTCAGACAGGGTCATTGCCGGCGCAACTGTAATTGAATCTCCTGTATGGATTCCCATCGGATCGAAATTTTCGATCGAACAGATGATAATTACGTTATCGTTGCTATCTCTTAATAACTCTAACTCGTATTCTTTCCAGCCTAAAACCGCTTTCTCTACCAGTACTTCGTGTGTTGGCGAAGCTTCCAGACCGCGTTTTAGCGCCGCATCGAAATCTTCTTTTTTGTGTACAAAACCACCACCATAACCACCCAGAGTATATGATGGGCGAATTACCAAAGGGAATCCGATTTCCTGAGCCGCTTCTTTACCTTCCAGAAATGAGTTAGCAATTTTAGATTGAGCAACACCCACACCGATATCAACCATTAACTGCCTGAAAGCTTCGCGGTTTTCTGTTTTCTCGATTGCATCAACATCAACCCCTACAACTTTAACCCCATATTTTTCCCAAACACCACGTTCCTCAGCTTCTTTACAAAGGTTTAGTGCTGTTTGTCCCCCCATTGTAGGAAGTACAGCATCAATTCTAGGTAGATCCGCAGACTCGATATGATCCTGTAAAATCACCTCTATTGAATCAACAGTTAACGGGCGTAGATAAACATGGTCACCAATAACCTTATCCGTCATAATCGTGGCCGGATTGGAATTGATAATGGAAACGGTTACTCCTTCTTCTTTTAAAGAAAGCGCCGCTTGAGAACCTGAGTAATCAAACTCACAGGCTTGGCCAATAATAATTGGTCCAGATCCGATAATCAGTACTGAGCGAATGGAAGTGTCTTTAGGCATGATAAAGCTTAAACAATAATTAAAATTCTAAAGTATTTGAACCCGAAGGTGAAAGAAGCAAGAGGTCTTATGCTTGCGAGAAGAAAATCCCAACTGTTCTGTCGGGATGCAAAGATACATCTTTAGATGTGATTTGAGGCGTTTTTTTTAAAATAAAAAAGAGCGCTATTTCAGTGCTCTTTTTAGATTTTCCTTTTGCAGAATGGCTTACTGTTGTAATTTAATTTCGCCTAAATCGGTAGTGGCGCTATCTTTTACGGCAACCTTTTCCAGCACTGCATCTTTATATGGTGCATTGGCTTTTATCACTACAGTATAAACCCCTTCTTTGAGGTCGGTAAAAGTAAAAACACCTTGATTAATCTGTGTACTTAGCGTGTCTTTTGTTGCTACAAGAGATACGGAAGCAGCCGCATCAATTGGTGTGATTTTCCCAATGATACCACCCATTTTAACATTTTTAAAGGCAACAGAACCTAAAGCAAATATGATCAGTAGAGATAGTACAACACACAAATTTTTCATGGTATAACGTTTTAGTTGCTAAATGTCTTAAATACATAACAGCGGTTAGGGCAAATAGTTTTAAATAGTGAACACTATTTTTCTGTTTGTACTATAAATTATACATAAATGTAAAATCAAAATGTGTATATTTGTCACAAACGTTAATTCGTGTTAAGCAATTTTGTCAATATAAGGGCTGTTGGTCAGAATTAAGTCACGAAGTTGTGATGAGCCGATTATTGGCAACAATGTTGTAATAAGCAAAACATATACGCGTTTTGTATATACTTTAGACAATGATCTAAAGCTTCCTCCGCGGATTAGTTACCCGCCATGAGGATTTCTTCATAAATAGTTTGTTTGGTTTATTATCCGGTTAGAGGAGCCCTCCTCAACCGGATTTTTTCTTTTAAGGCTTTTTCTTTTACATTTGACCGTATCCAGAAAACGTATCGTGAATAAAAATATAAAAAAGATAGCTATTGTTGGGCCGGAAAGTACGGGGAAATCTACCATATCTCAGTTACTGGCCAAATACTACAAAGTTTCGTGGGTGCCAGAGTATGCCCGTTATTACTGCGAAAATCTGATTACCGATTATACATTGCAAGATGAAATAAATATGTATTACGGGCAGGTAGCGTTAGAGGATGCAATTTTGGTTACCGCCGAGAGTGATTTTATTATCTGTGATACCACTTTTATTACGGTAAAGATATGGAGTGATGAAGTGCTTGGCGAGACACCGCAGGTTGTATTGGAGGCACTGCCCAAAAAGCCGTACGATTTGTATCTGTTAATGGATATCGATTTGCCATGGCAGGACGATCCGTTGCGCGATTTTCCGGAGAAACGCGAATATTTTATGGAGGTTTGGCATAAAGAATTGCAGGCGCTCCGGGCCAATTATAAAGTTATCGGAGGTTTAGGTGAAGAGAGAGTCGCAAATGCCATTAAAGCCATCGATGTTTTTTTGGGTAAATAAAAGGTTTGCCTTTTTTGGAAACGATTGTCAGTTGGTTTTGGCGGCCGGCAATCCCGCCATTCGCTTTAATCACCCGATGAAAAACCGGGATTCGTGTTCGCTGCTGTCGGGTTTATTGAACAAAGGCTTGTTAATATGATGTCCGCACATGAAACGTTCCTACGGAACGAAAAAAACATTTTTTTCTACCGGGCATTCGTCCTGATGGGACGAAACGTAACTGTAAAATTAATATTCGCCCTTACTGGTTCGTATGAAAAATGTTCGTCCCGTTGAGACGCCTCATCGTTATCCGGTTATATAATTTGCGGTTGCGTTCCGTAGAAACGTTTGGTGTTTTACCGTTGATATCTGTCCCTGCCTAACCACCTGCTGTCTGTCTTGTCTGACTCAGTTGGCCAACCGGATGAACCTGAAAGGAAACTTTTCAGTCTGAACATGACTTCAGCATTGTTACCTTTTGTTTCTTACACAATTACTCGTTCATAAACCTTTCTTTCTTTCCGTTCAAAGCCAGCTAATTACCTGACCAGAACCGGGACACAGTTTGCTGCCACTACTTGCACTGCAACAGTGATAGGCCACACTGCTACAATAACTAATCAACATTGCGATTGCGCTTCAAAAAAATAGAAATAATAATTTGAGATTATGTAATTAACCGAACCTGGCTAACCCGAACTAGCCTAGATAAAACTCACCTCTGTGTAACTCGAAATATTGAGTTTGAAAACTCAATCCTATTCGTCAATCCGTAGAGACGCTGCGGTTAACGCTACGCACAGGAAAATATGGTCAGGAAAGGGGATTCATAGTCGCACAGGCTCCAGCCAACATAGCCCTGATTGAAGTGGAAGCCCGCAAGCGAAGCATGAGCGCGGACTTATAACGGAAAGCAGGACAGGAATAACCGATCAGTACTACAATTGCGCTTCAAAAAATAGAAATAACAATTTATGATCCTTTAATTAACCGAACCTGGCTAACCAAACTTACCTAGATAAAACTCACCTCGGTTTAGCTCGAAATATTGGGTTTGAAAAATCTATCCTATTCGTCAATCCGTAAAGACGTTGCGCTTAACTCTACGGATAGGAAATAAAAGGAAATTACTGCGCGCAGGGCCCGTCCGGAATCTCTTTGCTTATTTTGATTACTTTGGTAACCACCAGGGTAGAATCGAAATCGGCGGCAACCGTAGCAGTATCCGTTTTGGTAAAATAACCTTCTAACTCTACGTATACCGGCTCGTAAGGCTTTTCGAATCCTAAATTACTGTATGATAACTCTAATTTTTTTACACTGTCTGCCACCCAAAATTCCCGTGTATCCTCGCATAGCGTAATTGATTTCATTTCGGGGCCAAATGTATACAAGCCCTTTACAGTTTTAATATTGTTCTTTTCTCCCTCGGCTTTATCATTCCTGTTACAAGCTGTAGCAGCTACGCCAAGGAGCACAACGATTACAATTGCTTGCTTAAATAACTTCATTTTATATCGTTTGATTAATTTGATCTATCTTTTTAACGCTTAAATTGGATGACAAAGCAGATGCCAAAAATGAGAAGATACCTACTGTAATAAAAACCAGTACAAAATCTTTCCATTTTAGTGCAATCGGATAGGCGCTTACCAATGTTTTATTTACTTCATCGCCCATTTTAATCCAGCCATAGGTGTGCTGAAAATAATAAAATATGATCCCAATAATTAGCCCCAGCACGCAGCCAGACATGGTAATCATCATGCCTTCAAATAAAAATATGCGTTTGATTAAATTTTTCCCTGCTCCTAAACTACTCAGAATGGCCACATCCTTTACCTTATCGATCACCAACATGGTTAATGACCCTATGATATTAAATATGGCAATAATCAGGATAAAAGTAAGGATAATATATACTGCCCATTTTTCTGTATTTAAAATGTGGTAAAGTGACTTATTTTGTTCGGCCTGATTTCTGACTTCATATTCTTTACCGGTCTTTTCGATTATTTCGTTTTTAAAATCATCTACATCAACACCAGCTTGCAGATTGATCTCTATAGCAGACACATTTTTTTCTTCTCCAAGCAGCTCACGGGCAAAGTTTAGCGGAACAATAATCCCGTTGTCGAAATCTTGCTGCACCTCAAAAACACCGCTAACCCGGATGTTTTTCACCACAAAATCGTCGGCCGGATTGACCGTATTTACTGCGATATCTTTTTTGGGCGAATAAATTTCCAGTTCGGTAAAAGGATCAACCGTATTAACAGCCAGATAACTTTGTAATGCCGAACCGATTACTGCGTTATCACCACTTTTATTATGCAATATAAAACGGCCTTCTTTGATGGTGCTATCTAATTTGGCATTCTTCAAATAGTCTAAACTTACCCCTTTAACCATCCCGACAGCTTGTTTGTTGTTGTATTTCAGCAATGCATTTTCTTGCAGCACCTCGGTAAAGGCAGCAACCCTTTTATCCTTTCTGAGCTGGTTAAAATAGTTGGTGTTCGGATCAAAAGTTTTTCCCCTGGCCGGTGTAACCGCAATTTGCGGGGTAATGGTATCAAACATATTCAATACCACTGTTTCTAAACCGTTAAATACCGAAAGGATAATAATCAGCGCAGCACTACCTACCATTACACCAACCATTGATATGCCCGAAATCAGGTTAATGGCATTGGTTGATTTTTTGGCAAAAAGATACCTTTTGGCAATGTAAAACGATGTATTCACAGCAGTAAAGATAAATAAAAGGTTGAGGGTTTAAAGGTTGAAGGCTTAAGGTTATAAACACTTTAAAAATAATGCACCTTTAATCCACCTAAAAAAACGGGTTATGTTGTTTTTCAAAACCAATGCTGGTTGCTGGTCCATGGCCAGGATAAACTTTAGTTTCATCAGGTAAGACAAAAAGCTTATCAGAAATGTTTTGAATTAGTTGCTGGTGGTTGCCGCCTGGCAGATCTGTACGTCCGATACTTCCATAAAACAGCACATCGCCACCTATTAAAATATGATCAGCTGCGCTGTAAAAACACAGGTGCGCAGGCGAGTGTCCTGGCGCAAAAATTAAGTTAAGCCTGCTATTGCCAAAAGAAACGGTTCCTGTTTCGGGCAAAAATGTATCTGGCAAGGGAGACACTTCATAACGGGTAAAGCCCATTGACGGTGCGTAACCCGGAACGGCATTTAAAATCGGTAATTCGCCCTGATGGAACTGGGGTTTTAAACCGTAAGTTTCAGCCACAAATTTATTCCCGAAAACATGATCAAGATGGCAATGTGTATTCAGCAATAAAACAGGCTTTAAACCTTCCTGTTTGAGGAAATCTGCCAATTCATTTTGCTCAAAACCTTCGTACATCCCCGGATCGATAATTGCACACTCCCTGGTTTCGTCGTAAAGTACATAGGTATTTTCGCTGTAAGCATTAAAAGTAAAGGTTTTTACGGTAATCATAAGTCTTAGAAAATGCCTGTTTGCATAAACAGGATCACATAAATAAATTAATTCTTCCACCTGAAGGTAGCAATCAGGGTATCGATATCTTTTTTGATAAATTTAACAACAGGCTCAATAGAATCATATTGCGGACGTTCGTTAAAATATAAAGCTCCTCTAAAATAATGCTTAGCGCTATCTGTTAAAAAAAACTGGACAGATGAAGCCGTATTCCCTTCAATGGCGTAGTAAATGCCATAAACTTTATGGTTTGGGTAATTGATCATTTTTTGATCAATCGCGCTTGCTTTTATCGTATGTTTAAAGGCCAGTTTTCTTGCGTCTTCCACCATTTCATCATATTCGCTTTTACCTGAAACATCATAGTAAGTTAAATGCAAAAAGCCATTAAATTGTTTAAAGTGCAAATTGTACCAGTTTTTTCGGGCATCCCGGCTTTGATCTTGCTCTACTGTGGCATAGGTAGGATACTTAAATGTAAAAGGAACTGCTTCAGTAAACGGGGTATAGTTTTTTTTAGGGAATACAATCCTGAAATAGGCTTTTGGCTTAGGGCTATAATCGTGGTTTTGACAGGCTGTTACGCATAAAAGCAGTGCAAAGAGTAAAAAAATCAGCTGTTTTAGTTTCATTCTTCAGAATAGCTTAATGGTTAACAGGATAAAGATAGGCCAAATTATTTATTCCAGATGGCCCAGGCTTTTTCGGCCTGCTGATGCAACATTTCGAGTCCGTTTTTAGTTTTTGCTCCGCCGGCTGCAGCCTTAATCAGAAATGCAGTTTCGAGTGGGTTATAAACCAGATCGTAAGCCAGGTGTTCTGTTCCAACCAAACTGTAATCAATATCCGGAAAGGTATCTATATTTGGCGACATGCCCAATGGCGTGGTATTGATTAATAATTGATGCGAAGACAAAATTTCTGGTGTAATGTCAGCATACAAAATAGCATCAGGAGCTGCAGTTCTCACCACCACCTGATATTGGATATCCAACTTTTCCAGAACATATTTTACGGCTTTGGCCGCACCACCATCGCCAAAAACCAGGGCTTTGGTATGCTGTGGTTCTAATAACGGTTTTAGCGATTCTTCAAAACCATAAGCATCGGTATTATAGCCTTTTAAATAGTTTTTCCCTTCAAAGTTTTTAATCGAAATACAGTTTACCGCACCAATTTTATCGGCAGCTTCATCTACCTCGTTTAAATAGCAAAGTACATTTACTTTGTGCGGAATAGTTACATTTAACCCCTGCAATGATGGGTTATCGTTTAGTAAATCGGGCAGCGATTTAATATCTTCAATTGGAAAAAGCTCGTATTGATGATCGGCAATGCCTTCATTTAAAAACTTTTCGGTAAAATATTTTTTAGAGAAAGAGTGAGAAAGCGGGTAACCGATTAAACCGTATGTTTTCATATTCAACTAGAAACAAGAAACACTGCATATTAGGCAGATGTCATCCTGAGTGATAATTTATTTTAAAAATATCAATATAATGATGTTTTTCCCTTCGCACAAGTTTTGCCTCCGCTACCGATGAAAAATCGGTACAGGTCTGCCGCCGCCGAAGGGCTCTTTCTTTTTGGCATCAAAAAGAAACAAAACCGAGGCTCTGCTGAGTTCATTAATACAAATGAAACCATAGAAAACCATTAATAAAATGCCGGCTGAAAATTTATTCATTTGTGGTTATAGTTTCCAGCTGCATTCATGAGGGCTTCGCCGTTTTCTTTCAAAGTCAGTTTTAGGGCTTGGGTAGTGGATACCAAAAAATTTTTTAGGCCCGATGTAATTAGAACGTAGATACAGTGCGAAGACCTTGTTAGATGGAAATGAACATTTCACAAGTCTTTTACAGGTAAATAATTAAACGATGATGTCAATAGTAACCTGTCGAAGGATTTTGCAAAGCATTTCGACAGGCTCAATTTTAAAGATCAAGAAATGATTTAAATACTGTTGCTTTATATCTAATTATTTTACCTGGTTCAGGAAATAGTCGAAAGTATCTCCACGCAACCCCAAACGGATGGTTTCTAATGGAATTACTTCGGCCGGGGCAATATTACCCAGGTTTACATTGCTGCCGATTAATTTAATAAACCAAACCTGCTGTTCTTTTTGAGGGGCTTCCCAGATAATACTTTCTTCAGGAATCTGTGTTAAAATTTCATCAACCAAACCTTCGCGTACTTCGCCGCTTCCACGGTAAATACCAACGTTGCCACCTTCCCGTGCTTCGGCAATCACTTTCCATGAACCTGCATCAATTTCGGCCTTCATTAATTTAATCCACTTATATGGTGCAAATATCTTAGCGGCATCTTTGCTGCCTACTTCAGAGATAACCGTTACCTGCTTGGCCAGTTCGCTAATGAACTCACATTTTTTATCGTGCTCAATTTCGATGGATCCATCAGATACTTCTGCGTATTCCATTCCGTATTGATCTAAAACGCGCTGGTAATCTGAAAATTGGTTACGGATAATAAAAGCCTCGAATAATGTTCCACCGAAATAGGTAGGAATACCTGCACTTTTATATAAAGCTAATTTCTCTTTCAGGTTTGGTGTTACATGCGATGTTGCCCAACCTAATTTTACGATATCTGTATGTATGCCGGCAACTTCAATAAAATCTTCAACCTGGCGTAGGCTCAATCCCTTATCCATAACCATTGTTAAGCCCTTTTGGCGTGGTTTAGTCGGACGTTCGGGAACGTTTAATAATGGATAATTCATATGCGTACAAAAGTGAAAAAAAATTTCAGATTTATCAGTTAAATTTTTCTCACAAGGTAGTTACCTTATATACCGGTTTATAACATTCAAAATAGCACTGTTATCCTGTAATTGCGGTAAATATTCAAATAAAATATAGTGTTTGTCAGGGTCAGTTGTTAATGCGGTTTCTAAATAACCCAATGCATCACCATAATTTCCTATGGCAAAAAGATAGGCCACCATTCTATAATATAATTCTGCAGCTTCAGGGTTATTTTTAATCGCCTCTGCCATTGTTTCCGCAGCTTCCAATAATTTTCCCTGTTCGTAAAGCACCGTACTAAAATCCAGCCAGGCTTCAATATCCAAAGGATTAAACTCCAATACTTTTTCGTATGCCTCGATCGATTCGTCAATCTGGCCTAGTTTATAATAAGCATCGGCCATGGCAAACCAGAAATCTGCATTCTCAGCTTCTAAATCAATCGCTTTTTTATAAAAGTGCAGCGATTCGAAATAACGTTCTTCAAAATTCAGGGTAACACCAATCCCAAACCAGGCATCAGCCATCTTAGGATCCATTTTTACCGATTTTTTATAATAAGAACGGGCTTCGTCCATTTTTTCCAGTTTCTCGTAACATTCACCAATGGCGCAATAAGTATCGGCATTTGGCTGTTCGTACTCAAAAGTCTGTTTATAAACTTCTATGGCCTCATCATATTTGTCAAGCTGCACCAGTGCATTTCCCTTGTTAAAATAGGCCGAACTAAAATCTTCTTTAATTAAGATGGCATAATCGTAAGCATCGATCGCTTTTTCGAAAAGGTTTAGCTTATGGAAACTATTGCCCAAATTATACCAGGCTGCATACGAATACGGATCAGTATCGATATACTGTTGATAAAATTTGATGCTTTCCTCCTGTTTATCTAGCACGTCATAACAAAATGCAAGCTCATATAAACCATCCTGATTTTCCATATTCTGCTCTAAACTGAGCTTAATATAGGTAATGGCACTTTCATAATCGCCCATGCTCTGGTAAACATAAGCCATCTGTAATAAAATTTCGTCAGTACTTTCAGCCAGTCCCAGAGCTTTTTCATAATTTTCCAAAGCCTCATCAAAACGTTCGGTATTCTGAAAAATATTACCGCGCAGTAAATAAATATCCGGTTCAGACGGTTCCAAAAGTTCAGCCTTCTGCAAAGCAATAAAAGCCTTTTCGCTGTTGTTCGTTAAGATGTAAAGGTGAGCCTGTTTAATTAAAAATATTGTAGCATAAGGATGTTGACTGATGGCAAAATCGACTACCTGTAACGCTTTGACCGGATCATTTTTCTCTATGTAAAAATCTACAATGTATTCGAATGCCCCTGCATCGAAAAAATACTGATCATGATTCCGGAGCATTTCTTCGTAACGTTCTACTGAGCGCTGTGCATCTTCGTTGGATTCAAAAAAGAATTCTTCTTCCATATATTATACTATTAAAGAACCGTGCCAATTAGCAGGAAAACACATGATAAGTTTACCAATTTTAATTATCCATTTTTAAAATAATTATTAACATCAACGGATGCAAAAATCGTAAACAGCTGAACATAAAGCCTGTTAACTGTAGTTAAGATGTGTGGATAATCGATAGATTTATTGCAACATCGCGGTTCCTTTTCCCTTCTTTTACAAAAATACTATAAATTTATGGGATATACCAGCGAACAAGTAATGAAGGATTCACCATTTTCGCCATTTTTTACTATGTTTTGTCACAAATGGCATTGCCCAAAGGGATGAAGAAACCAAGAAAGAGCGTGGTATAACCATAATTTTGTATAATCCCTAAGGTTTTACGAGATGGCGTGTGAATAAAAAAAGTCGTCATCTCGACTGAAACGCAGTGGGATCCCCGCCTGTGCGGGCGGGGAGAGATCTGTCCAATACAGGTTTCTCCACTTCGTTGCACTCCGGTCGGAATGACGACCTTGCTGGTGTTGGAGGAATAAGGATTAATCTTTTCCTAAACCAGCAGAACCTTTTTCAAATAATTCGGCCTGCTTGTCCAATTTTGCTTTTGCTTCTCCACTTGCAGCAGCCGCCTGTTTTGCTTTGCCCTGTGCAGTTGCAGAATAAGCAGCAGCAAGTTGTTTATTTAAATAAGGTTGTAATTTTAACCTTTCAATGGCCTTGCCAATGTTTGTTATACCTTGCTCGGTAACTGCAGGGTTGGTATTGGCTCTTAAATACTGAAAATACTGACCTACTACACCAAATACCATATTCCGATCACCTGTAAGCATAATGTTATCGTAAAATGCCTGGTAGTCGTCTTTTGGTTCATTGATGTACAATGAGGCAATTGATGGTGCAATATGCGTTCTGGTATCATCATCCAGTGATGCGATGGCCGCAATAGTTTCCTGTGGTGCCAGTTTAGCCAGGCCATCCACACCGGCAGCAATTACCCTGTACGATCTGTCTTTTAAACTTTCTAAAACCAATGCTTTATAGGCCTGGTCTCCGGTTTCGGCCAATTTTACGATGGCAGCAGATCTTGCTTCGGTATTTTTATCTGTTTTGGCGATCTGAAGTAATACCGGCAAAGCGGCTGCTTTTATACGGGCGTCTTCTAAATTAATGCCGGCAATACTTAACGCGCGTAAATCTGCCGATTTATCTTTTAAACCTTCCAACAAAACCATCTGGCCACTGTTCGCTTTGCTCTGCATAATGAACTGGATGGCCTCAATCCTATTGGCATAACTTGGCGCATTTTTGTATTGAAAATAATAGTTTTCTGCAGTTTTATTGTCATTGGTTTCGCCAACCAAGATTTTATCTACATCAAAATCGATTAAATCTGGTTTAGCACCCACCTCAAAACTAAAATTCTGCTCGCGGCTATTGATCAGAATTTCTTTTCTGATTTTTTTACCGCCGGCATAAATATCAAGTTTAACCGGCAATGTAAAAGTTTGCACGCTTGCATCCTGTGTTTGTTTAACTTTGATGGTTGCCTTGCCATTTTCATAACCATAATCAATACTTAAAATTGGGTGACCACCATTATAATACCACTGATTGAAATAAGGGCTCCAATCTTTTCCGGTAACATCTTCCATTGCCAAACGCAATTGGTGTGTTTCGCCATTTTTAAAGGCATTGGTTGTCAGGTAACGGTTAAGCGATTTGTAGAAAGCCGCATCACCCATCTGGTTTTTTAAGGCATATAGAATAACGGATCCCTTGGCATAACTGATATTATCGAACATATCTTCCTTGTCATTATAATAAAAGCGGGCCAAAACCGGGCTCTCGCCATTTTTAGTTGAACCTAGGTAAGATTGTAATTTTTCGTATCGCGATTTATCTTCCGCATCCTGACCTGCATCACGCCCATGCCAGATGATCTCGCCAAAGGTGGCGAAAGATTCGTTCATGGTTAAATTAGACCACGACTCGGCCGTTACATAATCGCCAAACCACTGGTGAAAAAGCTCATGTGCAATGGTACCCTCTTCGTTTCCATCCAAAAGCTCGCGATCTGTTTTTTGTACCTGCTCTCCATGTAGGGTAGCTGTTGTGTTTTCCATGGCTCCTGAAACATAATCGCGGGCTACTACCTGCGCATATTTGTTCCATGGATAATCGACACCTAATAAATTACTGTAAAACTGGATCATATCAGGCGTTTTGCCAAAAATCTGTTTCGCATATGGTGCATATTTTGGCTCCAGGTAATAACTTACTTCTTTACCCTTATAACTGTCTTTGGTGATTTTAAACTCGCCAATAGCCATCATAAATAAATATGGCGAGTGTGGTAAATCCATTTTCCAGGTATCGGTTCTGGTGCCATCGGTATTGGGTTTCTGGCTCACCAGTTTCCCGTTTGACAGAGTAGTATATTTCGATTTTACCGTCATCGAAATTTCCTGGGTCGTTTTCTGATCGGGTTTATCGATGGTTGGAAACCAGGCCGATGAAGACTCTGTTTCACCCTGTGTCCAGATCTGTGTGGGCTTGTTTTGATCAGTACCATCAGGGTTGATAAAATATAAACCTTTAGCGTCGGTAATGGCTGCACTGCCCTTCACTTTCAGCTCGTCAGGTTTTGCCGTATAAGCAATATATACGGTGTATTTTTCGGCATCAGTATACTTTTTATTTAAATTGATATACAACTTATTATCGTTATAGGTATATTTAAGCGGGGTATTCCCTTTTGCTCCAACCAGCGCAACCGTTTTGATATCCATTCCCTGCGCATCAAGGGTTAGCGAATCGGTGGAATAAAAATGAGGCTTTAAAGTTATCCAAGCTTTACCGTATAGGTAGCGTTTGGCATAATCAAATGAAACATCAAGCTTGGTATGTACAAGATCGTTAATTTTAGTTGGAGTTACGCGGTAAACACTCAGGTTTGATTTTTCTGGAGTTTGTACCTGTGCGAAAAGTGGATTGGTTGCAAAAACAGCCGCCAACAGTATTCCACAGGCAATATTTTTTTTATTCATTTTTTATGATTTTATAAGTCAGTATCTGGAAGGCAAGATATTAAGAATTGTGGTATTTACCATTCACTTTTTATACCCTCGTCTATTTCGTTGCTATCGGTTTTAAGGTATAACCTTTAACTTGCAACCCTTTTATCAGTCCCTCTGTTCCCACCAAATGGCCAGCGCCAACCGCTATAAACAATGATTCTTTTTCCATCAGGGCAGGGAGTTGATCCAGCCAGCGCTGATTCCTGTTTTTGAGCATTTCGGTCATAAACTCTTTGGTTTCTTCGTCCTGTGTTTTAAAGAAATCGGTTAATTTATCGATATCCTGCGCCAGGTAATTGGCAGTTAGTTCTTTTAATTTTATCTTATTTTTATCTGATTCCCTGATTGATTTAAGCAAGGCTTTTTTCTGTTTTTGCAGGTCGTCATCAAATAACAGTGCACCCTGGTATTCGGCCGTTTCTAAACCATGTATGGATTTAGCGTTGTTTTTGGCATATTTCTGAAAGCTTTCGTCCAGGCTATTCGTCAGACTTCTCATTTCGGGGTTATCAAGAAGCATAACCAGCACGCCTACCATCGCTGGTTTAAACTTATTTAATTGCTTTAAGTTTACAGCCGGATTCCTGGCTTTAATATAATCGTCTACCTCTTTGTATTCGGCCGGAGTAAATAAACTATCCAGCGTATTGTCTTTCATCACTAAAAACCGCGCCATCCGCGCTTGCAAGGTGCCATCCATTACAATTTCACCCACTACCCCGTCCACCGATTTTAATTTCTCCTGTAAAATCTGCATCGTATCTGCAAACTGCTTATCGGTAAAATGATGTGTTCCAAATAAATAAGATGGTTTCTTTAACCCGTTTCCGGATACTTCCCAAAGCAGGGTGTTGGTCGCCTTTTTAGTTTGTGCGTTAAGGCTAAGCCCGAAGCCTAAAAGGGCAATAAATAATATTCTGAAGTTTTTCATTGAATAGTCGTATAGCGGTATCTTAGCCGAAGATATTAAGAATTGTGATAAAGTTAAGGGCCAAACGTAACCTGCTTTCCTTTATTTTTTCGTTTTTTTGTGTAAACCGATAGCGATATGACTACAGATATTCAATCTATTTTAAACAGATTAGGCGTAAAGGCGCAAAATGGAGCCTACAGTACCGGATGTAATTGGGGTGGAGCTGCAAATACGAAAACATTGGAAAGCTATTCTCCGGTTGATGGCCAGCTGATTGCTTCGGCTAAAGTTGCCAGCAACGCTGATTACGAAACTGTTGTAATGAAAGCACAGGAAGCTTTCAAAACCTGGCGTTTGGTTCCGGCTCCTAAAAGAGGGGAAATAGTGCGCCAGTTTGGCGATGCGTTACGTGAAAATAAAGAAGCTCTGGGTACCCTGGTCTCTTACGAAATGGGAAAAAGTTTACAGGAAGGTTTGGGTGAAGTACAGGAAATGATTGATATCTGTGATTTTGCAGTAGGTTTATCGAGGCAGCTGTATGGTTTAACTATGCACAGCGAGCGCCCGAGCCACCGCATGTACGAGCAATGGCATCCGCTGGGAATTGTAGGAATTATCTCTGCATTTAATTTTCCGGTAGCCGTATGGAGCTGGAACGCCGCCCTGGCTTTGGTTTGCGGCAACGTTTGCATCTGGAAACCATCAGAAAAAACACCTTTAACCGCCATAGCCTGCCAACATATTATAGCAAAGGTTTTTAAGGATAACGATATAGCCGAAGGCGTATGCAGCCTGGTTCTGGGGGATCGGGAAATTGGTGAATTGATGACCAATGATGGAAGGATTCCTTTAATTTCAGCAACCGGATCAACACGGATGGGCAAAGAAGTGGGGGCTGCTGTGGGCGCAAGGCTAGGAAAAAGCCTGTTGGAACTTGGTGGCAACAATGCGATTATTATTTCAGAACACGCAGATCTAGACATGAGTTTAATCGGTGCGGTATTTGGTGCGGTTGGTACAGCAGGCCAGCGATGTACGTCAACCAGAAGGTTAATTATTCACGAAAGTGTATATGATGCCTTTACCGCGAAACTGGTTAACGCTTATGCACAGTTGCGCATTGGTAATCCCTTAGATCAGAATAACCACGTAGGACCATTGATTGATACCGGGGCGGTTGCAGCCTACTTAGATTCGATCGCTAAATGCCAGGCCGAAGGCGGCCATTTTTTGGTAGAAGGTGGCGTTTTAGCCGGCGATGACTATACAAGCGGATGTTACGTAAAACCATGCATTGCAGAGGTTCAGAATGATTACAAAATTGTTCAGCATGAAACGTTTGCCCCGATTTTGTATCTGATTAAATATAAAACATTAGAGGAGGCCATTGCCTTACAAAATGCGGTTCCGCAAGGGTTATCATCGGCCATTATGACCCTGAATTTGAGGGAAGCAGAGCTGTTTTTATCAGCCAGGGGATCTGATTGTGGCATAGCCAATGTAAATATCGGCACATCAGGCGCTGAAATCGGCGGTGCTTTTGGCGGCGAGAAAGAAACAGGTGGCGGGCGTGAAAGTGGATCGGATGCCTGGAAAGCTTACATGCGGAGGCAAACCAACACCATCAATTATTCAAATACCCTGCCTCTGGCTCAGGGTATTAAATTTGATCTTTAATTAGCTATTGGTCAGAATTTGAAATGGTAAAAATCCTCTTCATTTGTAACAAGGATGGATGAGAAGCGCGCTTCCAGCACAAATGTTTTTTCTGTTTGTCAGTGTTAGAAATCCTAGCTAACCAGATTTCTTATCTGCATTAAAAAATGCAGCACTTACCTATTCTATTTTAAACTAGGGCCATACAAACCGAAAGCCCTGACCAGCTACAACGCTAAGCTTGAGTAAGCAGATAACTTTCTAAAATTAGAGTAAAGCCTTTGGAGAGATGGTCATTCATTCGGTTTTTAATAAAAAAGATTTTTAGATGCTGCCATCAAGAATATTTTTTTGTTAAAAAAGGTTAAAACACTTTTATTAACTAATCAATTAGTTTATTTTTGGTGAACCAAACCAAATTCTATCTATGAAACGTTTACTGCTCTCGCTGTGCCTATTTCTTTTCATCACCACTTATTCCAAAGCGCAGGGTCTTCACAGCATTAAAGGCCGAACAATTGACACCGCATCTACAACGCTTTTATCAGGAGCATCAATAGCCATTTTAAATGCAAAAGATTCTACTTTGGTAAAATTTACACGCTCCACAGAAAATGGATCGTTTGAACTGAACGGGATCAAAAACGGCAAGTTTATCTTATTGGTTTCCTATCCGAAATATGCTGATTTTGTAGACCATTTCACCCTCGATTCTACCACCCAGGTAAAAGATTATGGCAAAATTAACCTTACCGGAATGGCTAAAATATTAGCGGATGTAATTATTAAGGGAGAAAAAGCCGCTATTAAAATTAAGGGCGATACGACAGAATTTAATGCTTCAAGTTACCATATTCAACCCAACGATAAGGTAGAAGATCTGTTAAAGAAGCTACCCGGCATGCAGGTAGATAAAAATGGAAAGATAACCGCCCAGGGTAAAACTGTACCTAAAGTACTGGTGGATGGTGAAGAGTTTTTTGGTGATGATCCAACCCTGGTGACCAAAAATTTGAGAGCAGATATGGTAGATAAGGTACAACTTTACGAAAAATCAAGTGACCAGGCGGCATTTACCGGAGTTGATGACGGGCAGAAAACACAGACCATCAATATTAAACTAAAAGAAGATAAAAAAAGCGGTTATTTCGGAAAAGTTGATGCGGGTTATGGTACGCACGATTTTTATAAGGGCCAGGTATTGTTCAATCGTTTTAAAGCAAAACAGAAGTTTTCTGTTTATGGCACAGCTGGCAATAATGGTACAACGGGACTAAGCTGGCAGGACAATAATAAACTGGGTACAGGAAACGACAATATGCAAATGGGCGATGACGGAAGTATCTGGTTTAGCTATGGTGGTGGAGATGAAATGGAAAGTGGTAATTATTATGGAGAGGGTATACCAAGGGCAATAACGGGGGGTGCACATTATGATAATAAATGGAACAATGATAAGGAAACGATTAATACCAATTATAAACTGGGTGCTTTAGGTATTAAAACTACCAAAAATACCATCAGCCAAAATAATTTACCAGATGGGATTATCAATACCACCACAGATGAAAATTCTGACCGGAATGTATTCAGGCAAAAACTGGATGCCACTTACACCGTGAAGTTGGATACTACAAGTAATTTAAAGGTATCTGTGGATGGGATGCTCAAAAACAGCGACAATACTTCTAGTTCAAAAAGTGAGGGATTAAGAGGCGACAACTCTAAATTAAATAGTAATGACCAGAAGAATAGCAATGATGGTAAAGAGCAAAATTTTAACATCTCTGCACTTTATACCAAGAAGCTTAAAAAACCCGGGCGTAATTATTCGGTTAACATCAGCCAAAAGATTAACCAGATCAACAGTGAAGGTTTTTTATATTCGGATGTAAAGTATTTTGATGAGGCCGGTGTAAAAAAAGGTGGTGAACTAACCGATCAATTTAAAACGAACAGTACCCGTAATGCTGTCCTTAGCACTAATTTAACCTATAACGAGCCACTGAGCAAGTCGTTAGCTTTAGTTTTGAATTATGGATTTGGTCTTAATGACAGCCGATCTGACCGCAAATCCTTTAATCAATCTACACCAGGAAATTACAATGTGTTGGATAAAGAATTTAGTAATGATTTTAAAGCCACACAATACATCAATCAGGGTGGAGCCGTTTTTAATTATAAAACCACAAAAACAACCATTAGTTTAGGAAGTAAGTTAAGTGCTGTCAATTTCGATCAGCTGGAGCAGCTTTCCGGTCAGCGTTATAAACGAAATTTTGTTAACTGGTTGCCACAGGCCAGTTATCAGTATAAATTCTCTGCACAAAAATCTTTCCGCATCGGCTATAACGGAAACACCAACCAACCAACGGTAGACCAGTTGCAGCCTGTAAAAGTAAATGATAATCCACTGTATCAACCTTTAGGCAATCCTAACCTGGCCCCATCATTTAATAGCCGCGTTAATGCAAGTTATAATTCTTATAAAGTTTTAAGCCAGCAATCAATATACATAAGCGGCGGTTTCGGGTTTGTGAATAAAGCCATTGTTAGCAATACACAAACTGATAGCACTGGAAAAACAATTGCCCAGTCTGTTAATCTCTCCGGAAAAACACCCATCAATTACAATATCTACAGTAGCATCAACAGAAAGCTGAAATTTTTATTTGATTCCGATATAGGCTTAAGTTTAAATGCAGGTGGTAGTACCGGTTACAGTTATGTAAAAAGTCAGTTCAGCAATGAGGTAGAATTAAACCAGATAGTGAACACCAATTTTAGTCCTTCATTAAATATTAACCGATACAAAGATAAAAGTGAAATCTATTTGAGTTTCGGCCCCAGCTATAATGCACAGGTTGCTTCGTTACAAAAAGAACGGTCTAATAAAGGATGGGGCTTGCAGGGTTGGGGAGGCATGAGCTTTACTTTGCCGAAGAAAATCAAACTCCAGGCCGATGGCGAATATACCTATACTCCAAAATCGCAGGCATTTAACACCAGTTTTGAGCAGATTATCATTAATGCTTCGATTACAAAATCGTTCTTTAAAAAGGAAGATTTGAAATTCACCGTTCGTGGCAACGATTTATTTAACCAAAACCGAGGCTTCAGGCGATCTGCTTATTCAAATATGATTACCCAAACCAATTACAATAATATCAGCCGGTACTTTATGTTTTCTTTAGTTTGGGATTTTAATAAAATGGGTGGAGGAGCACCTCAGAAATAATTTGCATCGCTATCATAGAAACAATATAAAACAGATCTTTTAAAAAAAAATTAAATGAAACTGAAATACGCTATACTCATGCTTATTTGCACCATAAATTATGCAATGGCACAAAATGCCAGGTTTGTACACCAGGGGATTATTGAATTTGAAAAGAAGATCAATATATATGCTTTGCTTAAAGATCAGGCAAAGCGCTACCCTGACAATTTTTGGAGTGCCCAGGCTTTAGAACAATATCAAAAAAATAATCCGCAGTTTAAAACATTAAAAAGCGAGCTTGTTTTTAAAAATGAACAAACACTCTTTACTCCATTTGCGGATGAAAGCACCACTAACAGTTGGGCCAACAATTTTGCATCCGCTAAACAGAGTAACATTATATTAACAAATTTAAAGACGGGTACGAGCATCAATCAAAAATCAGTTTACGAAGAAACCTACCTCGTCAAAGATTCCATCCGTAAGATAAACTGGAAAATAACGGACGAATTCAGAAACATTGCTGGTTACGATTGCCGCAGGGCAAATGCTTTGATAATGGACTCGATCTATGTGGTCGCTTTTTATACAGAAAGCATTCCGGTATCAGGAGGGCCAGAAACTTTTAATGGGTTACCAGGTATGATATTGGGTATAGCATTGCCCCGCGAGCATATTACCTGGTTTGCTACCGCGGTAAAAGATGTAGAAATAGCTGATGCCAGACTTAAAGCACCAGCCAAAGGAAAACCTGTGAATAAAAAGCAACTGAGCGATATTTTAAAGGGGGCATTAAAAGATTGGGGCAACTATGCAAACGATATTTTGAAAGCTGCAGATATGTAAGCCGTTAAAGATTTACAGGATTTTGCTTATGCTTTAAACTTTATCCTCAATTGAATTGAGCTGAATCCTGGTGGTTATCCTTATTTTCGCATAGTCAATAATCAGCCATGTGTAGCGCACTTTATCAACACATTAATAAATTTATAGATCTGAATAAAGATGAACAGGAAGTTCTGGCGTCATTTCTCCAGTCTTTTTCAGTTAAAAAGAAAGCTTTTTTGTTAGAACAGGGGCAAAAATGCAGTGCAAATTATTTTGTTGTAAAAGGTTGCCTGAGGCTTTATTTTATTGATATAAAGGGAGCTGAACAGACCACTCAATTTGCTATCGAAAACTGGTGGATTACCGACCTGACCAGCTTTCTTTTTAAAGAACAGTCTGAATTTTTTATACAGGCTGCGGAACCAACTGAAGTGATCGCCATTGAAAGCCATCACTATGATGAAATGTTCCTTAAATTGCCCAAACTGGAGCGGTATTTTAGGTTGATCCTTCAAAAAAATCATCAGGCCTCGCAAAGAAGGATCAAATTTCTATACAGCCAAACAGCAGAAGAACGATACTGCAATTTTAACCATTTGTTTCCGGAATTTGTACAGCGTGTGCCTCAGTATATGCTGGCCTCTTATCTGGGTTTTACCCCGGAGTTTTTAAGTAAAATCAGGGCGAAGAGGTGATTTGCTGCTTTTTAACCAGGAAGCACACGGAGTATGACACAAAGCAAACTAAGTTGGGGGTATTATAAATTCACTCAGTGCCACTCTGTGAAAACCTCTTTTTCCCCGAGGGTTAATTTGTAAATGAAGTAGGCTGTAAGATTAGAGGCATGTCTCTACGCTCTGCGCAAAACCTGGCGTACTTTGCGGTTCATGATCAATTTCATTTCTTAAACTACATTAAGTTTTTTCGGAAACGGAATCGGGACCTTTACGTCTTAATCTAAAAACAAATAAAATGGAAAGTAGAATTGATATCAAAAATGTAGAACCTGCAGCTTACCAGGCTATGTATGGTTTGGAGAAATATTTATCAAACAGCAAACTCGATCCAATCCTTCTGGAATTGATTAAAATGCGTGCATCGCAAATTAACGGCTGTGCATTTTGCTTAAATATGCACGCAACAGACGCCCGTAAAATAGGTGAGACTGAACAGCGTTTGTACTTGTTAAATGCATGGCGGGAAACTACTCTGTTCACACCACAGGAGGAAGCCGTTTTAGCTTTAACGGAAGAAGTGACCTTAATCAGCAACCATGTTTCTGATGCAACTTATCAGAAAGCGGCAGACTTTTTTAATGAACAGGAATTAGCGCAGCTGATTATGGCCATAGTAACTATTAATGCCTGGAACCGATTGGCCATCACCGCGAAAGTAATTGTTGGATAACCAGGTATTGATTTCAATTTACTACTAAGACACCTAATGCCGGTTATATTCAAAGTAATCTCAGGCTGCTTGTCTTAGTAGTTAAAATAGTTTGCATGACTTAAAGCACTCTTAACAACAATCCTTTTAGATATTCTCCTTCAGGAAAGGAAATCCGTACGGGATGATCTTCTGGCTGGCAGAATTGTTTTATAATCTGCACTTCTTTGCCTGCATCCAGTGCTGCCCAGGCAATAATTTGCTTGAAGGTTTCGATATCAACGGCACCAGAGCAAGAGAAAGTTGCCAGGAGCCCACCTTTTTCCAGCAATAGCATACCCAAGCGGTTTAAATCTTTATAGGCTCTTGCTGCGCGATCCAATGCCGAACGCGACGGAGCATATTTGGGTGGATCAAGCACAATCACATCAAAACATTCGCCAGCTTCTTTAAAAGCCCTGAGTTGTTTATTCACATCCGACTGGATAGCTGTTAATTTATCGCCATTAAATTGGTTGAGCGCAACATTTTGTTTTAGGGTTTCAACTGCTAAACCAGAACTATCTACGCTGGTAACACTAGCGGCCCCATTTGCCAGGCTATTTAGGCTGAAACCACCACTGTAGCTAAAGCAGTCTAGAACCTTTTTGTCTTTTGTATAACTGGCTAAAATGTGTCTGTTATCACGCTGATCGCAATAAAAACCAGATTTTTGTCCTTCTGCAATATTAATATGGTAAATAATCCCGTTCTCCTTTACCTCTAGAAATTCTGGTGGATTTTCGCCCCAGAGCAATCCATTCTCAACAGGTAAACCCTCGTGCGTGCGTGCAGTAGCATCGCTTTTATCGAATATTCCTTTTGGATTTAATTCAGTTTTTAAAATCTCTACGATTTCCGCCTTTACTTTCTCTATTCCGGAACTTAAAATCTGAAGAGAAAGAAAATCGGCATATTGATCAACGATTAAACCTGGAAGAAAATCAGCTTCACTAAAAACCAAACGACAGGTATTGGTCTGCTCATTTAAAATAAACCCGCGTGAAGCAATGGCTTGTTTTAAACGTTTTTGATACCAGCTTCTATCGATGGTTTGCGTCTCGTCCCATTCTAAAAGGCGGACAGCCACGCGCGAATTGCTATTGAAATATCCATAGGCCAGAAATTCATGATCAAAAGCAAAAACTTTTACAACATCACCATCTCCCGGTTTTCCCTTAACTTTTTCCAATGCGCCAGAAAATACCCATGGGTGTCGTTGTAATGCCGCTTTTTCCTTGCCCTTTTTTAATATGATTTCTACCATGTTGCAAAGGTAATAATTAGTTTGGAGTTGAGCGTTGGGAGCATGTCGTTCGGCGCTTAGCGATAAACGTTCCATAAGCGCTATATAACCTGCGCAACCGCTTAGCGTTTCGCCATACGTACCAATTCCGTATCTAAAACCTTTGTTTCGAACTCAGTAACAGGCCTTTTAGCTTCAATCATCGAAATTAGCAATTCGGTAGCTACCTGTCCCATTTCAAATGCAGGCTGTTTTACTGAGGTTAAGGAAGGCGAAAACAATTCAACCAGATTGGAATTGGTAAAGCCTGCAATGGCAATCTGATGCGCTACCTCAGGATTGGTTTTTTTTAGGGCCATGATACAGCCTGTGGTCAAGCGGTCGCTGGCGATGAAAATCCCATCAGGCTTAAGCGGTAACAGTTCTTTAACTGCTTGTTCCAGTTCGGCACTATGCATGCCGCCATGTTGGCAATATTTCACCAGTTCAGGCCTAAATTCGATATGATATTTAGCTAAAGCCGCCTGATAACCGGCCAGTCTTTCTTTCGTTATGGAGAGGTTCTCGGAATTGGTTAAATGGGCAATAGTCCTTTTTCCAGACAGGATGAGGTGTTCTGTAGCGTCAAACGAACCTTTAAAATTATTAGCAATTACTTTGTGCGTTTCAAAATCGCCAGGCACCCGATCAAAAAACACAATGGGTAAACCTTTAGCATACAATTGTCTTAAATAGTCAATATCCTGCGTTTCAGACGAAAGTGCAATCAGCAAACCATCAATAGAACGCGATGCCAGGTGCTCTACGTTTAGTTTTTCCTGCTTGTACGATTCATGACTTTGAGCAATAATCACATGATAATCTTTATCATAAGCGATTGATTCGATACCATTTATAACCTGCGAAAAAAAATTATTGGCAATTTCGCTCACAATAATGCCTATAGAATAACTGCGGCGTTCTTTTAAGCTGCGGGCAATAGGATTAGCGCGGTAATTAACCTTTTCGGCATAGGCTAAAACGAGTTTTTTGGTCTCTTCACTTATTTCGTAACGGTCTCTTAAAGCTCTGGAAACTGTGGATGTAGACAGTCCGAGGGCTTTAGCAATATCCTTAATGGTAGATGTTTCAAATCTCATGTTCGTATTGCGTACAAGTTACAAAAAATATCTCTTAAGGTGGATTTACACCAGGAATTTAATAAACGTCAACATAACGTTTTTGGGAACGTTTGCACACTTTTTTAGTTAAATCTGATTTCAATTGCTTTTTAGTTTGTAAAATTGTTAACCTAATGTAACCAAATATAAACCAATTATAACATCTCGAAATAGAATTATATTCTATATGCAAGCGATTGCAACAGCTAAATAACCAAATCACTTCAATATCAATAACTTTATGAGCAGAGTTGTACTCTTTTTAGTATTTTTTTATTTTTTTGGATCTGCTGTAACGTACGCACAATCCAGACAGGTTACCGGGATCGTAAAAGATAAAAAAGATGGTCAGCCTATAGTTGGTGTCAGTGTTGCCATTGCCGGCAAAAAAAATGGAACAAGTACCGATACGAATGGGAATTTTAAGATCAGCATACCTTCAAATGGTGCGGTTTTAACTTTTACCTACATTGGCTATAAAACCAAAAATGTTGCTGTCACAAATGAAACTAAACTATCCGTAACTTTAGATGAGGATGCCAACAATCTTGAAGAAGTAACCGTTAATGTGGGTTACGGCATCGTGCGTAAAAAGGACTTAACCGGCGCTGTGGGTTCTATAGGAGCTGATGTTATTGCTGCAGCCCCGGTATCTTCTCCGCTGGAAGCCATACAAGGCCGTGTAGCCGGTATTAACATTTCATCAACGGAAGGTTCGCCGGATGCACAGATCAATGTAAGGGTAAGAGGAGGTGGATCTATTACAGGAGATAACTCTCCACTTTATATCGTTGATGGCTTTCCGGTAACTTCAATAGCCGATATTGCGCCACAGGATATCGAATCCATTGATGTATTAAAAGATGCATCATCAACAGCCATATACGGCTCAAGAGGGGCCAATGGTGTAATATTGGTTACCACCAAAAACAGTAAAGACGGAAAAACCAATATTACCTATAATGTGTTCGGGGGAACAAGAAAATTAGCTAAAAAACTGGGCGTGCTATCCGCTTCGGACTATGTACACTGGCAATACGAACGTGCATTGTTGGATGGTTCATTAACAGATTACACACAATATTTTGGAAATTACCAGGATATAGATTTATATGACAACATTGCTGAAAACGATTGGCAAGACCTTGTATTTGGACGTACCGGAGCAACTTTTAACCAGAATTTAAGCATCACAGGCGGAAGCGACAAAACCAAATACAGCCTAAGCCATAGCTTTGTTACCGACAAGGCCATTATGCAAATGTCTGATTTCAAGCGTCAGAATATTAATTTTAAACTTAATCATAAGCTGTACGATGCCTTAACCCTAGATTTTGGTTTTCGCTATGCGGACACCAAAACAAATGGCGGTGGGACAAATGAGCAAAATGAAAAGTCATCTGCAGATTCCCGACTGAAGTATGCCATCTTATACCCATCGTTTCCGGTACCCGGACTAACTGCATCAACAGATACCAATGATGAATTTAACTTATACAACCCCTTGGTAGCCATTTCTGATAATGATCAGTATGCGCACCGTAAAACCTATAATATTAACGGGGCAGCAACCTACGAAATCATTGATAATTTAAAAATTCGGTCTGAAGTGGGTTACGACGGATTTAGGAATGACCAGGACCGCTTTTATGGTATTACCACTTACTATATTAAAAACCTGGCCGATTATCCTAATCTCCCTGTACTGAATTCCATGAACATGACTAGAAATAGTTTCAGGAATACGAATACAATCAATTATAACTTCAATAAAATCCTTGGAAAAAGCCATAACCTGAATGTTTTATTAGGTCAGGAATTTATCAAAACGGAGCAGAATACCTTAACTACCGAAGTCCGTGGTTTTCCAAAAACATTTACATTCGACCAAACCAGGGTATTAACCACGCAGGGTAAAGCTTCTATAATAGATAACAATTTTTCACCGGATGATAAATTATTCTCGTTTTTCGGCAGAGCTAATTATGATTATAAAGGCAAATACCTGTTAAGCGCAACATTCAGGGCAGATGGTTCTTCAAAATTTTCTGCCGTAAACCACTGGGGTTATTTTCCGTCGGTTTCTGCAGGCTGGAGAATCTCTCAGGAAGACTTCATGAACAATACACAATCCTGGCTGACCGATTTAAAACTCAGGGGAAGTTATGGTGCTGCAGGTAACAACAATATTCCTCCCGGACAAATCACCCAATCTTTCCAAAATTATAACACCACCTGGATCAATGGATTCAACAATTATTGGGCGGCATCCAAAATCATGGCAAACCCCGATTTAAAGTGGGAAACAACGATTACCAGAAACATCGGGTTGGATTTTGCCTTATTCAACTCAAAAGTTACGGGAACAGTCGATGCTTACTTAAACAAAACAAAAGACCTTTTGATCTTATTCCCGGTTGGAGGTACAGGTTATGATGCACAGTACCGGAACCTGGGGCAAACACAGAATAAAGGTTTAGAATTTTCATTAAACTGGAACGCCGTAAAAGAGAAAAATTTCGACTTAACTGTCAACGCGAACATCAGCTTCAACCGCAATAAGGTTATTTCTTTAGGTTCAATTAAAAACATTAACGGTACTTCCGGATGGGCATCAACAGAAATTGGTGTAGATTATTTGGTGGAGGAGGGCGCATCAATTGGCCGTATTTACGGATACAAAAGCGCCGGCAGATATGAAGTATCTGATTTTACAGGATATAATGCCACAACCGGAAAATGGATATTAAAACCAGGCATAGTTGATGCGACCTCATTTGTAGGCACTGTACGCCCGGGCACAATGAAAATTGAAGACATTTCCGGAGATGGAAAGATTGATTTATCTGATCGATCGATTATCGGTAATACCAACCCGTTAAACACCGGTGGTTTCTCGCTTAATTCCAGAATTTACGACTTTGATTTTGGTGCATATTTTAACTGGAGTTATGGTAACGATGTGTATAATGCCAATAAAATCGAGTACACCTCTACCAGCAAATACGCTTCAAGAAACATGATCTCAGTTATGGAAAGTGGGCAGCGCTGGACAAATTTACGGGCAGACGGAACAATCAGTAACGATCCTGCTGAACTAAGCGCCATGAATGCAAACACCACCTTATGGTCGCCATATACCAGAACTTTTGTACTAAGCGATTGGGCCGTAGAAGATGGTTCATTTTTAAGGCTATCAACCCTCACGCTTGGTTATACCCTGCCGCAAAAAATATCGCGCAAATTAAAGATGAAAAAACTAAGATTTTATGCTTCTGCCTATAACGTGTGGTTATGGACCAATTATACTGGTTTCGACCCGGAAGTTTCCACCAGACGGAATACACCGCTCACACCTGGTGTTGATTACTCCGCTTACCCAAGAAGTAAATCTTACCTTTTCGGACTAAACGTTAATTTTTAGAAGACCATTCAATTTCAAAAAAATGAAAAAAGTTATATATACGTTATTTGTGATTGCAGGAATAACATTTGTGAGTAGCTGTAAAAAAACGTTGGATGCACCCACAAAATCTTCTTTAGATGAGTCTGTGATTTTCTCTACTCCAAGTTTGGCTGAAGGCTCTATCGCGGGTGTGCTTCAATCATTTGGGGAAACCAATTCATACAGGGGGCGTTTTTTAGTGTTCTATGGGCTTAATAACGATACGGAAGTATACAACACGTTGAAATCGGTTGATGATGACAAAGCCAAATTATCGAACTACAACTGTAATGTGAACAATAGCCAAATGAACACTACTGATAATGCATGGGCTAAATTTTACGAAGGGATTGAAAGGGCCAACCTGGCCATCAGGGGGATCAGAACCTATGGCAATATAGAAAGTAACCCTGCAATGGCACAAATCCTGGGTGAAATTTTAACACTAAGGGCTGTGATATACAACGACCTGATAAAAGGCTGGGGCGATGTACCGGCACGCTTTGAACCCATTACCACCGCAACAGCTTATTTGCCCCGAAGCGACCGTGATGTAATTTATAAACAATTGCTGGCTGATCTAAATGAAGCTGCAGGTTATCTGCCCTGGCCCGGTGAAAACACCACAACAGCGAGAGTTGAGCGGGTAAACAAGGCTTTTGCAAAAGGCTTGAGGGCGCGTTTGGCATTAGCCGCAGGTGGTTATGCGCAACGACTGGATGGAACCATAAAATTAAGTTCAGATCCTGAATTATCACATGATAAAATGTATGCCATTGCTAAAAAAGAGTGCCTGGAGATCATCAACAGTGGTAAATTAAGGCTCCTTGGATTTGAAGAAGTTTTTAGAAAACTGAACGAGGAAACCGGTGTGGCTGGTTTAGAATCGATGTGGGAAATTCCATTTAGCGATGGCCGGGGCCGTGTAATTTTTGATCTGGGCGTACGACATATTAAAACAGATCAATATACAGGGCAGAATAAAGGTGGAACTGACGGACCGAATCCAATTATGCTTTACGAGTATGATAATGATGATGTGCGTAGAGATGTTACCGTAGTACCTTATGAGTGGGACGGTGGCGATGGGACAAAAGGTGCTATACAGGTTCCTTCATCCCTTGGTCGTTTGTATTTCGGTAAATATCGTTACGAATGGATGAAAAGAAGGGTAACAGCAACCAACGATGATGGATTAAACTGGATGTACATGCGTTATGCCGATGTGGTACTCATGGCTGCAGAAGCCATTAACGATCTAGACGGGCCGGCAGCAGCGGCTCCATATCTAAAAATGATCAGAGACAGGGCATTCCCTACAGCGCCCGCAAAAGTTACCGCTTTTATGGCTACGGCAACCGCATCTAAATCGGCCTTTTTTGATGCCATCGTAAATGAAAGAGCCCTGGAATTTACAGGAGAAATGTTGAGAAAGAGCGACCTGATCCGTTGGAATTTGCTGGGTACCAAACTGGCTGAAGCCAAAACTAAATTGCAGCAACTGGAAAACAGACAGGGTAAGTATGCTGCCTTACCAAGCAAAATTTATTACAAGACTGCGGCCAATGGAGAAACTGTGGAAATTTACGGATTAAAATTTGGAGATACCGATGCACAGGGACTTGCTTTGGGTTACACCTCAAATAAAACCTGGACTATGGTTACGACGGGAGAAACGGTTTCATACTGGAATGCCCTTTATACAAAAGACCCCAACCTGCAGCAATACTGGCCAATATGGCAGGTGTTTTTAGATTCATCAAACGGAATGTTAAACAACAAGCCTTTAAACTTATAAATCAGCGGTTATGAAAAAGATTAATAAATATACATACACCTTCTTGCTCATGGCGACCGTTTGTTTATCGGCATGTAAAAATAATTTGGAAGAAATTACCAAACTTGAGGTGGACCGGGTTTTTTCCAGCCCGGGTTTAACAGCTACCATTGTAAATAAAACCGGGATTAAATTAACGTGGAACGCGGTACCGAATGCCTCATCTTATACCATTGAAGTATTTGATAATGCTGATTTCACAGGGACTCCTGTAAAATCGATTACCAGTATTACCGCTGCACAATTACCCTACACCGTAACCGGATTGATAGGTGATACCCAATATGCAATCAGGGTAAAAGGTGTAACTCCGGGTATTGCAGATTCCAAATGGGTAAGCACATCTGCCAAAACAGATACTGAACAGATTTTTCAAACGGTAAACCAAACCAAACTAACCGCTGGTTCCGTTGTGTTAAACTGGACACCCGGAGAAACTGCAACAACAATTACCATCTTACCGGGAAATATCACACATACTGTTACAGCAGCAGAGATCGCCGCCGGAGAGGCAACCATAACAGGCTTGACCGGAGAAACGGATTACTCGGCAAAATTACTGGCTGGTACAAAAGTTAGGGGAACGGCAACTTTTACCACTCTTTATAATTTTACAGGCGCCACAATGGTAAGTCCAACAGATAACCTGGCCACCCTGATTGCGAATGCCACTGCCGGAACAGTCTTTGGCCTCGCACCCGGAACATATACCGTTAATGCAGATGTTATTGCGTCTAAATCAATTACCATAAGAGGTACAAAACCAAACGACAGACCGATTATTAATGGCATGGTTCTGAGATTAAAGGCCAATGCAGGTTTAACGGTTAAAGATGTGGTACTCGATGGTACAGGTTCATTAAATGGGAATCAGGCTTTTATTTATGATGAGGCTTCTGATAATCCTTACGGCAATTTCGTGCTTGAAAATTCCGTTGTAAGAAATTATACCAAAGGGCTTTTCTATGTAAATATAAAAGCACTCATCGAATCGGTTACTTTTAAAGGAAATATCATCAATAACATTGAATGTAATGGTGGTGATTTTATCGATTTTAGATCCGGCCTGGCTAAAACATTAAATTTCAACAACAATACCGTTTATGCCTCTGTTTTAGCGAGAGATTTTATTAGAATGGACCCGGCAGGATCAACTAATTTCCCTACTCAAACAGCAATTATTACCGTTGCTACCAATACCTTAAATGGAATTAGCAATGGCGCTTCGAACAGGTTATTTTATGTCCGACTGGCCAAACATGAGATTTACTTTTTGAAAAATATTGTAGCCAATTCCGGAGGTATTTTAACCAATCAGCTTTCTACGAACATTGTAGCGGCCAATTTTACAGCGAATAACTACTTTGCTGCCCCAACTTTTATTTCGGGCAGTGCAACTGCCGGTGCTAAATACGATGCCGGAACATTTACGACGCTTAACCCTGGTTTTTCGTCTCCTGCTACGGGTAATTTTACCATCACTCAGCAGGATTTGAAAACAAACGGAATTGGCGACCCGAGGTGGAGAAACTAATAACCTTCTTTAGAAGAGGCTGTATCATGTTGTAATTTCACCACTAATTTGTCACGTTGAACCTGTCGAAACGCCTTAGAAACATTTCAAGAGGTCCTTCGACAAGCTACCATTGACGTTATTTTGTTATCATTTGATAGTTAGATACTTGTGCACAATGCATTTCCGTCTAACAAGGCCTTCGCACTGTGCCCCCGTTCTACTTAAGTCCGGCCTAACAAATTTTTCGGATTCCACTGACCGAGCCCTATTACTGGCTTTGAAAGAAAAATT
>NZ_CAJYOJ010000016.1 GCF_913776295.1 uncultured Pedobacter sp.
GACATCAAAAAGAAAGAGCCCTTCGGCGGCGGCGAGCCGAGGCAAGGCTTAGCCCTGGGGCAAAAAAAGAAATGTATACGTCATTCATATTGATTTTTATCCAATAAATTATCCCTCAGAATGACAACAGATAGATTGCGAAGTCAGGTGTTCACATCTGATTTTTTTGTTTGCAGCATTTAGTAAGTTTAAGATGGTAACATCTTACACCACGGATATTCCTTTTTTTGTCATCCTGAATGAAATGAAGGATCTTTTCCATAATATGGAAACATGTTTGCAGACAGATTCTTCGCTGCGCTCAGAATGATAATAAAGAAAGACTTAATGTCACAGAAATCCTTTAAATTCTCCTTTCTGTAACCTCACTGTCTCATTTTTAAACAATTCATGGTATAAACCACTATTTAAATTAAATTTGTAGCTCATTTAATCTTAATAGTGAAGAAATTAACCATTGGAACACGCGGTAGCGACCTGGCTTTATGGCAGGCAAAACATATCAAAGATGAACTGGCCGCCATCGGAATTGATGCAGAAATCAAAATCATTAAAACTCAGGGGGATAAAATCCTGAACTTAAGATTAGACAAACTGGAAGGCAAAGGTTTTTTTACCAAAGAACTGGAAGAAGAGCTTTTGGGCGGAACAATTGATCTTGCTGTGCATTGCCTTAAAGATTTACCTACCACGCATCCCGCAGGATTGACCATTGCTGCTTTACCACCGCGAGAAGAAGCCAGTGAATATCTATTGATTTTAAAAGACTGCGTAGATGTTACGCAGAAACTGTCGTTAAAAAAGGGTGCGATGGTGGGAACTTCCTCTAACCGTCGCAAAGCTCAGTTGTTAGGCTTACGTCCGGATTTGGAGATTGAAGATTTACGCGGAAATGTACCTACGCGGATCCAAAGGCTCCGTGATGAAGATTATGATGCCATTTTGATTGCAAAAGCCGGGGTTAAACGCTTAAACCTGGATGTGACCGATCTGCATGTGGAAGAATTGGAAACCACTGAGTTTATCCCTGCACCTGCCCAGGGTGCTTTGGCTATTCAAATCAGGGAAAATGATACCGAACTTTTTGAGGCACTCCAAAAATTACATGATCCTGAAACAGCCGAAACCGTAACGGTAGAACGTAAGGTCTTAAATCTTTTCGAGGGTGGCTGCCACATGCCTTTAGGCTGTTATTGTAAAAAGGAAAACGGGAAATTTGAAATCTGGACTTCAAAGGCCGAAACTGCCGATCATTTTCCTGAACGCTTGTTTTTGCGCACGGAAAGCACCGAAGGTTTGGCAGAAAAAATTGTTGAGAAGTTTAATAAAGATAGAAAAAAACCGGCTAAGGTGTTTATCTCACGCGAAATCGGCGAACACAGTTACTTCCGTCGGGCATTAGAAAACAACAATATCGAAATAGAAGGGCGTTCGCTAATCCGTACCTTCCCGATCGTAACGGTATTGGATCAGTTTATTTTGAAGCATGTAGACTGGGTTTTCTTCAGTAGCCGAAACAGTGTTGAATATTTTTTCAATTTAAAACCAGTATTACCAAAGAAAACCAAATTTGGTGTTGTGGGCAGAGGTTCGGAAGATGCCTTGCGTAAATTTGGGCATATTGCTGATTTTGTTGGGGAGAGTGGAGATATTACAGAAGTTGCAGAAGATTTTGCAAAACTGGTTGGCGGTCAGCAGATATTATTTCCGAGAGCACAGGATTCTTTGCAATCTATTCAGAAGTCACTGCCAGCTGATGCCAAAGTAATTGATCTGCCCATCTACGAGACCGTAATAGAAGAAGATATAGATCAGAGTTATGCCGATGTGCTCATTTTTACCAGTCCATCAAATGTGGATGCGTATTTCGCAGATAATTTATTGGAACCAGGTCAGCAGGTAATTGCCATAGGAAACTCTACCGGTAAGAAGTTTGATGAAATGGGTGTGAAATATGCTTTGCCATATTCTCCTGATGAAATTGGATTGGCAGAAGCCGTGTTCGGAATAGAGATGAGGTAGAGGGTGGAAAGGTTTAAGGTGTAGGGTTAAAAGGTTGAGGGTGGAAGGTTTAAGATGTAAATAATTAAGTCTTGATACGCGATACTATAATCTTACTACTAAATGTCAAATCCAAAAACCGATATAATCACCTCATAAGGAAAAAATTAAAAGATATTCAGATCTTGATACTCGATACTAAAATCTCGATGCTTCAAATCCTGATACTAAATACTTGATAAAAAAATGTTAAATCGTCCGCGAAGATTACGGAAAAATCCGTTAGTGAGAGAGATGGTAGCCGAAACACGGTTATCAAAAGATATGTTTGTGTACCCCTATTTTGTGGTGCCGGGCAGCAATGTGACCCATGCCATTGATGCCATGCCTGGTGTAAACCATTATTCGGTTGATACCTTGGTTAAAGATGTGGAAGCCGGAATGAAAAAGGGACTCAACAAAATCATGCTTTTCGGTGTTGGTGATGAGAAATCAGCAGATGCCAAATCGGCTTACCATGATCATTCCTTAGTGCCGGTAGCGGTACGCGAATTAAAAAAGCAGTTTGGTGATGATTTATATGTAATCACTGATGTATGCGTATGTTCTTATACCACTCACGGTCACTGCGGTATTTTAGAAAATGATTATGTTCAGAACGATAAAACAGTTGAAGTAATCGCAAAAATGGCACTCACCCATGCCGAAGCTGGTGCCGATATGTTTGCGCCATCAGACATGATGGACGGACGGATTGAAGCCATGCGTAATCTTCTGGATGAAAACGGTTTTGTAAATGCAGCCATTATGAGCCACGCCACAAAGTTTGCTTCGGCATATTATGGTCCTTTTAGAGAGGCTGCCGATTGCGCGCCAAGCAAAGGTGATCGCAAAGCCTATCAGATGGATTTTAGAAACCCTTTAGAGGCTTTACGGGAAGCAGCTTTAGACGAGCAGGAGGGAGCTGATGTTTTAATGGTAAAACCAGGCCTGGCCTATCTTGATATCATACAGCGGTTAAAACAAGATACCAATTTACCAATAGCAGTTTACAACGTATCTGGTGAATACTCGATGGTAAAAGCTGCAGCCGAGCGAGGCTGGATTGATGAGCAAAAAGTGGTGATGGAAACCATGCATGCTTTCGCAAGAGCTGGCTCTAGTATTATTACTACTTACCATATTAAAGATATTTTAAATAACAACTGGCTCTAAGGTAGATGGCAGAAGGTTTTAAGGTTGGGGGTTATGTGTCCAAAATCTGTTATTTTCTGCCTATTTAGTTTTTAATCTTAATAATTCAGGGTATAAGATAGAGTTTTAAGGGTTGAGGGTTATGCACCTTATGCCTTACACCTTCTACCTTCTAACCTTTAACCTTAAAAAGATGTTAGATTCATTAAAAAAAATGTTTGCAGGCAATGAAGCCGATATTCCGGTAAATACGGGTAGTAAACCTGATATTTCGAGGGCAAAATCTGCTGAATTGTATGAAAAATCAAAAACGTATTTCCCTGGTGGCGTAAATTCACCTGTAAGAGCTTTCAAGTCTGTTTATGGTACGCCATTGTTTATCGAAAAAGGCGATGGCTGTTATATCTGGGATGCCGATGGTAATCAGTTTATCGATTTCTGTGGTAGCTGGGGGCCGCTGATTTTGGGGCATAACAACCCTAAAATCCGGGAGAAAGTTGCCGAAGTGATGCAGAATGGGATGAGCTTTGGCGCGCCAACAGCTTTGGAAAACGAACTGGCAGAGCTGATTATCAGGAACAACCGTTTTGTGGAAAAAATTCGCTTTACCAGTTCCGGTACTGAAGCCGTAATGTCGGCCATTCGTTTAGCACGCGGATTTACCGGTCGCGATAAGATTTTAAAATTTGAAGGCTGTTATCATGGTCACAGCGATTCGCTTTTGGTTAAAGCAGGTTCTGGTTTGGTTACCTTTGGCGAAACTTCTTCTGCAGGTGTGCCTAAGTCTTTTGCCGAAGAAACCATTGTGGTTCCACTGAATGATAAAGCGGCAATTGAGCAGGCATTTACCCAATTTAAAGATCAGATTGCTGCGGTAATTATAGAAGGTATTCCCGCGAATAACGGCTTAATTATGCAGGATGAAGAATACATTCACTTCTTGCGGAAGATCTGTACCGATAATGGTTCACTTTTAATCTTCGATGAAGTAATTACCGGATTCAGGGTTGGTTTTGAAGGTGCTGCTGCACATTACGGCATTACACCTGATATTGTTACCTACGGAAAAATTATTGGAGGGGGCTTACCTGTTGGCATGTATGGTGCCCGTGCCGAAATTATGGCACATATTTCTCCTGATGGTGGCGTTTACCAGGCCGGAACCTTATCAGGTAATCCAGTGGCTATGGCAGCAGGTATTGCTACCTTAACCGAGTTAAGCAGATCGGGCTTTTATAAAGATTTAAACAATAAAGCGCAGGAATTTGTAGCGAGTATTCAGCGTTTTGCAACCGCACGTAACTATAAGTTTAAAGTATTTACCATTGGCTCGATCTTCTGGTTTGCCTTTACCGATAAAGATAAAATCCAATCGGCTGATGATATTGATGCCGGCAGCATGGAGAAATTTAAAGTGATGCACCGTGAGTTGTTAAATAGAGGAATTTATTTGGGGCCATCGGGATATGAAGTTGGTTTCGTATCTTCAGCACACACCAAGATTGAATTGGAAAAAGCGAAAAGAGCTATTTTTGAAGCATTGGATTTGGTTTTTAAGAAATAATAGGTATTTAAATACCGAAATGTAACGCTATGATTGTTCGTGGGGACACGAACCATGGGAAAAAAGTTCGTCATTGCGAGGAACGAAGCAATGTTAATGCGCACGCTGGTAGCGATCGTTGTAAGATTGCTTTGTCGGCTGAAAAAGCCTTCTCGCAATGACGAACAAGCAAAATAATCTGTGTAATCAAATCATCTGTGTTATCAACAAAAAAGAAATGAAGAAGTCTATTATCATATTTTACGCATTATTGCTTTATGCACTGGTTCAGCTCATTTCGTGGGGTACCTTAGTGGTGCGTTTACAGCCGAGCCGTATGACGATGATTATGGGGGAGGGTTCGGTATTTTTATTTTTGCTTTGTTTTGGTGGTTATTTCCTGCATCAATCGTTGAAACGAGAAGATAAATTACGTGAACAGCAGCAGAACTTTTTAATGTCGATAACGCATGAGTTGAAATCTCCTCTAGCGGCTATAAAACTTTCCATCCAAACCATTGTTAAAAGAGATTTAGATAAAGCACGTCAAATTTCATTGTTAAACAACTCCCTGAAAGATATTGAGCGCCTGGATGATCTCGTCGAAAATATGTTATTGGCCACGAAGATCGAAAACCGCTCCTATACTTTTCCAAAGGAGGAGTTTAATTTCTCGGAACTGGTTTATAAAATTACTGATCGGCTTCAGGTCCATTCCTGTGGCAATGAACAATTGATCAACGCCCATATTCAGCCAAATTTGCAGCTTATGGGTGACAAATTTGCCTTATCGTCAGTGGTAACCAATTTAATAGAGAATGCAGTTAAATATTCAAGTCCGTGTGATGAGATAAATGTGCATTTAAACAAAGTTGACGGCCATATTCAGCTGAGCGTAATTGATAAGGGACCAGGTATTTCAGATGCCGAAAAAATGTTGATATTTGACAAGTTTTACCGCGTTGGTAACGAGAATGTCAGAAAAGCGAAAGGAACAGGTTTAGGCTTGTTTATTGTGAAAGAGGTTTTACAATACCATGATGCAGATATTACAGTAAAAGACAATTTGCCTCAGGGAAGTATTTTTGAAGTAACATTTAGTTAATCTCAATTATGTCACAAAAATTAAGAATTCTATTGGTAGAAGACGAGGATCACTTGTTAGATGCCATTAAATTAAACCTCGAACTGGAGGGTTATAAAGTGCACGCCGTTAAAGATGGCAAAACTGCTCTTAAAGTTTTTAAAGAAGAACGCTTTAATCTGATCGTTTTAGATGTAATGCTGCCTGAAATGGATGGTTTTCAAGTTTGTGAAACCATTCGTTTAGAAAATGCAGAAGTTCCGATTATGTTTTTAACCGCAAAAAACACTTCTGAAGACCGTGTTTTAGGTTTGAAAAAAGGGGCTGACGATTATTTGGTTAAACCATTCAATTTGGAAGAATTAATCCTTCGTGTTGGTATTCTGGTTAAACGCAGTTTAAAATCTGACGATCTGAAAGAACTGAATTCTTACAAAATAGGTGATAAAACCATTTACTTTAACTCTTTTGAATTAAAACATGATGATGGTACCATTACGCCGTTAACCAAAAAGGAAACCATGTTGTTGAAACTATTGATCGAGCGTAAAAACGATGCGGTTTCAAGAGAGCAGATTCTAGAAACGGTTTGGAATTACGATGTTTACCCTTCAACCAGAACTATCGACAACTTTATTTTAACGTTCCGTAAATATTTCGAGCCAGATCAAAAAAATCCGGTTTATTTCCATTCCATCCGTGGTGTAGGCTACAAATTTACTGATAGTCATTAATGTACAATAATAAGGGCAGGTATGCTTTAATGGCTGTTTTTTTGCTTGCCGGGTTGGTTTGTGTTTTTTACAATCAATATCAGCTTGCGGCTCTTGCTGGGCTGTTATTGGCTTTTGTGGTTTGGAGCCACTTTAGGCACGGTTCGGTTTTGATGGCTTCGAAACATTTTAAAAATAACGATTTTGGAAAAGCCAAAGCCTTGCTGGCAGAGGTAACACAACCAGAGCGTTTAGCCAAAAGCCGCAGGGGTTATTACGAATTTATGCAAGGCAATATGGCCCTGAAAGAGGAAAATTATGATAAGGCTGAATATCATTTTCAGCTGGCCAGCCGTTTTCCGGTAGGAGGTAAGAATCAAAAATCGTATGTATTGATCCATCTGGCTAATCTCGCGTTGCGGAAAAAAGATCGAGAAAGAGCAGAAGCTTATGCCAAAAAAGCCAAAGAACTTGCCGAAACCCAACGTTCGAAAGATATTATTGCTAAAATTGAAAAGGAAATAAGCAAAATATAATACTCATATTGTCATTTTGAACAACGAAGCACCGCTTTAGGAATAAAAAGGTACTTCGTTTTTTTTTTATTTATACCTTTGCAAAATTACAAATCAGGCAACCCGTCATCCCTGATCCGATAGCTATCGGATTTAGTTCAGAATCTAAATAAAAAAAGATGCTGAAATAAATTCAGCATGACGCGTAGTGAGCTACCAAATACAAATCATGAAGAATAATTTATTTTTAGACGCAGCATTTTCAAAACAAACCGAACGCCCGCCTATTTGGATGATGCGTCAGGCAGGTCGTTTTATGCCACAATATTGGGAAATTAAAAACAAATACTCTTTCTTGGAGATGTGTAAAACTCCCGAGATTGCAGCAGATGTAACCATGTTGCCTGTTGACCTACTGGATATTGATGCCGCAATTTTGTTCTCTGATATTTTGGTAACAGGAGAGGCAATGGGTGGCGATTTAAGTTTTACTCAAGGTGTTGGTCCTAAATTTGCAAACCCTGTGCGTACGGCCCAGGATGTTGAAAACCTGAATATTGATTGTTTAGACAAACTGCAGTATGTTGCTGATGCAATTAAGGTGATCCAACAACGTTTAGCTGGAAATATTCCTTTAATCGGCTTTGCTGGTGCACCTTTTACTGTAATGAGTTATTTAATTGAGGGAGGTTCTTCTAAAGATTTTAAATTAACCAAACTCTTTATCCATAACCAACCAGAACTGGCGCACCAACTTCTGGCTAAAATTGCGAAAGTAACAGCAGGTTATCTGAACCTTCAGATTGCTGCTGGTGTTAATGCGGTTCAGATTTTTGATAGCTGGGCACTGGCCTTATCGTGGAACGATTATCAGGAGTTTTCTCACCGTTACATTCAGGAGATTATCGCTAATTTAAATAGAAAAGATATTCCGGTAATTTCTTTTTGTAAAGGAAGTTCGGTTTTTGCCCCGATTATGGCCGAAGCTAAACCTGATGTAATTTCGGTTGACTGGAATGCTGATTTATTGAATATTAAAAATGCCTTACCAGCAGGTATTGCCGTTCAGGGGAATTTGGATCCACATATATTGTATGCTGATAAAGCTGTAATAAAAGCGCAGATTCATAAATTGTTCGAACGTATGCGCGGTACCGAAGGTTTTATTTTTAATTTGGGTCATGGTATTATGCCTGATATCCCTTTCGATCATGTAAAGTATGCCATTGAGGTAGTGAAGGAGTTTAGGTATTAATCAAATCATTTGATTTTCGTATATTAGCTTTATAACTCAAATATTATGACTGTTAAATCATTAGAAGACGAGGATAAAGTGCCAATTAAGCAATTAATTAAGGCAGTTAATAAGAAAATGGAAGATGTATTAAGAGTTGTTGATGCTTTAAATTTGGGTAGAACCGAAGTGAAATCCGATGGGATATACAGGACGTTTAATAACGGAGAAACAGTTAAAATAGCTGAAGGTAATTTTAAAAGAAGAAAAGTTTCTGCAAAAAGAATTAAGCTTTTTTAATGCCTCGAAAGCCTAAATTGAGAATTTTTGCTGGACCAAACGGCTCGGGTAAAACAACATTGTTTGATTCTATAAGGTCAAGTTATTTTTCTACAAGAATTTTCGTTAATGCTGATTTATTGGAAGAAGAGTTTAAAAAGAAAAACTTTATAAACTTATCCGATTTCGAAATTGATATTATCAATGAAGAATTTGAATTGTTTTGTTTTCAAAATGGTCTCTTTATAAAAGCGGGTTTTGATATTAAAAGTTGGAATCTCGTTATACGCGAAAATGTTATAGTCAAAAATTTATCAGATCTATCATTTTACAATTCTTATCACTTTGCTATCATTGCTGATTTTATTCGCCATGAGTTAATTAAGAATAAAAAATCATTTAGTTTCGAAACGGTATTTTCTCACCCTTCAAAATTGGATCTTATAGATTTTGCCCATCAAAACAATTACAATGTTTATCTTTATTTTACGGGTACACAAACCCCAAAAATGAATGTGGAACGTGTAAAAGACAGGGTTTTAAAAGGGGGACATTTGGTTGACAGTGAAAAAATTGAGAAACGCTACTTTTTGACGATGGACTTACTGATAGAGATGATTAAAAAGGTAGATCAAACTTTTCTTTGGGATAATTCTGGTAGTAAACATAATTATGTTGGGGAAATTTTTGATGGGATATTAGACTTAAAGATTACCAATATCCCAAATTGGATTGATAAGTATATTTTGGATAAAATCAAAAAATGATAGAAACCCTACTACCATATTACCATTACTTCCTTGCTGTGCATATCGTATTTGTGATCAGCTGGATGGCTGGGTTATTCTATATTTTAAGTCTTTTTATTTACCATACGGAAGCAAACGACAAACCGGAACCTGAAAAAAGTATCCTCCAAAAACAGTTTGTTAAAATGGAAGCTACTTTATGGAAAATCATTGCTACACCAGCCATGATTATTTCGGTTTTGGCGGGTGCATCCATGCTGACTTTAAATTCAGGATTGCTTCAGGCCGATTGGATGTGGGTTAAGCTGGGCTTTGTAGTTGGCTTACTCATCTATCATTTCATCTGCCAAAATATTGTTAAACAGCTTAAAAATAATCAATACAAGCTAACTAGCTTTCAATTGAGGTTGTGGCGTGAGCTGGCCACCATTTTTATGATTGCCATTGTATTTGTGGTAATCCTTAAAAGCGCCATCAACTGGATTTATGGTTTAATTGGTATTATGGGCGTTGCGATGGCTATTATGATTGCTGTTAAACTGTACAAGAATTATCGCTTGAGGAAGTAGACTAAAGATCTATTTGTATCAAATGATAAGTATCGGGTAGCAAGACAAACCTTTATCTCGATACTTGATACGCACATCTTCATACTTGACTACTAGAATATAACTTTGTTGCCTTTGCGTAAACTTGTTAACTTCTCGATACTTGATACGCCTTACTTGATACTTTAATAAAAAACTATTCTAAATTTGGACGATAAAATCCAAGCTCATGTTTATAACCCCGGACCTGAAAAAGTCCCTACTGTTGATAATTTTTCTATTTAGTTCTTATTTTGCTTCGGCACAGTTTAATCAATCCGCCTTCGAAAACAGGATCCGTCCGGATAGCAGTTTAACCAACGAGGTTCACTTTAACTTCTATAATTTAAATTATGTTCGTAATTACGAGTATACCAACGATTTTCATGATGGCTATACTTTATATGGTACACAGTTACAGCCTCAAATGGTATATTACGCACATCCAAATCTGGCCATCACAGCGGGTGCTTTTATCAGGAAAGATTTTGGACGGAACGGAATTTCTGATGCCAAACCATTATTTAGTGTAAAATACCATAAGCGTAACCTCACCTTAATTTTTGGTAGTTTAGAAGGGAATATCCAGCATAAATACATCGAACCTTTGTACGATTTCGAAAGGATTCTAACTACACCAATTGAATATGGTACACAGTTATTGGTTGAGCGTAAGAAGTTTACTTTAGATGCCTGGATTGCCTGGCAGAAAATGATCTATAAAGGTGACCCGGCTAAAGAAGAAATTATAGGTGGATTATCTACCGAGAGTTTTTTGATCAGAAATGATGACTGGAAGTTGAGCATTCCCGCACAATTTTTGGCTTTCCATCAGGGTGGACAGATTGATGTGCTGAAAGAAATCCCGATTACCACTATGTTTAATGGTGCAACGGGTATAAAATTGCATAAAGATATTAATGCCAATGTTAAACAGGTATATACAGATAACTATATTGCTGTTTACAAAGATTTCTCTCCTGATAAAAGAAGGGCCTATCAGGGCGGTTTTGGTTTGTGGCTAAATGCCGGAGTAGAAAGTAAATGGGGAAGTTTAGTGGCCTCTTACTGGAAAGGCAATAACTTTATTTCGATTAAAGGGATGCCGCTATACGAGTCAGTTTCCAATAATTTATACAGTCCGGGTTTAAAGCAAAGTTCCAGAAACATAGTTTCGCTACGTTATGCTTACCAAAAAGAATTGATTCCGCATTTGTACCTTGATGTGCGTTTTGAACCTCATATCGATTTAGATCATACCGACAAACAACTTCAGTTTAACCATTCGTTTTTCATCACCTATAAACAGGATTTTAAATTATTTAAGGCGAAAAAGGAGGGAAGGTAGAGGGTAGAAGGTTGAGGGTAAAAAGGTAGAGGGGTAGAAGGTTGAGGGTGTAAGGTAGAAGGTTGAGGGTGTAAGGTTTAGGGTGTAGGGTTGAAATTCATCCATATCAAACCCATAGTTTTAAAAAGCTAAGGGATTTGTTCTTTTTAAGCATTGCCTTTGGTTCCTAAACCCCTGCCCGTGCAGGAGGGCGATAGCAGCGGAAAACACGAAGGTGAGGAACGAGCCAAGGCTTTGAAGCAAATAGCGGGACTAACACTTCAAAATTGGTGCTGTCTTTGCTTTCCAAATCAGAAACCATATCTTTTCTGAAAAACACGTGTTTTAACACATTGATAATCAATTATCTATGTAATAATTTAACTTTTTTAACTTTTTTTTCTCCTAGTATGCAACCATTGTTTGTAATCTGCCATCTTCTCTATACAAACACACAATGAAATTGACGCGAAGCTATACAATAAACGATTTGATGGAAGGCTGCAAAGCTGGCGACCGGAAGATGCAAGAGCTGCTTTATAAGCAAACGGCATCGAAGATGTTAGCCGTTTGTATGCGCTACGCCAAAGATAGGATGGAAGCTGAAGATGTATTGCAGATGGGCTACATTAAAGTTTTTCAGAAAATAAAGGAATATAGGGGTGAGGGTTCTTTTGAAGGCTGGATTAGGCGGGTAATGGTGAACACGGCTATAGAAAGTTATCGTAAAAATTTACGCAGCTTAAATGTTGTGGAAATAGATGAAGCTTATGAGCAACCTTCAACCGGTTTTGATTTTAGCCGTTTAGGTATGCAAGACCTGATGAAAGTAATACAAAAACTGGCTGATGGTTACCGGATGGTTTTTAACATGTATGTAATTGAAGGTTACTCTCATAAGGAGATTGGCGAAACATTAGGCATCTCGGAAGGGGCGAGTAAATCGCAATTGTCGAGAGCAAGAGCAATATTAAAAGAAGAAATTATAAAAATGGAGGGATTTGGTTATGCAACCTATACGGGATAAGGATTTTGATCAGTTGTTTAAGGATGCTTTTGCTGATGCAGAAGTGGTACCTTCAAGAGATTTGTGGAACAATATAGAGAGCGAAATCGCACCGAAGAAAAGAAGAATCATACCTGTATATTGGTTGTCGGCTGCAGCGATATTATTGGTCGCCACGATCGGAATTTTGCTTTATCAACAACAAAATACAACCAATCAGGGTAAACAATTAGCAAATAATGTAATTGAAAAAGCTAAACCAGAGGTGAAAAAACCAATTGCCCGGGATACGGCAGTTAAAATAGTTGAAAATATTAAGCCGGTTTTACCAGTTAAACCTAAAGCCTTTAGCGTTGTTGCCAAAACAGATGTTAAAAAGGAAATAAAACCTACGGTATTAAAAGAAAAGAAAAGCGTTATTACTGCACCTGAAATGCTAAAACAGGAAACGATTATAGCTAAAGTTGAGGAGCCTAAGAAAGATATCAAAACGAAAATCGAAGAGGCGATTCTACAACCAAAAGAAGAAGTGATAACTGCGGCTATTGCAACGCCGGTTAAAATGGATGAGCCTGTTAATGATAACGAACAGAGTAATAAAGGCATCCGTAATGTGGGCGATGTGGTCAACCTGATCGTTAACAAAATGGATAAAAGAAAAGATAAGCTGATCCAGTTTCGTACCGATGATGATGATTCTTCCCTTTCATCAATCAATATCGGGCCTTTTAAGTTCGGTAAACGGAAGAAATAGCGGTTATCAGTTGGGAGTTTTCAGTTTACAATTTTCATTTAGCAGTTACAAATACAAAAAATCACAACATTTAAACCTTTCAACATTTAACAATATAAAACACACAGATATGAAACGTCTAATTTATACAACACTTTTGGTAAGCGGACTTGCCGGTGTTATGGCTCCTCGTGCTTTTGCACAACAAGATAGTACCAAAAAGAAAACGGATTATAGTGAGGGACATGGTATTATCATTAAAACCAAAGCTGCAGATTCAGTTAAAAAAGGTCGTTTTGTAGGAGGTATCACCTTTACGAGGGTAGACTTGGGTTTTTCCAGGTTAATTGATAATGGCAGCTTTAATTTATCGCCAAATAACGATTTTCTGGATTATAAAGGCGGCAAAACCAGTACATTCTCTTTCGATGTTTTGCAATTTGGATACCGTTTTAATTCAAACTTTAAGGTTTATGTAGCTGGAGGGTTTGACTGGACTTTGATCCGTTTGAGAAAAGATATTACCATTGCTAAAAACACGAACGAATTTGTTTACACAGATCAATCTCCTATACATTTCTCTAAAAACCGTTTCTCGAGCAGCTATGTGCACATTCCTTTAAATTTTGAATTCCGTACTGCAGAAAACAAAAACGGCAAAAGGTTTTATCTGGTATTAGGTCCGGAGGTTAGCTTTTTATTAAACGGAAAAATTAAACAGATCAGCGAAGAACGCGGTAAAGAGAAACAATATGATAACTACCACTTTCAATCGGTTCGTTACGGAGGTACCGTTAGGTTTGGTTATGGAGGCTTAGGTTTGTTTACCAAATATTATTTCAACGATATGTTTATCACGCCACAACAAGCTGGTTTAAAAAATATGAGCTTCGGGGTTACTTTCGGGTTAAATTAGCCCCTACCAATTTAATAGACTAATCAAGTCTCTCCTTTTAGGAGAGATGTCCGAAGGACAGAGAGGTTAACACACAAATAAACAGATCCTGTTTCGGTTAGGCGGAACAGGATTTTTTGTTCTATAATGTTTTTAGAAACATTTCAGGAGTTAGAACACTTAATTTACTCTTTTTATAATCTTTAATATTTCTGGTAATTATGGTACTGATTAAGCCATCCTTTTCGGCAGCAAAGTTTTGCAGCCCATCTTCAAAATCAGAAAATTCTGAATCGATGGATTGTAAGATAACTTCTTTGTTTACAATTATTACATCCAAAAATTTTAATAAATCCTTTATGCCATATAATATCGATTTAGGACTATGCTCTTTCCTTAATAAATAATATATATTAGCAATAGCGATCCCGGTTATAAAACCTTTTAGTTTTCCAATCTCACACAATGCTAAAACCTTTGATGAATCGTCAGAAAAAGGTTTTCTATCAAGAAAATAGTCAAGAATGATATCTGAATCTATGAATACATTATTGATTTTCATTATTTATGTATTTTTGATATCGCTCTTCTCTGATTTTATTTAATTCTTCTTCATAGTCAAAATCTGGAGACATTTTAAATGCACCTTTTAATGATTTAACTATAGGTGGGAGCTCATCATCTTTGCTCGCGACTTCTTCCTTTTTGATTACAGCTTTTAAATAATTTTCTACCACTGCAGACAAACTTCTTCCCTGCTGTTCTGCATAAGCCTTTGCCTGCTTAATAACAGACTTATCTATAGTCAATGTTAATTTGGTGTTCATATTACTTAATAATTGATGTCTCTATATGATGATATAAATATATAAACATATCGTTATACGTGCAAAGATAAAATATAATACACGTGTAATTTGCTTTCAGCTTTAGTCTTTCTGCTTTAACCTTTTACCTTCAGCCTTAAAACCCTCCACCTTTTTCTTATCTTTATCCGGTGAGCAATATCCTAATCAGTGTTAAAAATTTAACCAAGCAATATCAGGCAGAACAGGCCGGAGGAATTAAAAATGTAAGTTTCAACATCAATAGAGGTGATGTAGTGGCCATCATTGGCGAGAGCGGAAGCGGAAAATCCACCTTGTTAAAATCCATTTATGGTTTGTTAAAAACCGATGAAGGCGAAATCTATTTCGAAGATAAGCGTGTTAAAGGACCAGATGAGCAGTTGATTCCCGGCCATAAGCAGATGAAAATGGTTACGCAGGATTTTTCGCTTAATATTTATGCGAAAGTGTACGATAATATTGCCTCCCAATTATCCAATACCGACCTGAAAACCAAAGCCGAAAAAACTTCGGCCATGATGGAACATCTTCGGATTTCCCATCTCCAGAATAAGAAAATCATTGAATTGAGCGGAGGTGAGCAGCAGCGTGTAGCCATCGCTAAAGCCATGGTTGCCGATACGCAGGTTTTGCTTTTAGATGAACCTTTTAGCCAGGTTGATGCTTTGCTTAAAAACCAGCTTCGGGCCGACATTAAACGTATTGCTTCAGAAACCGGTGTAACGGTGATATTGGTATCGCACGACCCTGCCGATGGCTTATTTTTAGCCGATCAATTATTGATTCTACGTAATGGAGAATTGTTGCAGACAGGAAAACCAGCTGAAATTTACCAGCAGCCAAAACACATTTATACGGCACAAATTTTAGGTAATGCTGTAGTCTTAGCACGAGATGAAGCCGGAAAAATAGGATTGAAAACACAAAAAGATTATGTGGTTTTTTATCCTGAGTGGGCTGAAATCGGTAATAGCCCGGGTAGTATGCGTTTTGAAGTAAAAGATGTGTACTATAAAGGTTTCTATGATGAACTGTTACTGGAAAGAGATGGTGTTAATATCCGTGCAATCCAGCTAAACAGGGGAGAGCATCAAAAAAATGACCATGTTCAGTTAAATGTGAGTAGGTACTTAGAGTTTTAACTGTAATTATAACTTTTGCCTTTATTATGAAAGTTCTAACTATAATTTTAATTTTTTCAGATTAGAGTTAGAAATCAAAAAGCGACTATGTTCAATTTAACAATAGTCGCTTTTTGATTTTAGTCTTATTTACAGATCGTTCCCTACCAAAACTATTTTAATTCTCACTGTTGAAGCAGGTTTTATCGGGGTTGTTGCTTGATAATCTGAACTTTGAACATCGATGGAAACACCACCTTTATATACCTCATAACTATAGGCATCTACATTATAAACAAAAGGTAGTGCGATGTAACTCGCTCCGCCATTATAGGAGATGTAAACCAAAGTTCCTTCATTATCAATGTGATATTGATCAATTTCCGGAACAGAAATATCTGCAGAGAATGTTTTTCCATCATTACTTAAAACCCATGCATTTGTTGATATATCTTTAACTACAGTTAAAATAGCATTGCTTGGTTGAACGATGGTTTCTTTTTTGCACGAAGCCAGACCTAGTGTGGCAATGCAAAGCATTAAGATGGTAAATTTTTTCATGTTGATTAGTTTTTATTTGTGTGTGATTTTGCTATTACAAATCTGCTGCCAAAAAATACAATACCCAATTTATGGATTAATTATTGTACAGCTAGCAACAGATACCCGTTATAAATTTGCATTATTTACAAAATATGAAGATCTTTTTTCGCCTCTTGCCCTGGTTAATCCTGTTGGTTGCCGCTTACTTTTTTATTTCCAAAAAGTTCAGTATCAATACGACAGTAGAAAGCAAACATCAGCTCTTGGTAGAGAAAATTGAGGCTATAGGTAAACTGGAGCTGGTCAGGTACCAGATCAGCGATGTTTTGGAACACAAAAATAAAACAGATTTTTTACCCGAAGCCAGTGTTTTATTGATCATAAAGGCCGAAGCGGTAGGTTGTATCGATCTCACTAAAATTGCCAAAGAAGATATTGGCATTGATGCCGACACTGCTGTAGTAAATTTACCACAGCCCGAAATCTGTTATGTAAAAATTGACCATAAAAACTCTCGTGTTTACGATACAAAAATGGCATTTTTCCGTGAGGCCAGTCTGGTAGATGAAGCATACAAAGCCGCCGAAAGACAAATTACTGCTGAAGTAAAAAAATCGAGCATTTTAGAGCAGACGAAAACAAATGCGACTACCGTGCTTAAGCCCATTATTGAAGGGTTGGGCTACAAGAATGTGAGGTTCACCTTTGAATAAGGTAAAAGGCGGAAGGTTTAGGGTTTAGGGTTGCACCCAACCTCGGACTTTCCGACTCCCGACCTCCGTCTTATTTCAAAAAATCTTCCCTATGCGGATTAAAAATATCAATCAATAATCCAGCTTCAAGGCAAATCACGCCGTGAAAGATGTTTGATGGTGCAAAAAAAACATCACCCTCGTTCAAGACCTTTTTATCATCACCCATACTTACTTCGAAACTGCCTTTTGCCACATAACTCATCTGTAAATGCGGGTGATTGTGAATGGTACCAATGGCGTCTTTCTCAAATGCTACTTTAACCAACATCAGGTTGTCATCGTAAGCCATGATTTTCCGTCTAACGCCAGCCCCTAAATCTTCCCAGCTGATATCATGATCAGAAATTAGGGTTCTATTGGTTAAATCTTTGAAATCCATTTTCATATTTTGCGTTAAAAAAATCGTCATCTCGACTGGAACGCAGTGGAATGGAGAGATCTATGCTCGATAGATTTAGCTTCGCTGAGCACTTACGTGGTTCTCAACTTCGTTGCACTCCGCTCGAAATGACGGAAATATCTATACGGTAAAACATTAAACCAAATATTCAAACAAAGTCTGATCCTGATTTAGCTCGATAATTTCGAATTTAAAATCTTTCATACGCTGTAATAAACTGGCATAATCGTTTTTGTTCGAAAGCTCAATGCCCACCAACGCCGGACCATTTTCCCTGTTGGTTTTTTTAATAAACTCGAAACGGGTAATATCATCCTGTGGTCCTAAAACTTCATTCACAAATAATTTTAAAGCACCTGGTCTTTGTGGGAAACGAACAATAAAGTAATGTTTTAAACCCTCGAAAAGTAAAGACTTCTCTTTAATCTCCTGCATCCGTTCTATATCGTTGTTTCCGCCACTAACCACACAAACCACCGTCTTGCCCGCAATCTGGTCTTTAAGCTGATCTAATGCGGCGATAGATAGTGCGCCGGCAGGTTCTACCACAATGGCATCCTCATTATATAGTTTCAGAATGGTAGTACAGATTTTTCCTTCAGGGATTAAATGCATCTGATCCAGCAGTTCCTTACAATATTCGTAAGTGATATGGCCAATCCTTTTTACAGCTGCCCCATCCACAAAACGGTCTATCTCATCTAAAGTATAAGGGCCACCATGTTCCATGGCTGTAACCATCGATGGTGCACCCAGTGGCTCAACACCTACCAATTTTACATCGGGTTTTACAGTTTTCAGGTAAGCACTCACGCCCGAGGCCAGACCGCCACCGCCAACAGGCATTACTACCATATCTAAATCTGGCAGATCTTCAAAAATTTCTACGCCTACAGTAGCTTGACCTTCAATTACTTTTTCATCATCGAAAGGCGGAATAAAAGTAGCCGATTTTTCGGCGCTATAAGCCAAGGCTTCTTTTAAACAATCGTCAAAAGTATCGCCAACCAAAACTACTTCCACGTTTTCGCCACCGAACATATAAGTCTGCTTTACTTTTTGTTTAGGGGTAATTTCCGGCATAAATATTACACCTTTAATACCTAATTTTTTGCAAGAGTAAGCCACACCCTGCGCATGGTTTCCGGCACTTGCACAAACCACTCCATTCACTAACAATTCCTGAGGCAGCGAACTGATTTTATTGTAAGCACCACGCAGTTTGTAAGAGCGTACAATCTGCAGATCTTCTCTTTTTAAATAAATATTGGCATTGTAGTGAGAAGAAAGTCCGGCATTAAACTCAAGTGGGGTACGTTTTACCACGCTTTTGAGCCTTTCTGATGCAGATTTAAAATCTAATGTATGTGGTGTTGTCGTGTTCATTTTTATAGTATCAAGTATAGAGAATTGAGTATTAAGACTAATATTCTCTTATTTTTTGCAAAGCAGGCTCCGGTATTCCATCGGTTGCAGCAGTCCTGCTTTACATTTTATTTCGCTGCGCTACATGTTCATTCCAATCAGGTTTAGAGAGGCAAGGTCTGTGTTTTAAACATAAACCCTTTCCCGGCCTCTAATGCAGAAGCAATGCATCTTGGTTCTCAGTTTTAGTCTTTGGACTTTCTGCTTTCACCTTAACTACGCTAAGTGCAGCGCAACCAGTTGGTTCAGATCAGTATCGTTAATGCCTTGTTTGCTATCGGCTAAAACCAAGAACTGTTTGTAAACAATATCCAAGTGTTCTTTTTCTAATTTATGACCTAAACGCTCTAAATGGTGTTTTAAGGCATGGCGACCGCTTCTCGCTGTCAAAACAATGGTTGCATCAGGAAAACCGACATCTTCCGGTTTAATAATTTCGTAGTTTTCGCGGTTTTTTAAGAAACCATCCTGGTGGATGCCAGAACTGTGCGAAAAAGCATTGGCGCCAACAATAGCTTTGTTTGGCTGTACCGGCATATTCATCTGGTTTCTTACCGTATGGCTGATGTCATAAAACTGGGTAGCATCGATGCTGGTATTTAAACCCAATACTTTGTGTGTTTTTAGGATCATAACCACTTCTTCCATCGAGGTGTTACCTGCACGTTCGCCAATACCGTTAATGGTACATTCTACCTGGCGGGCACCGTTTTGTAAACCAGCAATCGAGTTGGCGGTAGCCAGGCCCAAATCGTTGTGGCAGTGAACCGAGATAATGGCATTATCGATGTTTTTTACATTTTCTTTTAAGAAAAGGATTTTTGAACCGTATTGGTCTGGCAGGCAATAACCATTGGTGTCGGGAATGTTTACCACGGTGGCTCCTGCAGCAATAACCGCTTCAACCATCTTTGCTAAAAACTCAATATCTGCACGGCCGGCATCTTCTGCGTAAAACTCAACATCTTCTACATATTTTTTAGCGTATTTTACGGCTTCAACCGCACGGGCTAAAATATCCTCGCGGGTGCTGTTAAATTTATGTTTGATGTGAAAATCAGATGAGCCGATCCCGGTGTGGATACGCGGTCTCTTGGCATGGCGTAAGGCATCTGCGGCAACATCGATATCATTTTTATTGGCACGTGTTAAGGCACAGATAACCGGATTGGTTACTGCTTTTGATAATTCGATTACGCTGTTAAAATCTCCGGGGCTGGATACTGGAAAACCTGCTTCAATCACATCAACACCTAAAAGCTCAAGTGATTTTGCGATTTCTATTTTTTGGTTTGTATCTAACTGGCAGCCTGGAACCTGCTCACCATCACGTAAGGTGGTGTCGAAAATATAAACTTTGTTAGGGTCGTGAATCATAATCTTTGGTTTAGGAGTTGATTAATTTTTGTGATAAGAATTTCAATACCAGTTTTCCCATTTCGGCGGTACCCAAAACTTTAAAACGGTTAGTGCTTTGGTCGGCAATATCATGGGTTCTAAAGCCTTCTTTTAATACCTGGTCGATCGTGTCAACCAATAATTTCGCTTCTTCCTTTAGTCCGAATCCAATTTCCAGCATCAGTGCTGCCGACAGGATAGAGGCTAGCGGATTGGCTACATCTTTACCGGCAATATCGTGGGCAGAACCATGGATCGGCTCAAAGAAACCAGTGCTTTCTCCAACTGAAGCCGAAGCCAGCATCCCCATCGAACCTGCAATCTGGGAAGCTTCGTCCGTTAAAATATCGCCAAATAAGTTGGCGGTTAATACCACATCGAACTTTTTCGGATTTTTGATCAGCTGCATGGCCGCATTATCGATAAACATGTGTTCTGTTTCTACGTCAGGATATTGTTTAGCAATTTCCTGAACGGTTTCGCGCCATAAGCGTGAGCTTTCAAGAACATTGGCTTTATCTACCGAACACAAACGTTTGTTACGTTGTTGTGCAGCCTGATAAGCTTTATGGGCGATGCGTTCTACTTCATAGCGGTGATAAATCATCAGGTCTGAAGCGGTGTTCCGGTCTTCTGAACGTGTTTTCTCACCAAAATAAACGTCACCTGTTAACTCACGGAAAAACAGAATATCGGTTCCCCTTAAAATTTCGGGTTTAATGCTCGATGCCTGAAGAAGTTCATCAAATAGTAATATTGGGCGGAGATTGGCAAATAATCCCAGTTCTTTACGGATTTTTAAAAGTCCTTGTTCTGGTCTGACTTTTAAACTTGGATCGTTGTCATATTTGGCATGCCCAATTGCACCAAAAAGGATCGCATCGCTTTGCCTTGCTTTTTCCAAAGTTTCGTCTGGCAGGGGTTCGCCGGTAACTTCAATCGCCGCATGGCCCATTAAAGCTTCTTCGAAGTTAAATTCATGCCCAAAAATTTCGGCAATTTTTTCTAATGCTGCTTTTCCCCAAGTCGTGACCTCAGGGCCGATACCATCTCCAGGTATTACTAAAATGTTCTTCTTCATTATTGACTCCTCTTTTGCCTTTGCAGTTTGCTTATCGGTTGCCCGGAGGCACGCAAACTACAGAAATTTCGTCTCCGTGTTCACCGTGTTTCCGTGGCTAAGCTTGCATCAGCTTAATATTTCTGTATTTAAACTTTCGACGACTTTCACCTCGCCTTTTTCTAACAATATTCTTTTTTCTATGCAGGTTGGCAGCTGCGATTCAAAATGGCCGACGTAAATTAAGGTCATCCCATTGCTGCACAATTCATCAACCAATTGGTTAAAATATTTGGTCTGCTGTTGGTCTAAGCCCTGGCAGGGTTCATCCAGAATTAGCAGTTCCGGGTTTTTTATAATGGTACGCGCTAACAGTACCAATCGCTGTTTACCAAGTGGAAGCGTGCTTAGCAATTCATTTTTATTTTCAGTCAGGCCAAAATAAGCCAGGAGTTCATCAACCTGTGTACTTTTGGTATATGGCAAATGTTGAAATAAACCAACAGTGTCGTAAAAACCAGAGGCGACGCTTTGCCAAACGGTAGCCGTAGGATCGAAATACCAATGGAATTCGGGAGATATTAAACCGATATGCTGTTTAATGTCCCAAATACTTTCGCCGCTTCCGCGTCGGTTGCCGAATAAATAAAGTTCATTGGCGTAAGACTGTGGGTGATCGCCATTGATCAGACTTAATAAGGTTGATTTTCCTGAACCATTGTGGCCTTGTAGAAGCCATTTTTCTCCTGCTTTGATTTCCCAGTTAACGTTTTTTAATACCTGTTTTTCGCCATAGCTGATGTTTACATTCACCATTTTCACCATATCGCTGGTGCTGTAAAGGGGCGATTCTTTTAAAAAATCCGGTATTTCTCTTAAGCGGATTTCAGTAGTAGAACTTGCTAAAGCAGCTACTTTAACCAATTTTCCATCCGTTATTTCTGCAAATGACTGAACAGAGCCCGGCAATTCGGCATCATTACTAATTAATATTAATTGAACGCCTTCTTTAGCTACCTGATCCAATAAAACGTTCAGGTTTTTACGCGAAGCAGTATCCAAACCTGTGTAAGGTTGATCGATAATCAACAGCTGTGGTTTTAACCAAAGTGCTTTAACCAATTGCAGTTTTTTGTGTTCGCCGCTGGATAATTCAATTAGCTGTGAACCGGCAAATGTTGCAAAACCCAGCGCTTCTAAAATGGGTTCGACCTGATCCAAATGCAGCCCTTTTTCTTTACCATAATTCACCAGTTCTGCATGAACGGTTAAAGTATCATTAGCCTGTAAACTGGTATATCTTTGCTGATAATAAAAATTGGCTACACCTTCTAAATTTTTGAACTGGTACCAGCTGTCCACATAAAGTACTTCCTGAGGAAGTTTACGTTGCCCGTCAAAATTAATTTCTATGTTTCCCTGATAGGGAACCAGGCCGGCAATGGCTTTTGCCAAAGCTGTTTTTCCGGTCCCGCTTTCGCCTCCGATTGCATAGCTTTCACCAATATTCATTTCCCAATACAAATCCTTTAGCACCGCTTTGTTGCGGTAGCCTAAATTTAAATCATGTATGTAAACGAATGGCTTATCCATTATCGGGCTTGTTCAAATTCTTCAATTAATTGTTTTTGGTTTAAGATGAAATCAATATCATCGTAGCCATTTATAAGGCATGATTTTTTGTAAGGATTGATATCGAAAGATTCTTTTTCACCAGTTTCTACAATGGTAACGGTTTGATTTTCCAGATCAACTTCCAAAGCCGATTTTGGATTGCTATCCACCGCCTGAAAAATTTGCGCCAAGAAATCATCGCTTACCTGGATAGGTAATAATCCGTTGTTCAGAGCATTGCCTTTAAAAATATCAGCAAAAAAGCTGCTGATGACGGCATCAAAGCCTGCATCCTGAATAGCCCATGCGGCGTGCTCACGACTACTGCCGCAACCAAAGTTTTTTCCTGCAACTAAAACTTTTCCGCCATAGGTAGGATTGTTCATTACAAATTCTGGTTTTGGGGCATTGTCACCATTATAACGCCAATCGCGGAACAGGTTTTCACCGAAACCTTCGCGGGTAGTCGCTTTTAGAAACCTTGCAGGGATAATCTGGTCGGTATCAATGTTTTCTATATTTAAAGGCACTACTGCCGATGTTAATTTTGTGAATTTTTTCATGTCAATTAGTATCAAGTAGGGAGTATTAAGTAGCGAGACTTAAATTCCGCTTTTATCTTTTATCTTAAGCCTTTTGCTTAATGGTAGTAATTTTATAACTCATGTGTTTACTTTCCACCTTAAGCCTTACTACCTTCTACCTTGGTAAAGTGTTCAACTGTTGGAAAAGGATCGTAAAAGTGATGTAGTAACTTTTTCCAATCCTGGTAGGCTGCCGATCCCCTGAAACCGTCGGTATGTGCCTCCAGCGTTTTCCAGTTTACCAGCAGGATATATTTATTTTCTACCTCCATACATTTCTGAAGTTGGTGTGAAATGTAACCCTCCATTGAGGAAATGATTTTTTGTGCTTCACTAAAAGCCTTTTCAAAATCAGCCGATAACCCGGCTTTTACATTTAATATGGCAACTTCTAAAACCATAATTTAATTTTTTTGCCATTGCTACAGCATTAAGATTGCCTGCCAGCAGCCGGCAGGCTTCGTGCCTCGCAATGACGATTTTTACTATGGGTTTTTAGCCTTAAACCCTCAGCCTTTTTAACCTTCTACCTCTTCAAGCATTTCCCTTACATCGGTAATTTTTCCGGTTACGGCTGCAGCTGCAGCTGTAAGCGGACTGGCTAATAAAGTACGTGCATTTTGCCCTTGTCTACCTTCAAAATTTCTGTTTGATGTAGATACACAGTATTTACCTGCCGGTATTTTATCTTCGTTCATACCTAAGCAGGCACTGCATCCAGGTTCGCGCAATTGGAAGCCAGCGGCTTCGAAAATCTTATCCAAACCTTCGTTTTTAGCCTGTTGCTCTACCTGTTTAGATCCTGGAACAATCCAAACGTTAACATTATCTGCTTTGCGTTTATCTTTAACAAATTGGGCAACTTCACGTAAATCTTCTATGCGGGAGTTGGTACAGCTTCCGATGAAAACATAATCAACAGGTTTTCCGATCAATGATGAATCGTCGTCAAAACCCATATAATCCAATGCTTTTTTGTAAGATACTTTTTCGGTTTCCGGTTGCGCTGCGGTTGCCGGAATATGCTCCTGGATACCCATTCCCATACCTGGGTTGGTACCATAAGTAATCATCGGGGCAATATCTGCAGCGTTGAAAGTTAACAAGCTATCAAATTTTGCATCAGCATCGCTGTACAAAGTTTTCCAATAGGCTAAAGCTTTATCCCACTCTTCGCCAGCAGGAGCAAATTCCCTTCCTTTAATGTAATCGAAAGTGGTTTGGTCTGGTGCAATTAATCCACCACGTGCGCCCATTTCGATACTCATATTACAGATGGTCATGCGGGCTTCCATGCTTAACGATTCGATTGCCGAACCTGCATATTCGATGAAATAACCGGTGCCACCAGCAGCAGAAATCTGTGCAATGATGTATAGAATAATGTCTTTTGCGCCAACACCTTTTCCAAGTTCGCCATTTACCTCAATTTTCATGGTTTTTGGTTTCGATTGCAATAAACATTGCGTTGCGAAAACCTGCTCTACCTGCGAGGTGCCGATACCGAAAGCAATGGCACCGAAAGCACCGTGAGTAGAAGTATGACTATCGCCACAAACCATGGTTTTGCCTGGTAAAGTAATGCCTAATTCAGGACCGATAACGTGCACAATTCCCTGAAAAGGGTGGCCTAATCCATATAGTTCTATCCCGAATTCTGCACAGTTTTTAGTGAGCATATCTACCTGATAGCGCGAAAGCTCTTCTTTAATTGGCAGTAATTGATTTAACGTAGGCACGTTATGATCGGCAGTGGCTACCGTCTGTTTCGGACGGAAAACAGGTAAACCTCTTTTGCGCAAGCCATCAAATGCCTGCGGAGAGGTTACCTCATGTATTAAGTGTGTATCAATGTATAAAATATCGGGAAATCCTTCTTCACTTTTTACAACGTGAGCATCCCAAATTTTTTCTACTAATGTTTTTGACATTTTACCCCCTATCCCCCTAAAAGGAGGAATTTAAAGTTTATAAATATATTTTCTAACCATCCAAAAGCCCCCATTAGGGGATTGGGGGTTATGCAGTTTTAATCGCTTTCATAGCGGTCATGGCTTTACGTAAGGTAGCACCAATTTGCTCAACCTGATGAGAACGGATCGCTTCGTTTACCTCAATTAGTTGTCTGTTATCAACAGCGCCATCTTTACCTTCATTAAAGTTTTTACCAACTAAATCAGTATCAACTTTTTTCATGAAATCAGCTAATAATGGTTTGCAGGCTTGATCGAAAAGATAACATCCGTATTCTGCAGTATCAGAAATAACACGGTTCATTTCAAACAATTTTTTACGCGCAATGGTGTTGGCAATAAGAGGTGTTTCGTGTAATGATTCGTAGTATGCCGATTCTGGTTTGATACCTGCCTGTACCATGGTTTCGAAAGCCAGTTCAACGCCGGCACGCACAAAAGCAACCATTAAAGTATAGTTGTCAAAATATTCCTGCTCACCGATTTTAACATCGCCAGCCGGGGTTTTTTCGAATGCAGTTTCACCCGTTTCAGCTCTCCATTTTAACAGGTTTTTGTCGCCATTTGCCCAATCTTCCATCATCGTACGGCTAAATTCGCCGCTCATGATATCATCCTGGTGTTTCTGAAACAATGGACGCATAATGTCTTTCAGTTCTTCTGAAATTTCGAAGGCTTTGATTTTAGCGACATTGCTTAATCTGTCCATCATTGCCGTAATACCACCTTGTTTTAAGGCCTCAGTAATGACTTCGACACCGTATTGAACCAATTTAGAAGCATAACCTGCATCAATTCCCTTTTCTACCATTTTATCGAATGATAAGATAGAACCCGTTTGTAATAAACCGCAAAGGATGGTTTGCTCACCCATTAAATCTGATTTTACCTCAGCTACAAAGGATGATCTTAGAACTCCAGCTCTGTGGCCGCCGGTACCAACACAGTATGCTTTAGCCTGCGCCAGCCCCTTACCTTGAGGATCGTTTTCAGGGTGAACCGCGATTAAAGTAGGAACACCAAAACCACGAACATATTCTGCCCTAACCTCACTGCCCGGGCATTTAGGTGCAACCATAATCACCGTTAAATCTTTACGGATCTGCATACCTTCTTCAACGATATTGAAACCATGAGAATATAGCAAAGTAGCACCTTCTTTCATTAAAGGCATAATTGCATTCACCACTGCTGTATGCTGTTTATCTGGGGTAAGGTTGATCACCACATCTGCATTTGGAATCAATTCTTCGTAAGTGCCAACTGTGAAATTATTTTCAGTTGCATTTTTCCAAGAATCGCGTTTGCCTTCAATTGCTTCCTTACGTAAAGTGTAGCTTACATCTAAACCACTATCTCTTAAATTTAAACCTTGGTTTAAGCCTTGAGCGCCGCAACCTACAATTACCAGTTTTTTGCCTTTTAATGCGCTAACGCCATCTAAAAATTCAGCACTGTCCATGAAGTCGCAAACACCTAATTGGTTTAGTTTTTCTCTAAGAGGTAATGTGTTAAAATAATTTGCCATTGTTTTTTATTGGTTAATTTCTATTTAATTATCGTTTATATATTCTTTTTTTCTTTCGGTATTAATTACCCTGATTTAGTGACTTTACCGATTTTTATTTCTGTTGTCAAGCTGAGGGTAGTTGAAGCATCTTTCTGTTTTACAATTGTTTCTTCAACGCTGCGGCATAGCCAAAATGCACGTTATCATGTCCGATAGTGGTAATCAGTACCTCTTCAATACTATTCAGCTGCACACCGTAGGTTGACGTCGAAAAAGGGGTGATGTTTGCAAATGTTCCTTTTGCATAATCTTCTTTTATCTTTTCGATGCTTTCCAGGGCAATCTTCTTCAGCTCTGCAACTTCCGCTTCCGATACCGTGTAAGTTGGTTTTGTATCTTTCTTGTAAACCTCGTTAAACTTTACGCTACTTGCATCGGGCCAGATCCCGGTACGAAAATAACACAAGGTCTGGGTGCTTACAACAATGTGTCCAAAGTTCCAGATGACGTTGTTGTTATAACCATCCGGAATTTTATTCAGCTGTTCGATCGTTAAGCTATCAACCAACTTAATAAATGCCGTTCTTGAGTTAACGATAAATTCAAATATCTGATCCATTCTGCTTCTATTTTTCTGCTTCAGTTAAAGTTTGGTTAAAAGTTATTTTGTTGTAAAACGGATCGTTTACGGTTACCGCCCAGGTTCCGTAAAATGTTTTTTCCAATCCGGGGCGGTTGTATTTATATTTTTTATCAATAATGTTGTTATGAAATTCTTTCAGCCCTGTACAATCTACAAAAACACTTGCACCCGGAGAACAGTCGCCATGATGCTGGGTTAGATGTAATTCGATACCGTTGAGTGAAATCTGCATATAAACTGGTGCATTTTCTTCGAAAGTATGTTCCCAGTCTATTTTAAAGCCAAGCCAGTCCACATAAAACTCGATGGCTTTATCGTAATCAAATATTCTGAGCACTGGTATGGCTTTATTACATTTCATGTTTTTAGTTTAACCGCAAAGGGCGAAAAGTTCTTTCGCAAAGGTCAAAGTATTTTACTTTTACCTTCCGCCTTTCTACCCTCTACCTTAATACTACATGGTGAAAATTTTCTCTCCTTTATCAAGAAACTCATTTTCTACCAGTTCTTCCCCTGGTTCAAAGGCTTCGAATTCTTTTAACTTTTCATGGAAACCTGCGCTGTCTTTAATAATGGCAACTCTTGCTGAGCGAACAAATTCGATCAGTTCATAAGGTTCTAAAGCTTTCACCAACGCATCAGTTTCTTCGCGGTGACCGGTTACGGCGAAAACTGTATAGTCTTTTCGGATCACTACTGCACTGGCGCCGTATTGCCTCAATAAACGCTCAACAGTCACTTTTTCTGCAATTTCATCGGTAGAAACTTTGTAAAGTGCCAGTTCCTGCCAGATGATCTCATCGTTGGTATTAAAATAAACCTTTAACACTTCGATTTGCTTTTCAATCTGCCGAGCCAATTTCCGTACTACTTCGTAGCTTTCCTGAATCACGATGTTGAAACGGTGGATGCCATCAATTTCGGAAGGGGAGGTGTTGAGGCTTTCGATGTTTATTTTCCTTTTCGAGAAAATAATCGCAATCCTGTTTAATAAACCGATGCGGTTTTCGGCATAAACCGTGATGGTAAATTCCTGCTTACCGTCAAAATCAGCTTTTGTTGTTTTATATTCTAATGTATTTTCAGTACTCATGATTATTTCTTTTTACGTATTCGTCATTTCAGCCTTTTGGAGAAATCTGCTATTGAAAAAGATCTCTTCGTTTCGCTTCGCTACAGTCGAGATGACGATTAAAGCTAGCTTCAACTTCTGCCTTATTTCAATCTGATTTCGCTTACGCTCATTCCCTGCGGAACCATTGGGAAAACATTGTTTTCTCTGCCCACCATAACTTCAAGTAAGTAAGAACCCTCGTGGTTGATCATGGTTTCCAATGCTGCTTTAAGGTTTGCGCGTTCGTCAACTTTTGCTGCCTCGATGTAATAAGATTTAGCCAATGCTACAAAATCAGGGCTGGTGATGTTCACAAAAGAATAACGCTTATCATGAAATAATTGCTGCCATTGGCGAACCATTCCTAAGAAACGGTTATTCAGGATCAGTATTTTTACTGCAGCACCGAATTGCATAATGGTACCTAATTCCTGAGGAGTCATTTGAAAACCCCCGTCACCAATAATAGCAATAACCGTTTTTTCAGGAGCACCGTATTTAGCACCAATTGCCGCCGGTAAACCAAAACCCATGGTTCCTAACCCACCAGAAGTGATATTGCTGCGGCTATTGTTGAATGTTGCGTAACGGCAAGCTACCATCTGATGCTGGCCAACATCGGTAACAATTACGGCTTCACCACCACAGATTTCGTTGATGTTGCGTAATACTTCGCCCATGGTCATTTCTTCGCCAGCAGGATAAAGTTCCGGTGTAATCACCTGGTCTATTTCCTGTTGGTTGTATTGCCTGAATTTGGCAAGCCATTCTTCATGGTTATTTTCATTCACCAAATTGGTTAACAGGGGCAAAGTTTCCTTACAGTCGCCCCAAACACCTACTTCAGCTTTAACGTTTTTATCAATTTCAGCTGGATCGATATCCAAATGAACAATTTTAGCCTGCTTGGCATATTTATCCAGGCGGCCGGTTACGCGGTCATCAAAGCGCATACCGATGGCGATAATAACATCCGCTTCGTTGGTTAACACATTGGGGCCATAATTACCATGCATACCCAACATACCTACATTTAAAGGGTGAGCGGTTGGGATAGCGCTTTCGCCCATGATGGTCCAGGCCGAAGGGATACCCGTTTTTTCGATAAAGGCTTTAAATTCTTTTTCGGCCTTGCCTAAAATCACACCCTGACCAAACAATACGAAAGGTTTTTTAGCTGCATTAATCAGTTCGGCAGCCTGTTCAATATATTCAATCCTAACTTTCGGTTTTGGGCGATAACTGCGGATGTGGTTACATTTTACATACTCGGGGAACTCTTCAAGCTGTAACTGTGCATTTTTGGTGATGTCGATCAACACCGGACCTGGTCTGCCGCTTTTAGCAATGTAAAAAGCTTTGGCCAATACTTCCTGAATTTCTTTGGCATCGGTAATCTGATAGTTCCATTTGGTAACAGGTGTAGTGATGTTGATGACATCGGTTTCCTGGAAAGCATCTGTTCCCAATAAGTGTGCAAACACCTGACCTGTGATACATACTAAAGGTGTACTGTCAATCTGTGCATCAGCCAAACCTGTAACCAGGTTAGTTGCGCCTGGGCCGCTGGTGGCAAAACAAACACCCACTTTGCCGCTTGCGCGTGCAAAACCTTGTGCCGCGTGTATGCCACCCTGTTCATGGCGAACCAATATATGTTCTAATTTATCGGCATAATCATAAAGCGCATCATAAATGGGCATGATTGCGCCTCCCGGATAACCGAAAATGGTGGTAACACCTTCTTCAATTAATCCATTCAACAATACCTGAGAGCCTGTACCTTTAAATAAGGTAGTTGAGGTTTCTGCTTTCGTCTCGGTTTGTTGCATTGTTTCTTGTGCAGTTTCCATAGTTATGTTTTTGCGGTTCTACTATTCTTTAATTTTAAACCCTATTCTTTCTCTGTCTTTCCATTTGATCTGAGCAATTTTCTCATCAATCAGGTTTTCCATAGCGTCATAAAGTTCGTTCAGCTGAACATCATGTTCCCCAATCCGTTCTTTAATCTCTGTTAATTGTTCGTTAATGTTGCTTTGTTTCAGCAATATTTTACGGACATCAACGAAAGCCCTCATGACGGCGATGTTCATGTTAATGGCTTTATCGCTATTGACAACTCCACTTAACATAGCTACCCCTTGTTCTGTAAAGGCATAAGGTGTTACTCCCACATTTCTTTTATTTTGACTTACCATCAAAATTTTTGGTTAGCCATCAGCCTTTTCTAAAGATGCGGTCACAATTTGTGACCGGATACTTTCCCATTCAACTGGAGTGAGCCGAAACATAAAATCGTCCGGAAAACGCTTTATGTTACGTTTTACCGACTGATTAAGCGCTTTCGTTTCCACTTCATAAAGTGCTGCCAGATCGAAATCCAACATTACCCTTTCTCCCCGGATTTCATAAATCCTGTTCTGAATACTTTTAATTATTTGCATAATCTGTTTCTTTAGTAATCAATTAATCCAGGGATGATTTTTGATTTAATATTCGTCGGTTACGCAACCACTTGCTGCGTCTGAAACTGTTTTAGCATATTTATACAGTACACCTTTTGTAACTTTCAATTCTGGCTGTACATATTTTTTTCTACGTTCAGCAATTATCTCATCGCTCACCTGCAGGTTGATGATGTTATTTACCGCATCAATTAAAATCGGATCTTCATCTTCGACGAGGCCGATTAAACCACCTTTGTAAGATTCTGGTGTGATGTGGCCAACCACGAAACCATGCGTACCACCAGAGAAACGGCCATCGGTAATTAAAGCAACCGACTTGCCCAAACCGGCGCCGATAATGGCTGAGGTCGGTTTCAACATTTCCGGCATACCCGGAGCGCCAACCGGACCTGAATTCTTGATCACAATGACATCGCCAGGTTTTACGCGACCGCTCGAAATACCGGCAATTAAATCGTGCTCGCCATCAAAAACACGCGCCGGACCTTCAAATTTTTCGCCTTCTTTACCGCTGATCTTGGCTACTGACCCTTTTTCGGCCAGGTTTCCATAAAGAATCTGCAAGTGGCCTGTTGCTTTGATGGGTTCGCTTAATTTTTGAACGATTTTCTGGTCGTAATCCATAATCGATTTCACGTCAGCAAGATTTTCAGCTACTGTTTTGCCAGTTACGGTTAAACAATCGCCGTGGATCAGGCCTTCATTCAACAGATATTTCATTACTGCAGGTGTACCGCCATATTGATGCAAATCCTGCATCAGGTATGTTCCACTTGGTTTAAAATCCGAAAGTACTGGTGTTACATCGCTCATGCGTTGAAAGTCGTCTTGCGTTATTTCTATCCCAATTGCTTTACCTATGGCAATGAAATGCAGTACGGCATTGGTACTTCCTCCCAATATGATAATTAGACGGATGGCATTCTCGAATGCTTTTCTGGTCATGATATCTGATGGTTTGATATCTTTCTCCAGTAAAACCCTAATATATTTACCTGCATCTAAACATTCTTGTTTTTTCTCCGGGCTTATGGCCGGGTTTGAAGAAGAATAAGGTAAGCTCATGCCCAAAGCCTCAATTGCTGATGCCATGGTATTAGCGGTATACATCCCGCCACATGCGCCTGCACCGGGGCAGGTATGTTTGATAATACCCTGATAATCTTCCTCCGAAAGATTACCGCAGATTTTTTGTCCTAACGCTTCGAATGCCGAAACAATATTCAATTCTTCACCTTTATAATGGCCTGGGGCAATAGTTCCCCCATAAACCATAATAGATGGGCGATCTAAACGTGCCATGGCCATAATGGCGCCCGGCATATTTTTATCGCAGCCTGGTATAGCAATTACACCATCGTAATATTGGCCGCCGCAAATGGTTTCGATACTATCGGCAATTACATCGCGGCTAACCAACGAGTAGCGCATACCATCCGTACCGTTGCTCATTCCATCACTTACCCCAATGGTATTAAAAACCAAGCCCACTAAATCATTTTTCCAGACCCCTGCTTTGACCTCTTTTGCGAGGTCGTTTAAGTGCATGTTGCAGGTGTTACCATCATAGCCCATACTGGCAATACCAACCTGCGCTTTAGCCATATCAGCATCGGTTAAACCGATTCCATAAAGCATAGCCTGAGCAGCTGGTTGTGTTGGATCTTGTGTAAATGTTTTACTGTACTTGTTTAATTCGCTCATTGTTTAAAATGTATATTCTGGTTCTGTTAGTTATATTCTGTTGAGGCAAAAAAAAACCGCCTCTTTTAGGAGGCGGTTTCGATATGGGTATATTTTATATTATACGCAACGATTTCCACCTCTTTTTTTAGAAATGACAATAATAAGGTTGCTAATCATGTTTGTATTTTTATTCATGTCGGAGACTGAACTACAAACATACTAACTTGTTTAAAAATGCAAAGAACTATTTTACTGTATTTCTCTATTTCTTCACTGCGATTATAATTCCTGTTGCCCAAACTTGTTTGGTTAAATGTAAATCATCGCGTGATTCTAAATCTTTAATCAATTTATTTACTTTTTCCTGATGTCCGTCAGGCCAATTTTGTTGAGGTAACATGTCATCAATGATATAAAGACCACCTTGATTGAGCATGGTAATTGCTTCATCTAAAAGCAAATATTTCCCATGCCACGTATCTGCAAATATGTAATCGAATTTTTTGGTACCATTTTTTTTAAACCACTCTGCGCCATCGGTATTAATCAAGGTTAAACGGCTGTCGTGGCTTAGAAAACCGCTCGCAATCGCCAGGAATCTACCGTCATGATCTATTGATGTCAAAGTACTTTGTTCATCCATGCCATCCAATATCCAGGCTGTCGATAAACCTGTTCCGGTACCAAGTTCAAGAAAGCTGCCAGAAGGTTTAGATGTCGCGAGCGTTTTAAGCAAAGAACAGGTTAATACGTCAGAAGCCATATCAAACTCCGACGCCTTAGTGGCAGCATTTATTTGCTGATAGGCTCTTGGATAATTTTGATTGATTTCTTCCATCATCTGTTTTTTGAATTTTTTTTTATTAATTGGATTTTTTCTTTCGGTTGATGTTTCATGGTCTTTTGGTTCATGATCAACAGTAAACAGTAGATCCTAATATGTTATGAGCCACTTAACTATGAACTATCAACCTATTTTATATAATCACTTCGTAATTGACTTTTTCCAGCACCAGGTTTTTGTAGGCACGCTGTATGGTGTAGCCGATAGATTCTCTCCATAACGGACGATAAACAATATCATCAATAGAGGCAATGCCCGCTATCTCGGTTGCTGTTCCACATAAAAAAGCACTGTCGGCCTTTCTGAGGTCTTCTATGGTAAGTTTCTTCTCCACACATTCTATATCTAAAACAGTGCAAAGTTCTTTTACTGTTGCCCTTGTAATACCAGGTAAAATGTTTCCTAAAGATGGTGTATATAATTTGCCATCTTTTTCGAGGAAAATATTTGCTCCGGATGCTTCAGCAACAAAACCATGCATGTCTAAAAGTAAGGCTTCGTCGTAACCCTTGATGTTTGCTGCTGTAGTAGCTAAAATAGAGTTGACGTAGTTTCCACTCAGTTTTGCCTCCATCGGAACCGATTTTGGATTTGGTCTTTCGTAGTCGGAAACAGTTAATTTAAGCAATTTGTTGCCCGAATATGCATCCCATTCCCAGGCGCATATCAAAATCGAAACGCCAGTTGGTTCGTTTAATTTCATGTTTGGGTGGCAAAATACCAAAGGTCGGATATAAGCATCTTTCAGCTTGTTCAACTGAAGCAATTTATAAGTCGCAGCAATTAACTCCTGTTTATCCCAGGGAAACGGAATGTTTGCCAGCTGGCAAGAACGTTCTAAACGGTCGAAATGGGCTACAGCCTTGAAAATGCGGTTGCCATTGTGCGTTTTATAGGCTCTAATACCCTCGAAAGCAGCATAGCCGTAATGAAGCGATTGTCCGTAAAGGTCAGTGCTGCTATTTACCGCTTTTTCAAAAGCTCCGTCGAGGTAAATAATCGTATTAGAATTGTAGTATTTCATAATACTCTCTTTTTTATTATTTAAAAAAAGCGTCCTGTTGGAATCAGGACGCTTTAGGTATATTTAGATTATTAAAATTTATTTAAACTGCGTCCGTTTATTGCCTAAAATATTTAGGAGTAGGAGGTTAAGTAAAATGACAGGAAACAGCACCACACTAACAACAGTTGCTGCCAGGGCTTTTGGATTTAAGGTGTGATTTTCAATCTTCATTTTTATCTCATTGTTTATAAAACCAATTTAGTTTTTGGTTCATTAATATGCAAGAGAAATCAGAAAAAAGTTAAATCGAAATATAATTTTACAATTTTGGTTAATATTGAAATATAGTTCTTTATTAATGCGCAATTTGTGATTTAATGTCGATAGATGTAGACTGAATATCAAAACGGTATACGGTCTGTTTATTATGCTTGCATTATAAATTTTCTATTTTTCTGCCTAAAATGCCCTAACACGTAAAAAAATTGAAAATTTGTGAGGTATTTTAGTGATGAAATTATTAAGAAAACCGCCTTAATAACTTCGTAAGCAACCGGGATTCTAGGTGTTTGAAATTGATTGGAAATAGTAAAATCAGTTACCTGTAGAGGCTGAAGCGATGAAATCGCAAAATATAAGGAATATTGATTTTTATATGGATATTTTGGATACTGTAGTTATTGGATTTTAGTTCCGGGGCTATCAAAGTGAAGGATGCTGAAACAAGTTTAGCATGGCAATCGCCTCGTTAAAAATATTTAAACCAGCGATTCATTTGTGACCGATATCGAACTCAAGTTAGAAAATTTCACAATAACGAAAAAAGCCTCCTGATTTTTAAATCACGAGGCTTTTGTTCAGTATGACGAATCAGATTAAGCGATACCTTCAGCTAAAACCACTACTTTATTGTGGATAGCCTCAACCACACCGCCTTTAATAAAAAAGCGTTGCTCATCGGCTTTATTTGCTTTAATAATTACTTCTCCATCTTCCAAAGTTGAGATGATAGCGGCGTGGTCTCTTAAAATCTGAAAAGAACCCAAAGTACCAGGAACCGTAACAGCGGTTACTTCACCTTCGAATACTTTTTTATCTGGAGTTAATATTTCTAAATTCATTTTTTTTTAGTTTGGCGTATCGCGTGGGGCGTGGGGCGTTTAAAAACGCTTAGCACCTAACGCTTAGCGCGTTTCTTAGTTCGCTTCTGCTAATAATTTTTTACCTTTTTCGATGGCATCTTCGATGCTACCAACTAAGTTAAATGCAGCTTCAGGATACTCATCAACTTCTCCATCCATGATCATGTTAAATCCTTTGATGGTATCTTTAATGTCAACCAATACACCTTTTAAGCCGGTAAACTGCTCGGCAACGTGGAAAGGTTGAGATAAGAAACGTTGTACACGACGTGCTCTTGATACCACTAATTTATCTTCTTCAGACAATTCGTCCATACCTAGAATCGCGATGATATCCTGTAATTCTTTATAACGTTGTAAAGTTTCTTTAACACGTTGTGCCGTGTTATAGTGTTCATCACCTAAAACAGCTGGAGAAAGAATACGTGAAGTAGAATCCAATGGATCTACCGCAGGGTAAATACCTAACTCGGCAATTTTACGTGAAAGTACTGTAGTAGCATCTAAGTGGGCAAAAGTTGTTGCCGGAGCCGGGTCAGTTAAATCATCCGCAGGTACATATACTGCTTGTACCGAAGTAATTGAACCGCGTTTGGTTGAAGTAATACGCTCCTGCATTAAACCCATCTCTGTTGCCAGGGTTGGCTGATAACCTACCGCTGATGGCATACGACCTAAAAGTGCCGATACCTCAGAACCTGCCTGGGTAAAACGGAAAATGTTATCAACGAAGAAAAGAATATCTTTTCCAGCGCCTTCGCCATCACCGTCACGGAAATATTCAGCAACAGTTAATCCTGATAAGGCTACACGTGCACGCGCACCAGGAGGCTCATTCATTTGTCCGAAAACCAGTGTTGCTTTAGATTCTTTTAATTTGTCTGTATCAACTGAATTCAGATCCCATCCACCTTTTTCCATTGAGTGTAAGAAATCGTCACCATAGTTGATTACGCCCGACTCGATAAACTCACGAAGTAAATCGTTACCTTCACGGGTACGCTCACCAACACCTGCAAACACTGATAAACCAGCATAAGCTTTAGCGATGTTGTTAACCAACTCCATAATCAATACTGTTTTACCTACACCAGCACCACCAAATAAACCGATTTTACCACCTTTAGCATAAGGCTCTAATAAATCGATTACTTTAATACCTGTAAAAAGCACCTCAGTTTCAGTAGATAAGTCTTCGAACTTAGGAGGAGTTGCGTGGATCGGACGACCGTCTGTTTTATCAACCGTGTTGATACCGTCAATTGCTTCTCCAACTACATTAAATAAACGACCTTTAATCTGGTCGCCAACTGGCATTTTAATCGCAGCGCCAGTATCAACTACTTGCATACCACGAACCAAACCATCGGTAGAGTCCATCGAAATCGCACGTACACGGTCTTCACCTAAGTGCTGTTGAACTTCTAAAACAATTTTTTGTCCGTTTTCTTTCGTTATCTCTAACGCATCAAAAATTTTAGGTAGATGGGCATCATCAGCAAAGCTAACGTCAACCACAGGGCCGATAATTTGTGCTATTTTTCCTAAGTTAGGCATATCTGTTGTGAGTAAATTTATTACAGTCAATGAATTAAAGCTATTTATAGGGGCTCCAATTCGGTTGGCAAAGTTAAGTTATTCTTGCTGAATTTTAAATATATATTACAAAATTTTTCAACACACGAAATCTTATCAAATTTTGGCGCAAAATCCGCTTAAAAAGCGATCATGTCCGAATCATTAATCGCAATCAAAGTTAAAAAGTATAACCCAGTCCGATTCCTATAGTTAATATGGTTTCATCACCCGTTATCAGTAGTGCACCAGTTCTGTACATTAATCCTCCTGTTGGTTTTTGGTGTCTAAAGCCAACCCTAATCATCACCGGGGTTTTAACGGCTTTGTTATCAAAATTATAATCATATCCGTTAATCGTAAGCAACTGTCCGGAAAAACCATTTAATGGTTTTAATATCGTTAGACCGATACCCGTTTCGAAGAAATTTTTTGATGTGTTACTTTTGCTTAGGAGAAGGTTTGCCTCCAGTGGAAAAATTAATACCTCATCAAGGGTTGAAAAACCAACCCGGGGAACTATCTTAACTTTTTTGCTTAATTGAAATATCCTGTCATAATTGATCGAATATACACCGCCATTTCCAAGAAGTTCGGCATAAATGCTGTTTTTTTTGATGTAAGGTTTGATTAACGTTGAATCCTGGGCAACGGCTTTAAAGCCAATCATAAATAATAGAGCCGTTAAAATGGGTTTCATCTTTATCTTTGGTTTTGTAATTGATTAACGATAAAATTTGTCACAAACCTATTACAATTAGTTGTGATTGACAAAAATAAATTGGCGTAAAGATGAAAAGAATACTGGTTACTGGCAGCAACGGGCTTTTAGGTCAGAAAATAACAGAAAAGGTTTTAGCTGAAGGGCGGGTAGAACTGATTGCTACCTCTAAAGGTGAGAACCGTTATCCGGTTAAAAAGGGGTTTAGTTATGCCGAAATGGATATCTTAAATCCTGAACAGGTAAAGGCGGTTATTGAAAGATATTGTCCCGATGCAGTTATCCATACTGCTGCAATGACAAATGTAGATACCTGTGAGGAAAATAAAACACTTTGCCGTAAGTTAAACGTTGATGCGGTTGAAACTTTATTATCTCTCTGTACGGAAAAAAATATCCGGTTTGTCCATTTAAGCACTGATTTTGTTTTTGATGGAAAAAACGGGCCTTATAGAGAGGAAGATGCGGTAAATCCGGTAAGTTATTATGGCGAATCGAAGGTGATGGCTGAAGAGCTGATCAGGCAATCGAAAGCAAATTATGCTATTTTAAGAACCATATTGGTGTATGGCATTAGCCATGATATGAGCCGGAGCAATATAGTGCTTTGGGCTAAAGGCGCCCTGGAAAAAGCATCGCCCATCAAAGTAGTGAACGATCAGTGGCGCATGCCGACCCTGGCAGAAGATTTAGCCGAGGCCTGCCTGTTAGCCGTTGAGCAAGATGCCAGGGGTATATACCACATATCAGGCAAAGATTACATGAGTATTGCTGATTTAGTGAGAAAAGTTGCCGATTATTGGAAGCTGGATCAGTCGCTTATCAATGAAATTAGTTCAGCAAGTTTAAACCAAACGGCTAAACGGCCTGCAAAAACTGGATTTGTGTTGGATAAGGCCATTAAAGATTTAGGCTACAATCCGCATTCTTTTGAGGAGGGATTATTAATTTTGGAGCAACAGATAGCGCGGTAGTCCTGAGTCAGTAGTCTTAAGTCTTAACATTATTAAACAATAAAATAATTTACAGTATACCTTAAATAAAAAATACAATGGCATTACAAATTGGCGATACCGCCCCGGATTTTAAATTATACAGTTCTGATTTAACAGAAGTTTCACTATCTGGCTTTAAAGGCAAAAAAGTAATTATTCACTTTTTCCCCATGGCTTTTACCGGAACATGTACAGAGCAGTTATGCGCTATGCGTGATAATTTCAGTTATTACGAAGGAATAAATGCGCAGGTAATCGGTATTTCTGTAGACTCTCCTTTCTCGTTAGGTAAATTTAAAGAAGAGCAAAAGTACCAGTTCCCGTTATTATCTGATTTTAACAAAGAAGTATCGGCAATATATGGTGCTTTTTATGATGAATTTTTCTTCGGATTAAAAGGTGTTTCTAAAAGAGCAGCCTTTGTGATTGATGAAGAAGGAAAAATTGCTTATGCCGAGGTTTTGGAAAATGCAAAGGATCTGCCTGATTTCAAAGCGATTAATAATATCATAAGCGCATAATGCAAATTTGCAAAGAATTATTTTGAGATTTTTTTAAAAATTTAGTTGGAAATTAAAATCTCAAGTTATACCTTTGCAGTCCGTTAACGATACGGAAACGCATTCGTAGCTCAATTGGATAGAGCATCTCACTACGGATGAGAAGGTTTGGGGTTCGAATCCCTACGAGTGCACAGAGAAGCCTTAGAGAAATCTAAGGCTTTTTTTATAGAATTCTAACCTCTGTCTAGACCGTCAGTGTATCCCATAGATTTAAGTCTTTCCTTTATAACCTTATCGATTTTAGCCTTAGCAGTATAAAAGGCAAGAGTTTTCAGTGAATCTGGTCGGGGGAGCTTAACAAAATTTTCAAAGTCAATTGCAGTTTTGTAGATTCTTAGATGACTTAGTTTATTTAATTTATCTATATCTGTCAATGTGGTAAAGGTTTTGCAGTTCAATAACTTAATATCTTTTAGGTCTTTTAAGGGCTGATCAAAGTGTAGCTCCTTTAATTGTGCATTGTCCTCAACTCGCAAAGTTCTTAACTTCCCAAAGTTTGATATATTACTTAAACTGTTAAAACCTCGTACCCAAACAATTTCTAAGTTTTCAATATTATTTTTTCCTATTTCCTCAATATTGCTTCGACCACCAAGGATAATCTTTAAGGTCTTGAGTTCTTTGAGTTTGTTAATAAAGTGTAGTGGAGCCTTGGAAATTGAATTCAGATTTAGCTGATTCAATTGACTAAGTTCACCTATAGAATCGATGTTTTTGGTATGTCCACAGACCATTAGTGTGGTTAAGTTTTGGTAGTTTCTCAGGTGGCCTAAATCAAATGCTTTTGTTCTGGTTTCTGTCAGCATTAGGTATTTAATCTTATGGAGATTTTCCGCACCCAATATTTCGCTTTCTTTCATTTCAAAAATACCAAGTCCAAATCGTTCAAGGTGCATAAGTTTAGTAACGATCTCCAAGTTTTTAACTTCCAACATGCAATCCAGCGACAAATATTTTACATCAGGTATCCATTCCAGATTTTTACAGTCGAAGGTGTGCCCATAGAACCTGACACCAAAATGGGAATTATACTGCTTACAAAGGTTGTTAATCTCACTGAGAAGTTTGTCAGTATAAAATTTATCGGAAAATTGTACGATGACATCCCAACCTAATTTGATTTGTTGTTCGATTATCTGAAGGTCAAGTTCCTTTGGATTTTGGATTCTGTTTTGTGGGATCATGAGCATTACTTTGAGCGTCCAAGATAATCGATCCGAATTCAAAATGCAATGAGTATTTGGGATCTGATTATCTTCAGCCAGTTTTAAAAGGATTTCTTTAAACTATTTTTGTATTCAACTTTCCCTTCTGTTGCGTCAGTAATCTCAGTCTTCAAAGTGCTTATAAAAAATGAAGAGATGTTGAGTTTATTAATTTTGGTTTAACGATTACGCCTTCCTTAATTAGTTAATGAAATTCCTTTTCAATCATTGTGGTATCTCTTAGTTAAGATATATCATTCAGTCTGAAAGATAGTTAATAAACTATCGTAACGGTTATTACAATAGGATAAACCTGGTTCCCCTATTTCTATTTACCGTAAATAAGTTCTATTTTTACTCATCAATGGACCAGGATTACGCCACATACGATGACGGTAAATTACTTTCGCTATTAATAGCACGGGATAATGGGGCGTTTTCAGAAATTTATAGCCGGTATTGGCCATTACTCTACAAACATGCTTTGCGGATGCTCAAGGATGAGAACGAAAGTGAAGATGTGGTGCAGGAAGTATTCACAAAGTTATGGCAGAAAGCACCGCAACTAGCTGTTGATACATCTATTGGTGCCTATCTCTATGTTTCTACGAGGAATGCGATTTTAAATTTTTTTAGTAAAAACCAGGTACACCATGCTTATCTGACAGATCTTGGTCAATTTTTGGATCAGGCGCAGGAAATTACCGATCACCTTATCAGGGAAAAAATCCTGGCCAAACTGATAGAGGAGGAAATCGAAAAACTCCCACCCAGAATGCGTGAGGTTTTTGAATTAAAGCGAAAACAAAATCTTTCCTACAAAGAAATTGCAGCGGTTATGGATATTTCTGAACTCACGGTTAAAACCCAAATGAACAAAGCTATTTCTACGCTGCGTGCCAAATTTGGTCAGCATTTACCTTCTTTTTTTATCACATTGTAGGGTTTTCCTCAGAAAATTAATAAAAAAGTAAATTTTTTTAATGTTGGATACAACATTGATCTGAGCTGCCTGTCATTACTATTATACTTCCTATAAAAAAACATGAACAAACAAACGATAAGTGGATTTATCAGAGACTATCTGCATAATAAACTTAATGAAAAACAAAAAGCCCAGCTGGAAACCTGGTATTTGTTAAAAACTGAAGAAAATAAATCGGTTGATCCGCCAATAGCATACGAAAAGTTGGAAGCAAAAATCTGGAATAAAATTCTTTCTGAGGTTTCGCAAACGGAAGCGGAATTGCCAAAAGTTCGGCAGCTGAACAGGCCGTACAAAAGGATTATTTCTATTGGAGTTGCAGCAAGCGTACTATTGATTGCTGGCATAGGCTATCTGACACTTAAAAGTAATGATACCACTCCAGACCGGTTTGTCATTGCAAAAAAATACGACCTGCCTGCTGGTACGGACAAGGCTACTTTAACTTTATCTGATGGTAAGGTGATTGATTTAAATAAAGACGCCGTTGGAAAAATTGCTACTGAGGCTGGAATAGAAATTATAAAAGCTGCAGATGGAACATTAATTTACAAAGCTTTAAATAACGGTAAGGGTGATGGCTTTAATACCATTACTACACCTATTGGCGGGCAATACGCAGTTGTTTTGCCTGATGGTTCGAAAGTTTGGTTAAATGCAGGGTCCTCTTTGAAATATCCGACGGCTTTTGCTGCGAATGGAAGAGACGTGACCTTAACAGGTGAGGGGTATTTCGAAGTGGCGCATGTGGAAGGGCCTAAAGGTAGGATGCCATTTTCCGTAACCGTAATTAAAAACCAAACGCCATCAGAAAAAGTGGAGGTTTTAGGTACGCATTTCAACATCAATGCTTATGCTGATGAACCTTTCATTAATACTACCTTATTAAAGGGAAGTGTTAAGGTTGCCCTAAGCGATAATAAAATGGCATTACTTAAACCAGGGCAAATGGCAAGGTTAGGTAATGAAAACATCAAGGTGCAACAGGCAGATACCGAAATGGCTGTTGCCTGGAAAAATGGAGAATTTGTATTCAGGGAAGATTTACGTACTGCAATGAGAAAGGTAGCACGATGGTACAACGTTGAAATCGTATATGAAGAAACGGCACCGGCAGATTTAATGCTCGGAGGTTGGATGTCGAGAGGTACCGATATTTCAGAAGTACTCAATCATATTCAGTTAACCGGAAAAGTACACTTTAAATTGGAAGGAAGGAGGGTAATCGTTTCTAAATAACATCAAAACGATTCCAAAAAAACCAGAAGTGCTTGGCGGCACCCCTGGCTAATTGGCAGTCGACTATAAATAAATCAACTAATCACGCATAAGGTCTTGATTTCGAAGCCTAGGCCAAATGCATTAAACCAAACAAACAAATGTATAAAAATTTTACTTCACTCGGGTTGCCCAGCAGGCAGCTCCGCAAACTGCTACACGTTATGCGATTGACGGCTGTGATCTTCTTGGCGGCTTTAATGCAATTAAGTGCATCAACCAAGGCACAAAAAGTTTCCCTTGTTGAAAAAAATGCACCGTTGGAAAGCGTACTGAAAGAAATTCGCAGACAAAGCGGATATAATATCATCTATGATCTTAATCTGATTCTGGACGCCAAACCGGTATCCATTCAGGTGAATCAGGTGAATGTTTTAGAAGCCGTTCAAAAGTCGTTAAACAACCAGCCGCTTACTTTTTCTGTAGATGGTAAAACCATAGTAATTAAGGAAAGAAGTATTACAGATAAACTGGTTGATCTGGTGAAAGACATTGATGTTAAAGTAAGCATCAGAGATTCGTTAGGACGTCCGCTTCCCGGCGCTAACGTATATAATAAAACTATTAATAAGATGTACGTAACAGATAAAACAGGCGACATTATCATTAAAGATGTGCCTGCCAATGGTTATGTATTACAAATCTCCTATATAGGATATAAAGGGGAAGAAATTTTTGTGGACAGAAAAACTGTTAGCTATTACGTAAAACTAACGGCGGCTTCATCAGCGCTGGAAGAGGTTGCTGTGGTATCTAACGGATATCAGAAAATCAGTAAAGAACGGGCTGCCGGTGCTTATAGTACCATTTCGGGAAAAGAACTGGAAGGAACGCCTGCCGTTAACCTTATGGAACGTTTGGAAGGTAAGGTAGCTGGTGTTAAGTTTAATATCAGGGGTAACAATATACAGATCCGTGGCGTAAATAGTTATGCCGGGGCTAGTGGTACACCATTAATTGTGCTAGACGGCTTTCCATTGATGGATCCCAGCGACAGGGCTCAATTAACCAAAATTACCAGTGGAAATACTTTTGGTAATTCCATTATTAGCAGTATCAATATTGCGGATATTGAGCAAATCACTTTCCTGAAGGATGCTTCGGCTACCTCCATCTGGGGTTCACGTGCGGCTAACGGCGTAATTGTGATTGATACCAAGAAAGGCCGCAAAGGTATATCACAAGTTAACCTTAGCTACAATTTAGGTATTTCTAAAAATCCGTCCATTGCCAATCAGCGCTGGATGAATGCGGCACAATACATAGATCTGGAACAGGAAATGGTAGATAAAGGTTTTCTGGTAGATCCGGCTTCGGCAACACCTGGAAATGCCATTTATACACCTAATAATAGTGAGGCTACCGAATGGATGTTTCGCGTAAAACGTGGTACGGCAACTGCCGCAGAACGCGATGCCGCTTTAGCTGAACTTGCCATGCATGATGGGGAAGGACAGGTAGAAAATAATCTGTTGCAAAATGCGGTCAACCATCAATATAATCTTTCTTATTCAGGAGGGTCTGAAAATAGTACCTTTTACGTTTCAGGTAATTACACTAAGGATATTCCAATTTTCAAAAGCAATTTTGCTGAAAATGGTTTTGTAAATGCCAATACCAGCACATCCCTTTTTAATAAACGGATTACACTGAGGGCATTAATCAATTATCAGTACTCCAAATCTCAATACAATGCCTCTGCTGTTGATGCCCTTTCAGTAAGTACCACTGCTCTCAGACCTTACGATTTGTTAGTGGATGCCAATGGAAACAGTATTGGTAGAACCATTATTTTCCGTCAATCGGTGGCCAATACCATGATGGCACAAGGCTATCTGCCTTTCAGTTACAGTGCCGTAGATGAACTCAATTACTCCAATACCATTGCCAGAAATAATGTAATCAGACTGAATGCCGGAATCAATGGTAAAATTACAAACTGGTTAAATGCAGATGTTTCTATCTCCAACCAGAGACAGTTCGCATCTTCTTATACACTTAATGAGCTAAATAGTTATAACGGTAGAATCCTGGTGAATACAGGCACCGTCGTAACCAATGGCAAACTTGTTTATAACGTACCTTATGGTGGAAGATATATTACCTATGGCAACAACTCATCAGAAACGGCCTTAAGGGGGCAATTAAATGCTGACGTCACCTTCGCTAAAGATCATCATTTTACAGCCATCGCCGGAACTGAATTACGGGAAACCCAATCAGGCAATACATCGGAAACCCGGTATGGTTATAATGAAGATACCGGAGCTGTCGGCATCGCAAATCCAAGCGTTTCTTACATGACCATGTATGGTTATACGCAAACATTAGGCAATAATCTTAGTGGCTTGGTTAGGAGCAGAAAACGCTTTCTTTCGTATTATAGCAATGCCTCTTATAATTATAAAGATAAGTATTTTGCTACGGGGAGCGTCCGTTTTGACGATTACACCATGATGGGGGTAGACCGTAGTAAAAGAGCTAAACCATTTTGGTCATTAGGTTTGAGATGGAATGCCAATCAGGAGGAGTTTATTAAAAGTACAGACTGGCTGAATACGCTGGCCTTAAGGGCTACCATTGGAACTTCCGGTGTGGTGCCACAGGGCGGTTCAAATATTCCCGTTCTAACGCTTACCGGCAGCGATTCCCGTACTGGTCAGCCCGTTGCCAGTATCGAAACACCGGCAAATTCTGATTTGGGATGGGAAACCACAAGGCAGGGTAATATTGGGGTAGACTTTGGTTTTTTCAAAGGGCGGTTAAATGGTAGTTTCGATGTTTATACCAAACGTACACGAGGTCTTTTGGCTAATTTTAATTACAATGCTACTTATGGTTGGCCAAGTTTAACCTTCAATAGTGGAACATTAAGCGGTCATGGTTACGAATTTTCTCTTAATGGTGAACCCTTGAGGGTAGGAAAGTTCAACTGGAAATCAGTATTTAATTTTGGATATACTACCAATAAAGTTACCGATGCCCGTTTTGAAAATAATGCCAGTAGCCTGGTTGGTGCTGCTACATCAGTAAATGGCATGGTTTTGGGATCATTGTATGTTTACAAATGGGCAGGCCTGGACAATAAAGGGCAGTCGCAAATTTATGATCGTAACAATAACATCATCAATAACACTACTAATTTAAGCAATGCCTTTACCAAAGAAGATCTGGCTTATGTAGGCACGCTTTATGCCCCTTACTCTACGGGTTTTTTCAATACTTTCAAATTTGCCGAATTTGAGGCAGGTATCCAGATTACTGGCTATTTTGGACATGTGTTTATGAAAAATGCGGTTACAAATTACCCCACCTTCCAAGGCAGTTACAGTGGCGTTTTAGGCAGACAGGTGGAATTGGCCAGCCGCTGGAGAAATCCTGGTGATGAGTTGACAACTGATGTTCCTGGATTAACCGGCGTAAATTTTAACAGTATAAATCGTTATCGATTTTCCGATGCACAGGTACGCAAAGCAGATAACATTCGTTTACAGCAAATTTCTCTGGCCTATCAGTTACCTAAGCGTTTTTTACCAAGAAATACTTTCAAATCGATCTCTGTTTCTGCTAATGTCAGGAATCTCGGCATCATCTGGAGGGCTAATAAAGAGGGTATCGATCCTGAATTTGTTAGCAATGGAAATTTTGGAAGCGTAACCCCTACGCCTAGTTACATCTTTGGAATCAATGCATCGCTATAATCACATGAAGACAAAATATATCATCATCCTGTTTGCGCTGGCTATTGCTTTCGCAGGCTGCAGAAAATATGTAGAAATTGAGCAGATTTCTATCCGTACTTTTAAATATACCTCCGACTATAGGTATACCATGAACAATAATAGTGTATTAGAAGGAAGCTTTTCTTATCCGATTTTATCTGGCGATGATACGGAAATTACCGATGCCACCCGGCAGAACAACCTGGGCGATATTTTAGGTAACGTGTATAGCTGGGCCCCGCTTTATACTTCTGAAACACAAAGTGATGCAGATTGGGATAGACAATATAAAACCATATATGTTTGTAATGAGGTCATAAATGGCGTGTTAACTTCGCAAAATGGCACAGAGCAGGAAAAGCAGAAGATTTATGCCGAAGCGCTGGTACACCGGGCTTATACTTACCTGATTTTGGTAAATACCTATGCCAAGCAATACAATAGTGCTACCGCTACAACAGATTTGGGCGTGCCATTACTGACCACACCAAATTTATATATTAAACTTAACCGTACACCGGTAGCAGAGGTATATAAACTAATTGTGAAAGACCTGAAAGCATCCATCAGCCGCTTGCCAGATCTTCCTGAATTTAATGTAAGGCCGGCAAAGGTATCAGCCTATGCTTTATTGGCTAAAACTTATCTTAATCTTCGTGATTTTAGTAATGCCTCCTTGTACGCCGACAGTACGTTGCGTTTACAAAATACATTAATCGATCTGAAGAATTATGAAACTACGCCAGGAACCCTTCCGGTAAGGCTAAATAATCCGGAGATTATATTTTCTAAAATTGCAGGTGTATCCTATCAGGCCATTTCGTTGAGTAATGATCTGCTTTCTGCCATGGGGACTACAGATTTACGCTATAAGCTATTTACCGATACCAGAAGCCGTTTTGGTACACAGTTCAGCACCAGCTTTACCGGTCGTGCATCAACTAAATATTTCTATAACGAATTTGTGATCAGTAATGGCCCGTCAGTACCTGAGATCATGCTCGTCAAAGCAGAATGTTTAGTGAGAGCTGGTCAGACCGCTGATGCCATGACCATTGTAAATAACCTGAGGATTAAGCGCTTTAACAACGCAAATTATACGCCTTTAACTGCTGCGTCTGCTGCTGATGCCTTAAGGATTGTGGTGGAAGAAAAGAGAAAGGAGTTGTTTGGTACAGGTTTACGCTGGTTTGATCAAAAGAGATTAATGCTTGATGATGCCTTTACCCAAACCAAAACCCGCAATTATAAGGGAATAGATTATACGCTCACACCAAATTCAAACCGCTATATCTATCCGATAGGTGATAAATATATTTTATTAAACCCCGAATTGCAACAGAATCCGAGATAATCTATGGAAAGCTTATGAAAAAAAATCTTTTACTGAATGGTCTGCTGCTGCTTTGCCCTTTTTTTGGGCAGCAGCTGGCAGCCCAGACCTTAACCTGGAAACCAGAATTATTAAGGCAAAATCAACCAGCCACATTTTATTACCAGGCAAAAGGTGGTGACCTTGAATTTAGCGACGAGCCCAAAGCAAAACTGGCCTATTTTGATGGCAAACGCTGGGATACAGTGTCGCTTACACTGAAAAAGGATCAAGACCAATGGCAAGCCAATTATACGCTGCCTGCAAATGCTGTTTTCCTTGCTTTAAAGTTTTATCAGGGATCATCAGATGCGCCCGAAGCTAGTGATAATAATAAAGGAAGTGGATATCTGGCAAAGGTAACCGCAAGCAATGGCAAAATACCAAAGGGCGCTTATTTAGCGGAAGCTGCTTTAATGGCTAATTTAACAGGCGACTGGACGTTGAATAGCTTTGTATCGTCTAAAAAAAATCCGGTCACAATAGATTTACTCTTAAAACAAGAAGAGAAAGTATCTGTAAAAATATCAGAATCTTTTTTATTTACTTACCTGGAATTAAAGCGTTTAACGATGCCGGCTAGTGAATTTGAAACGTTTGCAGATGCAGCCATCAAGTCGATAATCAGAAAAGAAAAACCAGGTGAACAATTTTTGTCCGCTGCCTATTGGTATTATAAGCGAAATAAAAATGAAAGCGAGGCAAAGGATATGGAAAGCCTGATTATACAAAATTATCCAAAAAGTGGAACTGCAAGGTTATTGTCGTTTCGAGATGCTACCGATGGAAAATCTGGCAATGCTTATCGACTCGCATCTGAAGATTTTCTGAAAAAATATCCTTATGCAGAATGGAAGAAAAATCCGGATGACAAAGGCTTTCTGTATTATGAAATTTACAGGGGCTTGGCTACCGCATATTTTGATGAAAAACAAATAGATCGATTTTCTGCATTGTTTAAAGATATCGACTTTAGAACGGCCAATGAGCTCTACCGCTGGAACATCACGCGTAATCAAATGTCCATGTCTGGTAAAGCCGATTATAAATTACTTTACGAATTGAGCAAAAAGATTATCCCTTACCTGTTAGAACGCCAGCATGATCAGTCTTATCTGGCCGACTTCGGCAGGGATGCGGTAAAAGCACAGGAAAACGCCGATAAGCAGATGGACGATCGCTTATTTACTCATATTGCGTTAGCCATTAACCAAAAAGATTTCGCAGCAGCAAAAAACTTTTTTCAGTACCTATCTAAAGAAGGTACTTATGATAACGCCGATATGAATGCCATGCATCTTCGTGTATTGAGCGAACTGAAAGATGACCAGGCCATTAAACCTTTGCTTGAAAAGAGCGCAGCAGCCAATGCGGTTACGCCTGAAATGTTTGCCAAATTAAAGGAATTATATAAAAACGAGCACCAGGGTCAGGAAAAAGGTTATGAGGAATATTTATCATCTCTGTTGCCAAGTGATAAAAAGGCAGAATTGAAAGCGCATGCATTGGCCAATATGGTCAATTATCCGTTAAAGCCTTTTAGCCTGGAAGATGCTAATGGTAAAATGGTTAGTTCTCAAGACTGGGGAAATAAAATTGTCGTGATTGATTTCTGGGCCACCTGGTGCAGACCTTGTATCGAAGCTTTTCCAGGGATGCAATTACTGGTAGATCAGTACGCAAAAGACCCGCAAGTAGGAGTGTACATGATCGGTACGATGCAAACCGGCGATTACAAAGCCAAATCTGTGAACTATGTAAAAAGTCAGGGCTTTCGTTTCAACCTTTTGCATGATGCGGTTAGTTCAACTGGAGCGCAGGACCAGGTATTCAAAAGCCTGTTACCATTGTTTAAACAGTCTTCCATTCCACGCAAAATCATTGTAAAAAACGGCGTAGTACGCTATAGTTCAGAAGGATATTCCGGTAGCCCGAGTCAGCTACGCGATGAATTATCAACCGCCATTGAGATTTTAAGAGCAGAGAAATAATGATAAGAAAAACGATAAATACAGCCTTTTTTTCCTTTTGGATAGTGCTTTCTGTTCAGGCGCAGATGAATCCGAAGGTTAAGCTACAGGATGCGTTAAAACTGATCCAGGATAACTATGTAGACCCGGTGAACGATGAACCCGTGGTAGATGCTGCCATCAAAGGAATGTTAGGCAGCCTCGATCCACATTCCAGCTACATCAGCCGCGAAGAGGTAGAGTCCATGAACGAATCCATGTCGGGAAGTTTTGCCGGCATCGGAATTGGTTTCGCCGTGCTGTCAGACAGTACCTTTATCATCAGTGTCAATCCAGATGGGCCTGCTGCACGTGCTGGTTTGAAAGTAGGTGATCAGATTGTAGACGTAGATGGGCAGACGATTCTTGGTAAAAACCTGAAAAACCAGGAAGTAATGCGATTACTTCGGGGAGAAAAAGGAAAAGCTGTTGACCTGGCCATCAGGCGTAAAGGACAACCGGAACTTTTAAAGTTCAACGTGATGCGGGAGCAGATCGCCGAATTATCCATTACGGCCAGTTATATGGTTACCAAGCAAATCGGTTATATTGCCTTGTCTGTATTCAGTCAATCTACCCGCCGCGAAATGGATGCAGCGTTAAAGAGCTTAAAAGCCCAGGGCATGACCAAACTGATCCTCGATTTACAGATGAATGGGGGAGGCATAGTGGATATGGCCATTGGCGTAGCTGATGAATTTCTTCCTCCTGAAAAAACGGTTTTTTATTCGGTGACCAATACCGGTGTAAAGGATTACTTCATGACGGGAGGTTATGGCCAGTTTATGGATGGGGAACTGGTGGTTCTGGTTGATGAGTCGACCGCTTCTTCCAGTGAAATCCTGACCGGTGCTTTGCAGGATTGGGATCGGGCCGTGATTGTTGGCAGAAGAACTTTTGGAAAAGGCTTGATGCAAAAGGGGCTTCCATTAAGTGATGGTTCTGTAATCAGGTTAACAGCCGCTCGCTATTACACGCCTTCAGGCCGATCTATCCAAAAACCTTACACCAAAGGTAAAGAAGATTATTTTGAAGATTTTAACCGGCGCATGGCCTCCGGCGAATTGAAAGAAGCAGGACATTATCATTTTCCCGATTCGCTTAAATATACTACGCTCAATCGTAAAAGAACGGTGTATGGCGGTGGCGGAATTATGCCCGATCAGTTTGTTCCGATAGATACGGCATTATATAGCACCTGGCTGAACCAAACCATGAACAGTGGTTTAGTGAATAAGGTGGCCTTTGAGCTGGTGCAACAAAATCGTAATCAGTTAACAGCTAGCTATCCGGATTTTGAGGCTTTTGATAAAGGTTTTAAGGTGGAAGAAACCATGGTTGATGGAATTTTTGATGCTGCGGCTAAACTCCGCATCAAAATGCCTGCAAAAGCAGATCAGGTAGTAAGAAAAACCATCCGTGTAGAACTAAAAGCCGGCATAGCCGATATGTTATATGTAGGTAAGGGTTATGCGCTGCGTGTTCGTAATGAAGCCAGCAGTGCTTTTGATACTGCCCTATCTATCCTCAACTCAAAAGCTACTTACAATAAATTACTGGCCGAAAGTGACGCCAGTAAATCATCTCCTAATCAAAAGAAAAAAAACTAATATGAAAACATTAATCATTGGTGCCGTAGTTGCACTGTGTTCCCTAAATGCAACGGCACAAAAAGGATATACCATTAAAGGCCAGATTGGTAAACTGGGCAAACCTGCAAAAGCTTTTTTATTGACAACTAAAGAAGGCAAACAGGTGCTGGATTCAGTACCGCTAGTTAACGGAAGTTTCACTTTCAGAGGCCATGTAGATGGACCCATGGAAGCTACACTACGTTTGAAACATGATGATGCAGTGGAGATTCCGGGCAAACGTATCAAAATCGATGGTTTAAGCCTAATCCTCGATAATGAAGATATTACCATCACTGGTAAAGATTCTTTGAAAACAGCTGTAATGAAAGGGTCGACCCAAACGGAGGAGAGTCGCCGTGTAGATGATCTACTTCGTCCGATTTACAATAAAATGCAGGCCTTGAATAAGGAATACGAGGATTTGCCGGAAGCCAAAAAACAGGATAAAGCTGTGATCATGGATCTGGAAAAGCGGGCACAGAAAACAGAAAAGGAAATTATGGATGCGAAGATTGATTATGTTAAAAAGAACCCAAACAGTTTCATGTCATTAATGGCTTTAAATTCTACGCTCGCACCAGGTTTTGATGCGGTGGAAATGGAAAAAGTATACCTGACCATCAATCCGAAGTTAAGAGATTCTTATTTTGGTAAAGAGGTTGGCCTGCGTATCGCTACTTTCAAAAAGACGCAGGAGGGCGTTGAGGCGCAGGATTTTACCCAGCCAGATGTTGACGGTAAAATGGTTAAACTTTCTGATTACCGCGGAAAATATGTTTTGCTTGATTTCTGGGCTTCATGGTGCGCGCCATGCCGTAGAGAGAACCCGAATGTGGTTAAGGTTTATGAACAATATAAATCAAAAGGATTTGAAATTTTAGGTGTTTCGCTTGATAAAGCAGCTGATAAGGCTAAATGGATTAAAGCAATTGCCGACGACAAATTAACCTGGAAACAGGTTAGCGATTTAAAAGGATGGGAAAACGAGGCTGCAGCTAAATATGAGGTAAAAGCCATCCCCATGAACTTTCTAATCGATCCGAGTGGAAAAATTATCGCCAAAGAGCTTAGAGGCCCAGCCCTGGAAGCAAAAATCAAAGAAATATTTGACGGACGCGCAAAGTAAAAAAATCTTATAGGTTAATGATGACTAATGCAGGTTGATGGATGTCGCCTGCATTTTTTGTTATTCATAGTGAATTCGTCATTCTCGCGCATGCGGGAAGCTTGATACAAGCGCTTTATGATTATTCATGCGTGTTTTTTTATGCAGTGGCATTCACGATCCCTTGTATCTTACAGTTCTAGGAAAAAAGCTGTCAATCATATTGATCTTTATACAATAAATTATTCCTCAGGATTACAATTTATACTTATGAGACAGCCCCATAACTAATTGGTTTAACCAGGATTGTTTATAAAACAATTTTTTATATAATTATCCATTTCAGATCAACAAATCAAATCCATAAGGATAGTATAGCAGCGATCAATGCGGTAGTCATAATTACGCTTCCCAACTTTAAAAACGTCCATGCACTTACTTGCTGTCCCTCTCGTCTTAAAGCCACCAGCCAGAGAATGGTCGCCAGCGAACCGGTTATAGAGAGGTTGGGACCAAGGTCTATACCAATTAATACTGCACTTTTAACCATATCCGGTGTATGCGTACTTTGCAATACACTCCCGGCTATCAATCCGGCAGGCAAATTGTTCATTAAATTGCAGGCTACTGCGGTTACCATGCCACTAAGCCAGATTGCTGCTGTTTCAGATTTTGCTATCGCATCATTTAAAAGACTACTTAACTGTTGGGTCATGCCCGTTTTATTTAAAGCTTCTACCACCACAAATAAACCGCCCACTAAAGGAAGCACCACCCACGATATTCCTTTAATTACATTAACGGGGTTTTTTCTTGCGCTGGCCAACACAATCGCGCTGGTAACGATACCAGTTATCAAGGTGGGCAAGCCCAGATCCATATTCATGGCAGAAGCGATCAGTAGGACCACTGCAGTTCCACAGATCCCGATTAATGCAGTTTTACCACCCAAGCTCAATTCAGGCAAATCGATTTCCGTGGTGATTTTTTGTTTAAAACACCTGCGCTGTGAGAACCGGAGCATAAAATAAGTAACGGTAATGGCAAAGATAGAGGGGATAAGATATAAGCTGAGCCAATGCATTAACGATGGCATATGTGTACCATAAATCACCAGATTTGCCGGGTTTGAAATGGGCAGTACGAAGGAAGCTGCGTTGGCTATGAATGCGCAGATCAATAAATAAGGAAGTGGTTTTTCTACTTTGGCCGCTTTTACTGCTGCGGCCACCGCTGGCGTTAATACTACAGCAGTAGCATCGTTAGAAAGAAACGTGGTAACCACCACGCCAACAAGGTAGATGAGTAAGAACAATCTCGCCGAAGATCCTTTAGCCCTTAGGGTGGCATGGGCAGCCAGCCAGTCGAACAGTTTCTCCTCCCTCGCGGTTTCGGCCAGCAACATCATGCCGGTTAAAAATAAATAAACATCTAAACCTTTCGATACACCAGAAAAGGCATCGGAAGGGGTAATCAGCCGGAATAATAATAATAGGGCGGCCCCACTTATGGCGTATACTGCTTCTGCAACTTTAAAGGGCCTGATGATTACACCCGCTATGGCGAGGAAAGAAATAATCCAGATGAGTATGTTATCCATGTTTTATAGCGCTAAGATATTGCATTTTCATAAGCTATTTCCTTGTTATTCATTAATTATTGAGTTGAGTTAGCAGGCTTCTTTAATGGTTTTGGCAAAGATGATCCACAACAGGATGGAACCTACGGCAAATGCACCAAGAATCATAAATGTATTGCTGTAACCTATTCCTTCTGCTATCCATCCCCCTATAGCAGGGCTAAATGAAGCGCCAAGTCCCTGAACGGTCATGACTGCGCCCTGGCCGATATTTACCCTGCCTGTGCCATTTAGTATATGGGCAACTAAGCCCGGAACAGCAACACTTTGCAAGCCCGCTCCAATTCCATCTAAAATCTGTACAGGATAAATGCCTATGTGGCTATGCATATACGCGGCAAATAAACCACGTATAGGCAGGGATAGGAAAGAGATGAATAACACCAGCCAATAGCCGCTTTTATCAGCCATCTTCATCGCTGCCAGGGAGGTGCCGATCATGACCAGTTGGGCGATAATAATGGTCATGGCTACAAACATCGAAGCATTTTCCTGACCATTATCGGCAGCAGCGAGACCATAAAGTGGTAGCATAGCGCCATTACCTAAGTGAAAAAAGGCCAATGCTCCTGCCAATATCAATAGTGATTTACATTGAAATAATACTTTAAAGCCACTGGCTTTTTCATTTTTCTCACCCTCTTTCATTCCTCTGGCTACGTCATCATCAATGGATTGAGCCGGAATCAACAATACCGAAATAATAGACAGTAAACCAAAGAAAGCGGCCAGGATAAATATGGCCGTGATGCCAAATTTATAACCCAGGTAACCGGAAAGTGCAGAACCTACCACATTGCCTGCGTGATTAAATGCCTGGTTATAGCCATTTTGTTTGTTAAATCCTTTTTGCTTTACTATACCCAGGGTGATACCAATGATTGCCGGTCCGATAGCCGAGCCTGCAATGGCTGTGGCTACCTGCGAAACGCTCACCAGCCAAAACTCCTGGGTGAATAATATAATTGCCGATGCCAGTATCGTAAAGACTGCAGATATAACCACATAAAATCGTTTCCTTTTAGTGGCATCAATTAATGCACCTGCCGGGATAGTCATGATCATTCCGGCAACTCCGCCAATGGTCATCACTGAGCCTATGAGTCCGCTTTTCCAACCATGTGCCAAAAGGAAGATGCCTAAAAATGGTCCAACCCCGGCCTGGAGGTCGGCCATGAAAAAATTCAGAGATTGCAAAGGCCAGATGACCCGCTTATCTGTTGTGCTTATAGCTGCTTGCTTGCTCATACGGTTTTCTAAACACCAGGTGCAAGATTATGTTTAAATTCTTAACAGGAATATTTTATTGTAAAATATTGTTAATGAGTGTGTTGATTAAATTTTTTCTGAAATTAATTTTTCTTCATATGGATAAAATCGATCAGCTGACAATTTTCAATCCCTATCAAAGGTTATTTCATGGTTGGCAAATCAACCACGGCTTCGAAAGAAAAATTTTCGCTTGCGATATGGAATTTTCCATTATGCAAATGTGTGATCTCCTTAACCAGCCATAAACCGATTCCCGCACCATTGGCGTTAAGGGTTTCCCGGTGGAAGGCATTCTGGAGATTTCCTGTAGGAAAACTTTCTTCGTTGATCGCATTTTTAAATCCAATGGTGATGTAGTCTTTTACGATGGATTGTTTTACGCTACAATTGATCGTAGTGCCGGGAACAGCATACTTAATTGCATTTTCAATAAGGTTCATCAATAAGATATTCAGCTTGTCTTCGTCGGCAGCGACGAAAAATGTTTCGGCTTCTTGATCAAAATCAATTGCTGACTTTAACCCTTTTTGCTGTAGGAAAGGTTGGAATCTGTTAAATAAACGAAGCATGACCAGTGAAAGATCTATTTGTTGCGGATGTAAGGTAATGCCACTACTTTTTAACTGGCTTACCAACAGAAATTCCTGTACCACCTGTTGCAGCCTGTTGATTTCGGCAAGCTGACTTTCCATGAGGCCAGATAATTCTGCGGCTAACCCAGGTTTTGATAGATGGACTTCTATTTCGGCACGCATAATGGCCAGAGGCGTTTTTAATTCATGCGAGGCAGAAGCAAAAAAGTTTTGCTGTTGCTGTAGTGATTCGTCGATCCTCACTAACATGGTATTGATGGTCTCTGTTAATTCCTGTAGTTCATCATTCGTTTTTTTCACCGGAATAACATCCCGGAGTTTCTGCGCATTGATGAGTTTGGCTGCGTTTATAATGCGCTGTACGGGCTGTAACAGGTAAAAAGATAAAATATAGGCAATAAGGCCTGCAAGTAAAACACTCAACAGGCTACAGGCAAAGAGTAGTAAGAGCAGGTATTTTAAATTACTATTTAATTGATCAGCACTTCGTACGAGCATCAATTCGGCGGGATTATCTTCATTATTGCTCACTACGTAGGCCACCCGCATGCCCAGGGTATCTGTTACGCCTGTTTTTGCAGGCGTACGGATATTCTTGATGATGCCCGGTGATTGAAAAACGGTGATGGGTTTTCCGGCGGAGTGGTATAATACCCTGATGGAGGTATTGTGATCAGGCAAAGGAATAATGGCTGGTAATACTTCTGTCTTATCCAAAAGGGTTTTGGCTCTTGCTAACAGGTAAGTATCATTATCAGAGATCATCAGCATCCTGATTTTTCGGTAACAATAGAGATTAAAGGAGAAACTTAACAAGATAAAAATCAGGCTGAATGCGGCCGTAATTTTAAATTTGATACCGAACTGTCGCTTTCCTATTCTCATTTAACCTTGTTTTACATCACCTTTCAATAGGTAACCCCGACCCACAACGGTATGGATCAATTCTTCGTCGTAACCTCTGTCCATCTTTTTCCGAAGCTGGTATAGGTGTACCTCGATTACGTTGCTACCGGGATCGAAGTTGATATCCCAGACTTTTTCGAGGATCTGTGATTTGGTAACCACCTTGTTCTGGTTAGCAAGTAGAAATTCCAGCAGGGCAAATTCGCGGTTACTTAATATAACTTGCTTGCCGGCACGGCTAACTTCTCTGGTCAGCAGGTCTACTCTAAGGTCTGATACCTGTAATCTGAGTGAACCCTGCGCAAATGACCGGCGTTGTACAGAGCGTATCCTCGCCAACAGTTCATCAAGCTCAAATGGCTTTTTGAGGTAATCAATAGCACCATGGTCAAGCCCGTTTATCACATGTTCTGTATCGTTCAGCGCACTGATGATGATTACCTGGGTTTGGTTATTAAAGTTGCGCAGGTTTTTTAAAACCTCCAGGCCATTAAGCGAAGGTAACATCATATCCAATAAGATCAGATCATATTGGCCAACCATAGCTGTTTCCAAGCCTTTATTGCCATCGGCAACCACATCACAGATATGGCCGGCCTGTGTAAGGCCATCGGCAATAAATCCTGCTAACTTTAACTCGTCTTCTATTAATAATATTTTCATCTTACCAGGAATGTTTTGTTATCGATCGTAATGCTGAGCACAATGTATACTTTGTCGTGATTGATGTTGATAAAACCCTGGTCATCCTGACGCCTGACCGCTACGAGATAAAAGGTATCGCTTTTTTTGATGAGAGGAGCAATATCATCTACCAGCCCGGGCTTAAAGTGAAATAAAAGATCATCTTTTTTAAGCGCCACCACACCCCCGTAGTGATCTGTAATCAAAACAGGTTCTTCCAGCTTGAATTTTTCTGTCTGATGATCGGGTACATCGGGCGGTGGGGGTAAATCATCAAGGATCTGGCTAACGCCCTTTCTATCGTTTTTGATGGCTATTAACTGGTATCCAACTACCTCATCACTAGGGTTTAAACCATAAGTTACCGTAACCAAATCACCTAAAGCACCGATTTTGATAACCCATGCAGCTGTATGTGGCCGAAAATCAATAGTGATTAATCCGGCCTTTTCCGTTTTCAATTCCAGGGCATTGATATCCAAATGAGGATTGTTTTTGTATCTGATAACGGTTCCGGTAATTACCCTTTGTTTATGCGGCCGTTCAATTTTTGGCTCATGATGATGTAATGGCGGTTTCGGCAATAAAGGTACGGGAGGTTTTATTAACAACCAGATAATGATTAAGAGCAAAAGAATGATTACGACCAGTAGTGGACGGTTATTTTTTAACTTTATTGGCTTATCGGATAAGTCTTTATCTTGCTCCATTTTCATACAATCTGCAAAATATGCATATTTTATCAGTTAACAGTAAAGCAGCCGATTAGTTCAAACGCACTGATAAATATTTTAAGATCGGGAACAAATTTCGCGCTCCCGATTTAAGTCTATCGTGAGACACATCTTTTTAATGATCATTTATGGCGTTTTGCTTGCTTCCTTAAATAATGCATTATATCAGGCTCGATTTTTTGAAATATCAAATCCTCTTAAGATGCTGAAATAAATTCAGCATGACGATTGCCTAAGGATATGGGCTAAGAAAAATCACTAATATAGATGTGTCCACACGAAAGGAGCTACACATTATCTTAACAAATATGTCTGTCCATTGATCTCAATGGTCTCTGGATGAACAATGGTTGGGGCACCGGTTTCCAACGCTACACCAGATGGTGGTGTATCTTTGATGCCAGTTACTTTTATTTGGTCTCCGGTTTTTAATAAAGACTGTAATTGTTCAATAGCGTGTGGTGGTAAATGTATTTCTACCTTATTATCAAGGCTAAGCCCGCGGATTGCACCGCCCTGATCACGCTTAAAATCACTGATTTTTCCGGTGAATGTTCCGGATGGGGTACTGACCGGCGTACTCGGTACACTTGGCGGTGTATCTGCTATCTGCGTTCCATCAACAGATAAACCCGCCATTTGGAATACGTTTATGCCATCTGGTCCATTATCTGTAAAGCCTTTAACCGTTACCGACTTGCCCTTAGCTGCGGTACTCATTAATTGTTTGCCTAATTGTTCCGGAAATCTCACCGTGATCACCTGGTTGCCATTTTGTAAGGTGAAACGGTTATAAATATACCTATCATTTGTTTGGTAGGCAATCACCTTTCCGTTCAGCGTGGTTAAAACTTTTAAAGCAGGTCCTCTTTCCAAACCACCTCTTTGAGGTGCGGGAGGAGGGGTTACTTCTCCGGGTACCCTGGTTGGTGGTGCCGGAACATGATCTGTTGGATGAACCTGCGCGAAGGCAACGATACTCATTAGTGCGAAACCAGCTGTTAGGGCTGTTTTTTTGATTTGACTTTTCATATGCTTTTCTTTTTAATTTTAAATGATTTTATGATTCAAAACTACACCCTGGGGCTGAAGCGGGTATGAAAAGCGAATTAAATTTAGTTCATCTGAATGTTTTATCCTGCCGTGCTCAGATCAGTGGCAGATGGAAACATCTGCCGCCACAGATGGATTCAATTTTTTTTATAATTTTACTGTCTATGTATAACCAACACAACCATACTGATGAAGAGCTGATCGAAATGTTGAGGGTGAACGAGGTGGTTGCTTTCAAGAAAATTTATACAAAATATTGGTACGATTTGTACCTCATTACCAATAAAAGATTAAGGTCTAAAGAAGCTGCTGAAGAGATTATCCAGAACTTCTTCACCACATTCTGGGTCAATCGGGGAAAGATTAATATCACGGGCTCTTTAAAGGCTTATCTCCACTCTGCAATCCGCTATTCCATCATTGATTATCTGGCTAAAGAGGCAACGAGAAATAACTATCTTGAATTACTTTCTTTCCATTACGGGGAGGCTACGAATACTACTGAAGAAATTATATTTATGAAAGAACTGGAAAGTGGAATAGATGATGTGATTTCGAAGTTACCCGCAAAATGCAGAAAGGTATTTGAACTGAGCCGGAAAGAACATAAATCAAATAAGGAAATTGCTCAATTGCTCGGGCTTTCTGAAAAGACAGTAGAAAACCACATTACCAATGCCTTAAAGTACTTTAGGGTACATTACAAAGTGATTTTGATTGCTTCTGGTTTTGCCTGGTTACTTCGGTAAAATTAAAACGTTCAATAAAAATCGCCGTCATCTCCGGAGCAACGCGAAGTGCCCGCCCGTACAGGCGATGAGAGATCTTTTCTATATGAAAGACCCTGAAACGAGTTCAAGGGTGACGATAATCTGAAAAGATTTACTGAACTGATTTAGTTTCACTAAGCTTTATAGTTCTCAATTTCACTGCATTCCGCTACAATTGTGGTTCAGTGTTTCTTGTGTGAAAGATCCTTTGCTGCGCTATGATGACGTTGAGGGGATTTGTCATTCTGAATGCAATGAAGAATCTTTTGTTGTATATCGTATTTTAATCAGCTTAGTGGGTCATTGGTTAGGGTTCAGTATTAAAGATCCTTCGCTACGCTACCATTGACGTTATTTTGTTATCATTTGATAGTTAGACACTTGTGTACAATGCATTTCCGTCTAACAAGGCCTTCGCACTGTGCCCCCGTTCTACTTAAGTCCGGCCTAACAAATTTTTCGGATTCCACTGACCGAGCCCTATTACTGGCTTTGAAAGAAAAATTTTCAGCCGGCATTT
>NZ_CAJYOJ010000017.1 GCF_913776295.1 uncultured Pedobacter sp.
GAAGCATTGCGCTCCAAAAAATAAACCAAATCGCCGGTTTTGCCTGGAAACTAAAGGATAGTTTTTCTTAGGGCTTGCAGTCCCGCTATTTGCTGTAGCCCTCATTCTTCGGGACTGCAGCTGCCATTAGGTTTAAGAGCAGAGTTTGTCCAGTTTGGGAAACTATGAATGAAATAGTGTTCTGACTATATCATCATCACAAAATCAAGGCAACACATTGGCATTAATGCGAAGCGAAAAATTTTAACCCTGCAATTGATCCAATAAGGGTGCAGATAAAAAATATCCGCCAAAAAGTTGCTGGTTCATTGAAGTATGAAATCCCGATAATGACCGTTCCTACAGCCCCGATCCCTGTCCAAACGGCATAGGCTGTTCCCATGGGTAAAGTTTGGCTTGCTTTATTGAGCAATAAGAAGCTTAAGGTTATACATACAAAAAAAGCTGCGCTCCATTTTATGCTCGAAAAATTGTTCGATAACTTAAGGCAGGTAGTGAAGCCAACTTCAAAAAGGCCGGCAATAATAAGAATGATCCAGTTCATGATAAACGTTTCTGCAAATTTAAGGGACATTTACCGGGCAACATTTTACAAATGTTAAAAAATGCCTTTTACGGATTAGCCGCCCTTATTCTGCTTAACGTAACCTGTGTTACACCCAGGTAGGATGCAATATGTTTTAAAGCTACCCTTTTAATCAGTTGGGGAGATTGTGCTGCAAATTCATGGTAACGTACAGCAGCCCCTTTAAAGGCTCTATCTATTAATCTTCTCTCGGTGGCAATAAGTTCCTTTTCCGCTATTTTTCTACCCCAGTTAGCGATTTCAAGGTTTTGTTTATAGAGCAGAAACAAATCGGCCAGTTTAATCCTAATCAGCGTACTGTTTGTTAACAGTTCGATATTTTCATAACCGGGACTATTGTTAATATAGCTGTTGAACGAAAAAAGCACAGCACCGCTTTCTCCAAACCAAAAGGTAATCTGTTGGTTTTTACCATCGCTATAGGCCCGGGCAATACCGCTTTGAAGTATATAAAAATAGGGTTCTATTTTATCTGCAAAAATGATTGTGGTGCCTTTTGGATATTGAACACATGCCATGTAATGGCTAAGTTTAAGCCACGAATCATCACTTAAGCTGCTGAAAAGTGGGATATATCTAAGTTGTTTAATCAAAATAGGAAGGTTTATTACAAAAGTAGAAATGTTTTTAAGCTTGCTTCTCTAGATCCTGATAATTTATAAAGATTTGCCGCTTGAATATTTTTATACCTATCGTGTAACCTGATTAAAAAGCACGTAGTCATAATACACAGAACACGGTTCAATTAAAATAACATATTAACACATTAAAAAATTATCATTATGAGCGGTATATTAGTTCCCATCTCACTTTTTTTAGGCGGATTTGCCATGATCTTTGGGATTCGTTATTTATCAAACAAGGAGAAAATGGCCATGATTGAGCGAGGGATCAATCCAGGGGTAGGTAAATCGGCACCCAAACCTTATTTGAGTTTAAAATTTGGTTTGTTACTTGTAGGTTTGGGTATTGGTCTGCTTGTGGCACTTGCAGCAGTAAGAAGTATGTTTGGTAGCGAAATGACAGAAACAGAGACTTCGCAGGCTGTAGCGGTGTATTTTGGCTGTCTGGGTGTTTTTGGCGGTTTAGGTTTGATTGTTTCATTCGCGGTAGAGAAAAAAGCGATTGAGAAAGATAAGTTCTAATCAGATTTTTTAAGCGTGAAATCGAAACAGACCAGGATATTGTGGGGCTTTTTATCCATACTAATCTGCTGCCTGCTCTTACCAGCAGCAGTAAAGGCCCAAAAGCTGAGCGATCAGATTAATCGTTTGATCAGCAAGGTAATTTCTGATCCGAAAGGCCCTGGAGGGGTATTTATGGTTGCCAGAAAGGGAGAGGTAATCTACCAAAAAGCTTTTGGCAAGGCCAACCTCGAACTGGGCGTTAATCTCAGTACTGAAAATGTTTTCCAATTAGGCTCGATGACCAAACAGTTTACGGCTGTATCGGTGCTGCTTTTGGAGCAAGAGGGTAAATTAAAGGTAAGCGACCCCATTTCAAAATACATTCCTGATTATCCCGCCGGAAATGAAATAACCATACACCACCTGCTTACCCATACCTCCGGCATTAAAGATTTCACCAAAATGAAATCGCTTGCCAGTATTGCCCAAAAGGAAATGACGCCTAAAATGATGGTCGATTTTTTTAAGGATGAGCCGGTTGATTTTGCTGCAGGCGAGCGTTTTGAATATAACAATTCGGGTTATGTGATTTTGGGCTACCTGATTGAAATCGTCTCGGGAGAGAAATATGCTAATTTTATTCAGCGGCATATTTTTGATCGGCTGGGCATGGATCATTCTTATTATGCCAGCGACAAAAAGGTAGTCTACAATCGGGCTTATGGCTACCAGAAGAGAGAAAATACTTATGTAAATAAAACAGCCATTAATTTTAGCGTACCCTTTGCTTCGGGTGCTTTAATGTCTACTTTGACCGATTTGCTCAAATGGCAAAATGCCTTAAGCCACCATAAACTGCTAAATGCAGAGGAAACCAAAAAGGCATTTTCCCGCTATAAATTAAATAATGGCGAGCTATTTAATTATGGCTATGGCTGGCACATTAAGGAGCTGGACAGTTTACCGGTAATCGCACATGGTGGTAGTATATTTGGGTTCAAAAGCATGGGGGTTTATGTGCCCGGTGCAGACATTTATGTAATTGGGCTTACCAACTGTGATTGCAACTCGCCAACCTTACTTATCGAAAACATCGCAAAGTTAGTGGTAAAGCATTTAACCAAAGGTGATTAAGCCAATGCCATGGGCATCGCCTGGCTACATGCAATCTTTTTTATTGCGGCTTGTTGATAATAGCCACGGTTAGCCGGCTAATACAGTTCATTTTACCGCGCTCATCGTAAATTTTTATTTCCCATACATGGGTTTTGGCACCAATATGTAAAGGTTTGCAAATGCCTTTCACCAGACCGCTTTTTACCGGTCGCAAATGGTTGGCATTTACTTCCAGGCCAACAGCAAGGTATTTCTCCGGATTAATACACATATAAGAAGCAATACTGCCCAGCGTTTCGGCTAAAACCACCGAGGCCCCACCATGTAAAATGCCCGCAGGTTGATGTGTGCGTTCATCAACAGGCATGGTTCCGGTAATAAAATCTTCGCCAATTTCGGTAAAGCGGATATCGAGCAGTCCGCCTAAATGATTTTTAGGACGGTTATTTAGCTCATCAACGGTAAAGTTTTTAAACCACATGGTAACGTTCTTTTAATACAGATATATGGTGAATGATATGTCCGCCAGCAATAAATAAAATAGATTTTACATTAATTTCCCTGCCCGAAGCAATACCTTTTCTGTTCAGTTCTTCGTCGTTCAAAGATTTAAAAAGATATAAATTGGCTTTACGTAGTGCAATAAACTCTTCAAGCAGATCTTCCAGGGGGCGTTGGGCAAAACGGGCGTTCATCACATAGTCATCTTCCTCGAAACCGGGTAAGGGTTGCTGCTCATTTCGTGCAAAACACGTAATGCGGTAGGCAAAAACACGTTCGGTATCAATAATATGCCCTAACATTTCTTTCAGTGTCCATTTACCTTCGGCATAAGCATAATCAGCTTTATCGGCATTTGCCCTAAACAAGGCCGGAAGACTTTCGGTCTGATCGGTTAAAATTTCGAAAATATCTCCCTTAACTTTGCTGATGTAGGTTTCGCCCCAGGCGGGGTATTCATTAGGCTGTGGTCGGTTCATATCTTAAACTGCTTTTTAATATTATTCTGAAAGTGGTGCCTTTGCCCAGTTCAGATTCCTTTACAAAAATTTCGCCGCTATGATAATTTTCTACAATCCGCTTGGTAAGCGATAAGCCGAGGCCCCAGCCACGTTTACGGGTGGTATAACCAGGTTGAAAAACCGCATCGAACTTAGACCTTGGAATACCTTTTCCGGTATCGCTCACATCGATAAATACCTGCTCCTTGGTTAAATTTTCTATAATGTTGACGGAAATCGAGCCTTCATTTTCGATGGCATTTGCTGCGTTTTTGAGCAAGTTCTCAATTACCCAATCAAATAGTGGAACGTTTAACATGGCCCTTACCTGTTCATCGCCGGTAATGCTAAATTTCACCTTATCTGATGTACGCACTTTAAAATAACGGATGAAATCGCTCACTACGATGTAAACCGTATGGTCTTCGAGTATCGGTTTTGAGCCGATTTTGGAGAAACGGTCGGTAATGATTTCCAATCGCTTAATGTCGTTTTCCATTTCAGCAATCAGCGGATCATCTTCCGCATCAAATTTAGATTTCATGAGCTCGGTCCAGGCCATCAGTGAAGATATCGGTGTACCCAGCTGGTGTGCTGTTTCTTTAGCTAAACCTACCCAAACATGGTCTTGTTCATCTCTCCTGGCCGAGCTAAATGCTGCATAGGCTGTTAACAGGAAAAGGAAAATAACCCCCATTTGGATGTAGGGAAAATATCTCAATTGCGTTAAAATAAAAGAATCGCGATAGTAAGCCTTGAATTTTTTGCCCAAAAAATTCATTTCGTCAGGCGGATGCTGTGCTTTCATTTGTCTTAGCTGTCGCACAAAATACAAACTATCATAAGTAAGTTTAGTATCTGCAACAGGGTAATTGGTTTTAGTACTGTCTAAGCCAAAAAAAGAAGTAATTGTTCCTGACGAATCGATCAGGATTACCGGGGTTTTCGTGTTTTTTCTTACGGTTTCTACCACGTCGCGGTAATCATCGTTGTCATAAAGAAACATGGCCCGCTCCTGGATTTTCACCCAAAGATGGAACTGGTTTGCCTCTTCGCGTTCCATTTTTTTTACAAAAGAATCGGTGTAAAATACTGATGCGATGCCAATTAAGATGGCAAAAATGAGAAGAAAAAACTTCCAGCGGCGTTTCTTTTGATAAGGGTTCATGCTTTAGCTAGCCAAATTACAATAACAAAACGAAAAAAACATCAAACCATTATGCTTTTTCAAAACGTTCCTATAATAGCCTAAAATACTTAATGGCTTCATTGCATACGAAAACTCGATAAAATGGATGAAAAATATATCTTTGCAAGGTCTTGCGCTTTGCGTATGGCGATAGGCGTTCATACCGCCTTGCGCCCTACGCCAACCGCTTAACAATTCAACCATGGATAAGAAAGTTAGAGTAAGATTTGCCCCAAGCCCAACCGGAGGTTTGCATTTAGGCGGTGTGCGCACGGCCCTGTTTAATTATTTATTTGCAAAAAAAAATAATGGCACTTTTGTACTGCGGGTAGAAGATACCGATCAAAACCGCTTTGTAGAAGGCGCAGAACAATATATCGTAAACTGTTTAGATTGGTGCGGTATTACGCCAGATGAAAGTCCCGATCACCCAGGGGTTTATGGACCATACCGCCAAAGCGAACGCAAAGCCAGCTACCGCAAATTTGCCGAACAGTTAATTAGTGATGGCTATGCCTACTATGCTTTTGATACCCCGGAAGATTTGGACACCAAACGCAAAGAAATTCCAAACTTCCAGTATGGGCAGGCCACACGCATGCAGATGCGTAATTCTTTAACCCTTACCGTTAGTGAGGTTGAAGAATTATTGGCTGCCAAAACACCACATGTGATCCGCATTAAGGTGCCAGGTGATGAAATTGTACATTTTAATGATTTAATCCGTGGTGACGTCAGTTTCGAAACCGCTTTGGTTGATGATAAAGTTTTGTTAAAAGCTGATGGAATGCCAACCTATCACTTAGCTGTTGTGGTTGATGATAAGGCGATGGAAATTAGTCATGCTTTTAGGGGAGAAGAATGGTTGCCTTCTGCACCGGTACATATTTTACTTTGGAAGTATTTGGGTTGGGAAACCGATATGCCGGCTTGGGCACATTTACCTTTAATCTTAAAACCGGATGGACATGGAAAATTAAGCAAACGCGATGGCGACAGGCTAGGTTTTCCGGTGTATGCCATGAACTGGACAGATCCTAAAACCGGCGACGTAACCAAAGGATTTAAAGAAATGGGCTTTATGCCTGAAGCCTTTATCAACATGCTTGCCCTTTTAGGCTGGAATGACGGTACAGATCAGGAACTATTTTCTTTAAAAGAGCTGGAAGAAAAATTCTCGATAGAAAGAATTAGTAAAGCAGGCGCTAAATTCGATTTTGAAAAAGCCAAGTGGTATAACCATGAGTGGATTAAGGCGCAGAGCGCTGAGCGATTAGCGCCAAGCGTAAAAACGGAACTTGTAGAGGCAGGTGTAGAAGTTAACGACGATGCTTTTTTACATACCGTAATCGACCTGATTAAAGATCGCTGTACTTTATTGCCTGATTTTTTAATACAAAGCCGTTATTTTTTCGCCGCGCCTTCAGAATACGATGTGAATTCGGTAAAACCTAAATGGACAGCTGAAAAGGCTGATTTCTTTAATCGTTTTGCTGCTGAATTAACTTTAAATGATGCCGTTGCTGCAGAAACTGCCTTTAAAGCCCTCGCAGAAGAAAAAGGCTTTAAACCAGGAGAATTGATGCTGCCTTTTCGCATTATGCTGGTGGGCGGTAAATTTGGTCCGGGTGTTTTTGATATTGCGGTATTACTGGGCGTAGCTGAAACTCAAGCAAGAATAGCCAAAGCAATAGCGGTTTTCAACGCCTGATATTGTTTAAGCGTGTTCAAAGAAGTCAGGTTTTTTAAAGCCTGACTTCTTTTTTGATTTTGTTGTTACTTTTAAACGATCGGAATGTAAGTTTGTTACACCTTTGTTAGGGGTAAATAAATCTGACATAAATGGTGTTTTCCCGCTTGAATCCCGGTTTATGAGTCGTTTTCCGCGGTACTACAGATCAGTTTGGCGATGTGATCAGCTAAAGCCGGTTACTGCATAATTATTGGAAATCGGCGTCTTATACTGCCACAACCTAAAAGAATAAATCAATAAAAATAATTTATATTTTAGTATAACAATTTGTCCCTAATTAAGGTTTATTCATAAAACTTAAAATATATACTATGCAATGGTTTGGTAAAGGCAGTAATAATGTAGAAGATGGTAGAAGCAGCGGTGGTGGAAAAACCATCCTTGGTGGGGGTGTAGGTATCATCATTGTGGTGCTCGGCCTGATTTTCGGCAAAGATTTAAGCGGTTTGGTTGGTCAGATTCCGGCCACAGCGGGTACGGAAGAGGTTAAGCAGGGGGTACCGGCAAACGATCCACAGGCACAGTTTGTTGCAGGTGTGTTAGAATCAACCGAGCAGGTATGGGATAAAGAATTTCAGGCCATGGGCAGGCAGTATGAATATCCCAAGCTTAGGCTGTTTAGGGATGCAGTGCAAACCGCTTGCGGAAATGCCAGTGCCAATGTCGGACCCTTTTACTGCCCAGGTGACCATAAAGTATATATTGATTTATCATTTTACGATGATTTAAAGAACCGTTTTGGTGCTGCAGGAGACTTTGCACAGGCTTATGTGATTGCACATGAAGTTGGTCATCACGTCCAGAACTTATTGGGCATTTCGGAAAAACTAGATCAGGCACGTGGTCAGGTTAGCGAAAAGGAATATAACCGCTTGTCAGTGAAATTGGAATTGCAAGCCGATTTCTTTGCGGGACTTTGGGCGCACAATGCCCAAAACCTTAAAGATTTCAAATTGGAAGAGGGCGATATAGAAGAGGCATTAACCGCGGCCAATGCTATTGGCGATGATAAATTGCAAAAACAGGCTACCGGCGAAGTGCAACCTGATTCTTTTACTCATGGTACCTCCGCACAACGGATGTACTGGTTTAAAAAGGGCTTCGAAACGGGTGATATTAAACAGGGTGATACCTTTAACTCAAATAATTTATAAAAAATCAAAACTTTTTTAAAGCCAGGTTGTTTGTTCACAGTTATAGAGGTTTTTATCTCTAAACCAAACATAATTATCCGGCTTCTTATTTGTTTTAATCAAGATGATCCTTATAGTTGATGACAGGCCAGAAAACCTGATCTCTTTACAGAAAGTACTCCAGGCACATAATTTTGAGGTTGATACCGCATCATCCGGGGAAGAAGCACTGAAAAAAGTTTTAAAAAATAACTATGTTCTGATTATTCTCGATGTACAGATGCCCGATATGGATGGCTTTGAGGTCGCCGATACCATTTCTGGTTTTAGCAAAGCAAAAGATACCGCCATCATATTTCTTTCTGCTGTAAATACAGAGTTGAAATTTATCACCAAGGGGTACCGTAGCGGGGGGTTGGATTACATCACTAAGCCAGTTGATATTCATGTTTTGCTTCTTAAAATTAAAACGTTTTACCGCATCTATGAGCAAAATAGAAAACTTAACGAAGTGCAGGAAAAACTGCTCAAAGAAATTGAATTCAGAAAGCAGGCCGAAAACAAAAAGGACGAATTTATCAGCATTGCCAGTCACGAGTTAAAAACACCTTTAACCAGTGTAAAAGGCTATATCCAGCTGTTGCAGCGGAGTCTTAAACGGGATGATAAAGACATGGCCCAGAGCCATCTCGAAAAAGCCAGTATTCAACTTGAAAAATTAAATGAATTAATCGTCGATCTGCTCGATATCTCTAAAATCGAAAGCGGAAAAATGAAGTTTAATATGAAGAGTTTTTGTGCTGATAACATGGTAAATAATGCCATTGAGATGTTGCAGCAATCTAATCCCGATTTTAAAATCAGCAAATTGGGTCAAACACATGAAATGATCTATGGTGATGAAATGCGGCTGGAACAGGTGGTTATCAATTTCATTACCAATGCCATTAAATATGCTCCGGGCACCAATCAGGTTAATGTAACCATAAACATTAAAGATGGGAAACTTTATCTGGCTGTAAAAGATTTCGGTATTGGTATTTCCAAAGAACAGCAGCACAAAATTTTCGATAAATTTTATCGTGTAGAAGAAAACAGTAACCGGTTTAACGGTCTTGGTATTGGCTTATACATCTGCTCGGAAATCATCAACCGCCACGGTGGCACAATTGGTGTAAACAGCGTACCGGACGAAGGTTCTGAATTCTATTTTATTATTCCTACAACAGAAGAAGAAATCCTCAAAAATCAAATCTAACTATCCTTAACCCATATTAATGAAAACAACTCTTAAAAATAATTTGCGTTTAGGCCTCGGCTTATCGCTCATTATTCTGTTTATCAGTTCCCTGGCTTCTTACATCAGTATTGGTAATTTGATTAAAAGTACCGAATTGGTTAAACGAAGTGATGAGGTAATTTTAAATGCTGAGCGTGTGATATCCTATTTAAAAGATGCCGAAACGGGTCAGCGGGGCTTTTTGTTAACAGGAAATAAGGTGTTTCTGACACCGTATTATGGCGCCAGCGATTCGGCAGCTTTATTGTTGAAAAAAGTTGAGTTCATTACCAGAGATAATCGCTTTCAGCAAAAAAATATAGCTGCACTTAAAAATATCCTTCTCAAACGAATGGGGATCATCAAATCGACTATAGAGATTAAAACTTTGGGCGGTGCTATTGATCCAACCGTTTTGTTTCAGGGCAAATTTTATATGGATGATGCGAGGTCGATTGTAAGCAAAATGGTAGCAGAAGAGAAAAGGTTGCTGGAAGAAAGAACCAATGAATTAAATAAGCTTACATCCTATACACCAATTCTGATTTTAATCGCGGCACTTCTGGCCATCATGATTACTTTGTTTTTTTACCGCAGGGTATCAATCGATTTTGACGAACGCGTTAAACTTCAACAGGAAATTGAAGATAAAAAATATGAGATGGAAAAACGCATTGCTGCCATTAAAGAAATTGCCGTTCAAATTTCTAATGGCAATTACGGCGTAAAGCTTGATAGCCAAAGCCAGGATGATATTGGCGAACTTTCAGAATCGTTAAATACCATGTCATTGTCGTTAAAAAAATCTTTTGATGCTTTAGAGGAGAATGAGTGGTTGCAAACAGGTGTAGCCAATCTAAACGTTAAAATGGTTGGCGAAAAAGACGTTTTCCACCTGGCAGACGATATTGTTGAGTTTCTGGCCAGTTATACCAATAGCCAGATCGGTGCCATTTATTTATTTAAAGATGATGGATACCTGCATTTAAAGGGGCAATACGCACTGCAAGGGCAAAATTTAGCTCAAACTCTTGAGCTTGGACAGGGCTTGATTGGTCAGGCCGTTAAATCAGGTAAGCCCATACTGTTAAATGATGTTCCGCAGAACGAACTCACTATTACGCACGCCACCGGGAAAATTAAGCCTGCACAGTTAATTGTACTGCCCATCATCAGGAACGGAATTTCGATAGGTGGATTGGAATTAGGTACTATTGATAAGTATAGCGAACTGCAATTACACTTTTTGAACTTGATTTTATCTGATATTGGTTCCGCTTTATTGGGTGCACAGAACAGGTTTAAATTGCAGCAATTATTAGAAGAAACGCAGGCACAATCAGAAGAGTTACAGGTGCAGCACAACGAGCTGGAGGGTTTAAATGCAGAACTCGAAGCTCAGGCCCAGAAACTTCAGGCCAGCGAAGAAGAATTACGTGTGCAACAGGAAGAGCTGTTACAAAGTAACCAGGAGCTTGAAGAGAGAAGCAGCTTACTGGAGGAAAAAAATGAACTGATTGAAGAACGCAATATTGAGATCCAGCAAAAGGCAGAAGCCTTAGAACTGAGTACAAGATATAAATCAGAGTTCCTGGCCAACATGTCGCACGAGTTAAGGACGCCGCTCAACTCGATATTGTTGTTATCAAGATTAATGGCCGAAAATGAGGCTATGGATCCCGAACACCAGGAATATGCGGGGGTTATTCAAAGCTCTGGCCAGGGACTTTTAAGTTTAATCGACGAGATTTTGGATCTTTCTAAAATTGAGGCCGGCAAAATGGAACTCGATCGCACAAATGTTAAGGTTGACGATATCGTTTCCGGTATGCGCTCGCTGTTTAACCCTTTAGCTAAGGATAAGAACCTCAACTTCGTTATTGAAAAATCGGCAGGAGTTCCAGAGTTTTTTCATACTGATAAAATGCGCCTGGAGCAGATCATTAAAAACCTGCTATCAAACGCCATTAAATTTACCGCAATAGGTGCGGTAACGTTAAATATCGATAAAAATGATAAATTGGGCGCGCTTGTGTTTAAAGTTACCGATACAGGCGTAGGTATCGCACCCGAAAAACAAGGCATGATATTCGAAGCTTTTCAACAGGCCGATGGCTCTACGCGCCGTAAGTTTGGCGGCACAGGTCTCGGGCTTTCCATTAGTAGAGAACTGGCTAAACTACTGGGCGGATACATCGATTTAAGAAGTGCAGAAGGCGAAGGAAGTGTTTTCACACTTACCCTACCCATTGATAAAAATAAAGGATTTGAAGGTAAAGAACCTCAAACAGAGAAACCGGTAACAGCACCCGAAACCCCGGTAAAAAAATTAAGCCATTTAACGGTTGGGAATATTCCACAGGAGATTGAGGATGACCGTAACGATATCGGGCCTGATGATAAAGTGATTTTAATTGTGGAAGACGATACCCCTTTTGCCAAAACACTTTTAGATTTTACCAGGAAAAGAAACTACAAGGGGTTGGTTGCTGTTCGCGGCGACGTAGGGATTGAAATGGCGAAAACCTTTAAACCGCTTGCCATTTTACTCGATATCCAACTGCCCGTTAAGGATGGCTGGCAGGTAATGGAGGAGCTGAAATCCGATCCTGCTACACGTCCTATTCCGGTACACATCATGTCTTCTTTGCAGGTAAAGAAAGAAAGTTTATTAAAAGGCGCAGTCGATTTTATCAATAAACCTTTTGCTTTTGAGCATATGCAAGAGATATTTTCGAAACTTGAGCATGCCTTAAGCCGTTATCCTAAAAAAGTACTTATTGTAGAAGAAAATGAACAGCACGCTAAAGCGCTAAGTTACTTCTTGAGCAATTTTAATATTCAGACAGAAATTGTGAACCAGGTAAACGAAAGTGTATCTGCCTTACACAGGCCAGAGGTGAACTGCGTGATTCTGGATATGGGCATTCCTGATAAACATGCTTATGAAACGCTGGAAGTGGTGAAGCAAACACCTGGTTTAGAGAATTTGCCCATTATCATTTTTACCGGTAAAAACCTGTCGAAAGGAGAGGAGAGCCGGATTAAGCAATATGCTGATTCGATTGTGGTCAAAACCGCACATTCTTACCAGCGTATCCTTGATGAAGCTGGCCTTTTCCTTCATTTGGTAGAAGAAAAAAGCAAGGAGAAAAACAAAATACCTCAAAAGTTTTCCGAACTGCAGGATGTACTGATTGGTAAAACGGTTCTGGTAGCGGATGATGATGTACGCAATATCTTCTCCTTAACCAAGATGTTAGAGCAGCACCAGATGAAAGTGGTTGCGGCCACTGATGGTAAAGAAGCCCTTAAACTTCTGAACGAAAACCCCGGAATTGATGTGGTTTTGATGGATATGATGATGCCAGAACTAGATGGTTATGAAACTACAACAGCCATCAGGCAGGATATCAAATATCGTAACCTGCCCATTTTGGCCGTTACTGCAAAAGCAATGATGGGCGATCGCGAAAAGTGCATTGCCGCCGGTGCATCCGATTATATCAGCAAACCGGTAGATATGGACCAGCTGATCTCATTATTAAGAGTTTGGTTATACGAAAATCATCATACATCATAAACTATTTTATTTTATGCCTCCTCAGAAATTAATTCTCATCATTGATGATGATAACCGAAACATTTTTGCTTTAAAAGCTGTTTTAAAGGCCAAAGGTTTTGAATGTTTATCCGCTATAAGTGCGCAGGAAGGCTTTTCTGTTTTAGAAAAGCACGATCATGTTGACATCGTTTTAATGGATATGATGATGCCGGATATGGATGGTTATCAGGCTATGGCTGTTATGAAAAAGTCGGATAAGATGCGGAGCATACCCATATTGGCCGTAACTGCCCAGGCCATGGTAGGAGATAAGGAACGTTGCCTGAGTGCAGGTGCATCGGGCTATATCTCAAAGCCGATAAATGTTGACGAGTTATTAAAGCAAATAGAAAATTTTACAAAATAGCTGGTGATAAGTGACGTGATAGATAACGAACAGGTAGAAATCCTGTTGAATGATGTTTTAGAAAATCATGGCTACGATTTTCTGGAATACTCTCACGCATCGATAAAGCGGCGGATTATACGCCTTTACGGACTGGATAATTTTGTAAGTTTTGCCGAATTTCGTTATACCGTTAGAACGGACAAGCAATATTTTAAGCGCTTTTTAGAAGAAATTACGGTTAATGTTACCGAAATGTTCCGCGATCCTTCCTTTTATAAATCATTACGGAACGATGTACTACCGGTGCTGGGCACTTATCCGTTCATCCGGATCTGGGTAGCAGGTTGTTCAACCGGGGAAGAAGCCTATTCGCTTGCTATTGTTTTGAAAGAGCTTAATTTGCTGCATAAATCGCTCATCTACGCTACAGATATTAATCCTTCTGTTTTAGAGAAGGCAAAAAAAGGTATGTTTCCGTTAACCTACCTAAAGCAATATTCAGAGAATTACCGGCAATCAGGGGGATTAAAAGATTTTTCTGCTTATTATACTGCAAACTATTCTTTAGCCAAATTTGATGAAAGCTTAAATCGTAAGATGATCTTTTCTACGCATAATTTGGTGTCTGATCACTCTTTTAACGAATTTCAACTTATTTTGTGTCGAAATGTATTAATCTATTTCGATAAGGAGCTACAGCATAAGGTTTTTAACCTATTTGATGGCAGCATCGAGAAATTAGGCTATCTTGCACTGGGAAGTAAGGAGAGTTTGGAGTTTTGGCCAAAGGCGAAAGAGTATAAAAGGATTAAAATGGAGAAAATATGGCGAAAACTATAGGTTCTGCATCTTGTGAGGCATTAATTATTGGTGGCTCGGCCGGTAGTTTGGATGTTCTGCTCGAAATTTTTCCGGCCCTCAGAACGGATATCTGTTTCCCTATCGTAATAGTAGTTCACCGGAAGGCCAATAATGAATCTCTTTTAACCGATTTGTTAAAATCGCGCACCCTATTAGCCGTTGGCGAAGCAGAAGAAAAAGAGTTTTTAACACCAGGTAAAGTTTTTATTGCTCCTGCAGATTATCATATGCTGATAGAGGAGGATCGAAGTATATCTTTAGATTATTCTGAAAAGGTAAATTATTCCCGGCCATCAATTGATGTTACCTTCCAATCAGCAGCTGAAGTTTTTAAAGAAAAATTAGTTTGTATTTTGCTTTCCGGCTCTAATTCGGATGGGGTTGAGGGGTTAAAAAGCGTGAATAATTTTGGCGGTACGGTGGTGATACAAAATCCTGATACGGCGGTGATGCCTTATATGCCGCAACAGGCAGTTCTGAATGTGATGCCACATGTGATATTAGATAGCCGCAATATGGCTGATTATATAAATAAATTAAATGATTAATAGCTTTTCGGAGGTTAATATGATGGTTACAAAAAAAGTATTTGTTTTTGATGATAATAAGGATATCCTTGATCTGTGCACATTTATTTTAGAAGATGCAGGGTATGAAATAAAAACATCTGAAAGTGCCAATAACATAGAAGAACAGGTTGCAGCCTATATGCCTGATTTAATTTTCATGGATAACTGGTTGCCCGATCTGGGTGGGATACAGGCTACGAAAGCTTTAAAAAGCCATCCTGATTTAAAACATATTCCGGTAATTTACTTTTCGGCCAATAATGATATCTCTTCACTAGCTGAGGAAGCCGGTGCGGATAGCTACCTGTCGAAACCTTTTGATATTGCTGCGCTTGAAGAGATTGTAAAAAAACATCTGAGTTAGTGCTTAAGACTCATGAAGTTTCAATACGCCGGTGTGCAGGCAAAATTCGTAAATTTAGACCGGCCTTTGATAAACTTCCGAAGTATCCCTTTTTATGCCCGAGTTAAACTTCGGAAGTTATTCTTTCCCCCAAATCCTGGTATTCAGATCCAGCTCCTGAACGATATCATACATAAATTTTACGGTTGTAACATCATTATCCAGGGCTTCAGCATTCATTAAAGATTTAAATATCGGGGCTTCAAAATAATTGCGGTTCAAAGGAAAAGCAATATACATCCTCGATTCGATAAAGGATAAACTAATGTCATATTTAGTTTGATGGTTGAGTTTTAAGATACGCTCCATTAATGCCGGGGTTAAAATATAACGTGCTTCTACCTGGTCAGAACCATAAGTGATAAAAGTTTTGTCAAAATCAGGATTTTCCAGCTTTACCACATCATTTCCCCCAAAAGAGAACACATTTTTTGAAAACCAGGCTCCTAGTGCATTGGCGAAGCCTTTAGGGCGTACTATGGTTATGCCATTAAAGTTTTTGTTAAAATCAGCAGCAAATATAATTCCTTTAAAAATGTCGTGCCACTCTGTTCGCGTTCCGTTTTTGGTTTGGGTTACTGTTTTATATTCGGCATGTACCTCGGCAAAGTAAAACCGGGTTTTATTCGCACACCCGGTTACGAGATCTTCTGTTTTATAACGATCGGGCTCTTGGGTAAACAATTGTGTGTACATAAACTCGGCAACCGCAATTCCCTGGTCAGGATTTATGGATAGGCTTTCGTCTAAAAATTTAAGTGCTGCGCCTATTACATTGGTTTTGTAGTCAATCCGGTAAGCTGTTAAAGAATCGTTGATTTTAAATAACAGAACTCCACCGTATATTAATGGGATTAAGCCAACAACTACACCAGGAACGGGAAAGCCCAGCACGAAACCTAAAATACCAATTAAGATGCCTGCTGAAATAAAAATATAGCCTTTGGTTTGGGTAGCGGCAATTCTTTTGCGAGTTACCTCCATAGTAGCCAACACTTGTTGTAGGGCTACATTATTTGCAATATCGGACAACATTAATTGTTAAAGAGTTCCTTTGCACTAATGTTTTTACGTTCTTCAGCTGCGGTTTCCAAAACAGGAATCGGATGGAAGTTTAACATCCCCGCAAATAAACTGCCTGGAAACATCATAATCGAATTATTATAATCGGTTACCGAAGCATTATAAGTTCTTCTGGCAGCGGCAATCTGTTCTTCGCTCTCCGTCCAGGTGGTTTGCAGGTTAATGAAATTGGTATTGGCTTTCAAATCGGGATAATTTTCAACATTTAACATCAGGCCTCTCACACTATTGCTTAACTGCGCATCTAAATCCGCTTTTTCGGCATCGCTGATATTCGGAGTGCCAGCTTTTGATCTCAGTTCAACTATTTTGGTTAAGGTTCCCTGCTCATAAGTGGTATACTGTTTTACTACTTCAACCAGGTTTGGAATAAGGTCGAACCGTTTTTTTAGCATAACATCAATAGCCGAAAAGGCATTTGTTACCTGGTTTTTCTTGCCGATAAGCGAGTTGTAAAAGAAAATTCCGATGACAAAGATAAATCCGACAATAATGAGGGCAATAATCATAATTTTAGTTTAAGGTTTAGATCATAAAGATAAGAAAAGGTTACAACATGTTATCGCTTCTCATGTTGCGCCCGTTCGCGTTTTATCCGGCGTTCCAACCGCTTTTGTTTCCTTTTTAAATGATTGGCGCGCATAGCCTTAAAATTTGCAATATGTTCACGTACCTCATTTTGCTTTTCTTCGGTAATGCCTATACTGTATTTTATCCCAGTAAAGAGCCCCTTCCAGATCATGTTAAAGAACGAAGTATTGGATGGCCGGCTGTAATTTACGGTTACAGGTACCAGCTTGCCGTCTGCACCCGGGTTTTCAGATTTAATAATCAGGGCATTGGCTAAGAAAGAAAGGAAACCCCGCGTAACCAGATGATCCTTTTCAGGATCGTTTTTCATCAGGGCAACAGAAAGATCATAATAAGAAAATGCTACCGTTCCTTTTGTGCCCAAATCGTTTGCTTTAAAATCGAATTTCAATTTATCTACACTGCCGCGGTTAATGCGCACCAGGCCGAGGGGTTTGGTAATCTGGTTTAAAATCCGTGCATTAAAATTGTGTAAAACGCCGTGGTAAGAAAATGCACCATCCTTAGCAGTAAGGTTAAACATGAAATTAACATCAAGCTTCCCCTGGCCGAACAAATAGGTATTAAGATTAACTTCCATCATTGGGTTTATGGCCTTAATGTTATCAAGGTTAGTGGCATTTTTTATAATTCCAGAGGTATTTTCAAAACTGATGCGCCCTCTTTGATTACTTTCACTATTGAAAACGGAATAATTGATGTTTACATCTTTCAGCTGGATTTTCTGGACCAGAATAGGCGCATGAACAAGCTGCAAAAGTTGATGCGGAAATTTACCGATCTTATTTTCCTGTGGCTTTGACGGAAGTCCATCTCGGTTAAAAACAGATATAAAACCGTTAGCAATGGCCATTTCCTTTGCCCAGAGTTCCTGTTTGCTGATATAAAGCGGCAGGTCTATGCCGTTGAGCATAATATCACGCATGCCAATATCAAAACGTTCCCTGGCATAACCGGCAACCTTGCCGAATTTCATTTCATCGTACAACGGAACCAATGCAAAGCTATTCACCCTTAGTTTCCCGGTGGTTGCCCTGAAATCAAGCTGATCAAGTTTTATATCGTACATTTTATCCGGTGTGCGGTATACATAATTATTTAAGTTGATCACAATATCTTTCAACAGGTAAAATCGGCTGGGGTCATCAGCCGAGGTAGAATCAACCAGTAAATCCGTTAGCGTAATGTTGAGGTCATCAATATCAAAAGGTACGGAATGGGGTCTGTTTTTATTCAGATACGTAAAGCTTACATCTTTAAAACGGATCGTTTTAATGCTAAATTCTTTCAGGTTTTTGGAAATGATCTCATAAGGCGATTTGATGGGCCTGGGGGCGCGACCCTCATTAAAAGCAAATTGCTGATTAACCATCGTTACCTTGGGTTTATCAAATATAATTTCCTCTAACTGCAGTTTTTTTTCGCGGTAGAGCGTTAACGGATGAAAGCGTTTTACCACCAGTTTTTTTAAATGAACACTGTAAAGATTGTTTGGTGCCCTTTTTAAGGCAATAAGCTCCCTGAAACGATTAGTATCAGGCATTATTTTTACGTTCTGTAAAGTAGCGTTACCCGTAAAAACGTTGGTAGATACCTGGGTAAAGCTGATGGTATATAAGCTATCTGTTGATTTATAGAGCAGTGTTTTAATTCTATCCGTTAAAATAGGGCGCGACTTGATGTTTAAAAACCAGGCGATGCCTGCAAGTACGACAAAGATACCGAGTGTTATACACGAAATCCATTTAAAAACTTTATAACGGTATCTTTTGGTATCAGGCATTAAAAAATGAGAGATGGTGTTTTATCAGCAATATACGGTATAAACATATATTTGAAAAACAGAAGATTAATTTTTTTCTCTGCGGGCTTTTCGTGCAGCTTTTCTGTCTGCCCTTTTTTGTTCCCTTATTTTTTTAGCTATTACTTTTTGTTGTTTTACAGGGTTCTTTTCGGGTACGATGCCCACACCTACAATATCCTTGATGCCTACAAAAACGGTTTTCCACATCAGGTTAAAAAAGGAGGCAGAATTGATCCTGGTATTCGTCATCCTGGCTGTTCTTGGCGCTTCGCCTTTTTGCGGATTTTCGTCTTTAACCAAAATGGTATTGGCCAGGAACGATAAAAAACCTTTCTCTTTAGTGCCCTCGCCATCAATATTATCTGATAGAAGCTTAACTTTCAGGTTCGTATACAACATATTCATCGTGCCTGTCGCCGATCTTAGATTTCCTGTGGCCTTAAAATCAACATGCTGTATATTACCACTTTCTATTTCTACCAAACCCAGCGCTTTTGATAACGGATTTAAATTTTTCATATCAAATTTACCCAAACTGCCACTATAGCTAAAAGAGCCATTGTGATCAGTCAAATTAAAATCAATATTAACATTCAGCTTTCCAGTGCCCATCAGAAGTGTATTTAAATCTGCCAGCGCATGGCTCTTTTTGCTTAATTGCAAACTATCATTGGTTACATTTAAAATATTTCCGTTTAATGCTTTAAAAGTAACCGCGCCTGTTTTTTTACTCGCGGGGTTAAATTCAGCATATTTAACAGTAATGCTTTTTAGCTTTACGGTATCAATCAATATTGGCATATTTAATCTTTTCAGCGCCATATGTGGATAGTTCCGGCCTTTATCCAAACCTGGCGGCGGTGGCGATTCGCGGCTCATAAACACTTCAACATTTGCAGGGCCAATTTTCATTGTTTTTGCATACAATTTTTGGTCGGTATTTAGTCCGATGAAGTCTACGCCATTAAATTCTACCTGATCAAAGCTTAAATTGTATCTGTCTTTCTGAACTTTGTATTTTCTTGCAAAAGTGAGCTCATTGTATAATGGGGTAAGTTTGAAACCCTTAACCCTTATCTTTTTTGATGAAGTGGAGCCTTTAACGGTATCCACTTTCATGCTGTACATTTTATCTTTTGTTACCGCTTTATAACCGGCAATCTGGAATGATACATCTTTGGTATAGTAAAACCGTGTGGTATCATTTCCTGAGAGCGAATCCAATAAAAAATCATTGATATTAATATCCAGGTGTTTGATTGAATTTTTTGTCTTTTTAAAAGCAGTTTTGTTGATGTAATCGAAATCGGCATCTACAATTTTAATGCTTTTTACATGTATAGATTTAAAGTTTTTGGAAAGCTGTTCGTAAAGTGATTTTTCATCTTTTATGCTATCGGTTTTTGGGGTTACTTTATTAAAAAAGACATTGATCGATGGCTTCTGCAAAAGGATTTCGTTTACGTCGATCCGCTTTTTAAAATAGGCGGTTAATATGCCAACACGGGTAATCTGTAATTTCTTTAATCTGAGTTCGAAAATATGGGCAGGGGCAAGCTGTTTTTTCTTCAGGCTGTCAAAAACCGACTGATCTGGTATTAGTGTAACATCACGCAGCGCCATGCTGCCTGTAATCACGTTTAAGTTAATGCTTTTAAAATCTATCTGATATAAGTGGTGAGAACCATTATAAACACTGGCTTTAATTTTTTCAGTCAATATCGGTTTCCATCGGGCGCTTAAAAACATGGCGCCGAATGCAACGATCAAAATCAATATGCCGAATATGCTTCCTATCCAGGCCCAAATTTTACTTTTATGCTGCGCTATCATTTATCGTGGCTTATCCCTACGTAACAGATGGGAGGGTGAAAGGTTTTTAAGTGTCAAGCTAAAAGACTAAAGCAGAAAGATCAAAGCGAAAATAAAAAAGGGCTGCTTTTGAATGGTTTATTGTTAAGATTATTTTCAGGAGCGCAGGGACAGGGTAAGTAACAGCGTTTGTTCCTTTGCTTCGCTTGTACGCTTTGGCCGTCGTACCTCCCGGCCTGCAGGGTACCGCTTCGCCAAGGGCTAGCTAGGTTGGGACAGTGGTATGGAAAACCCGTCATAGGAGCAGAACAGCGGTAATCCGTTAGTCGGGATTTGCAATCCCGTCTTCTGAATCAATGATTTTCAATCTTTTAATATTGGATTAAAAATCCAAAGTACAATAGGTCGGGATTACAAATCCCGACCAGCCCCGGCTCCAAAAAGATAATAAATCGTCACCATGCCAAGGAAACCATATGCTAATCACATTTATCATAATCATACTGTAAACATTTAAACTAAATATGTCAAATTGTCACTTTTAATTTTATTTATGTATTTTTGCAATCCCCAAAATGTTTTTAAATAATGATTGATTTACAAATACAGGATAAAACGCACGATGAAGCCAGGCAAGGTGAAGCTTTGATTTTAGATACACCGGTTAAAGCTGATGCCCGTAAACTTTATATCGAAAGTTATGGTTGTGCCATGAATTTTGCCGACAGTGAAATCGTGGCCTCTATTTTATCGGAAACTGGATTTGAAACTACAGGGGATTATCACCAGGCAGATGTAATCTTTATTAATACCTGTTCTATCCGCGAAAATGCAGAAACGAGAGTCAGAAACCGGCTGTCTCAGTTCGGTGTCGAAAAACGCCGTAATCCAAAATTGATTGTGGGGGTTTTAGGTTGCATGGCCGAACGTTTGAAGTCTAAATTTTTGGAGGAAGAACGTTTAGTTGATGTGGTGGTTGGGCCAGATGCTTACCGCGATCTGCCTAACTTAATTGAGCAGGTAGAAAGCGGACATAAAGCTGTTAACGTTTTATTGTCGCGCGAAGAAACTTATGCCGATATCAGTCCGGTTAGGTTAAACAGCAACGGAATAACCGCTTTTATATCCATTACGCGTGGTTGTAATAATATGTGTTCTTTCTGTGTGGTGCCCTTTACGCGTGGGCGGGAACGTAGCCGTGATGCGCATTCCATTGTAGAAGAAGCAAAGGCTTTATTTGAGGCTGGCTACCGCGAGGTTACCCTTTTAGGGCAGAACGTAGATTCATACACCTGGACGTCGGAGGATGGGACAGAAACGGTTAATTTTGCGCAACTTTTGGAACAAACGGCGTTGGTTAGCCCGGATTTAAGGGTACGTTTTTCTACTTCACATCCAAAAGATATTACCGATGAGGTTTTATATACCATTGCCAAATACGATAATATCTGTAATTATATCCACCTGCCTGTTCAATCGGGAAATACCCGCATATTGGAACTCATGAACAGGACTTACACCCGCGAATGGTATATCAATCGTATTGATGCCATCCGCAACATTATTCCGGGTTGTGCAATTTCTACCGATATCATTGCCGGTTTTTGTACAGAAACGGAAGAGGAACACCAGGAAACCCTGAGTATGATGGACTATGTGCAATATGATTTTGCCTATAATTTTACCTACTCTGAACGGCCAGGGACTTTAGCGGCCCGTAAACTGGAAGATGATATTCCGGAAGAAGTGAAAAAACGCCGTTTGGCTGAAATTTTAGCCAAACAACAGGCACATTCATTATTGCGTTTGCAAGAATGGGTGGGGAAAACCGTTCGGGTTTTGATTGAAGGTACTTCGAAAAAATCTGACCTTGATTATTGCGGAAGAGGTGACAGCGGGGCAATGGCCATTTTTCCGGCTATTGAAGGCGTTAAGCCAGGTCAGTATGCAAATGTATATATCGAGAAATGTACATCTGCTACGTTAATTGGTAGAATAGTTTAAAAAAGGTGAAGGGTGGAAGGTTTAAGGCACAAGGTCTTAAACCCGATATAAAACTTAGATGATCTTGAGTTGTGGAATTTAAAATTGCCAACTGAGAACAGCCAACTGAAAATTGAAGAATGGATACACAAAATATTAAACAACGTTTCGGTATTATTGGCAACTCGCCTTTATTAAACCGTGCCATAGATATTGCAAGCCAGGTAGCACCGACAGATATGTCGGTGTTAATCACCGGCGAAAGTGGTAGCGGTAAAGAGGTGTTCTCGCAGATTATCCATCAAATGAGTGCCCGTAAGCATGGTACCTTCATAGCGGTAAACTGTGGGGCTATCCCCGAAGGAACGATAGATTCTGAACTTTTTGGTCATGAAAAAGGATCATTTACCGGTGCACACGAAGCCCGTAAGGGATATTTTGAGGTGGCGAATGGCGGTACCATCTTTTTAGATGAGGTTGCTGAGCTTCCTTTAGGTACACAGGCCCGTTTGCTGCGTATTTTAGAAAGTGGCGAATACTTACGTGTGGGTTCTTCTAAAGTGCAGAAAACCGATGTTCGCATTATTGCGGCAACTAACGTGGATGTTTACAATCGTGTTAAAAATGGGAAATTCCGTGAGGATTTATATTATCGATTAAATACCGTGCCATTGCGTATACCCGCTTTGCAAGAGCGTAAGGAAGATATTTATTTATTATTCAGAAAATTCGCAGCTGATTTTAGCGATAAATACCGCAGTCCCGCGTTACACCTCGAGCCGGATGCCATTCAGATCTTAACCAATTATAGCTGGCCGGGTAATGTCCGTCAGTTGAAAAATATTGCCGAGCAAATCTGTGTATTGGAAAAAGACCGGAACGTAAGCGGTCAGGCCATCTTAAACTATATCCCGAACGAAGCCGGGAGTAACTTGCCCATGGCGATCAATGCGCAGTCGAAAGAAGATTTTACAGAAAGAGATATTTTGTATAAGGTTCTTTTTGATATGAAAAAAGATATGGTAGAGCTTAAAAAACTGGTTGCTGAAATTATTCAGCACGGTGGGAATACCGCTACGGTTTTAGCCGATAATCCGCAGTATATCAATCAATTATACCGCGATGTAGAATTGCCTGTAGGGCAAGAGCATGCTTTCACCATTCAGCATCCTGCACCAAACAATAATAACGTAAACAACAATAACAATGCTGATTATTTCGCGCACGAGGCTGAAGAAATAGAAGAATCTCTATCACTGGTGGATAAAGAGTCAGACCTGATTAAAAAAGCTTTAAAAAAGCATAAAGGTAAGCGTAAGTTTGCTGCGCAGGAATTGGGCATTTCAGAACGGACATTGTACAGGAAAATTAAAGAATTAAACCTGTAAATGAGCGCTTGTATTAAATGCTCTATAAAGTACGCTCCTCAAAGTTAGACAGCCTTTTCGATCATGATGAAAAATAAAATATTTGCGTTGATCCTGATTACTTCGGTTTTTAGTGCCTGCTCTTATAAATTCAGCGGAGCATCTACAACAGGATTAAAAACAGTGGTTGTTCGCGTATTTGAAAATAACGCACCCTTAGTAGTGCCAACGTTAAGTAACCAGATTACGGAATCGTTAAAAAGCCGGATTCGTAACCAAACCAAATTGATTATCTCTCCGACAGGCGAGGGAGATGCCTCATTTGAAGGAAGGATAACGGGTTATGATATTAAGCCGGTCGCACTTCAAAATAGTGCTACACCTACTGCAGGTGCCAACAGATTAACCATAACCGTTTCGGTAAAATATAAAAACAATATAAAAGAACACGAAAAAGAAAGTTTTGAAGAGAGCTTTACCAAGTATTTTGATTTCCCGGTTAACGGTGCTCCTATTCAAACGTTGTTGCCTGGGGCTATCGAAAATATCAACAAACAATTATCGGAAGATATTTTTAACCGTGCATTTGCACAGTGGTAAAAAAGCAGCATTCTAAAGACAAAATTTTCAGAACCCGTTTACATTTTTTTAACTTAGCGGCAAACCCCGATAATGGATAACAAAAAGCTACTGGTAGATTTACTTGCGCAACCTGGAAAGGTTAGGCCAGAGCATGCATCCATGTTGCAGGAAATGGTTAAGCAATTTCCGTATGCACAGCCCATTCATTTGCTTTTAGCTAAAGCCAATGCTTCATTTATTCCAAAAGCCGCATTATATAGCCAGGGGCACGTATTGTTCCATGTACTCAATATGGTTCCTGTTGGTGAGGCAAAGCAGGAAGAGGAAGTAGATCTTAACATTGCAGTTACGCAGGAGGAGCCGGAAGTTTTGGCACATACCGCTGAATTTACTGATGAGAGTACGTCCGCTATCAGTCAGGAGGTAAGTGTGGAAACACCTAACAACCTGCCAGGTGTAGATAGGCATTTGATGGATTTGCCTGCTGTTGATGATTCTTTTATTGAAAGTGTAGCGGCTACAGATTTCTTTGCATTCGAGCAGCAGTTAAGTACTGATGTGGTTGGCACTGCGCCGGAAATTGAAACGGTAGTACCAGACGAGCCGGAAAGGAATTTTGTTTCGCAATATAACGATGATAAGCTGCCATATACTTTTTTATGGTGGTTGGCCAAAACCCGTAAAGCGCATGAGCAGATTTTTCAGCCCTATGCCCAACCCAATGCCAATCATAACAAACTACAGCCACAAAAAAAACCGCAACAAGAAAGTACTGAGTTTCAGCAACAATATGTAGAGCATATTTTTCACATCCAAACCCCTTTCGAGGTAGCGGATCATTTGGCTGAGTATCACGCCACGGAGATTAAAGATGCAAAAGGTGCCAAAATTATCGAGAAATTCCTGAAAGAAGATCCAACAATCAAACCTCCCAAGCCCGAACAGATCGATAATGAAAATAAGGCCAAGAAAAGTGCAGAAGATAATTACGACCTGGTTTCAGAGACTTTAGCCAAAATTTATATCGAGCAAATGCTTTATCACAAAGCCATAGATACTTATAAAAAATTAAGTTTGAAATATCCGGAAAAAAGCCGTTACTTTGCCGACCTTATCCAATCTATAGAAAAGAAATTTTAAAATATAATATTACCATGGTAACCTTTTTAATCATTTTATTAATTATTGCGTGCGTAGCCTTAGGCTTATTTGTTTTAGTACAAAACCCTAAAGGTGGCGGTTTAGCTACAGGTGGTGGCACCAGTAACATGTTTGGTGTGCAGCGTACCGGCGATGTTTTAGAAAAAGGATCGTGGGTATTGTTAACGCTGATCGTGGTGTTAACCCTTGCTGTTACCACAATTGCTAAAACCAGCGGTGGTAGTGCTGCAGTAGGAAACTCAGCTATTCAAGAGCGTTTAAATAAAACACCATCACCATCTCCAATTGGTGGCAATTTAAACAGCACTAAACCGGCAACTTCAACTCCGGTTGAAACAGACTCGACCAAGAAATAGGCAATACTTATCCATATTTTACAAAGCTTTCCTCAAAAGGGAAAGCTTTTTTTGTGCTGATTTGAATCGCACAGGCCTTTGCCAGCTAAACCCGACAGAGTGGGATAGCCCGGAGCGCAGCGAGGACTATAAACGATGGCGGGACTGTAGCAGCTATGGAAGACTGAACGTCCATTTTCTAAAGAGTACAGGATGCATGTGCAAATTCTGTTAATTATAGATGTTAAGTTAAACCGTTGACTTAACACATATTTAACATAAAAAGCTTTAAATTGCCGCATGAAATTAAGTGTGCTGGTTTTATTTACTGCCCTTGCTGTAGGTCTTTCTATAGGAATGGTTAATTTTTACTTTCAGCATAGCTGGTATTATCTGGCTATCTCTTTCGGCGTATCATTTCTCAGCAGTTTTTTGGTTTTTTATTATTTGCTGGAGAAATATATTTACACTAAAATTAAACTCATCTATAAGCTGATCCATAACCTTAAATTGGGCAAAGATTTAAAAGATGCACTTGGTGAATATGTGAGCTCCGATCCGATTAATGATGTAGAACAGGAGGTAAAAGAATGGGCAGGCGCAAAGAAAAAAGAAATTGATTTGTTAAAAAAGCAAGAACAGTTTAGGAGAGAATTTCTTTCGAATGTTTCGCATGAGTTTAAAACTCCGCTTTTCGCCATTCAGGGTTATATCGAAACCTTGCAGGATTGCCTGGTAGATGATCCCGATCAGGCCGTTTTGTTTCTGAAGAAGGCCGAAAACAATGTAGAACGATTGAGTTATTTGATTAAGGATTTAGACGTTATTTCAAAGTTGGAAACGGGAGAATCGCCAATTAACTATCAAAAATTTGATTTTGTACAATTGGCTAAAGAGGTAATGGAAAATCTCGAAGATCGCGCCAAAGCAAAAAATATTAAACTTTTTTTTAAAGATAAGTATACTGCGCTCACCCCTGTTTCTGCCGATCGCGAGAAGATCAGACAGGTGTTAATTAATTTAATTGTCAATAGCATTAAGTATGGCATTGATGGAGGTGAAACCGCCATTAAAATTTTCGAGCTGCACGATCAGGTTTTGATTGAAGTTACCGATAATGGTATAGGCATAGAAGAAAAACACCTGTCGCGCCTTTTCGAACGTTTTTACCGCATTGATACCCACCGGGCCAGAGAAGTTGGCGGTACCGGTTTAGGGCTGGCTATCGTAAAACATATATTAGAAGCGCACCAACAAACTATTTCGGTAAGAAGTACACCAGGTATCGGAACTACTTTTGCTTTTACGTTACAAAAAGGAGGGTAATTTTTAACATCCTTTTCACTCTGGTAATCAAATGATATATGTTTAAAGTTCGGGTAATTACACGCCAGGGTGCTAAAACTTTGTTTAACCACTTATGTTCAGCTGGTTAAAAAGCTACATCAATTAGCTATATCGGAAAAACAATGCGGCCATTAGTTAATATAATTAATAAATTAACATTAACTTAACATTGGGCTTGTAGCTTTGCAACATATTAAAAATTAACATGAACAATATTTTTAAGTTCTTTACCCCTCAGGACAAAAAGTTTCATCCGCTTTTCGAACAAGCTGGTAGCAATGCATTAAAAATTGCGGAAACCCTTTTAGAAATGGTGAGTACGGGTGATGCAGAAGCCAGAAAAACAATTTTTAAAGAGATTGAGCGCTTAGAGCATGTAGGTGATGATATTACCCACTCGATTTTTCTTGAACTGAGCAGGAACTTTATTACGCCATTCGATAGAGAAGACATTCATGCATTGGCTACTGCAGTAGATGATGTTGCCGATTATATTTATGGTACTGCAAACCGTATGCAGATGTATAACATGATTGCTATTAACGAGCCCATTGTTAAAATTGCGGAGCTTTTGGTAGAAATGTGTACCGATATCGATAAAGCTATTAAAGAACTGCGCAGCTTTAAAAACATCCGCGTAATTGCTGATGCCTGTATCCGCATCAACAGTGGCGAGAACCAGGCTGATTACGTATTTACCTTAGCGGTAGCGCGTTTATTTGAATACGAAACCAATGCGATTGAATTAATTAAACAAAAAGAGGTTTTACAAACGATCGAAAAAGCAACAGATAAGTGTGAGGATGTGGCGAATGTGCTTGAAACGATCTTGGTTAAAAACGCTTAATAAAAAACAAACATGGTAACTACCTTATTGGTTGTTGTTGTAATTCTGGCTATTGCTTTCGATTATATTAACGGCTTTCATGATGCCGCCAACTCGATTGCAACCATTGTTTCTACAAAAGTTCTTACGCCTTTCCAGGCGGTTTTATGGGCTGCATTATTCAATTTTGCTGCCTACTTTTATTTTACCGACCACAAAGTGGCCAACACAGTTGCTAAAACTGTTATCGAAAACTACATAACACTACATGTAATCTTTGCTGGGTTATTGGCCGCCATTATGTGGAACCTGTTAACCTGGTGGTATGGTATTCCTTCCAGTTCATCGCATACCCTAATTGGTGGTTTTGCAGGTGCAGGAATGACACATGCTTTACTTACAGGGGTAAGTCCACTTGATGCCGTAAATATGCAGTATGTAATTAAAATTGTATCCTTTATTGTTTTAGCGCCCATTATCGGTATGGTAATTTCGGTGGTATTAACATTGATCATTATCAATATCTGTCGTTATGCTAAACCGGCAACAGCCGAAAAATGGTTTAAACGCCTTCAATTATTATCTTCTGCTGCGTTAAGTTTTTTCCACGGTGGTAACGATGCACAAAAGGTAATGGGGATTATTGCTACCGCTTTAATCGCTTCTAAAGTAATTCCAGATTTTGAAGCGATGCCTGCCTGGGTGCCAATTGCCTGTTACTCGGCCATATCATTAGGGACCATGAGCGGTGGATGGAAAATCGTGAAGACCATGGGATCGAAAATTACCAAGGTAACCGCACTGGAAGGTGTTGCTGCCGAAGGTGCTGGTGCAGTAACTTTGGGTATTACAGAACATTTCGGTATTCCGGTTTCTACTACACATACCATTACCGGATCGATTGTGGGTGTAGGTGTGGTAAAAAGTGTTTCTGCTGTACGTTGGGGGGTAACCATCAACTTAATCTGGGCCTGGATTTTAACCATTCCGGTTTCGGCTACGTTGGCAGCCATTATTTATGCTGTGATTTATTACTTAAAATAAAAACAAAATCCTTTAATATTATAAGAGACCAGGGCATTAGCTTTGGTCTTTTTTGTTTAACCGCTAAGAGCGCAAGGGTTTTCGCAAAGAATACCAGATGGAAGGCTAAAAGCCGAAGGGAGAAGAGTTTCCATTATTTTAGCTGTAGTAGAATTAATGATTACTTCTATAATGTCATCCTGAGTGCAACGAAGGATCTTTTAACCATACTATCCATTGAAAGATGCTTCACTGCGTTCAGCATGACAATTCTTAATATTAAAAGAATAGAATAAAAGAAAACCCTCACTCTAAATTTTAGCTGTAGTAAAATTAATGATTACTTCTATAATGTCATGCTGAGGGATAATTTATTTTATAAAAATCAATATAGATGACGTAACTAATTACTTATGCCATACAGCCCCGTCTTGCCTCGGCTTACCGCCGCCGAATGGCTCTTACTTTTTGGCATCAAAAAGTAACAAAAAATGCCGGCTGAAAATTTTTCTTTCAAAGCCAGTAATAGGGCTCGGTTAGTGGAGCCCGAAAAATTTGTTAGGCCGGATTTAAGCGAAACGGAGATACGGTGCTACGGCCTAGCTACGCGGAAATGCATAGGTTCCGCAAGTCGCTCATTAATAAATAATTGCAAAATAACGTCA
>NZ_CAJYOJ010000018.1 GCF_913776295.1 uncultured Pedobacter sp.
TGAAAATTTTTCTTTCGAAGCCAGTGGGATGGCTTTGTCAGTGGAGCCCGAAAAATTTGTTAGGCCGGATTTAAGCGGAACGGAGATACGGTGCTACGGCCTAGCTACGCCGAAATGCATAGGTTCCACAAGTCACTCATTAATAGACAATTGCAAAATAACGTCAATGGTAGTGTAACGAAGAATCGTTTGCTGGCAATGCACTATTAACTTTGTCAGAAAAATCCTTCATTGCATTCAGGATGACATATAATTTATATAGGTTATTCAACTCCAGACTAATGACTTTGGACTAAGGACTAGCTACAACCGCATTCCCCTTAAAAAATCTTCGATAGGCATCCGTTTCTTACCTTCGTACTGGATATCCAACAATTTGATAAAACCATCTTTAGCTGCAAATTTTAAATAGGTTTTACCATCTGTTAAAAATCCGCCGGCAACAATCCCCGGTTCTTTATCTTCTAATTCAGCTTTAAATACCTTTAGGGTTTTGTCGTTTAAAAAAGTGAAGGCTGTAGGGTAAGGACTCAGTCCGCGGATTAAGTTATATATCTTCTGTACAGGATTGTTCCAGTCTATTTTGCAATCATCTTTGAAAATTTTTGGCGCATGTTTTAAGTCGCCGCTTTGTGGCTGCGGTTGTTCGCTAATGTCACCAGTCTCAATGGCTTTAAGGGTTTTTACCAGCAATTTGGCACCAATGTGCATCAGTTTATCATGTAGGTCGCCGGCAGTTTCGTCATCGGCAATACGTATATTTTCGCTAAGGATAATATTACCGGTATCAATTTCATGTGTGAGGAAAAATGTGGTTACGCCACTTTCTTTTTCTCCATTGATAATGGCATGGTTGATGGGTGCAGCACCACGGTACTGAGGTAAGATCGATCCATGCAGGTTAATAGTGCCTTTTGGTGGCATATTCCATACTACCTCGGGCAACATTCTAAAAGCTACAACCACTTGCAAATCGGCTTTATAGCTGGCCAAGGTTTCGAGAAATTCAGGATTCTTTAACTTATCTGGCTGCAGAACAGGAATCCCTTTTTCTACTGCATATTTTTTTACTGCACTTTCATTCAGTTTTTGACCACGCCCTGCAGGCTTGTCTGGCGCAGTAACCACTGCAACTATATCAAAATTGGCTTGTACCAGGGCATCTAAAGAGGCTACCGCAAAATCTGGGGTACCCATAAAAACTATTTTCATATGAAAGTGTTGTGTTTCTAAAAATAACGTGGATAACCACGTTTAAGTTTTGCAAAATAACTAAAAATAAACCCATACTTATAGGCAAAAAATGGTACAAGGCAAAGATGTTGTTAAAGCAAGTGGATTGGTATATGTAACTGATGCCATGCCTGGTATTTACCGTAAAGGAAAACCGGGAAAGTTCTATTACGTAGATAAAGACGATAACAAAGTTACCGACGATAAACACCTCGATCGGATTAAAGCCTTGGTTATTCCGCCCGCATGGCAAAATGTATGGATTGCCAATAAACCCAATGCTTATCTGCAGGTTACGGGAATCGATACTGCCGGGCGTAAACAGTATAAATATCACCCAAAGTGGACGAGTCGACGCGCGGAAGATAAATATTTTCGCCTGCTCGAATTTGGCAAAGCCCTGCCTAAAGCCCGTAAACACCTGCAGAAAGACCTCCGCAGAAAAGATTTTGATGAGCGTAAGGTATTGGCCATTTCAGTAGACGTACTTCAAAAAACACTGATCAGGGTAGGGAATGAAAGCTATAAACAGCTTTATGGCTCTTTTGGCCTGACCACCCTACGCGATAAGCATGTGAAAATAAATGGAAGTAAAATTACCATGGATTTTGTAGGTAAAAAAGGTGTGAAGCAGAAATTAGAAGTTAACGACCGTACGTTGGCTAAACTGGTGAAAAAATGCCGCGATATTCCTGGTCAGGAGCTTTTTCAGTTTTATACCCCTGATGGCGAACATAAAAGCATCGATTCAGGTAAAATAAACGCTTATATTAAAGAAATCACAGGAGATGATTTTACGGCTAAAGATTTCAGGACCTGGGGCGGTACCCTCGAAGCGCTTCAGCAATTTGCCCAGTGTCAGATCAATGAAAATGCGGGTTTAAACAGTAAAAAACAAATTGTTGCCGTTCTAGATTGTGTAGCCAAAAAATTAGGTAATACCCGGGCAGTATGCAAAAGTTCTTATGTTTACCCGCTTTTGCTTACTGCTTACGAGAACAATCAGCTGGAAAAATATCTGAAAAAGCTGAACAATCATTCGCTTCAAGGTAAAGTGAACTTGGAACATAATGAAAAGGTGTTATTATCTTTTTTAAAGTCAGGTAGCAAATAAAAAGCATTTATATTTGTTGTTTATCCTTATTATGCAACTTAACGTCGACGATAAATCCAGTATTTTTATTACACTTATAGAAGAGTCTCCAATGCCAATTGCGCTTTACACTGGAGAGAAAATGGTGATTGAGGTAGCTAATAAAGCCATGCTAAAAGCATGGGGCAGAGATGCTTCTGTTGTAGGTAAAGAACTGGCACTGGCATTGCCCGAATTAAAAGATCAACCTTTCCTTCATATCCTGGAACAGGTAAGGCATAGCGGTATACCTTACGAAGCCAAAGAAGATAAGGCAGTACTCCTAAATAATCATGTACTCCAAACTTTTTATTTTGATTTTACTTATAAGCCGCTGTTTGATCAAGACGGTAAGGTTTGGGGTATTTTAAATAATGCTACCGATGTAACCGAATTGGTAAATGCCAAATTTAAAGTGGAGCAGAGCGAAGCTTTGTTTAGGCAGATGATTTACGACGCACCTGTGGCCATTGGCATTTTAAGGGGTAGAGACCTGATTATAGAAGATGCCAATGATGAGCTGTTAAAAATATGGCGGAAAAGTAAAGCTGTAATCGGTCTGAAACTTTTAGATGGGTTGCCCGAAATTATCGACCAGCCTTTTCCAGAACTCTTACAAAAGGTTTACGATAGTGGTATTGCCCATTATGGTTACGAAACGAAAGCCCGATTGGAGCATAATGGGGTGGAAAGTGATTTTTATTTCAACTTTGTATACGATCCTATTTTTGGTCAGGATGGCGAGGTTACAGGCATTATGGTAGTGGCTAACGAAATTACCTTACAGGTAGTGTCAAAAATGGAGGCTGCCAGAAGCGAAGAGCGTTTTCGCAACTTCATGTACGATATACCGATGGCGACAGCCTACTACGAAACAGAAAACATCATTATCAGCCTGGCAAACGATGAAATGATCCGCTTTTGGGGCAAAGACAAAAGTGTAATCGGTAAAACGGTTACTGAGGCCATACCCGAATTAAATGTACAGCCGTCCGTAAATATCTTAAAAGAGGTATACCAGACAGGGGTAACTTACCATGCTGATCAGGAAGAAGTTCAGGTGATTGTTGATGGTAAAGAAGAAAAAAGGTGGTTGAGCTTCACCTTTAAACCATTAAAAGATTCGAACGGCCAGGTATATGCCATTATACATGCCGCAATGGATGTGACCAAGCAGGTACAACTACAACAACAAAAAGATGAGTTTTTGGGGATTGCCAGTCACGAGTTAAAAACACCTGTTACCAGTATAAAAGCCTATGCCCAGGTACTTGAACGCATGATCAGGATTGAAGGCGATGAGAAAAAGGCTACTATGGTGCGTAAAATGGATCAGCAGTTAAACCGGCTAACGGGCCTGATTGGAGATTTGCTTGATGTAACCAAAATTCAATCCGGCAAAATGAATTTTAATCCAATCGAATTTGATTTTGATGCTGCTGTTGAAGATATTGTAGATGAAATGCAACACATCAGTTCTAAACACAAACTGATTTGTAAGCTAGACAGTAATGCGATCGTTTTTGCGGATAAAGAACGCATTGGGCAGGTGATTACCAATTTTTTATCTAATGCAATTAAATACTCTGTTGACGCTGATGAAATAGATATAGCCACTTTTAGCCAGGATGGGGAAGTGATATTAAGCGTTAAAGATTATGGTATCGGTATTGACAAGGATTTGCAACAGCTGGTTTTTGATCAGTTTTACCGTGTAGATGGTAATTTGCATCATACGTACCCGGGTTTGGGTTTAGGCCTTTACATCTCATCCGAAATAATAAAATGTGAGGGCGGCAGAATCTGGGTAGATAGTGAGATAGGAGAGGGCGCTACTTTTTTCTTTGCGTTAAAAATAAAATCTTTCAGATGATACAACCAATTATCATCTGAAAGATAATTTATGCTTATGCTTTCGGTTCTTTTTTAATCGGGTGTACCGGTTGCTCTTCGTTTTCACGCTGTTTGGCCGGGTTATTCGTGCGAACAGGTTTGTTCGGCGTACTGTCGTTTTCTTTTCTCACTGTTTTATGATCAACAGGCTCCCTACCTTTAGGCACCTCTTTCTCGTAATTGCTTCCAGGTTTATCGCTTTTAACTTTTGGACCACTCATAGCTATAATGATTAACGGATTGAATTTTGATTAAATGAACAGGACATTTGCTATCCTTTTACATTACAACAAATCATAATCTGTTAAGTTTGAAATAATCTTTCCATGTACGAGTCATTCAAAATTTAATGCTGTTATACATCAGTTCTGGTATCCATGTACCCTTAAAGCTTTACGTCAAACACTTTTCTTCCACCTCCGTCACCCTGATGCTATCTTTAATTATAAATCAAATATTTCTTACGCATCGTTTTGTATGCACTTAAACCTGGTTCCCAGCTTGCCCTGATTTCCGCTTCACTTTTACCATCCATTACTTGCTGTCTAAAATCGGCTACTCCCACCAGTTTTTCGATGGTACCCATTTGTTTGCTAAGTTTACTGTTAAAAAAATCTTCTTTTTTAGGCGATGCCTGATACAACGAAATTAACCAGGATAAGTTGATCTGTTTGCTTTTGCGCAATTCGGCCGTATCGTATGTTCTTAAATCCAAACCATAACAAACCTGATCCTGGAATAGTGGTGTTTCAGCCATCCCTTTTATGCTTTTTGGCGTAAAACTAAAATCGAATTTACCTTTAAGGTAAGGGGCACCAACAATGGTAAAAGGAAACATGGTACCACGGCCATGGTTTAAATAAGTACCTTCAAACAAACAGGTAGATGGATATAGTAGAATAGACTGCTGCGTATTTAAGTTAGGAGAGGGTTTCACGGGTAAGGTATACTCCATGTTATGATCATAATTGGCATTTTTGATAATGGTAATTTTGCATTTCACTTTATCCTTCAACCAGCCTTCGCCATTTAGCATCTGTGCATACTCGCCAACCGTTAAGCCATGCGCAATAGGGATAGGCTGTAAGCCGATGCCCGATTTAAATCTTGGATCTAAAATCGGTCCGTCGATTAAATAACCATTCGGATTCGGGCGGTCTAAGATCAATAACGTTTTGTTGTTAACAGCACAAGCCTCCATCACATGCTGCAAGGTATTGATATACGTGTAAAAACGGACACCAACATCCTGGATATCAAATACCATGATATCAATATCAGCTAAATCTTCAGCTGTAGGTGTGCTATGTTTACCATAAAGTGAGATGGCTTTTATACCTGTTTTCGTGTCAACATCATCATTAACACTCACGCCAGCACTGGCATCGCCTCTAAAGCCATGCTCAGGACCAAATATCTTTTGGATTTTTACCCCTCTCTTCAACAGGCTATCAACCGATGTTTGCGTGCCAATAACCGATGTGGGGTTAACCACCATTCCAACACGCTTGCCTTTTAATAGTGGCAGATACTTTTCAGTCTGCTCTGCACCGGTTTTAATCGTAGTTGGCAGCTTTACCTTCTTAATCATGAGTTTTTTGTTTTCAGGGCTTTTCTTGCCCAAAACTTCTTGTTCCTGTGGTTTGGGTTGACCACAGGCTGATAATGCAATTAAACTCGCTAAAGTAAAGCTGATGTAATTTTTCATTTTAGTATCTTCTGGTATTATAACAAAACAATTTAAGGCATAATTTAATTATGCTATTGGCATTTTCTTTTTAAGAATTAACGATTGATATTTAAAGTTGGTTATTTATTTTCGAAAATGCCATTTTTAAAAAGGAATTGAGCATTTTTGTTACTTACAAACCCGTTAAATTGAATTTCGAATATTTCATAGCAGGGCGCATAGCCATTAAGTCAGAACGTACTTTTTCAAAACTCATTGTCCGCATTGCGATAGCAGGCGTGATGTTAAGTTTGGCTGTCATGATTCTTTCCATAGCCATTATTAAAGGCTTCAAAACTGAAATTCAGGATAAGGTAAGGGGATATTTGGGCGATATACAAATTACCCGTTATGATTTGAATAATTCGTTTGAGCATTCTCCCTTTGTATTCGATGAAGCAACAAAAAAAATGCTCAATAGCAATCGCGATATCGAATATTATTACCCTTTTGCTACAAAACCTGGTATTTTATCTGCCAATAATGAAATAGAAGGTATTAATTTCAAGGGAATTGACAAAAACTATAAGTGGGATTACATTAAACAGCATATCATCAGCGGAACCATCATCGATTTTTCTGATAGTACAGCTGCCATGCAGGAACTGCTGATCTCGAAATACACAGCTAATCGGTTAAAACTTAAAACAGGTGATGATTTTATCATGTATTTTGTTCAAAACCAGTTACGCCCACGTAAATTTAAAATTGTAGGTATTTACGATATTGGTGTGGAAGATATTGATAAGGGGTTCGTGCTGGGCAATCTGAATATCATTAAACGCCTGAATAGCTGGAAAGCAAATGAAATTGGTGGCATAGAAATCAGGATTAAGGATTTTAACAAACTGAAGCCCATTTCTGATCATATTTATGAAAGTCTGCCGCGTAATTTACGCTCGTATTCCATTGAAGAGAATTTTCCTAACATTTTTACCTGGTTAGGTCTTCTAGATGTCAATACCAGAGTATTATTGATCCTGATGCTGATTGTAGGCGTAATTAACATGGTTACAGCTTTGTTGATTATGATTTTAGAAAAAACGAATATGATTGGAATGTTAAAGTCTTTTGGCGCCAGCAACTGGAGCATTATGAAAATTTTCCTTTACAATGCGGCTTATTTAATCGGCATCGGCTTGCTACTGGGAAATATGTTGGGCTTAGGGCTTGGTTTCTTACAGCAGTCTACGCACATTTTTAAACTGAATCAGGCATCATATTTTTTAGCTTATGCACCAATAGAATTTCATTTTCTTGATGTGCTGCTGCTTAATATCGTTACGGTAGTGGTGTGTATAACCGTTTTGGTTATTCCCTCGCTATTGGTGAGCAAGGTTTCGCCTCTCAAGGCAATCCGGTTTAAATAAAAAAACTTGGGACACCGGACAGATCATTTCCCGATGCCCAAGCAACCTAAACTAAGCTCTTGTTTTTCAACCTTTACTATATGTTAAATTCCATTTCTGATGAAGAAAGCTGTCTAAAATCGTATTCCAATCAATCTGCGGTCAAATCTTATCTTCATAGTTGCGAATTTAAAAGTATAGGTTTCTTTCCCTTTCGATGCTTTAAATTCGCACCCGCATCTGGCACAATATTAAATTTCCATTCCGTAACCCAATTGGCGGGTTACAGGTGCAGATTTAACATCATTCGTAATTACTGATACGGCAGTATCGTTACCATTTAATAAAATACTTATGTTGTTGTTTTTTTACAGCCTAAAGATAGAATCAGGATAAAAAGGACAATACAGATTTGGACATTCATATCCCTTAAACGGAATTCAGAATAAAAACGCTACACTTAAATCGAAATCCATTCTATCCCTTGAGTGCTGTGGATAAATTCAGTTCTTGGTTCGAGGTTGAGGTACGGATAAGTGACTTTTGAAAGATATAGGCCGGTAGGATGAGCTGGTAATGATATTTTTGAAGGCTGAAGGGTAATCAGTTCGCTTTCAAATTCATCAAAGCTGAGTTGCCCCTTACCAACCATCAGGATTTTTCCCATAATTAAACGGATCATTTTACCCAGAAAGCGGTTGCTGGCAATATGAAACCTTAATCTGTCGCCCTTTGCGTTTACAAACAAATCTGCTTCCATTACGTTACAGATGGTATGCTCATATTTGTCTGGATGTGTACAAAAGGCCCTAAAATCTTTGTATTGAGGTAATAATTTGACTACCGCTTTCATTTGATCAAGATCCAGATCTTTTAAAAGATAAAACGAGCTTTGGGAAGTTAAAAAAGGATCTTTATAGGTATGGACGAAATAATCATATTTACGCTGTACGGCGTCAAATCTGGCATGGGGCTTACCTTCCATTTTAATAATGTCGAATACGGCGATGTTAGCAGGTAAGGCTTTATTTAAAATATAAAGTAGGTTGGAGTTGATCTCATTTTCAATATCAGCATGGAAGAAAAACTGGCTGGCATGTACATGCGCGTCAGTGCGTCCGCAACCATTGATGGCGATTGGCGATTTTAAAATCTTCGACAGGGTTTGTTCTATAACTTCCTGAACGCTTTTTATGCCAGGTTGTTTTTGCCACCCATTATAGTGCTGGCCTTGATAGGCAATGTGAAAGAAATACCTCATTATTCTGCTGCAATTTTACGGAAATTTTAGCAGCAGGAATATTAAATGATACTTTTGTGCTTAAATTTTAATCATGGATTTCATAAACTGTCATTGTGGAAGCGGCATCCCCTTTCAGCACTGTTGCCAGCCTTATCACTTAAAAAAGAAAACAGCGCCGACTGCTGAGACGCTGATGCGTTCCAGATATTCGGCTTTTGTAGTTGCTGATGCAGATTATCTTTATGAAACTACGCATCGCAGTAAAAGAAAGAACCATTCTAAAAACGGTTACCGAAGCAGTGCGAAAAATACCAAATGGCTAAAGCTTGAGATTGTTTGTGCTGATTTTGATGTAGTAAAGTTTAAGGCCTACTACCTGAACAGGAAATTTCAGACCGAAGTATTGCACGAAAAATCTAACTTCAGGTTAGAAGATGGAAAATGGTATTATGTGGATGGTGATTTTTACTCATAGCAAAAACTCATTCAGGTTATCAGGTGTGATGAACCTGGTTTCCGCACCAGCATAAGCATCCAAAAATGTTTTTGGAAATTTTGTCTTAGCCCTCGGGTTCCACTTCATTTCATAAGCATTCATAGAACCATTTCTTTCCTCAATATAATCTATTTCCTGCTGTGCATGCGTACGCCAAAAGTATTGGTTGCAGTTAATCTGTTTGTAAGCAAGAAACTTAACCCGTTCACTAATCACAAAATTTTCCCAAAGTGCACCAATATCCTGTCGTAATACAGCCGGACTAAATTGATTTATCACAGCATTTCTGATCCCATTATCGTAAAAATAGATTTTCCTGCTTTTCTTTAATTCATTCCTTAAATTTCTGCTTAAAGAACCTAGCCTGAAAACAATGAATGCCTTTTCGAGCAGATCGATGTATTTTTCGGCAGTTTGGTTATCCAGCCCAGCTAACTGTCCTAATTCATGATAAGAAACTTCATTTCCTACCTGGAAAGCCAATGCCTGGATCAATTTTTCCATTTTATCTGGCTTTTGGATCTTCTCCCATATTAGTAAATCTTTATATAAATAACTGTCTGATAATTGTTTCAGTCGTATTTCTTCTTCCCCTGGGTTGTTAACAATTTCGGGATAGTATCCGTAAACCAGTCGGTGATCGAGTAATCGTTTTTCTGTCAGTAAACCATGTTCCTCCACCATTTCTCCGAACGAAAAAGGAAATAGATTGTATTCCCATTTCCTGCCGGTAAGCGGTTCATTGATGTGATTCGCTAATTCAAAAGCTGATGAGCCTGTAGCTATTACTTTAACATCCTTAAGCTGATCGATCATTAATTTGATTGATAGGCCAATGTTTTCAATTCGCTGTGCTTCATCAATAATCAGTGTTTTCGATTTACCTAAAAGAGCGCGTAATGAGGTGGCGGTAGTATTAGAAAGTATAGTTCTGATGTCGGCATCATTACCATTCCACCACATGATCGGCTTGGTAAATTTAGATGATAATTGTTGTAGCAGTGTGCTTTTTCCAACTTGCCTTGGGCCTAAAAGGATGATTGCCTTTTCATCTTTCAGGCGTTTTTGTACAGAAACAGCAATAGCTCTTGAAATCATAATCGCAAAATTAATATAAATTTTGCGAATCGATTCTCAAAATTTATATTAATTTTGCGAATTTACTCCTTTTAGCTATATTTTCTTTGCTTCGTTCCAATATACATCCATTTCTGCAAGTGTCATATCGGCTAAGGCTTTTCCATTTTCTTTTGCCTTCGATTCGAGATACTGAAAACGTTTGATAAATTTTTTATTGGTTTTTTCTAAGGCATTTTCTGGATTGATATTGATGAAACGGGCATAATTGATTAACGAAAACAATACATCGCCAAATTCTGATTCAGCTTTTTCGATATCAATTGCCGTATGGTCTGACACATTAAACTCAGTTTTAAATTCCTGAAGTTCTTCCTCCACTTTTTCCCAAACCTGATTTTTATCTTCCCAATCAAAACCTACCCCGCGCGCTTTTTCCTGGATACGGGCAGCTTTAACTAAGGCGGGCAGTGAAGAGGGGACACCGGCCAATACCGATTTATTGCCTTCTTTTAATTTAATTTGCTCCCAGTTGCGTTTAACGTCTTCTTCGTTCTTCACATCAACATCACCATAAATATGAGGGTGCCGGTTCACCAGTTTATCGCAAACTCCGTTTAATACATCCGTAATGTTAAATTCATGGGTTTCGGAGGCAATTCTGGCATAGAAAACCAAATGCATCATCACATCACCAAGTTCCTTTTTAATTTCATCTAAATCACCCTCTAAAATGGCATCGCTTAACTCGTAAGTTTCCTCAATAGTTAAATGGCGCAGTGTTTCCATGGTCTGCTTTTTATCCCAGGGGCATTGTGTACGCAGGGTATCTAAAACAGTAAGTAAACGTGTAAAAGCATCAGCTGGATTGTTGGCACTTGCAGGAATTGGATTGTTAGGCATGTTTTATAGTTGAAATAGATTTATCGAACGCTAAAGTACCAAACCCAGGCGATTAAGAAAAGCTGAAAAGGAATTCTGAACCATAAATATTTTGGTCCGGGGCCTGGTTGATATAGATTTTCGTAATTGATGCGGTGTTTGGCAGCATAAATATTTGCGGGCAGAATGGCGATGTAGAAGATAATCAATGCCATGCCGGCGAAATATCTGGTTTCCGGTATTGCCAATCCAATGGCAAACAAGATTTCCAAAACCCCTGTTAAAATTACGAGTTCTACTTTTTTAGGGATGAATAACGGAACCATGGCTGCCATACTGGTTTTAAATTTGAAATGGCCGACCGCAGTAAACAATAGCATCGTAGCCATCGCCATATTTCCGGCAAAAATATTTCCTTTATCAAAGGTGGTATGTCTGCCAAAGGCCAGGAGTGCAACATAAACGATTATGAGTACAAACAGGGGTTTCATTTAATCGTGCTGATCTACTTTATTAAATTAAAGGCAATTAAAATGGTTGCGATAAATAATACCAGCAGGCCAGATAAAAAGATGAAGTCTGCTGCTTTTTCCATCCGCTGGCTTGCCGTTCTTTGTCTTCTCATGGAGATGAAAGATAAAATACAGCTGGTCATAAAAAACATTACAGCAGCTACAGCAAATTCGTCAATCAAAGATCCATCATTGAGTGCAAGTTTTTTTAATGACGTAAGCACAATAAAGCAAATGCCCAGAAGATTGGCAGAAGTGCTTAAAATATGGGGCGATCTGTTTTCGGCCATTTTAATCTTTTTCTTCTAATTTAATCTTTTTTGTAATCCGGTAAACCCGTTTCTTTTTATCAGGCTTATGTTCTTCGCCCATTAACAACCCCCATGGTTTTAAGCTATCTACCCTGTCGAAAATTATTTTTAAAATGGCCAGATAAGGGATACATAAGAACATGCCTGAGATGCCCCAGATCATCTCTCCGACAACGATGCCGATAAAGGCGAACAAGGCATTTATTTTTACTTTAGAACCTACCACTAATGGCATTAGTACGTTTCCATCTATAGCATGTACACCAACATAAGCAATCAGAACCAGCAGCACTTTGCCAGCACCCGCTGTGGCGAAAGTAATCAGGCAGCTGACCAACAGCGCAAAGAATATTCCCAGATAGGGAACTACATTAAAAATACCTGCTACCAGGCCCAACAAAACGGCATATTTTACGCCCAATAAACTCAGTACGGTAATCATTAATACCGTAACAATGAGCATTTGTAAGAACAAACCTATAATGTATTTTTTAATGATATACTGAATCTGACTCACAATTTCTGCCACTTTTTCTTTATGTTCTTCACTAAAAACGGAGGTTAAAAAAGTAAATAAAACCCTACGGTAGTTTAAAATAAAAAAAGTAAACAATAGGGTAAAACCCAAAAACAATAGGGTAGAAGATAAAGTAGAAAGGGTAGTAGCTACAATGGCAGCACTGGTAGCCAAAGCTTTTTCTGTGCTATCGTTTAAGTAACTGAGTTGTTTCTGAGAATTGATACCGAAAGTATGTGAAATCCATTTCTGGAGTTCGTGATAAGAAACGTTGGCTTTTTCTTTAAGTAGAGGCCAATCTGCCCATAAATCGCTGAGTTGATTACCAAAAAAGTATACGATTCCTCCAATCACGGCAATCATCAGAATTACGGATACAAAGGTAGATAAGCTCCTTTTAAATCTAAACCTGTGTTCTAGAAAATTGCCTACAGGCAATAATAAAATGGCCATCAAAAAAGAAAAGAGAAGTGGGGCCAGCAAAGAGTGGCCTAAAATGGCGATGTACGTTAAACTGATTAAACAGAACAGCACCAACGCCAGTTTGGGTAGAAATGATAGTTTGTCTTTCATATGTTGTAAAAATCCTGTTTAATACAAAATGCCCGAATAATTGTTTCATTAGTCGGGCATTTAAATATAAGAGATTATTTTAATAGTTACTCGCCTGATCTAAAACAGCGGTATCTTCTGACGATAATTTTAAGTTAGCAGCTTCGGTAAACGATTTTAGTTGGTTTAAGTCGGTAACACTTGCAATTGGCGCTGTAACTGATGGGTGATGAATTAACCAGGCCAGGGCTACAGAAGCTGGCTCAACACGATATTTTCCGGCAATCTGATCAAGAGCTGCTAAAATTCTAAAGCCCCGTTCGTTCAGGAATTTTTTAATGCCCCCGCCACGCTGGCTTTTGTTCAGATCGTTTTCACCACGGTATTTTCCGGTTAAGAAACCGCTGGCCAGCGAATAATAAACTACAACGCCCAAGCCATAATCCAGGCAGATTTTTTCGTGTTCCTGCTCAAAGTCCGCTCTATCATAAAGATTATATCCTGGTTGGTAAACCTGGTAACTCGGTAAACCATGTTTGGTGGAATAAATTAGAGATTCTTTAAGTCGCTCTGCCGAAAAGTTTGAAGCCCCGATCCAGCGGACTTTACCAGCTTTAATTAAAGTTTCGTAGGCGGCTAAGGTTTCTTCAACGGGTGTGCTTTCATCATCAAAATGAGAAAAATAAAGATCGATATAATCGGTTTGCAAGCGCGATAAAGAATGTTCTACTTCGTTTATGATATAATCTTTCTTTAATGATTTACCCCGACCCATGTCTGAACCTACTTTGGTTGCAATAATAATATCGTGGCGCTTATTATGTTTTTTTAGCCAGTTGCCAATAATCGTTTCTGATTCACCGCCATTATTTCCCGGTACCCAACGAGAATATACATCAGCAGTATCGATAAAATTGAAGCCATTTTCAATAAATTGATCTAATATTTCAAATGATTTCTTTTCATCAATCGTCCAGCCAAAAACATTTCCTCCGAATACTATGGGTGCAATATGTAAATCTGTTTTTCCTAAGGTTCTTTTTTCCATAATACGAATGTTAATGTTATGCTAACAAATTATATAGGCTGAGGTTTTATACAGCGGTCTTAATTATGTCAGGATATGGTAGGTTTTAACCACAAAGTAAGCAGAGAGAAAGCGCTGAGGGCACAAAGGGGGACAGCTGTTTATTCATAGTTTTCTTTTAAAATTTTATCTTCCAACTTTCGGAACTCAGACCCCCTGACTCGTTTAACCATAAAGGCCACAGGCACAAAGAGTTTTTTTCAATTCTATCTGCTGACATCGGACCTCCGACATCGGACTTTTCAGTCATCCATTTTCTATCCTTTACGTCCCTTTAACTGCCCGTAACATTTCCCTTTTACCGGGGGCACCAGGCAATTTTTCGATGTCAAATCCACAGGCCTTTACCGCTCTCTTCAGTTTTCCGGTAATAGCATAGGTAACAAAAGTGCCGCCGGGTTTTAGAAAACTGCAGGCATGTGCAACAATTTCATCGCTCCACATCTCGGGTTGATGCTGTACCGAAAACGCATCGTAATAAATCAGGTCAAATTTTTTATTACTGTGGTATTCGGCCAATGTAGTATGCGGAATTTCTAATGTGCAAAGTGGCGTTAGTTTTTGAGGACCTGTTAGTGCTTCCGGATAATTAGAAATAAAATCTGACCATATTTCTTCAGAAACATATGCCGCATAACCTGTTTGCTCAATTATTGTTGTAGTCAAAGGGAAAGCTTCAATACTGGTATAGTTAAGTTTTATGTTGTTTTCTGTGCAATACTCGAAACTTAAAATAAAATTTAAGCCCGTGCCGAAACCAACTTCTAAAACGGAAATTTCATCTTGGTTGGCGGAAGCAAATTTCAAACCTGCATCAATAAAAACGTGTTTGCTTTCCTGCAGTGCACCATGTTTACTGTGGTAATGTTCGCCTATGGTTTCGTTATAAAGTGTATTGGAACCGTCGGCAGTTGGCGTGATGATATTCATGGCGGGAATTTTAAGGATTTCAAGATCGTGGCGCAAATATAGGAACAGGATTGATAGGATTTTTAGATTTTCAAGATCAATGTGCGGTTATAGAATTTAATGAGTAAAAATTAATTAGTCAAAGATCATATTTGTTTTTATACTTATGTCTTTATACTTATTTCTTGCGACTTGTTTCTTGCTACTTGTGTCTTATACTTTTCAGCGTAATCATCGACCTCCGACTTTCCGATTTTATTTATCATCTAAGTCATTTAAGAAGATCTAAGTTTTAAGCTACTTAATCATCGGACTTCGGACTCCCGACCTCTGACTTTTTTCTTTAATCTTTTGTGATTAGCTTTGGTCTTACCCTAAACCCTAAACCCTAAACCCAATTGATATGGATATCGAATCGTTCAGAGCATACTGTTTGAGTTTACCCGGCACTACCGAAGGTATGAAATGGGAACACCTGTGTTTTATGATCGAGGAGAAAATCTATGTTATTATCGCTATTGATGAGGGTAACCGTTTTTCAATAAAGTGTAATCCGGATGAATTTGATGAGCTCGCAGCCAGAGAAGGCATTGGGCAGGCCTACCATATGGCAAAGCGGCAATGGATCCAGATCGACAATTTAGAGGTATTGAACGATCATGAGTTAAAAAGTAGGGTAGCTGATTCGAGAGCAATGGTTTTGGCTAAATTACCTAAGAAAATGCAGGCGAAATACGCGTAAATTAAACTGTTAAGACTTTTCAAGTGTGATTACAATAGTTTATAACTGATTATACTTATTGGCCGCCTTGAGAATCCTCTTTTGTGGTTTCGTCTTTTTTTATGCCTTTGTCAGCATTCAATTCTTTCGACTTCATGATATTGAAACGGTACATTTCTTCTATCCCAACCAGTTTTCGCGTACATTTATCAATGTCGGTACCTTCTTCCCATAAATAAGGGCGGAAGCTATAGGTTTTGGTACCATCTAAATTGGCAATAAATTGATTCCAGCTGCTCCAGCGTAATCCTTTATAAAACTTGGAAAGATCACTGTCGAAACAAAAAACAAGGAATTCGCCATAGCCTGCCCCAAGTGGTTGCCAGGTTAATGTGTTTGGTTCAAGGTAATACACGTTTTTGATGTCTTTGCCCAAACCGCCATAATTAATAGCAAAAAAACCGCCTACTGCATCATCGGCAATTAAAAGATAAGGGATATTATCGCCATACTCTTTTAAGGTTTTTCCTTTGTTCCAATCGGCTACATTTCTGTTCAGTCTCTCACTGCCAGAGCCTAAAATTCTAATCCAGCCATTATCAACCATAATACCTCCCGTGTTATAAATTACCGAGCCAAGCGTGGCATAGGTTGTCATTTGTGAATGATATAAAACCTCTTTTGCCTGTGCAGAATCAACAGGGAGGATTTCTACCTTGTTTTTTGCAGAATCAATCCATTTTTTGACCAATGGCCAGGCCGGATCCGTTTTATTGATCAATTTCTCAATACTGATCAAATTATTTTCCTGGGAAAAGCCTTTTAATGAAAATAGAGTTAAACCAAAAATGAAGAGAAAGGTGATAGGGATTTTCATGGATAGGGTTACTTATGTTTTTTCAAAGATAGGATGATAATTAAGAATTGCTAAATGGAGCAGGATAATTTTTGATTTGGATGATCTTGGTGTTGGATGTTACCATCCTACACGGTTAAATTATCAATACCAATTGCTTTGTTTGTGATGATATGAAACCAAGGCAGATTGAATTGATGCTTTTGTTTAGCGTCAGATGGAAATATCTGACACCAGGGCTATAAAAAAAAGCGTCCCGAAAATCATCGGGACGCTTGCAATATTAAAATGATAAAAAATAATTGATTTTAAAGTTGGGCTGAAGCAGCCTCAGGCCTTACACCCTCCACCTTCAAGCCTTCCACCTTAACACTACCACATTCTAATCCGGTCCTCAGGTTTTTTATACAGTTTATCGCCAGGCTTAACATCAAAAGCTTCATACCAGGCATCCATATTTACAGGTGCGCCAATAGTACGGTACGGACCTGGTGAATGTGGATCCGTTTTAATTAACTGAGCTGCACTTTCAGGTAAAATGTTTCCTCTCCATACTTGTGCCCAAGCCAGGAAGAAACGCTGATCTGGCGTAAAACCGTCAATTTTCTCATTACTCTGGCCTTGTTTGGTCATTTTAAAAGCGGTATAAGCAGCATTCAAACCTCCTAAATCACCAATGTTTTCGCCCATGGTTAATTTACCGATTACGTGAATGGTATCCAATACCGTGTAAGCATCAAATTGCTCGCCCAAGGCTTTAGTCTTGGCGTCAAATTTAGCTTTATCTTCAGCTGTCCACCAGTTTTTTAAGTTACCGGATGCATCATACTGGCTTCCGCTGTCATCAAAACCATGGCTCATTTCGTGCCCGATTACGGCACCTATACCACCGTAGTTAACGGCATCATCAGCATTTGGGTCGAAAAAGGGAAACTGTAAAATACCAGCAGGGAAAACAATTTCGTTCAATGTTGGGCTGTAGTAAGCGTTAACGGTTGGAGGGGTCATTCCGAAGCGTTTGCGGTCAACAGGTTTGCCTAACTGATTAACCATCTCATTGTAGCCCCAAATACTTGCATTGCGTAAATTTTGGAAATAAGTATCCTTATTGATCACTAAACCATCGTAGTTTTTCCATTTTTCAGGATAACCCACTTTTGGTGTAAATGCATGTAATTTAGCCAGGGCTTTTTGTTTGGTTTCAGGGCTCATCCACTCCAAACCTTTAATTCTGATTTCGAATGCTTTACGTAGGTTTACAATCATCTGGTTCATGCGCTCTTTAGCTTCCGGCTTAAAGTATTTGGCTACATAAAGCTGGCCTAATAATTCGCCAATGGTGCCATCTGTTAAAGATGACATGCGCTGCCAGCGTGGCGTTTGTACTTTTTGACCAGTTTGAGCCTGGGTGAAAGCGAAACTCGCCTTAACAAACGGAGAACTTAAACTGGAAGCAGACCCTTTTAAAATGTTCCATTCCAAAAAGGTTTTCCAATCTTCAACCGGAATGGATTTCAACATTCCATCCAGGCTTGCCATGAATTTAGGCGATGAGACCAGAACAGTGTCCTGATTTTTGATTTTGAACTTAGGTAAATAGCTTGTCCAATCAATGTCTGGCGTTTTTTTGCTCAGCTCGGCCACGGTAAGCTTGTTGTAGGTGGCGTAAGGATCGCGCATTTCTAAACGGCTCATCTGCGCTTCAGCAAATTGCTTTTCAATTTTGTAAACGGTTGCGGCTTTTTGTTTGGCTTCTTCAGGCGTACTTCCAGTTAAAGTAAATAAAGTAACCATATAAGTGTTATAAGCATCGCGGATCTTCACACTGCGGGCATCATCTTTCAGGTAATAATCGCGATCCGGAAGTGTGGTACCACCCTGGCTAATATTTACCATATATTTATTTACATTCTTGCGGTCCTGGCCAACACCCAAACCAAACATTCCGCCGCCCAAACCATTGGTACGCATGTAGGCCACCTGGTCAAGTACCCCCTGAATATTTTTAATTTGCTTAATTTTCGCTAAATCGGCTTTTATGGGCGTATAACCCAATTTTTCGATGGTTGCACTATCCATTGCAGCGGTGTAAAAATCGCCAACTCTACGTTTCACCGAACCTGCCGGAGCAGATTTATCGGCAGCTGCCTCTTCCACTAAAGATCTAACGGCGTTGATGTTAAAATCGCGAAGTTCGTTAAATGAACCCCAGCGTGTTTCTTTAGCAGGAACCGGATTGTTTTTTATCCAGTTACCGCTCGCGTAGGTGTAGAAATCGTCGCCTGGTTTAACGGATAGATCCATGTTGGCAGGGTCGATAAATTTTTTTGTTTGTGCATTTGCAGAAAAGCCAGCAGCGACTATACCCAGCGCCGCAAAACATCTTTTCAAATTTTGGTATTTCATTCGCTTAATAAGTTAGTAATAATGCGAAATTTATGAAATACTAATTAATACTGGTGTTATATATTAAGAATATTACTTGTTAAACCAGTAGTAGATTTTGGCTAAGCCAAGCCTCCTGATCAAATCGGATGCTGAAAAAGGAATTTTGATAGATTTCATGATTTTCAATCTTTTATACCATTATTAACATTTTTTAACAAAAAATATTGTGTGCTTGTAAAAATTATTGCTATTAAGAATGATTCAGAATAAAACATATTATTTCCATAAATTTGAAAAGGTTATCAGAACCAGCCAGGTTTTATGGATAATAAATAACAATGATGTTTAGCATATAATAGAATAATGAGCCACTCACACGATAAAGAAGATAGCTGTTGCAGTAGTAAAGTACATGCTGAACCAAAACATACCCATGATCATAACCACGTACATGCAGAAGCTGATGACCACGGCCACGATCATGGTGGAAATCCATCAGCCTTTAAAACTTATTTGCCTGCCCTCGTAACCTTGATAATGCTGTTGATAGGAATTACATTTGATAATCTTTTTACCATTCCGGCATTTCAGATCATTCGCCCTTATTGGTATATCGTGGCTTATTTACCAGTAGGTATTCCGGTTTTACAAGAGGTTTGGGAAACATTTAAGGTTAAAGATTTCTTTACTGAGTTCTCTCTAATGTCTATCGCTACCATAGGTGCTTTTGCCATTGGTGAGTACCCGGAAGGGGTAACGGTTATGCTTTTTTACACCATTGGTGAGTTATTTCAGATGGCTGCAGTAAACCGTGCCAAAAGAAATATTAAAGCATTGCTTGATGTCAGGGCAGAAGTGGCACATGTATTTCGCAATGGAAAATACGAAGACATAAATCCTGAAAAGGTAGAAATTGGTGAAACGATCCAGGTAAAGGCCGGAGAGAAAATTCCTTTAGATGGCGAACTGATTAGTGATAAAAGCAGTTTTAATACTGCTGCTTTAACGGGCGAGAGCAAACCGCGAAACATTAACAAAGGCGAATCTATTTTGGCCGGGATGCTTAATCTGGATAAGGTAGTAGAAGTTAAAGTTACCAAGGCTTTTGCCGACAGCGCATTATCCCGCATTTTGGAAATGGTTCAAAATGCCACAACGCGCAAAGCCAAAACCGAACTCTTTATCCGTAAGTTTGCGAAAATATACACCCCGATTGTTTTCTTTTTAGCGCTTGCGCTGGTCACGGTCCCGATTTTGATTTTAGGAAGTGAATATCATTTCCAAACCTGGTTGTACCGTTCGCTGGTTTTCTTGGTTATCTCCTGCCCGTGTGCGCTGGTCATTTCTATTCCATTGGGCTATTTTGGAGGGATTGGTGCGGCATCGGCAAATGGCATTCTTTTTAAAGGTGCCAATTTTCTGGATCTGATTACCAAGCTCAATACGGTTGTAATGGATAAAACAGGTACCTTAACAAAAGGTGTTTTTAAGGTTCAGAAGGTAGAAAGCATTATAGATGAAGCCCAATTTCTTAACGTATTAACAGCGTTGGAAGCTAAATCCACTCATCCAATTGCGAAGGCCATTGTGGAATATGTAGGACAGAAGGAAATTCATCCTGCCGAAAATATCGAGGAAATTGCCGGAATGGGTTTAAAAGGCATCGTTAAAGGTAAAGCAGTTTTAGCCGGTAATGTTAAGCTTTTGCAGCAATTTAACATTGATTTTGATTCTGAAATAGCTTCGATAGAAGAAACGATCGTTGTGGTTGCTATCAACCAGAAATATGTTGGGTATGTGCTCATTGCTGATGAAATAAAAGAAGATGCCTCAAGGGCAATTCAACAGCTTCATGAAAATGGAATAAAGCAGGTGGTGATGTTAAGTGGGGATAAAACTTCGATTGTTAAAAAAGTAGCTCAAAGTTTAGGTATTGATACTTATTTCGGGGATTTATTACCTGAAGGTAAAGTAGCCAGACTGGAAGAAATTAAAAGCGAGAGAAGCAGGGTAGTAGCTTTTGTTGGCGATGGAATTAACGATACACCGGTATTGGCGATTAGCGATATTGGGATTGCCATGGGAGCAATGGGTAGCGATGCCGCCATTGAAACAGCAGATGTAGTGATTCAAACCGATCAGCCTTCAAAAATTGCAACCGCTATTAAGATAGGTAAAGCCACCAAAAACGTTGTAATTCAGAATATTGTATTGGCATTTGCTGTAAAAGCAATTGTTTTGATTTTAGGAGCAGGAGGTTTAGCAACCATGTGGGAAGCTGTTTTTGCCGATGTTGGTGTTGCATTTCTGGCGATTTTAAATGCCGTACGGATACAGAAAATGAAGTTTTTATGATGGGTTAATTTTCCAAATTGCTTAATCGGTTAAATTCATTAGGTTAAAACATCGTTTTTTCATTAATTCAATGATAACTGCTAGTTGCCAGATGAAAACTTGTTGGTGCTGAGTAAGATATGTTGAAAAATATAAAATCAGATTGCTATAAAAATTAGTATATTGGGTTATGTCTAAACCTGTTCCATATCCTGTTTTAAACGATGATGAGCCTGTAAGGCAGTTCAATGAGCTTGATGCATCATTAACTTATAGCTATGCAAATTATTTAAGCTGGCTTTTTCCTGAAAGGGTAGAACTGATTAAAGGTAAAATCTTTAAAATGAGCCCAGCGCCGTCAAGCGTTCATCAGGGAATTATCGGTAACATATTTCTTAAGCTAGGAAGTTTTTTAAAAAAGAAGCCTTGTAAAGTTTACATATCTCCATTTGATGTTCGTTTTCCAAATGAAAGTCATAAGGACAAAGCTGTTTTTACTGTTTTACAGCCAGATATTTGTGTCATCTGCGATAGAAGTAAAATTGATGCCCGTGGCTGCATTGGCGCACCCGATATAGTTGTCGAAGTTTTATCACCGGGAAATACCAAAACCGAATTGCTTCATAAATACCGTGTTTACGAAGAATTTGGTGTCAAGGAATATTGGGTAGTGAGCCAAGGTGATAAAAGTATCTTGATCTATACCTTAAATCAGAAAGGGAAATTTCAGCCCTCTAAAATATTTACACTAAGCGAAAAAATTTCGTCAACGGTATTGCCAGGTTTTGAACTGGCATTGGATGATGTTTTTGAAGATTTATAAAATCCATCAATATTTTCGTATTACTAATTTTTAGTTTCCAGAATCATGTCTGAACCAGTTCCATATCCGATCTTAAATGATGATGAGCCCGTGAGGCAGTTCAATGAGCTCGATGTGTCGTTAACTTACAGCTATGCCAGCTATTTAAACTGGCTTTTTCCTGAAAGAGTAGAGTTGATTAAAGGTAAAATCTTTAAAATGAGCCCTGCGCCATCAAGAGTGCACCAAGGCATTTCTATTAACTTGTTAAATCCAATAATCAATTTTTTAAAAGGTAAACTTTGCAAGGTTTATGCAGCACCTTTTGACGTCCGATTTCCAAAAGAAAGCAAAGCTGATAAAGATGTATTTACTGTTCTTCAGCCAGATATTTGTGTCATCTGCGATAAGAGCAAACTCGATGCACGCGGTTGTATAGGTGCGCCTGACCTGGTCATCGAAATCTTATCACCAGGTAATACCAAAACCGAATTGCTTCATAAATACCGTGTTTACGAAGAATTTGGTGTCAAGGAATATTGGGTGGTGAGCCAGAGCGATAAAAGTGTTCTGATTTATACCCTAGATGAAGTGGGTAAATTTCAGCCCTCTAAAATATTTGCCCTAAGCGAAAAAATTACATCAACTGTATTGCCCGGTTTTGAACTGGCATTGGATGATGTTTTTGAAGATGTAGATTAATAACTTTATGATCAGCCTTATTTTGTACAGAATAATTTTTCAAAACTGATTGATAGCCCAACTTGACGTCTGAATTGTAGAACAAAGCGAGGATAGATAAAATACTCCTACTTTATTTCTAAAAACTCATGCTCATATCTGCCAAATAAACCTATCCGTACTTTATCTGTCTTAGTCTTTCCGCTTTCTCTGCTTTAGTCTTTCAGCTTTGCGCTTAATTAGCTATTTTTGGGCTTTTATAAAATTTTTCATGAGCATTTCCACCAAGTACAATCCTGCAGAAACAGAAGATAAATGGTATAGCTATTGGCTATCTAAAAAGTTTTTCCACTCAGAACCTGATGAGCGCGAACCTTATACCATCGTCATTCCGCCTCCGAACGTCACAGGTGTACTGCATATGGGGCATATGCTCAACAATACTATTCAGGATGTTTTAATCCGTAAAGCCCGTATGCAGGGTAAAAATGCCTGCTGGGTGCCCGGAACTGATCATGCTTCCATCGCTACCGAAGCAAAAGTGGTAGCCATGTTAAAGGAGCAGGGAATTGATAAAAAAGATCTTTCGCGCGAAGAATTTTTGAAATATGCCTGGGAATGGAAAGAGAAGTATGGTGGTATTATTTTAGATCAGTTAAAGAAACTAGGGGCAAGTTGCGATTGGGACCGTACCCGTTTCACAATGGAAGAAGATCTTTCTGAAGCGGTGATTGATTCGTTTATCCACTTGTATAAAAAAGGATGGATTTATCGTGGAATCCGTATGGTAAACTGGGATCCGGCAGGTAAAACTGCTGTTTCTGATGAAGAAGTGAACCGTAAGGAAGTAAACCAGAAATTATATTACATTAAATACCTGATTTCGGGAACAGAAGATCAGTTTTTAACAATCGCTACAACGCGTCCGGAAACCATCATGGCCGATGCAGCCATCTGTATCAATCCGAACGATGAACGTTTTATGCACTTAAAAGGTAAAAAAGTTTTTGTGCCGTTGGTTAACCACGAAATTCCGGTTATTGAAGATGAATATGTAGATATTGAATTTGGAACGGGTTGTTTAAAAGTTACACCAGCACACGATCTGAATGATTACGAATTGGGTGTTAAGCACAATTTACCAGTTACCGATATCTTAAATGATGATGGCACTTTAAATGAACTGGCCGTTATTTTAGTGGGTGAAGACAGGTTTGTTGCCCGTAAAAAAATTGCCAAAATGTTGGAAGAAGCGGGGCATTTAGAGAAAGTGGAGGATTACAAATCGCAGGTTGGTTTTTCTGAACGTACCGATGCTGCTATTGAACCAAAGCTCTCTATGCAGTGGTTCGTGAAGATCAAAGAAATGGCTCAACCAGCTTTAGACGACGTGCTGAATGGCGAAGTGAACCTCATTCCGAATAAATTTGAAAATACCTATCGCCACTGGATGGAAAATGTGCGCGACTGGAACATCAGCCGTCAGTTATGGTGGGGTCAAAGAATTCCGGCCTGGTATGATGATAAAGGAAATTGGGTGGTTGCCAAAACCAAAGATGAAGCCTTAGAAGAATTCTGGAAGAAAAAACATCTGGATGAAAATTGTTCAGAAACTGAAAAAGCTGGATTCAAACATCAGTTAGCGCCTTTTTTAAGACAAGATGATGATGTAATGGATACCTGGTTTTCTTCATGGTTATGGCCAATTTCAGTTTTCGATGGCTTTAAAAATCCTGAAAATAAAGATATCAATTACTATTACCCAACCAATGATCTGGTTACTGCACCCGAAATTTTATTCTTTTGGGTAGCCCGTATGATTATGGCCGGACATGAGTTTATGGGCAAAAAGCCTTTTACGAATGTATACTTAACCGGTATTGTACGCGATAAATTAGGTCGTAAAATGTCTAAATCGCTTGGTAATTCACCTGACCCCATTGGCTTGATTGAAAAATATGGTGCCGATGCGGTTCGTGTGGGCATGTTAATGTCATCGCCTGCTGGTAACGACTTAATGTTCGATGAAAGCTATTGCGAACAGGGGCGTAATTTCGCCAGTAAAATATGGAATGCTTTCCGTTTGGTAAAAGGATGGGAAGTTGACGAGAACCTGGCGAATCCAAATACCCAGGCCATTTCGTGGTTTGAAAACCGCTTTAATGAAGCATTGGTAGAAATTGAAGCCAACTTTAAACAATACCGGCTTTCTGAAGCACTAACCATTACTTATAAGTTGGTTTGGGATGATTTCTGTGCCTGGTATTTAGAAATGGTTAAACCAGCTTACCAACAGCCTATTGATGCAGAAAGTTATCAGGCAACGATTAAATTCTTTGGAAATATCATCAAGTTACTGCATCCGAATATGCCTTTCATCACCGAAGAGTTATGGCATGATGATCTGTTTGGCGATCGTGCAGAATTGGATTGTTGCATTGTGGCTGAATTTCCGAAAGGCGGAACTTTTGATGAGCAATTACTGAAAGATGCAGAGGTAATTAAGACTGTGGTAGCCGAAATCAGAAATATAAGGAACCAGAAACAGATTTCTCCGAAAGAAGCCTTGCCTTTAAGTATCAAAATAAATTCTGACCTTGATTATGAAAAATGGTTAAACATTGTTTTCAAACTAGCCAATGTATCAGAAGCAGAAATTGTAAACGATAAAATTGTTGGTGCAATAGCTTTTATGGCCGGTAAAGATGAGTTTTTCATCCCATTGACCGAAAATATAGATGTAGAAGCAGAACGTGAACGTTTAAATGCTGATCTGGTTTATCTTCAGGGTTTCCTGAAATCTGTTGATGCTAAATTGAGCAACGAACGTTTTGTACAAAATGCTAAACCTGAGGTTATTGCCAACGAGCGCAACAAAAAAGCTGACGCCGAGGCAAAAATCAAAATTATTGAAGAAAATTTAGCGGTTTTAGGATAATGATAGTCGCATAGGCCTCTCAGGTTTCTAAAACCTTACAGGCCTTAAAGCACGTCAGGGTAAAAGCCTTTCAGATAATTATTTGAAAGGCTTTTATGTTGGTTATTAAAATTATCTTATTAGGGATAATTATTTCAAACGTTTTCCTACCTGCCAAATAAAATAGTTTATACTTTAAATATTGGTCTACCCGCTATTTATTTAGGGTTAATACGATTATAAGCCGTTATTTTTAGATAAGGTTTCAAAAATATTACTTACGGATATTTAAGGTTTGTTTTTATTAACCATATTTTAGTTTTTTGATAAAACGGTCTGTCAGATCGTAAACGATTAAGCGATAATCTAACCTAATATCCTGAAATGGAAAATTCCAGAAGAACATTTATTAAACAATCAGCAATATTTGCTGCAGCAACGTATGCGGGTACCATGGGTATGAGTGCTAAAAGTTATGGTCGTATTATGGGTGCAAATGATCGGGTGCGTGTTGGTGTTGTTGGGTTTTCTGACCGTTTTAAGGATACCCTTTTACCTTGTTTTTTAAATCACAATAAGCAACTGAATTTCGATATTGTAGGTCTCTCTGATTTGTGGAATTACCGTAGAGATTTGGGAATTGCCCATTTAAAAGAAAAATTTGGCCATGATATTAAAGCCTGCCGTAACAATGATGAGCTTTATGCCACGAAAGATCTGGATGCCGTCATTATCAGCACAGCCGATTTTCAACATGCCCTTCACACCATCGAGGCTGTAAAAGCCAATTGCGATGCCTATGTAGAAAAACCTTTCGCCGAAACTATGGACGACGCTAAAGCTGCATTTAAAGCGGTGAAGGCAAGCAAACAGATTGTGCAGATTGGCTCGCAAAGAAGGAGCGGGGAAAATTATATCAATGCTGCAAAATTTATACAGGATGGAAAATTCGGGCCGATCACTGCTGTAGATCTGGTATGGAACGTCAATCAACCTGGCAGATGGCGCAGACCAGATTTGGTAGCCAAATTAAAAGAAGAAGATGTTGATTGGAAAAGGTTTTTGCTAAATCGCCCGAACGAGGCTTTTGATCCAAGAAAATATTTAGAATATCGCTTGTTTTGGCCCTATTCATCAGGAATGCCCGGGCAATGGATGAGCCACCAGATTGATACCGTACACTGGTTTACCAATTTAAAACATCCCCGTAGCGTAGTGGCCAATGGGGGGATTTACACCTGGAAAGATGGCCGCAGAAACTTGGATTCGATGGTCGCTGTATTTGATTACGGTCAGCCTGATACCACCGATGGATTCCAGGTTACTTTTACTTCCAGAATGCAGAATAGTGTGGGCGATGTAGGTGAGGTTTATTATTCAAACGGTGGAGAACTGAACCTGATTACTAATAAAGTTTCGCCAAAAGGTGGTTTAAGGGAAAAAGAAGCTGCAGCTATGGGCTTGAAAGCCAATCTTCTGCCTGAATTTGATTTAAGTAAAACCGAAATTAAGGCCGCAACCGGTGCCAATATGGGCGGTGATGCGCTAACCTCGGGCCATATGCGCAACTGGATGGAATGTGTTCGCAGCCGTAAAACACCAAATGCTCCGGTTGAGGCGGGTTATTCACATTCTATCGCCAACATCATGACCAATGCTGCGGTCCGCACGGGTGCAAAAGCAGTGTTCGATGAAGGCAAACAGGAAGTAATGGCAAATGGAAAAGTATTTAAATATTAAAAATATCGTCATAGCAAGGCACGAGACAATCTGTTAGCAAAAAAGATTGCTTCCCCGAATGGTCGGGAGAAGCTGTCATTCTTTCTCGCAATGACGACTAGAAAACTCTATCATGTTAAATTTAAAAAAATATAGTATTGTGGCGCTCTCGCTAATCAGTTTATCGGCAGCTGCCCAAAAAGTTAAGCCCTTATTTGATGGTAAAACGCTTAACGGCTGGAAAGCCGTTGCAGGCGCCGCCCCATACAAGGTTGAAGACGGAATGATTGTAGGAACCATGACCAAAGGCACACCCAATTCATTTTTGATTACCGAAAAAGAATATGGCGATTTCATTTTAGAACTGGATGTTAAGCTGGAAGGCGAAACGACCAACTCGGGCGTACAGACCCGTAGCCATATCAAACCAGAAGGTAATGGCGGTAAAGGGCTGGTTTTTGGCAGACAGGTTGAAATTGATCCTACACCGCGGGCATGGACCGGTGGGATTTATGATGAGGCCAGAAGATTGTGGCTTTATCCTTTAGAACTTAACCCTTCTGCAAAACCATTGTATAAAAAGAATGAATTTAACCATTACAGGATAGAATGTATCGGTAACGAAACCAAAACCTGGGTAAATGGAAGGCCTGTTGCTTATGTAATTGATACTTTGGATCAATCGGGCTTTATTGGCTTACAGGTTCATGGTATTGGCAATAATTTCGATAACGATGGCAAGAAAGTTTACTTCAAAAATATCAACATTCAAACTGAAGGACTGAAAGCCAAAGCTTTTCCAAAAGGCATTTATACTGTTAATTTAATGCCAAACACTTTATCTGCTTACGAAAAATCGGAAGGCTATAAACTGTTATTTGATGGTAAAAGCAATGCAGGCTGGGTTGGGGCCTATAAAACTGCTTTTCCTGCCAAAGGATGGAAAATCGCTGATGGCATAATCAGCGTTGAGCCTTCAGGAGGTGCAGAATCAACCAATGGTGGCGATATTGTTACTAAAGATGAATATGCCGCTTTTGATTTATCGTTTGAGTTTAAGCTTACACCCGGAGCCAATAGCGGTGTGAAATATTTTGTTACCCTGAGCGAAAATAATGCAGGTTCGGCCATTGGTTTGGAATACCAGGTTTTGGACGATGACTTACATCCCGATGCTAAATTGGGCAGAGATGGAAACCGCACTTTGGCATCCCTGTACGATTTAATGACTTCGAAAAAAGAACCTCGTTACCTGCGTCCCATCGGCAGCTGGAACAATGGCCGTGTGGTCGTTTATCCTGATAACAAAGTGGAACATTATTTAAATGGCATTAAAGTGTTGGAATATACGCGTGGATCAGCAGAATTTAGAAAACTCGTGGCCATTAGTAAATATAAAAATTGGAAAAATTTTGGGGAAGCGCCAAAAGGGCATATCCTGCTACAGGACCATGGCAATAAGGTAGATTTCAGAACGATTAAAATCAAGACTTTATAAGTTTTTGATTTGAAAATGAGCGTGGTTCAATACGGTGGTCCATGGTATCGCTTTTTCTAACACCCACGCCAGGCTTTAGGATAGCTAACTTATCCATGAGTACTAACGCAGGTTAATTAGCCCCGACATACGCGGAAATACTTTTTGTTGCATGTTCGATCATATAGCAGCGACCTAGAACAAAAAGATTGCAGCATTGGCGGGACTAGACTTTAATAGCAGCATTAATTAGCGCTCCAAATCATCATTTTAAAAAGATAAAATATTAACATATCATGCATCGTCGATCTTTTGTTAAAACATCAGCCCTGATAGGTTCCGGTTTACTGCTGGGCAATCAGGGTTTCGCCAGTTTAGCAGCTGATGAAATTATTAATGTGGCCATGATTGGTTGTGGCGATCGCGGTAAGGGTGTCTTGTCGGTCATTAAGTCTATGCCTGCAAAATATAAAATTAATGCATATTGCGATTTACTCGATTTCAGGCTTAAGGAAACCGAAAAATATGTTCCTGCTGCTGCCAAAGCCGTAAAAGATTACCATAAAATTTTAGAAGATAGAACCATTCATGCGGTTTTTATTGCCACACCTTTAAGCGAACATTACAAAATTGCCAAAGATGCCGTGCTGGCCGGTAAACACGTGTATGTAGAAAAAACCATGACCTACAATATTGCCCAGGCTATTGAGCTTAAGAAACTGGTTAAACAACATCCTGACCAGGTTTTTCAGGTGGGTTATCAATACCGTTATTCGCCATTGTATTTCAAGGTAAAAGAGATGATCCAGAGTGGTTATTTGGGTAAGGTTAGTCAGATTGATTGTCGCTGGGACCGTAACGGTAACTGGCGCAGGGCTGTTCCGGATGCGGCATTAGAGCGCAAAATCAATTGGAGAATGTATAAGGAGTATTCTGGTGGCTTGGCCGCCGAACTGCTCTCGCACCAGATCGATTTTATCAACTGGGCTTTCGAAACCCAGCCCGATGAAATTATGGGCTCAGGAGGGATAGATGTATTTAAAGATGGTCGCGAAACCTATGATAATATTCAGGCCATTCTCCGTTATAACGAAAGAGGAATGATCGGCAACTTCGGGGCCACTTGTGGCAATGCGCATGACGGTTACTTGTTTAAAATAAAAGGGACAAAGGGCTCTGTTTCTCTGCTCACCAATACCGGCTTATTTTATCCTGAAGCGAATACCAGAAAAGAATTGGGGATTGTGGATGGCGTAACAGGGGCAACCAAAATTGTGGTCAATAAAGACGGGGGAATCCCGATTTTGGATCAGCCAACCATAGATGGTACAAATTACGCCTTGGATGAATTTTATAAATCAATAACGACCAGGAAAGAGCCTGCCTCGAACATCAATACCGGAACCCAGGCCGCTATATGCGTGGCCATGTGTAACGAAGCGATTTATAGCGGCAATAAACAGGTTTGGAAGCCGGAATATAGTGTTTAAGTGATCTGTCATCTGCACAAAATCGTCATTGCGAGAAGGCTTTTTCAGCCGACGAAGTAATCTAAAAGATAGATTAATAGCGATCGTCGTAAGATTGCTTCGTCGTTCCTCCTCGCAATGACGGAAAAAGAAAGAATTTAATGCGCTGATTTTTTTTGGAAAGCAATTGCTGTGGTTTGTTTTAAAGTTAGTCCTGCTTTTCATTACAAGTCCTCGCTGCGCTGTGGGCTTTACATTTCAATCAGGTTTATATCCAGAAGGCCTTTGTTGCTATTGAAAGATATAGCATAATTCAGAAAGACGTTATTCCTGCGTATTACAGCCCCTAATCGCCTTGCCGGCTGTGCCACCTAAACCCGATAAAACGAATGCTCCCGATTCTTCATTCTACCGTGTGGACACATCTTTTGCTAAGTTTCAGGGATATTTTTGATTCTCCATCCAATATTTATTTCAGCGAATTTTTGTAGCCCAATC
>NZ_CAJYOJ010000019.1 GCF_913776295.1 uncultured Pedobacter sp.
AATTTTAAAGGCATAGTAAATTTTGCGCTTTGCAACCCCCAATCTCCTTACCGGCCGGGCCACCTAAACCCGATTAAGCGGAATAGCCCACAGCGCAGCGAGGACTATAAGCGAAAGCGGGACTGAAGCAGCCTAAACGCTTCCGGACCTGCTTTCCTGAAAATGAAAATATATTTTTCATTTGGAAAGCAAAACCCGTATTTAAAGATTTAAGACCGTTAATATTTTATCCTTATTCAATTGAAACCTATTTTTCGAAATATTCAGTCATCGTTGCAAAAAAGTAGAAAAAATTTTCTTTCTTAATTTTCAAGGTTTAAAATTAACCGATAAACTTATTGAACCGAATACCATTTCATTCTATAATGGCGCAAATATTTAATGGTAACTAACTATCAAATAATTGTTTATAATTGCCTCAACTAACTATAAAAACATATATTTAATGAGCGTAAGCTTCAATTTTTCAGAAACAGAAACTCAGCAAAGCATAAAGGCTATGGTCCGCGATTTTGCAGAGAAAAACATCCGTCCACATATAATGGAGTGGGATGAAGCACAGCATTTTCCTATAGAATTGTTTAAGCAGCTCGGAGAATTAGGGTTGATGGGCGTTTTGGTTCCTGAAGAATATGGTGGTTCAGGTTTAGGGTATCAGGAATATGTGGATGTGATAGTGGAAGTGGCGCGGGTTTGTGGTTCGATCGGCCTGTCATTGGCCGCGCATAACTCTTTATGTACCGGCCACATTCTGGCATTTGCCAACGAAGAACAGAAACAAAAATGGCTGCCTAAACTGGCCACGGCCGAATGGATTGGTGCCTGGGGATTAACCGAGTCTAATACCGGCTCTGATGCCTTAAGAATGATGACTACTGCTGTTGAAGATGGCGACGATTACATTATAAATGGTGCAAAAAACTGGATTACTCATGGCAAAAGTGGTGATATTGCGGTGGTGATGGTTAGGACAGGCGAGCAGGGAAGTTCGAAAGGGATCTCAGCCATTGTAGTAGAACGTGGTACACCGGGTTTTACTGCCGGGAAAAAAGAAAATAAACTCGGCATGAGGGCATCAGAAACTACAGAAATGATTTTTGATAATTGCCGTGTACCCAAAGCCAATCTGCTGGGTAATGTTGGCGAAGGTTTTAAACAGGCTATGAAGGTTTTGGACGGCGGAAGGATTTCTATTGCTGCATTAGCCTTAGGCATAGCAAAAGGTGCTTTTGATGCTGCGGCAGCCTATTCGAAACAGCGGCAACAATTTGGGCAGCCGATATCCAGCTTCCAGGCCATTAGTTTCAAACTTGCGGATATGGTCATAGAAATTGAAGCTGCGGAGCTATTGATCCGCCAGGCCGCTGATTTAAAGAACAGGCATCTACCTATGACGAAGGAATCAGCTATGGCAAAATACTTTGCTTCGGAGGTTTCGGTCAAGGTAGCCACAGATGCCGTTCAGATATTTGGTGGCTATGGTTATACTAAAGATTTTCCGGTAGAGAAATTTTATCGTGATAGTAAATTATGTACCATAGGAGAGGGCACCTCAGAAATACAAAAGATTGTGATTGCCCGTGAAGTATTATCGAGATAGAGGGTAAAAGGTATAGGTAAGGCTAATGGCAATAACTAAAGCCCATACCCTAAACCATATACCTTAAGTCTTAAACCTTATTAAAAACCAAATATATTATGAGTAATCCGGAGCGCTTAACCACCTCCGGATTTTTTTTGCTGAAAATTTTAAAACCTCCCGTCTGGATGTAATGTTTTTATTAAAGACTAAAGATTAAAGACATTAACAGTTTTCAGTTGGCGATTGGCAGTTAGCAATGAACAAATGACAACTGAACTAATAAACGATAAAATGGCAAAATATTCAGAAAAAGCTGGTGAGAAAGTAGAAGAAACCATGCGCGAAATGAAAGAAGGTAAGCTTAAGAGCGGATCAGGTAAAAAAGTGACTTCCAAAAAGCAGGCGATTGCTATCGGGTTATCGGAAGCCAGAAAAGCAGGAGCAAAGGTGCCTAAAAAAGGTTAGGAGGTGGAAGGTTTATGGTGTTAGGTTAAAACTAAACCTCAAAATAACAATTTACCCTAAACCCTAAACCCTAAACCCTAAACCCTAAACCCTAAACCCTAAACCCTAAACCCTAAATCCTAAACCTATTCAGGTAAATCTTTAGAGGTTAAGATGCTATCTACCACATAAACGCTAAACCCGCGCCATGGCAAAGTATGTTTATATTCTTTGTAATGTAACTCATAAAACTTGCCGCTATTGGCCATCATTTTCTCTGCGATTTCCTTATTGGCGATAGAAAATTCAAATTCGTTGTTCTGAAGGGTTCCCGCCTGTCGCGATTTTATGCCACTTTGGATTAATTTGCCTTCATACGTTTTAATCAAATAGCCTTTCTTCACTACATAATTTAACTCGCCTGCTTTCACGCCTTCTCCAAAAACAAAGAAATACCGATAGTAGCACACTGCTATGAGTATAACGACTACAATAACGGCGATAATAGAGCCTAACTTTTTACCTCTTGTCATAAAGTATAATGTTTATATAAATGTAGTTAAACAACAGTTTAGTTTAATCAATGATTGAAATAATATTTCTTTTTATAAAATCTTTCTCGTTTTCAATATTTTGCTTACATTTGCAGCCCCGATAACACGGAGAATTAAAAACCACGAGAGGAGGTATTTCAGCGTTATGATCATTATCAACATTAAAGACGGCGAATCATTAGATAAAGCCCTTAAACGTTTCAAGAAAAAGTTTGAAAAAACTGGTGTATTGAGAGAACTACGTAGTCGCCAGGCATATGAGAAAAAATCCGTTGCCCGCCGTACTGAAATTAAACATGCTGTTTACATTCAGAATATGAATCAAGATACAACTGCATAGTTGTTTAAGATATAAATACGTTAAAGTCCTTCTGATGTTAAATCAGGAGGATTTTTTGTTTTAATGGAAAATCAAAAACTTACAATAAACAATTCGTTAGTGATTTCTTTATATCAAAACTATTTGTAACTTCATGTCAATGCCCCATAAAACCTTATTGAATGTTGCAAAAAAGTTTTATTACCTATTTAACTCACGAGAAGCGCTATTCCCAGCATACCATTACCGCTTACCAAAAGGATTTAGATCAGTTTGAACTATTTATCCAGGCATCAGGGATGGATATTACCGAAGTTAAACATCAACAGCTTCGCGATTATCTGGTTGAACTGATGGAAGAGGGGCAATCAGAAAATACCATTAACAGAAAAATCTCTGCTTTACGCAGCTTTTACAAGTTTTTACACAGGTCTGGAGAGATTGATCAAAATCCTGCAGTTTTAATTAAGGCGCCAAAAATACCCAAAAGGCTTCCTGTTTTTGTGGATGCACAGAAAATGGATCATTTACTGGATTCTCAACATTACTTCGATGAAAGTTTCCCTTCTGTTCGCGACCATCTGGTGATTGAACTGCTTTTTGGAACGGGTATGCGTTTAACTGAACTATTGCAGTTGAAAGATACCGATATCGATCTTTATTCAGGAACGATAAAGGTATTGGGTAAGAGAAACAAAGAGCGGATTGTGCCGATAAATAAACAGCTTATCAATCAGCTAAATACTTACATCGAACTAAAAAAGTTGCAAAACTTTGATAACAATTTGCTAATATTAATCGTTACCAATACAGGTGCAGCGGCCTATCCTAAATTAATATACCGTATTGTTACCTTATACCTAAACCATGTATCAACCAATGAAAAGAAAAGCCCCCATGTGTTGCGGCATAGCTATGCCACCAGCCTGTTAAATGCAGGTGCAGATCTAAATGCGATTAAAGAACTTCTGGGGCATGCCAGTTTAGCGGCTACCCAGGTTTACACCCACAATTCGATCGAAAGATTAAAAACAATTTATAAACAAGCCCATCCAAAGGCATAAAAAAAGGAGGAAAAATGAAAATCGGAGTTCAATCAATCCACTTCAATGCAGATAGTAAGTTGTTAGATTTTATACAGAAAAAAGCCAATAAGCTTGATCAGTTTTTTGACCAGATCATTAGCGGAGAAGTGTATTTAAAGTTAGAGAACGTAGAGGACGAGGCGAATAAGATCAGTGAGATCAAACTCATTGTACCCGGAGGTACCCTCTTCGCGAAGGAACAATGTAAATCATTTGAAGAAGCCACCGATCTGGCCATCGAGTCGTTAAGAAAGCAGATTACTAAACATAAAGATAAAACACGTGCAAAATTAAGTGAGCACAAAGCAATTTTAAGTGAGATTGAAGCGACTGATTATTAGTAAAATCATTTCATTATAAAAAATGTAAAAGAGTGGCGCAGTTTAATGCACCGCTCTTTTTTTATGTTAAACCTCCTTGCTATCAAGACCCTGAAACACCCGTCCGACTGACCGGGCGGAAGTTCAGGTTGACGACCATTCATGCAATGTGCCTAATAACCCAAATTAAAGCTTTATTAATCGAATTCAGGTGGATAGCGATCAGTTTAGGGTAATGATAATTAAACGAAATCGGAAGCTATTCGGTACAGTTTCTATAAACCAATTTTAATTTTCTATGCAATTCTCCATGAAAAAATCGTCCTTGGCAAATGAAATTTAGCTTTTAATGAAGTTAATCTATTTTTTATTTTCTGTTAATGATTGGGATTATAGATCTTAATCCCATTTAGAAGAAAAGTGGCTGCAAAATAAAAGAAAAAAATATTCGATTTTAAGAGATTGATTATGAAGCTCCTTGAGGTGTATGGTAGGCTTTGATCTAAATAACTTCATTATTTTTTTTCAAAATTATTTTGAAGTGAAATATAAGTGTGTATATTTGCATTCCCTTTCGGAAACGGTGTTAGGCCAGGAAGAAAAGGATAGTTCTGTGAAAAGATAAAAGTTTTAAAAAAACACGTTAATAGTATGAAAAATGAAGATTTTTCGTATCATTGCAGAAAATTTAAAGCCTCCTTAGCTCAGCTGGTAGAGCAACTGACTTGTAATCAGTAGGTCATTGGTTCGATTCCGATAGGAGGCTCTTTTTATGTTAAAGTGTTAGCATTTTAAAGTAAAAAACGGGGAGATACCAGAGCGGCCAAATGGGACAGACTGTAACTCTGTTGTCGTAAGACTTCGAAGGTTCGAATCCTTCTCTCCCCACACTTTAAATGAATGACCAAATGTTTTAATGGCAGAATAAATCTCTCATTCTTTCATTCAATCAATCACTAGTTTTAAAAGCGGAAGTAGCTCAGTTGGTAGAGCGATAGCCTTCCAAGCTATAGGTCGCGAGTTCGAACCTCGTCTTCCGCTCCAAAAATAAAGTGAGCAGTTAACGGTTGTCAGTTTAGTGTTTTTTGCTGAAACTGAATGCTGAAACTGGAAACTAAAAAGCCGAAGTAGCTCAGCGGTAGAGCACTTCCTTGGTAAGGAAGAGGTCGTGGGTTCAAGTCCCATCTTTGGCTCAGGAATAATAAAGCTTTGTTAAATCTGTTAATATGCAGGGTAGACAAGGTTTTTTGTGTTGCATTGCATCAAAACAATTAATAAAAAATAATAAAAAGTTAACCTACTAATTAGTTATAAATAAAATGGCAAAAGAAAAATTTGACCGCAGTAAACCGCACTTAAACATCGGTACAATCGGTCACGTGGATCACGGTAAAACAACTTTAACAGCGGCTATTACAAAAGTTTTAGCTGATGCTGGTTTAACTGAGGCACGTTCATTCGATTCAATTGACTCTGCTCCAGAGGAAAAAGAAAGAGGTATTACAATCAATACAGCTCACGTTGAGTATTCAACAGCTAACCGTCACTATGCACACGTTGACTGTCCAGGTCACGCGGATTACGTGAAAAACATGGTTACTGGTGCTGCTCAGATGGACGGTGCAATTATCGTTGTTGCTGCTACTGATGGTCCAATGCCACAAACTCGTGAGCACATCCTATTGGCTCGTCAGGTTGGTGTACCTTCATTGGTTGTATTCATGAATAAAGTGGATATGGTTGATGATCCAGAATTATTAGAACTAGTAGAAATGGAAGTTCGTGAATTATTATCATTCTACGAATTCCCAGGTGATGATATTCCTGTAATCCAAGGTTCTGCACTTGGTGGATTAAACGGAGATGCTAAGTGGGTTGGTAAAATCATGGAATTAATGGATGCTGTAGATAGCTACATTCCAATTCCTCCACGTTTAACTGATCTTCCTTTCTTAATGCCTGTTGAAGACGTATTCTCAATTACTGGTCGTGGTACTGTTGCTACTGGTCGTATTGAGCGTGGTGTAATCAACTCTGGAGATCCGGTTGAGATCTTAGGTATGGGTGCTGAGAACTTAAAATCTACCGTAACTGGTGTGGAAATGTTCCGTAAAATCTTAGACTACGGTGAAGCTGGTGATAACGTAGGTTTATTGTTACGTGGTATTGAGAAAACTGATATCCGTCGTGGTATGGTAATCTGTAAACCAGGTTCAGTAACTCCTCACACTGATTTCAAAGCTGAGATCTATGTATTATCAAAAGCTGAAGGTGGTCGTCACACTCCATTCTTCAACAAATATCGTCCTCAATTCTATTTCCGTACCACAGACGTAACTGGTGAGATCTCACTAGCTGAAGGAACAGAAATGGTTATGCCAGGTGATAACGTTACAATCACTGTTAAATTAATTAACGCGATTGCAATGGAGAAAGGTCTACGTTTCGCTATCCGTGAAGGTGGTAGAACAGTAGGTGCTGGTCAGGTAACTGAAATCTTAGCTTAATTTTTAAGCTATAACAATACAAAAAGAGCTGGTTCAGGCTAGCTCTTTTTTAAATACACGGGAATAGTTCAACGGTAGAATAGAGGTCTCCAAAACCTTTGATCAGGGTTCGAATCCTTGTTCCCGTGCTTAATATTGATTGAGTACCAGAATGAGTGAATGATTGAATTTGAAACTGGGTTTTCAGGTAATATCATCCACTCATTTACTCATTCATTCATTCAATAATTTGATATGGCTAAAGTAGTTGAGTTTATAAAAGAATCGTACGATGAGATGACCAATAAGGTTACATGGCCTACCTGGGGCGAACTGCAAAGTTCTGCAATCTTGGTATTGGTAGCTTCTTTAATTATTGCATTGGTTATTTTTGCAATGGATAAAGGATCTACATTTGTGTTAGATACTTTTTATAAATCACTTTCTAATTAATATTTACTAATGAGCGATCTAAAGTGGTACGTTGTAAGGGCGGTTAGCGGTAAGGAAAAGAAAGTAAAACAGTACATTGATGCTGAGATCAGCCGTTTAGGTTTCTCTCATTTGGTTCCACAGGTTTTAATACCAATGGAAAAATATTACCAAATGAAAGATGGTAAAAAAATTGCCAAAGAACGTAACTTTTATCCGGGTTATGTTTTAATCGAAGCTACATTAGATGGAGAATTAGAGCATATCATTAAAGGCATAAACAGTGTAATCGGTTTCTTAGGCGATAAAGCTGGTAACCCAATCCCAATGCGCCAGGCAGAAGTGAACCGTATTTTAGGTGTGGTTGATGAGATGAGCGAGCAAGGAGAAACGATGAATGTTCCTTACTACGTGGGCGAAGGTATCAAGGTAATGGACGGACCTTTCAATGGTTTTTCAGGTATTATCGAAGAGGTAAACGAAGAGAAGAAAAAACTGAAAGTAATGGTTAAAATCTTTGGTCGTAAAACGCCACTGGAACTTAACTACATGCAGGTAGAAAAAGAATAAAAAATTATTGAGATATTAAGAAAAGCTTTCCTCAAAAGGGAAAGCTTTTTTGCGTTATATAGATTTTGTTTTCGTATCCCCAAACGTACAGTTAATTTGCAGTATAAAATTTATTGCTATATTCGTTTAATCTCATCTCTCAAATAATGATTAGTCTTATTAACATCTAAATTAACAAAATGAGTAAAAATTACCTCTTGTTCAAGTCTTACCTACTGGCTTTAACGTTGTTGTTCACTACAACCATTATTATCTATTCTTGTAGAAAGGATAGAGGTTCATCAATAAATCGAAACTCAAAAGAAATTATTGCTGAAGCCAAAAGTTATTTTGAGGAAGAAATTTTGAGTAAAAGTCTCCTTATTCCAGATGATCCTAATTTTAGACACAGTTTAATCAAAAGACCGGTTTGGGAAAAAGCTGTTATTAAAAAAATATCTTTAGGTGATGCAGTTATTGTACCTATTCAATTTGCAGGCAATATCTTGACGAAACCTACCAACGGTAGTTATAAAAGCTATTTAAACAAAACCAGTTATCTAATGCTATATCAAGATAAAAAGCAAAAAATGCATGTAGAATGGATAACGCTCTTACCTACTGATATAGAAAAGCCCGGTGCAAAATCATTTAAGGGAGTTGCGGTTGTTGAAGATTGGAGCGGAAAATTTAACAGGGCTTTTGCTTTCAATGATTCATTAGAATATACCTCTGTTTATTTAAAACAGGCAGTTACCTATAATTATGAAAGTTATAAGCGTTCAGATTATTGTATAACCATAGAACACTGGGGTTCGGTAGGTGTGGATGGATACATGTCTCCCAGATTTTTTGGCGCTGAAACATATTGTTTTGGTGAGGGTGGATCAGGTACCGGAAGTGATGGCGGGGGAGGCTATCACCCGATAGATGAAGAGCAGGTAGATCCCGGTGAATATCCAACCTATTATATTGACTGTAACTGGGATATCAATGGTAGTGCTTTTATAGATCCTAACTGCGGTTGTATTGGCGGGAATACTGGTTTAACCGAATGTAAAAGAGATATTATAGATAGTGTTAAAAATGCATGTATCAAAGCTCAGCTTGCAAAAGCTTTAAGCGCAAATACAAGTATTAAAAATATGTTAAATGAGACGTTTGGGGGGACTATACAATATGAGAGTTTGAATATATCTTTCATAGATGTCACAACATTGCCAGCTGATGTGGATGGTCAGCAAAAAAGGGGATCTACCACTTCAACAGAGTTTACTATTGAATTAAACAAAAATACGCTGCCTAATAGTTCTCAGGAATATACGTTGGCTACCGTGTACCATGAAATTTTACATGCTTATCTGGAAGGCCATTTTAATAAGGATGGTAACGAAACATATATAATACCAGATCATCACGAAGAAATGGCGAATAAATACGTGTTTTTAATGACGGGTGCACTGAGGGTTGCATTCCCCAGTCTCAGTACAGAAGAAGCTTGGGCATTAAGCTGGGGAGGATTACAAAAAACGACGCTTTATACATCTAACTTAACTGCCAATCAGCGTACTCAAATTGTAGATATTAACAATCGTCACAAATCTAAAACTGCAGTAAATAAATTAGGAACATATTGCACACCTTAATCAAAATCAACATGCGAACAAATATACTCATATTTTTAAGTCTTGGTGTTTTCATTTGCCAAGCTCAAGAGAAAAAGCCATCCTTTGAGAAGGTAATAGAATATTATTTGTTTAAAAGCACATCCGACAGGCTTTTTGATACTAAAGAAAATCATGCGTATATCTACAGCATGGGTATTTCGTTTAATACTAATGGCTTAATAGACACGCTTTACTTTTCTGATAGAATAGATCCTGAAGTTCGTGACATTTTTATGTTAGATAGCCGAAAAGTAAAGTTGTTCAAATCCATTACCATCCCTTTTAAGGAATATGCAAATAAAATAGTTGTTTTAACCTTTTACCACTACAATAGCAAGGATGGAATGTTGGACTACAGTTCTGGCTTGCTCAAACAACTTGAAAAACTATATCCAATAATAAACTCATCTAAACCCATAGTTTTGTACCAACCAATTGTTCATGGCTTTATCAAGCATATCAATTAACTTTGAAAGAATATAAACATTTTATTTTAAGATAAAACCATTATTTACCTGAAAATATACTGATGTTGACTTTATATGCTTATGCATCAGTTATATAACTGCCGAAAGTAGTTATGCCAGGGGGAAAGCTATGTGGCTCTTTTGTCAGTTTATTAAGGTAAATAATCAGAAGATAATCAACTAAAAGTTAGCTTTAGGAATGTGCCAGAACTATTCGATAAAAATGGGAAACCGGTTAATGGCAAAACTACAGGGTATAATTACAATGCAGGTATTTTTACTTGTTCAATCATATTGAATGAAAGTGCTTTAAGTAATGCAATTCAAGAATACACCGTTGCAACCATAATTCATGAGAGCTTGCATGCATACCTGCAATATAAAGCTGGAAACACACTTCAGCATGGACAGAACCATGAAGAGATTTCCAAGGACTATATTGTTCCATTTGTGAATATCATGAAGTCAATATACCCTGATCTGGATCTAAAAGATGCTACTGCCCTAGCCTGGGGAGGAGTTCAAGGCACCTCTTTATGGAATGAAAGTTATAAGAATAATTCCTTTAAAATCGTAGGGACAACAGAAGTAATGGATTTTTCTACAATTAAAGGCCTAGATAATGCGCATTACTATGGAATTGCTGATAATAGTACACCACCATGCCCTAAAAAGTAATAATATGAGAGTTATAATTTATTTAATTGCTTTTTGTTTTTTTTCTTCAACAGTTAAATCCCAGAATAATAGCGGTATTACCCCCATGCACAAATTTTTTCAAAAACATGCTGACAGCACATATATTATTTCATCGGCAAATAAATTTTATATTGAATACAAGATTTTAAGTAAGGTTAACGATACGATATCAACATATATTTATAAAACTAATACAACGCTTGGCCCTAAATTGAGAGAAATTCCAAAAGCATTTAGAGATGCTTTTTTAGAAAATAACGGAAACCTGATATATTTTATACCCGTTGATATTAATGTTTTTTTTCAGCCGACATATTTAAGCTTAGATAGTTTGAAGCAATTTTGGGAAAAATCCTCAAAATTAAAAATGTGGGATGTTAACGATGATAAAATTGATGGAGAAGGGTGTGACGTGAAACAGAATGGATTTGCAATATCGGATGGAGGTCAAATTTATCTTCATCTCATTACCAAAGATAAAATCAAAGAATTATTCTTTTATGCACCAGATTACTATAACGAAAAATGTCCTGGTCGAAAAGGTAGGAAAGCTATTTTAGAATTGAGTAATTTGTTTACTATATATTTTAAAGGGAAATAATACATCTCTCATGTTGAGCGTGGGTAAGGAGTGTAATGACTTTAACTACTACCTTCAATACGGATTTAGCCGGGATTAGGTCAGAGCAACATGCAGTAGCTACTATATATCATGAACACCGGCATTCAGAAATGCTTAAATTGTTTCCCCAATCGTGGTCAAAATAATTGGATCAAAAATTTTATGAAAACAATAATATTTATCATCAGTATATTTTGTATACTTACTTTTAGCTCAAAAGCTCAAGGTACTTTAGCAACATTAACGTCTTTAAATGTTTCTGATATCAGTAATTATATTTCTGTAAATTATAAGTTAAAGGAAAAGACACTTGACACCCTGTGCTTGTACACTACAGTATTTATGAAATTTAAAGTTTCGGCGAATGGCAAAATAGTTGAGCTGGCGCTCTCTGAAAAGACTCCAGAAGTGATTAAAAAAGGTTTGGAAAAAGCTATAGAATCTTCTAATGGTCATTGGAGTACTCGTGAGTCTGATTTGAAATATTTTTCGAAAAACACATTTATCCTGCCGATTGTATTGTTTTATGGTAGAGGATGTGTAGGGGGTGACGGAGAACTTTCATTAACTGTACCGGTTGAAGATTGGAGAAAAATTTATAAAACAATGCGTAGTTCAAATTACGCCGTTCTCGATATTTTAAAGTTTAAAAGTAAATATCTTGATTCGTTTGAGTGTGTTATACTCGCTCCTTTAAAACTAGGGAATGAGTAATTGTTACTTTAGATTCTATGGAAAGCTTTATTTAGTGTAGCGCTTAATAATTTAGGCTGATTCAATAAAAAATCGATTTTTATAAACAAAATATATTTTGCTTAAACTATTGTAGGACTGCAAGATTATCCATATCTTTGCAGTCCTTTTGGTTTTATAGGAACATAAAGGAAAATAAATGTTACATGCTTCCAATATTTAACATTGAGTTTTAAATAAACAAAAAACACAAAATGGCAAAAGAAGTCAGTGCAATGATCAAATTACAGATCAAAGGCGGAGCGGCAAATCCATCGCCACCAGTAGGGCCTGCATTAGGTGCTAAAGGGGTGAACATTATGGAGTTTTGCAAACAATACAACGCTCGTACCCAAGATAAAGCAGGTAAAGTATTGCCAGTTGTAATTACTGTTTATGCTGATAAGTCATTCGATTTCATCATCAAAACCCCTCCGGTAGCTATCCAGTTAAAAGATGCTACTAAATTACAGAGTGGTTCTGCTGAGCCTAACCGTAAGAAAGTTGGGTCGGTGACCTGGGACCAGATTAAAGTTATTGCTGAGGATAAAATGCCTGATTTAAATGCATTTACAATCGAATCAGCAATGAGTATGGTTGCTGGAACAGCACGCAGTATGGGAATCACCGTTTCTGGTGACGCACCCTGGAACAATTAATTAAAAAACAGTTTACAACAGTGGCGAAATTAACTAAAAATCAAAAAAAGGCACATGCTAAAATAGAAGCTGGTAAAGCTTATACTTTGAAGGATGCTGCTGCTTTGGTAAAAGAAATCACTACTACTAAATTCGATGCTTCAGTTGATATTGATGTATCTTTAGGTGTAGATCCGCGTAAAGCCAATCAAATGGTACGTGGTATTGCTACTTTACCACACGGAACAGGTAAAACTGTACGTGTTTTAGCTTTGGTAACTCCTGATAAGGAAGAAGAAGCAAAAGCAGCTGGCGCAGACTTCGTAGGTTTAGACGAGTATGTAGCTAAAATTGAAGGTGGTTGGACCGATGTAGACATTATTATCACTACACCAGCTTGTATGGCTAAGGTAGGTAAATTGGGACGTGTTTTAGGACCAAGGAACTTAATGCCTAACCCTAAATCTGGAACAGTAACCAACGAAGTTGGTAAAGCTGTAACAGAGGTTAAAGCAGGTAAAATTGATTTTAAAGTAGACAAAACGGGTATCATACACGCCTCGATAGGAAAAGTATCATTCCCAGCAGACAAAATTTATGAGAATGCACTTGAGATTATTCAAGTAATTTCTAAATTAAAACCATCTGCTGCAAAAGGAACTTATTTTAAGAGCATTCACGTGTCTTCAACAATGAGTCCTGGAATTGCAATTGAAACAAAATCAGTAGCGGGGATCTAATCATGAACAGAGAAGAAAAAAACGAAGTAGTTTTAGAACTACAAGGACAAATGCAGGAATTTGGCAATTTTTATATTGCTGATACTTCCAGCCTTTCTGTTGAGCAGATCAATAACATCCGTCGCAAATGTTTTGAAGGCGATATCGTAATGAAGGTTGCTAAAAACTCTTTAATCCGCAAAGCGATTGAAGGTTTAGATGGCGATGCTTCTGAGATATACGAAGCGCTTAAAGGTTCATCATCATTATTATTCTCAAAAACAGCTAATGCTCCGGCTAAGCTAATTAAAGCTTTGAGAAAAACATCTGATAAACCTGTGCTTAAAGCAGCGTTCATAGATTCATCAGTATATGTTGGCGATGACCAATTGAATAACTTGGTAAGCTTGAAATCAAGAGAAGAGCTTATCGGAGATATCGTTGGATTATTACAATCACCAGCTAAAAATGTTCTATCTGCACTTCAGTCAGGCGGTAGCAAAATTGCAGGAATTGTTAAAACTCTTCAGGAAAGAGAAGGTTAACGGACACCTTAAGTTCGCAAATTAAACACAATTATTTTTACGTAAATTTTTAAAATCTTAATAAAATGGCAGATTTAAAAGCGTTTGCTGAGCAATTGGTAAACTTAACAGTTAAAGAAGTTAATGAATTAGCTCAAATCTTAAAAGATGAGTATGGTATTGAGCCTGCAGCTGCTGCTGTAGTTGCTGGTCCTGCTGCTGGTGGTGATGCACCTGCTGCTGCTGCAGAAAAAACATCTTTTGATGTAATCTTAAAAGAAGCTGGTGGTCAGAAATTAGCAGTTGTAAAACTTGTTAAAGACTTAACTGGTTTAGGTTTGAAAGAAGCTAAAGACTTAGTAGACGGAGCACCAAAAGAATTAAAAGCTGGTGTTGCTAAAGACGAAGCAGAAGCTCTTAAAAAACAATTAGAAGAAGCTGGAGCAGTAGTTGAGATTAAGTAATCACTTAACTTAGCTAAGCTAAAAATGTATTAGACACCGACTGAAAATGTCGGTGTCTTTACCTGTTTATAAACACCTCATTTTGTTTGGTTAATGAGTCTGTTTGAAATTCGAACCAAACAAATAGTTTATTCTTAAACTAAAATCTTTTAGTCCATTGGCAAAGACAGTCGAACAAAGAGTAAATTTTGCAACAAGTAAGCACATTATAGACTATCCGGATTTTCTGGATGTGCAATTGCAATCATTCAGAGAATTTTTCCAGATAGATACCACATCAGACGATCGCTCTAGCGAAGGTTTGTTTAAAGTGTTTGCTGAAAACTTTCCAATAACAGATTCAAGAAATATCTTCGTATTAGAGTTTCTTGATTATTTTGTTGATCCGCCACGTTATGATATACACGAGTGTATTGAGCGTGGATTAACCTACAATGTTCCATTAAAAGCAAAGCTGAAGCTTTCTTGTAATGATGTAGAACATGAAGATTTTGAAACCATTATCCAGGATGTGTATTTAGGTACAATCCCGTATATGACACCAAAAGGTACATTTGTAATCAACGGTGCAGAACGTGTTATCGTTTCGCAATTACACCGTTCTCCAGGCGTGTTCTTCGGCCAGAGCCGTCACACTAACGGAACCAAATTGTACTCTGCACGTGTAATTCCTTTCAAAGGTTCATGGATCGAGTTTGCTACAGACGTTAATAACGTGATGTATGCTTATATCGATCGTAAGAAAAAATTCCCGGTTACCACTTTATTACGTGCTATCGGTTACGATTCTGATAAAGATATCTTAGAGCTTTTTGATCTTGCTGACGAAGTGAAAGTTAGTAAATCGGGTTTAAAGAAATATATCGGTCGTAAACTGGCGGCAAGGGTATTGAAAAAATGGGTAGAAGATTTTGTTGATGAAGATACTGGTGAGGTAGTTTCTATCGACCGTAATGAAGTGATTCTTGAAAGAGAAACCGTTTTAGAAGACGAACACATTGATATGGTTATTGAAGCTGGCGTAAAAAGCATCATCTTATCAAAAGAAGATGGCGCAAGTCAGGCTGATTATACCATTATATATAATACCTTACAAAAGGATACCTCAAACTCAGAAAAAGAAGCTGTTGAAAACATCTATCGTGCTTTGCGTAACGCAGAACCACCTGATGAGGAAACAGCCCGCGGTATCATTGATCGTTTATTCTTTTCAGATAAACGTTACGATTTAGGAGATGTTGGTCGTTACCGCATCAACCGAAAATTGAAAATGAATACCCCTGACGAGGTTAAAGTATTAACAAAAGCTGATATTATCGCTATTGTGAAATACCTGATCAAGTTGATCAACTCTAAAGAAGAGGTGGATGATATCGATCACTTATCTAACCGTCGTGTACGTACCGTAGGTGAGCAGTTGTACGCACAATTTGGTGTTGGTTTAGCCCGTATGGCCAGAACCATCCGTGAGCGTATGAACATTCGCGATAACGAAGTGTTTACACCAACTGATTTGATTAACGCCCGTACGTTATCATCAGTAATTAACTCTTTCTTTGGTACCAACCAGCTATCTCAGTTCATGGATCAAACCAATCCATTGGCAGAGATCACGCATAAACGCCGTTTGTCGGCTTTAGGTCCGGGTGGTTTATCACGTGAGCGTGCCGGCTTCGAGGTACGTGACGTTCACTACACTCACTATGGCCGTTTATGTACGATTGAAACACCAGAGGGACCGAATATTGGTTTGATTTCGTCACTTTGTGTACATGCAAAAATCAACAATTTAGGTTTCATTGAAACACCATACAAACGTGTTGAAGATGGTAAAGTTGTTGTAGATTCTGACGTTATTTATTTATCTGCAGAAGATGAAGATGGTAAAACCATTGCTCAGGCCAATGCAGAGTATGACGATAAAGGTAATTTTACCACGCCGCGTGTTAAGGCACGTTATGAGGGTGACTTCCCGATCATTGAGCCTGAGAAATTAGACTTGATGGACGTTGCACCTAACCAGATTACTTCAATTGCTGCTTCGTTGATTCCGTTCCTGGAACATGATGATGCGAACAGGGCTTTGATGGGATCGAACATGCAACGTCAGGCCGTACCGTTGTTACGTCCTGAAGCACCGATTGTGGGTACAGGTTTGGAAGGCCGCGTGGCACGTGACTCAAGAACCCTGATCAATGCAGAAGGTGATGGTGTTGTTGAATATGTTGATGCTAACGAAATTACCATTAAATATGAGCGTAACGAAGATGATCGTTTAGTTTCATTTGAAGGTGATAGCAAAACTTACCGTTTAATTAAGTTCAAAAAAACCAACCAGAATACTTGTATTAACTTGAAACCGATCGTTAAGAAAGGTCAGAAAGTAACAAAAGGACAAGTACTTTGCGAAGGTTATGCAACCGAAAATGGTGAATTGGCCTTAGGAAGAAACTTGAAAGTGGCGTTCATGCCATGGCAAGGTTTCAACTTTGAGGATGCGATTGTAATCAACGAGCGTATTGTTCGTGACGACGTCTTTACTTCATTGCATATCGAAGAGTTTGAATTGGAAGTACGTGATACTAAACGTGGAGAAGAGGAATTAACACCAGATATCCCGAACGTTTCTGAAGAGGCTACTAAAGACCTTGATGAAAACGGTATTATCCGTATTGGTGCTGATGTAAAAGAAGGTGATATCTTAATTGGTAAAATTACGCCAAAAGGAGAGTCTGATCCTTCACCGGAAGAGAAATTACTACGCGCCATTTTTGGTGATAAAGCAGGTGATGTTAAAGATGCGTCTTTAAAAACTCCTCCTTCTATCCAGGGTGTGGTAATTGATACTAAATTATTCAGCCGTGCTAAGAAAACTACAAAAGCTGAGGAAAAATCGGCAATTGAGAAATTAGACAAAGGATATAACAATATCACTGAAAAATTAAAGGCAGAATTAGTTGACAAATTATTCACTATCGTAAATGGAAAAACATCGCAGGGTGTATATAACATTTATAAAGAATTGTTAGTTGCCAAAGGTGCTAAGTTTACGCAGAAAATTTTAGCCGAGCTTAATTACGAACACATCAGCCCTAACAAATGGACTACTGATGATGATAAAAATGAGCTGATTAAAATGTTGCTTCACAACTACGGAATCCGTGTTAACGAAGAGTTAGGTGCTTACAAACGCGATAAATTCGCGATCAGTGTAGGTGATGAGCTTCCTTCAGGAATCGTACAGATGGCAAAAGTTTATGTGGCTAAAAAACGTAAATTAAAAGTAGGTGATAAAATGGCAGGTCGCCATGGTAACAAAGGTATTGTTGCACGTATTGTACGTGATGAAGATATGCCTTTCTTAGCTGATGGTAGCCCGGTTGATATCGTGTTAAACCCGCTGGGTGTACCTTCACGTATGAACCTTGGTCAGATTTACGAAACCGTATTGGCATGGGCCGGTAAAGAATTGGGTGTTAAATTTGCGACTCCGATTTTTGATGGTGCTACGCATGATGAGGTAGAGGAGTGGATTGCTAAAGCGGGTGTTCCTGCTTCAGGAAAAACCTACTTATACAATGGTTTAACAGGTGAGCGTTTCGATCAGACCACAACTGTAGGTATTATTTACATGTTGAAATTAGGTCACATGGTTGATGATAAGATGCACGCCCGTTCAATCGGACCATACTCATTAATTACACAACAACCATTGGGTGGTAAAGCCCAGTTTGGTGGTCAGCGTTTTGGTGAGATGGAGGTTTGGGCATTAGAGGCATTTGGTGCAGCTAATATTCTTCAGGAGATCTTAACCGTTAAGTCGGATGATGTAATCGGAAGAGCCAAAACTTACGAAGCCATTGTTAAAGGTGAAAACCTACCAACACCAGGTGTACCAGAATCGTTCAACGTATTGGTACATGAGTTACGCGGTTTAGGTTTAGATATTACATTAGATTAATTAAGGTAGAAGGTTTAAGGTATAAGGTGAAAGGTTTTAAACCCTACGCCCTAAACCTTAAACCCTACGCCTTTAACCTTACATAAGTATGTCTTACAAAAAGGATAATAAATTAAAAAGCAATTTCACATCCATCACGATTAGCTTATCGTCTCCGGAGATTATTTTGGAGCGTTCAAGCGGTGAGGTGTTGAAACCAGAAACCATTAACTACCGTACTTACAAACCTGAGCGTGATGGTTTGTTCTGTGAGCGTATTTTTGGTCCGGTAAAAGATTACGAATGTCATTGCGGTAAATACAAACGGATCCGTTACAAGGGTATTGTTTGTGACCGTTGTGGTGTGGAAGTAACTGAAAAGAAAGTACGTCGTGAGCGTATGGGACACATCGCTTTGGTGGTTCCTGTTGCGCACATCTGGTATTTCCGTTCTTTACCAAACAAAATCGGTTATTTATTAGGTTTGCCTACTAAAAAATTAGATTTAATTATCTATTACGAACGCTACGTAGTGATCCAATCAGGCTTAATGGCTGAAGAAGGTATCAACTACATGGATTTCTTAACTGAAGAAGAATATTTAGATATCTTAGATAAATTACCTAAAGAAAACCAATATTTAGATGATAAAGATCCTAATAAATTCATCGCCAAAATGGGTGCTGAAGCATTAGAAGATTTATTGAAACGTATTGATTTAGATACTTTATCTTACGACTTACGTCACCAGGCGGCTAACGAAACTTCTCAACAACGTAAAAATGAGGCTTTAAAACGTCTTCAGGTTGTTGAAGCTTTCCGTGGTGCCAATACACGTATTGAGAATCGCCCTGAGTGGATGATTGTTAAAATCGTTCCGGTTATTCCACCAGAATTACGTCCGTTGGTTCCTTTAGAAGGAGGTCGTTTCGCTACTTCAGATTTGAATGATTTATACCGTCGTGTGATTATCCGTAACAACCGTTTAAAACGTTTAATCGAGATTAAAGCACCGGAGGTAATTTTACGTAACGAAAAACGTATGTTGCAGGAAGCTGTAGATTCGTTGTTCGATAACTCACGTAAAGTGAACGCAGTAAAAACTGAAGGTAACCGTGCCCTGAAATCGCTTTCAGATATCCTGAAAGGTAAACAAGGTCGTTTCCGTCAGAACTTATTAGGTAAACGTGTGGATTATTCAGCTCGTTCGGTAATTGTTGTAGGGCCTAGCCTTAAATTACACGAGTGCGGTATTCCTAAAGATATGGCTGCTGAGCTTTACAAACCATTCATTATTCGTAAGATGATTGAGCGTGGTGTGGTAAAAACGGTTAAATCTGCTAAGAAAATCGTTGACAGAAAAGATCCGTTAGTTTGGGATATTTTAGAAAATGTATTGAAAGGTCACCCGGTATTATTAAACCGTGCACCTACGCTACACAGACTAGGTATTCAGGCTTTCCAGCCAAAATTAATTGAAGGAAAAGCGATCCAGTTACACCCATTAGTTTGTACCGCATTTAACGCCGATTTTGACGGTGACCAGATGGCTGTGCACTTACCATTAGGTAACGCAGCGATTTTGGAAGCCCAGGTATTAATGTTGGCTGCTCACAACATCTTAAACCCTGCAAACGGTACGCCGATTACAGTACCTTCACAGGATATGGTTTTGGGTCTTTATTATATTACTAAAGGCCGTAGAACAGATGAAACCAGAGTGGTTAAAGGTCAGGATTCTGCTTTCTATTCTCCAGAGGAAGTTATTATTGCTTATAACGAGAAAGAATTAGACTTGCATGCGTTTATCAAAGTAAGGGTAAATGTTAAACAAGCTGATGGTTCTATCGTTAATAAATTAACGGAAACTACTGTAGGTAGGGTATTGTTCAACCAAATGGTTCCTGAAGAGGTTGGTTACATCAATGAATTATTAACCAAAAAATCTTTAAGAGATATTATTGGTGAAGTAGTGAAAATGACCGGTATGGCCCGTGCTTCTCAATTCCTGGATGATATCAAAGAATTAGGTTTCAAAATGGCATTCCAGGGAGGTTTATCGTTCAATTTACAGGACGTAAACATTCCGGTAGAAAAACATACTTTATTAGAACAGGCTGCTGCTGAGGTTGAAGAGGTAAGAAACAACTATAACATGGGTTTCATTACCAACAACGAGCGTTACAATCAGATTATCGATATCTGGACCCGTATCAACAACAGGTTAACCACTTTCGTTATGACTCAGTTATCTTCAGATAACCAAGGTTTTAACTCGGTTTACATGATGCTTGATTCAGGTGCACGTGGATCTAAAGAGCAGATTCGTCAGCTTTGCGGAATGCGTGGTTTGATGGCGAAACCTCAAAAATCAGGTTCAGGTGGCGATATCATCGAAAACCCGATCTTATCAAACTTTAAAGAAGGTTTATCCGTATTAGAGTACTTTATCTCTACTCACGGTGCACGTAAAGGTTTGGCGGATACGGCGTTAAAAACGGCGGATGCGGGTTACTTAACCCGTCGTTTACACGATGTGGCACAGGATATGATTGTTAACGATGACGATTGTGGTACTTTAAGAGGTATGTACACAACGGCATTAAAAGATAACGAAGATATTGTTGAACCATTATATGAGCGTATTTTAGGTCGTACATCATTACACGATGTGTACAACCCATTAAATGGTGAATTGTTGGTAGCTGCCGGTCAGGATATTGATGAAGATGTAGCTAAAGCGATTGAAGAATCTCCGCTTGAAGGCATCGAGATCCGTTCGGTATTAACCTGCGAATCTAAACGTGGTGTTTGTGCATTATGTTATGGACGTAACTTAGCATCTGGTAAACGCGTTCAAAGAGGTGAGGCCGTTGGTGTAATTGCAGCACAATCAATCGGTGAGCCGGGTACACAGTTAACACTTCGTACTTTCCACGTGGGTGGTACTGCATCAAACATTGCTGCAGAATCAAATATCGTAGCTAAGTTTGATGGTGTAATCGAATTCGAAAACATCCGTACCGTAGATACACAAACAGAAGATGGTACCGTACAGGTAGTATTGGGCCGTTCAGGCGAGTTTAGAATTGTTGAGCCAGGAAGTGGTCGTGTGATCGTAACCAACAACATTCCTTACGGCGCTTTCTTATTTGTTAAAGAAGGTGATAAGGTAACCAAAGGCGATAAAATTTGTTCATGGGATCCATACAACGCGGTTATCCTATCAGAGTTTGCGGGTAAAGCACAATTTGATGCCATCATTGATGGTGTAACTTACCGCGAAGAATCTGATGAGCAAACCGGTCACCGCGAAAAAGTGATTATCGATACCCGTGATAAAACTAAAAACCCTTCTATTCAGATTGTTGATAAGAAAGGTGAGTTTATCAAAGGTTATAACATTCCGGTAGGTGCGCACGTTTCAGTTGATGAAGGTGAAGCGATCCAAACCGGTCAGATTATTGCTAAAATCCCACGTGCAACTGGTAAAACCCGCGATATTACGGGTGGTTTACCTCGTGTAACAGAATTATTTGAAGCCCGTAACCCATCTAACCCAGCTGTAGTAACTGAGATTGATGGTGTGGTAACTTTAGGTGGCGTTAAACGTGGTAACCGGGAGATTACAATCGAATCTAAAGATGGTGAAGTTAAAAAATACCTTGTTCCATTGTCGAAACACATCCTTGTACAGGATAACGACTTTGTGAAAGCCGGTATGCCATTATCTGATGGTTCAATTTCTCCTGCTGATATTCTTGCCATTAAAGGACCTGCTGCAGTTCAGGAATACTTAGTGAATGGTATCCAAGAGGTGTACCGTTTACAAGGTGTGAAAATTAATGATAAACATTTCGAGGTGATTGTTCACCAGATGATGCAGAAAGTTCACATTGAAGATCCGGGAGATACCATTTTCTTAGAAAACAATGCAGTAGACCGTTGGGACTTCTCAGAAGAAAACGATGCCATGTACGACAAGAAAGTTGTTGAAGATGCAGGCGATTCAACTGAATTCAAACCAGGTCAGATTGTATCGTTACGTAAATTAAGAGACGAAAACTCTCAATTAAAACGTAAAGATTTGAAACAGATTACGGTTAGAGATGCAAGACCAGCAACAGCAAGTTCTATCTTACAAGGTATTACCCGTGCATCATTAGGTACTAAATCGTTCATTTCTGCGGCTTCGTTCCAGGAAACTACAAAGGTACTAAATGAGGCAGCGATTGCAGGTAAACGCGATAACATGTTAGGCTTGAAAGAAAACGTGATCGTAGGTCACTTAATCCCTTCAGGTACTGGTGTACGTGGTTACGAGCGTATCATTGTAGGTTCTCAAGAAGAATACGACAAATTATTAGCTTCGAAACAAGAAGAAGTAGAAGCTTAATAGTTTTGATATTTTGTTTTAAAACTCCCTCTATATCGAGGGAGTTTTTTGTTTGGAATAGATTTTGTAACTTTAATGAAAAATTAAGCGCATGAGTGTTACAGAAATTCAACTTTTTCAGATCTTAAAAGCTAAACTAGGCGAACAAGAAGCAGAGCAGTTGGTTTCTTTTGTAAAAGCCGAGGTTAAATCTGAATTTGATAATAAACGTGAGGTCTTAGCTACAAAGGAAGATATAGCCAATATGCAAAAAACAATATATGTAGTAGGGTTGATTCAATTTTTAGCTATTATTGGATCAGTGATAGGAATTGTAAATTTTATGATAAAATAGGGATTTAAATAAGTTCTAATATTATATTCCAAATTCCGCCATTAAGCAGCGGAATTTTTTATTTTTGAGCCATTATGGAAGAACAACAAAACGAGAATCAATTAAATATAGAGTTATCAGAAGAAATTGCTGAAGGCATTTTTTCTAACCTGGCAATTATCACCCATTCCAATACGGAATTTGTATTGGATTTTATCCGCGTAATGCCGGGTATTCCTAAAGCAAAGGTGAAGTCGAGAATTATTCTGACTCCGGAACATGCAAAACGCTTGCTATCAGCATTGGAAGATAATATACAAAAATTCGAAGCTGTAAACGGGCGTATCAAAACCCAGGAAGAACCGCCATTTCCTATGGGTTTTGGTGGACCGACTGCCCAGGCGTAAAAACATATAAAATTCTTGCACGCAAATATTTGCTTACTATGTTAGCATAGTATATATTTGTATATAACCATTTATAAATGAAAAAAATTTTATTGAGCGTATTACTATCTGCTCCACTTTGGGTTTTGGGGCAGGGTTTCCAGGTTAATTTACAAGGTCAGAAGCAAATTGGTATGGCAGGTGCGGGTTCTGCACTGGCTTTAGATGAAGCTTCTGTATTTTATAATCCTGGTGCAGTTTCTTTCTTAGAGAAAAACTCAGTTTCAGCAGGTGTAAACCCATTATTATTTAAATCAGCCTTTAAACAAACAGGTTCTAACGTTACGGAGAATGTAAAAAATAAAATTGCTCCCCCTTTCGAATTTTATGCCGTTTGGGGTCCGAAATCGAATAAATGGAAACTGGGTTTAGGTGTTTATACACCATTTGGCGGTTTGGTTGATTGGGGAAATGACTGGTCTGGCAGATATGCATTAACCTCATTAAATTTAAAAGCTATTTATTTTCAGCCTACTTTAAGTATTAAAATTACCGATCGTATTGGTATTGGTGCTGGTTTTGTGTATAACCACGGTGATGTAAATCTTCAGCGGGCTTTACCTGTTAACTTTCCTGATGGACGGTCTGGACATGCTACCTTAGAAGGAACCGGAAAAGGTTATGGTTGGAATGCAGGTTTATACATTAAAACCTTGAGCAATATTTCATTTGCGCTTGTTCACAAATCGAAAGTAATTACCAAATTAGATAATGGTACCGCAGAATTTGATGTGCCAGGTTCATTAAGGTCTTCATTCCCTGCAGGAAACACCTTCAGTGCTGAATTACCTTTACCGTCAACCACAAGCCTGGGGGTAGGCATTCCACTATCGCAAAGCACAACATTGGCATTTGATGCCAGTTGGGTGCAATGGCATATTTACCAGGATTTATCATTTGATTATGCATCCAATACTCCGGCGTTGGCCGATACAAAGTCAGCCCGTAATTACCGTGATGGCTCATCATTTAAATTGGGTATTAATCACCAGGCTTCAGAAAAATTAGCTTTAAGGGCTGGTGTGGGTTATGCACTTTCACCTGTACAGGATGGTTATGTAACACCTGAAGCACCGGATGCCGATCGTTATATTTTGAGTGCTGGTTTAGGTTATACGCCTACCCGCCATTTCGAAGTCAATGCATCTTTCTTTTTTGAGGATGTTAAATCGCGTAAGCAAAGAAATATAGAAACTGGCCTGGATGGCACTTTTAAAACTTTGGTTTATGCACCGGGTATTTCATTAACTTATAAATGGTAGGAGAATTTAAGATGAAAAAATATATATTAAATAGTTTCATTGCTGCTGCCATTCTTTTCGCGGCAGCCTGCAAACCAGAAATTGAAACACCTGCGGGGACTACTGCTGGGCAAGCGAATTTCAGTAAGTACATTGCTGTGGGTAATTCATTAACTTCAGGTTATGCTGATGGTGGCTTATATTTGGAAGGCCAGAAGGTAGCTTACCCAAATTTAATTGCTGCAAAGATGTCTTCAGTAGGAGGAGGAGCTTTTACTTCTCCATTTTTTAATGAAGATCGTTCAAATGGATCAGGCTATTTGTCATTGTCTGCATTGGTTAACGGTTCTCCAACATTAACTCAAGTAACAGACAAATTGGCGTATAGAGATGCCGCAAAACATTTGGATAAATACAGCAGTGAAATCCAAAATTTGGGTATTCCTGGTATGCGTGTCGATTTATCTTTCGATCCGACACTTACTTTTAGTGCTGCCAATCCTTTTTTTGAGCGTTTATTAACTGATGCACAAGTAGGTAAAACCAATTATTTTCAATATATCCAGGGAAGAAACCATACCTTTTTCTCTATCTGGCTGGGGAATAATGATGTGTTAGGTTATGCTTTAAATGGTGCAGTAACCGTTCCGGGTGATCCGACTACTGTATTAACAGATAAAGTAACCTTTTCTTCGTTGTATGCCAATTTGTTAAATGCCTTAACCGCTGGAGGTCAGAAAGGTATTGTAGCCACTATTCCAGATGTAACGGCTATTCCTTATTTCAATACTGTTAAACCATCTCTGCTACTCGCTGCGGCAAAGGCTTCTAATCCGGCTGCTCAGGCTGTATTTATTCAAACAGGTACTGGTGCTGTGAGGGTAGCAACGGATGAGGATTTAATCCGTTTACCATTTCAGTCGGCCGGTTTATTTGGTCAGGGTACTATTCCTTATGGGTTGCATCCGCTAAATCCAATTGCAAACAGTTGGGTATTGGATAAAGATGAGGTGATTAAAGTAAAAGATTACGTAAATAGCTATAACAGTAGTATCAAATCTATTGCAACCAGCAAAGGGTTAGCGATAGCAGACACTTATGCTTACTTCAATCAGGTAAAAGCTGGTGTAGTGGTACAAGGTATCGGTATCAATGCTGCCTTTATTTCAGGTGGTGCTTTCTCTTTAGATGGGATTCATTTAACGCCTCGCGGAAATGCAGTAATTGCGAATGTATTTATCGATGCCATTAATGCGAAATATGGCTCTACAATCCCTACGGTTGATGTTACGCAATATAGGGGAGTGAAATTTCCTGATTCAAAATAAGATTCCGGAATTTATGAGAAAGGGAAGTATTTTATGCTTCCCTTTTTTATTTGTCGGTTATTTTACGCTCAATAAAATTGATAATTGCTGTTCCTTGATGAGGCTCAAACCAGTTGATTTCCTCATCTCTCCTAAACCAGGTAAGCTGACGTTTGGCAAAACGGCGGGTATTCTGTTTAATGGCAGAAACTGCATCTTCAAAAGAATGTTTTCCATCCAGGTAATCAAAAAGCTCACTATAACCTACTGTATTTAAAGCATTGTATTTTCTGAATGTGAGGAGCGATTTTACTTCATTTACTAAGCCATCTGCCATCATCTGATCTACTCTTCTGTTGATCCGATCATAAAGAACAGCGCGATCGGTATTTAATCCAATTTTGATGATGTTGAACGGTCTTTCCTTTTTGGTTGCCGAAAGCATTGATGAAAGTTTCTGACCTGTTGATAAATACACCTCTAAACCTCTGATCATTCTTTGTGGATTTTGTTGATCTACTTTTGCAAAATACTCAGGATCTAATTCGGACAATTGATTTTGGATAGCCGCTAAACCTTCTTCTTCGAATTGTTTATTTAATTTTTCCCTGATCGATAAATCGATATCGGGCATGTCATCCAAACCATTTATCAAAGCATTTACATATAATCCCGAACCCCCGACCATTATCGCTACCTCATGTTCTTTGAAAATTTCATCCAGCTTGTTTAGTCCTTCAACCTCAAAATCGCCGGTACTGAATAGTTGCGATACAGAATGTGAATCAATAAAATGATGCTTTGCCGCTGCCAGTTCTGTTGCATTGGGTTTTGCGGTACCTATAGCCATTTCCCTAAAAAACTGACGTGAATCTGCAGAGATAATTTCGGTGCCGAAATGTTGGGCCAGTTGAATAGCCAGGGCTGTTTTGCCTATCGCAGTGGGGCCAACTACAGCTATTAAAGTTTTTGTTTTCGGGGCTTGAGGCATGAAGCTTGGTATAAAATAAAAGCTGCCAAATTTAAATATTTGGCAGCTTTTTGCATTTATTATCTTGTTGCTAATTAATAGTCGTCTTTATGGCTATCATCTTCGAAATGATCGTCATCAGAAAACTCATCTTCAAATTCGTCGTCTTCATTTTCTTCTTCTTCGTCTCTTTCTTCCTCATTGATGCCCATATCGCCCATGGCTTCTAATTCGTCGGTGTCTTCAGGCACGAAGTTCATTTCGTTTAAGAAATCAAATTCGCTGGATGCCGCTGCAGCGCCTCTCGGATCAACAGCTTGTGGACTATTCTGCTCCATTATTTTCGGTGCCTCACCAATGCTTTTAGCTAAAAATGGATATTCGATATTAGGGTCGGCATCAAGAACAATTTTCACCAGTTCTACATGGAAATCATAGGGGCGATCGAAATTATAGATATAATAAAACTTTTGATGTGGATCTTCAATAAAACCGCTCAGTTTTGAATTTTCCATTAAAACTACACGATCTTTTTTACGTTCGTTCGGTAAATAAGCAATTTCATCACCTTTTAACCAATTATCAGTACTTACATAAAAAGATGAAGGTTTTTCGGCATTGTAACCTGTCGATCTATGGATTGCTTTATGCAGATCTTCAAATGTTTGGTTTGATTTAATGTCGATCTCTCTCACAACATCATCAAAATCTTCAAAAGTAATTCTAAATTTATAAATAGCCATTATTTTATTTTGGAATCGTAAAAATAAAGTTAATTTGTAATTACCGCAAACACGATGTCCCATAAAAGACACCTTATTTATATTGTTACGGCAATCAAATTATTTATTAACAGGATATAACCCCATTTGTTTTGCCTGATTAAGCATAAAATTAAAGGCTTCCTGATAATCGTTGGTGATTTCTCCTTCCAGTATGGCCTCACGAATGGCATTCTTTATCAGGCCGACTTCTCTCCCCGCATCGAGGCCAAAAGTTTCCATAATATCGTTACCTGTAATTGGAGGTTGCCAGTTTCTGATTTTATCCCGTTCTTCAACATCTTTAAGCTTTTGCTTTACCAGTTCAAAGTTGTTTCGGTATTTGGCTTTCTTGTATTCATTTTTGGTCGTTACATCGGCATTGCAGAGCAGCATCAGGCTTTCAATTTCTTCTCCTGCATCAAAAAGCAATCGCCTTACGGCAGAATCTGTAACTGTTTCCTGTGCTAGTACAATTGGGCGTAAATGAAGCTGAACCAATTTTTGCACATACTTCATTTTTTCATTTAAAGGGAGTTTCAGCTGTGCAAATATTTTTGGAACCATCCGTGCCCCTCTGTCTTCATGGCCGTGGAATGTCCAGCCATGGCCTTCTTCAAAACGTTTAGTAGCCGGTTTGGCAATATCATGTAAAATAGCCGCCCAACGCAACCATAAGTCATCCGTGTCCGCGCAAATATTATCCAATACTTCCAGCGTATGGTAAAAATTGTCTTTATGTCCTTTTCCTTTTATAATTTCCACGCCATGAAGCTGTGCCATTTGAGGAAAAATGAGTTGCAATAATCCGGTATCGAAGAGGTATTTAAAGCCAATAGAAGGCTTTTTCGAGAGGATGATTTTATTCATCTCATCGGTAATCCGTTCTTTTGATACAATGCCAATACGGTGTTTTTGTGTTTTTATAGCCTGAAGTGCGGCCTCATCAATATCAAAATTAAGTTGTGAAGCGAAGCGGATGGCCCGCATCATGCGTAAAGGATCGTCTGAAAAAGTAATTTCCGGGTCGAGCGGTGTACGGATCAGCTTATTTTCCAGATCTTTGATCCCGTCAAAGGGGTCCAGTAATTCACCAAAACGATCGGCATTTAAATTGATTGCCAAGGCGTTGATGGTAAAATCCCTGCGGAGCTGGTCGTCTGCTAAAGTACCGTCTTCCACAATGGGTTTACGCGAATCAGAGCGGTAAGATTCTTTCCGGGCACCAACAAACTCAATTTCCAAATCCTGAAATTTGATATTTGCCGTGCCGAAATTTTTAAAAACGGCCACCCTAGTATTCAGTTTTCTGCCAATAGCCTCAGCATAGGCTATTCCGCTGCCTACAACAACAACATCAATATCTTTTGAAGGGCGATCTAAAAATAAATCGCGAACAAATCCTCCGATTACGTATGCTTCGGTATTGTTCTTATCTGCAATTTGTGATAAGGTTTTAAATATTGGATGTTGTAGGTGTTGCTGCATAAAAATGATTTCGTCATGCTGGTCCGATAGCTGACTATTGGATTTATTTCAGCATCTATTAAAAAATAACCTGGTGACGAATTACTTAATGATGCGAAATTAATAAAAACTATTGAGGCTTACCTCCTGATAAATTCAAACTGTCCGCCGGGAGACAGTTTCATGATGGTTGATGGTTTTTTGCCGGTCCGGTTTTCCTGTTCAAAATCGACAACATAATCAACAGCGTTGATAATTTCAGAATCAATGTCGTCAAAGAATTTTGGAGACGGCTGTCCGCTTAAATTTGCAGAGGTAGAAACGATAGGTTTTCTAAAACGTTGGATTAATGGTGTACAAAAATCGTGTTTAACAATCCGTATACCTATACTTCCATCGGTATTTATTACATTTTGAGCCAGATTTTTAGCATTTGAGAAAACAATAGTTAGCGGGTTTTCTGCATATTCGATCAGATCATAAGCTACTTCGGGTATTTCGCCAACATAACTCTGCAATTTGCTATCTACGTCCAATAAAACAATTAGGCTCTTTTCTGGAGGGCGGTTTTTAATTTTAAGTACTTTATCTACCGCTTCCGGATTTGTTGCATCGCAACCTATTCCCCAAATGGTGTCGGTAGGATAGAGGATCACCCCGCCCGATTTTAATACTTCTAATGCATTGTTAATCTCTTCTCTTAACATTTTGCAAAGTTAACTCATAAAGCTTAAGTTCAGTAATGTACCTATAAAAGAATTTTAGAATCTGTATATTTTCTGTTTCACCCGGCTGTTACGTTTCGACACAATAAATTGATTTTAATCACACATTATTAAATGGGACACATTTAAAACGGGGAGTTTTTCCTTGATCATTCAGCAATTAATCCAATTGTAAAATATTTAGTCTGAGTGATATAACGTTAAAACATAATTAAATAGAAATCGTTTTATAGATAACAATCTGATTGTAAAAAATGTTAAATGATTTACCATTTGGTTTGCAAGATCGTTATATTTATGACAGGTTATTTAGACAACAACGCACAAAATGAGAACAGCACAAAAATTATTAATGCTTTTTACAGTGGTATTGGCATTAGCAGGATGTACAACACTCCGCACCGCATCAGACTATGATAAAGATGTTGATTTAAGCGGTTATAAAACTTACAATTTTTACGATAAGGGTATTGCAAGGATTAAGCTCAACAATTTAGATAAACGCAGATTAATGGCTGCGGTTGAATCTGAAATGAATGCAAAAGGCTTTACCAAATCCGATCGCCCGGATATGTTGGTTAACTTGGTGGTGGTTGCCCGTGAAAAAACCGATATATATGGCCCGGGTTATTACGGCGGCTGGGGATGGGGCTGGCGTGGCGGCTGGGGAAATCCTTTCTGGGGCGGCGGCGGAACCTTTGTGAACCAGTATATTGATGGTACCATCATTATCGATTTCCTGGATCCAGCCAAAAAGATTTTATTCTGGCACGGACAGGGATCAGGTTTTAACCTCGATAACTTTAATAAAAGAGAACAACGTTTGTATACCGGTGTGAAAGAAATATTGGCGCAATACCCATCAAATGGTGTTACCGCCAAATAAGCGGTAGAAATTAAATTTGCAAGAGGGCTGTTGAATTTTAAATAATTCCAGCCCTTTTTGTCTTTATACAATCTGTTTAAACTTAAACCTAACATTCGCGGAAAGCCAGGAATCCGATCCTTCATCGGATGAGGACTTGTAGCATTGGCAGGACTAACGTTTATACTAGCAGGATCTTTGCTTTTCAAATATAAAACCAAATTTCTGCAATTGCCCCTAAATTACGGGCTCAAAATACGCCGTACTACGGGAATATCGGGCGTGCGAAGGCATTGTCTTTTAAAGAGATAGATAACAAGTCATCAATTGCTGTGTAACTACAGAGCTATTGAATTTTTGAACAAATTCCAAACCTTTTTCTCTCATCTCTTTTTGCAGCTGAGTACTTTCCAGGATTTGATTAATGGCTTTTGTGAGTCCGGTAGCATCATTTGGAGATATGTATAGACTATCAGGGCCGCCAGCTTCCTCCAGGCATGAGCCTGTTGCCGCAACCACCGGAACGCCGGAATATAGCGCTTCAATGATGGGTATGCCAAAACCCTCGTATAAAGATGGATAAACAAAAACACTGGCCATTTGGTAAATGCCAGGCAAATCGGCAAAAGGAATATTTTTTAAAAATAAGATCCTGTTTTTAAGACCAAGCTTTTCTATTTCTTTCTCCACGCTTTTAAAATAGGGGGTTTGTTTGCCTATCACCACTAGTTTATAATCGTCATCTAGGTCTTTTAAAGCCCGGACAACCAATTTTAAATTTTTACGTTCTTCAATGGTGCCCACATTCAGCAGATATTGATCAGGCAATTTATAGGTTGCCTTAATCCTGCTTAATGTTTCTTTTGGAAAGGGTTTTTTAAAGCTGTCGTCGCAGCTTTGGTAAATCACTTCAATCTTTTCAGGGTTGATTCCATACAGATCGATAATATCTTGCTTGGTTTTTCCGCTAATGGCGATAATTTTATTGGCACGTTTGCAGGCAGATTTACTTTTCCATTCATACAATTTCCGGTCAATAAATTGATAATACTGAGGAAAGCGAAGAAAAATCAAATCGTGTATGGTAACGATGGATTTAATCCGGGTATGCTGTATGGCCAGTGGGATTTCATGACTAAGGCCATGAAATATCTGGCATTCGTCTTGACTTAAATCTTTAAGAATGTTTAACGTTCTCCATAAAAAAGGCCCGCTTTTAGGAAGTTTTAATTTGATGTTTTCTTTTTCAAAAAAAGCATCTATCTGTCTGACGGATTTTACTTTTGGTGCATAAACCAAATACTCGTGTTCAGGAAACTGATCCGCCAGATGCTCAATTAAAGAACGGCTGTAATTGCCAAGTCCGGTTAAGTTATTGGCAGCACGCTTGCCGTCGTATCCTATTTTCATTAGAGGTTTATGGTTTGAGGCATAAGGTGTAAGGTCCTGATGTTTACCTTACACCCTAAACCTTACGCCTTTTACCGTTTTAAACGGCTACATTATTCTCTCTCAACGCATCGTTAAGTGAGGTTTTTTTATCTGTGCTTTCTTTACGTTTACCAATAATCAAAGCACACGGTACCTGATATTCGCCAGCCGGGAATTTTTTGGTATAACTTCCTGGTATCACAACTGAACGAGCAGGAACAACACCTTTGTATTCAACAGGAGTTGGGCCGGTAACATCGATAATTTTGGTTGAAGCTGTTAAAACTACATTGGCACCGAGAACGGCTTCTTTTTCTACTTTAACGCCTTCTACAACAATAGCCCTCGAACCTAAAAAGGCATCATCTTCGATAATAACCGGAGCGGCTTGTACAGGTTCTAAAACACCACCAATACCTACACCGCCACTTAAGTGAACGCGTTTACCAATTTGAGCACAAGAACCAACGGTGGCCCAGGTATCAACCATGGTACCTTCATCAACATAAGCACCAATGTTTACGTAAGATGGCATCATGATTACACCTTTTGCCAAAAACGAACCATAACGTGCGCTTGCCATAGGCACCACCCGAACACCGGTTGTTTTGTAATCGGTTTTTAATTCCATTTTATCATGGTAAACAAAAGGACCGCTTTTAATTTCTTTCATCTCACGGATCGGGAAATATAAAATTACTGCCTTTTTTACCCATTCATTAATGCCCCAAGAGTTTAAAACTGGTTCAGCTACACGGATTTCGCCTTTATCCAAACCTTGAATTACGGTTTCGATGGCTTCGCAATAGTTACTATATTGTAAAAGTGCTCTGTCTTCCCAAGCGGCTTCAATTAATTTCTTTAAATCTGAATACATGATGTTTTTTAATTTTACGCAAAATAAATCAATTTTTGTTTATTAAAGGGTTTATTGTATAAATTGTTTTGTTCCTGGGTTAACCGGTTAATTGTTTCAATCGATTAACTGTTGAAAGCCGTATCTACAATTAACCGATTAACCAGTTTATACAGTTAACCTAATTGCGTACTTTTGTATTTGATGACAGAGACAGAAAAACTTCGGATAGATAAATATTTATGGGCCATCAGGCTGTTTAAAACCAGGAGTTTGGCTACAGATGCCTGTAAAGCGGGTAGAGTAAAGCTCAAGGGCCAGAATATCAAACCTTCGGCTATTGTAAAGGTTGGTGATGTTTACCAGGTATCAAAAGGTATCGAGAAGAAAGTTATAGAAGTAGTAGAACTTTCCTACAACAGAACAGATTCGCCAACAGCCTTAACGAAATATAAAGATTTAACACCTGTTGAAGAAACGCATGCTTTTAAATCTGCTTTTCATGCGCCAACGCTTAAACGCGATCGGGGAACAGGACGTCCAACTAAGAAAGATCGTCGTGAAACCGATGATCTGATTGAAGGAATGTTTGACGAAGATTAGTTAGGTTCCAGTTTCCAGTTTACAATTTACGGTTTTCAGTTTTTTGTGAATTGGCAACTGCGTACTGTAAATCCGACCTAAGTTATCAGGTCAGTTTTGAGTATTTAATTTCCGGTTTTCAGTTTTTTGTGAATTGGCAACTGTGTACTGTAAATCTGACCTAAGTTATCAGGTCAGTTTTGAGTATTTAATTTCCGGTTTTCAGTTTCTTGCGAATTGGCAACTGCATACTGCAAACTAAAATACCTCATTCTGTAACTCATCATAGCAGTTTTACCCAGTTTTTCGATCAATTTATAATTCGCAACAGCTCCCACTGCTGCACCCACAAAGGGTAACATCTGCGCAAGTTTGGCTAAATCGATGTAATCACGGTACTGTTGCTGAAAAGTGAGCCAGTCAAATTCATCAATATTGGTCGGTAATAAGTGCGCCTGATCATCCCAATCCTGCATTTTGATGAACACGTTCTGGCTTTCTTCTTTACTTGAAAAGGCCAGTTGAAAAATGTGTAGAATGTACAAACGTTCGCGGTAATCTTTAACATCATACCCGTAAACAGCGGCTATATCAAAAAGCATTTTCATTTTTATTCCTAATAATAACGGAAAATCAGCCAGGCTCATTAAAAAACCACCTGCACCTGTAATTCCACCTTCTGCAGCACCTGTTTTTTTATAATTTTCAATCTTTTGCTTAATTAATGCCTCCCGGTGCATCAATGTTAAATCGGTAACGGGTTTCGAAGTGGTAAAAGTAGAACCAAATAATACCGCCTTCACCATTTGTTTTATGGCGGAAGTTATGGCGTCATGAACCTTATCAGGTATATAGCTGTTTATTTTCTTTTGCACTTTATCAGTCACCTTATTTAAAAGAGAAGGCTTCTGTAAAGTTTTGAACTTCCAGAAATCCAGTTCGCTCCTGATTTTTTGTTCGTAGGTCATACTTACCATCATGCAATAATTATTCCTTAAAATTTGACAAAAAATAACTATGAATAATGACAAATAAACTATGTATTTAGTTCATCTAATTCAAATCTAATCCTTTCATGATGAAAACCTTAAAATTGTTCTGTGTACTGGTGTTGGCTGCTGGAGCGGTTAATGCGCAAGGGGTGAAATTTTCTGCTGATCAACCTGCGGCAGGAAGTACTGTGAAATTTACCTATGATCCAAAAGGGACCAATCTCGAAAATCTGGCCGATGTAAAATGTACCGGTTATACTTTTTTTACTACAACCAATCCAAAAAGCAGGAAAGTGGAGCTGGTAAAAGAAGGGGCAATTTATAAAGGGAAAATTTCTACTCCGGATAGCGTTACGGTGGTTGGACTTGCTTTTTCATGTGGCGATCAGAAAGATGAAGCTCCTGCCGGTTACCTCCTTGAATTTACCAAAGGAGGGAAAATACCTGCCGAAGCCTTTCTTAATAAAGCCTTTCTATACGGATTGGCAGGGAATTATTATTTGGGACTTACCATCGATCCCGAAAAAGCAGTTTCTTTATATCATCAGGCATTCGCCTTAAAGCCAGAGCTCAAAAGGAAAAACCTGCAACAGTACCTGTCACTCGAGTATAAAGCAGATAGGGATAAGGGTACAAAGCTCATCAACGAGAACATTTCAGCTTTATCTAAATTAAAAGAACCTAAAGAAGAAGATTTGAGCACTGTGATCGGATTGTATTCACTGTTAAAGAAAAAAATACAAGCGGATTCAGTTAAAGCCATTGTGCTTAAAAAATATCCAACCGGAAATTATGCCTGGAATGATGGGATGAATTCACTTTACGGCACAAAAGATTTTGCTGCACAAATACAGAAAGCAGAAGAACTGATCGCAAGATTTAAACTCGATCAAAGCAAAAAGGTTGATGTAAATAAACTGAACGCTGTTTATGGCATGATGGCAAATAGCGCCATAAAAGCCAGGGATCTGGATAAGTTTCCATATTATGCCGAGAAAGTAGCCGATAAAATGACAAGAGCAAGCCTCTATAACAGTTTTGCCTGGTCAGCTGCGGAGAAAAAGGAAAATGTTGATTTGGCTGCAAAACTTTCCAGGCAATCGCTCGAACTTATAGAAGCGTCACGAAATGATGAGCTGCCAAAATATTATAATACCAAAGAAGACTACCTTAAATACTTAGATGGCGCTTATGGTATGTATGCTGATACATATGCTTTGTTGCTTTATCATCAGGGTAAATTTAAAGAAGCATTGGCTGCACAAGAGAAAGCCTTACCGATGTATGCAAGTGTTCCGCCCGATGTTGCTGAGCGTTACGTTACTTACCTGATTAAGGATGGACAAAATGATAAAGCCTATACAGAGGCGGAAAAGTTAATCAAAGATGGTAAAGCCACTGATTCGTTAAAGGCTGATTTTAAGAGGCTTTACAGTACCCTGAAAAAGGAAGGAACTTACGAAACTTACATTGCTAATTTAGAAAAGTTAGCGCTAGAAAAAGAAAGAGCCGCGTGGACCAAAAAAATGATCAATATCCCTGCACCTGCATTTTCATTAACGAATTTAAAAGGTGAAAAAGTTAGCTTAGCCAGCTTAAAAGGTAAAATCGTGATTTTAGATTACTGGGCAACCTGGTGCGGCCCTTGTGTAGCTTCTTTTCCGGGTATGCAAAAAGCTATGGCTAAATATTCTGGCAACCCCAATGTGGTGTTTTTGTTTGTAAATACCTGGCAAAATGAGTACAACCGTGAAAAAGTGGTTACTGATTTTATTGCCGAGAAGAAATATAATTTTAACGTGTTATACGATACAAAGAATGCAAAAGACCCCTCAAAATTTGACGTAGTAAGCGCTTATAAAGTTGATGGAATCCCGACCAAATTTGTGATAGATGGTGATGGCAATGTCAGGTTTAAGGCCGTAGGTTTCTCAGGCTCTGATGATGGTGTGGTAAAAGAAATAGATGCAATGGTTGGATTATTGGCTTCTAAAGAATCGAGTAAATAAACGCCTCATTTACAACAAAGGTGCTGAATGATCGGCACCTTTTGTTGTTTAATAATCTACCCGCATCGGCGATGTTTCCCATAATCTGAAGGCTGCTAAAGCTTCATCACGCATTAGCTGTATTACTGGCAGGCTTCTGTTTTCCATTGCTTTATCCAGCTCGTCGTAAATGAATTTATCGCTAAAACCAATATGCTCAGCATCAACTTTTGTATTGGCATAATAAATGGTATCAATTTTTGCCCAGTAAATGGCACCTAAACACATTGGGCAAGGTTCGCAGCTGGTATAAATTACACATCCACTTAAATCGAAAGTATTTAATTCGGTACAGGCCAGCCTGATGGCCGAAACCTCAGCATGTGCCGTCGGATCGTTGGTTGAAGTTACTTTGTTGGCCGATTTGGCAACCAGTTTACCATCTTTCACGATTACTGCACCAAATGGTCCGCCCATGCACCCGCTTACATTCTGTACCGATAGGTCGATGGCCATTTGCATATATTCCTGATGTTGTTTTTCCATGTTTATTGTGTTTAGGATAATGGCTTGCCTGCCTTGATTTTAAAAGCTCAGTACAAAAAAAATGCCCCGATTTTCTCGGGGCATCAACATTAAAATATTTTTCAAATTATTTTTTGCTGTATTCTGCATTTAAGCCTTTAATTACTTCTGAAGTTACATCCAAACTTTCATCGGCAAATAAAATAGCACTGTTACCTTTTGAGTAAGTTAATACCATTTTATAACCTTTTTGTTTAGCATAACCTTTCAGGTAATCTGCTACTTTATCATAAAGTTTTTCATTTTCAGCAGCTTGTTCATTTTGTAAAGCACCGCCAGCATTCTGTTGGTAAGTTTGTAACTCTTGTTGTTTACGTGCTAAACGTTCTTCGGTACTTTTGCGTTGATCGGCTGATAAAGTTTGTGCTGATTGTTGGTATTGTGCTACCTCTCTTTGAAAAGCCTGACCTTTAGCCTGCATATCTGCCTGAGCATTTTTAGTTTTACCTTCAAATTTCACCTTAAGATCTTTGAAGTATTCATATTTTGTAAGTAATGAGTCGGAATTCACATACACAATTTTCTCAGTTGGAGAAACCGCCGCAGGAGTACCCTCTGTTTTTTTAGTTTCAGTAGTTTTAGTGTCTTTGTTCTGGCATGCAGAGAAAGCAGTGATCAAAGTTGCCGCTGCAAGTAAACCAAAGGTTTTAAAGGTTCTTCTTTCCATTCTTGTTTAATAAATTTTAGCAAACTTATATAAATTAGTTTTGATATGCAATTTAAAGAAAGGTCTATTCTGATAGAAGGTTGCTTTGCGTCTGGCGCTGGGCATTAAGCGTTTAATTTATTCATCGCTAAGCGCCTAACGCCAGTCGCTCAATCTGGATCGCAGTGATTTGAAAAGCAAGAGCTGTGTTTCAAACGGTTGCTTGCCCTGCTGTACGCTGTAGCCCTCATACTTCGGGGCTGCCGCTTCCATCAGGTTTAAGGGGCGCAGAATGTGCTACTATTGGGGTTGCATGTAGCCGAGGCCAGATTTGTAAAACCAAACGTTCCTACCGAATGAAAACTGCAATTAAACCATTGGCCGCCACCCATGAAGCGTCCCTAACGGGACGGCAGGCTGGTATAGTTTTTAGGTCCTTCTTTATAATTCCTTGTTGCAGGTAACGTCAATTCTAACCAAATACAAAGGATGCTCACGGATATAATCTGCGGGCTTCTCCGTGATTTAAAAAAACGTTATCATATTAACTAGTCGTTCCTTAAAAAGTCATTGAACAAAGATTGTATCATATTTTGGTTGTTTGATGAATGTTTTTACGAGCTGAACAAAGCTTAAAAAAAGCGCCCAAAGATGATCTTTCCAGATATTCATGAT
>NZ_CAJYOJ010000020.1 GCF_913776295.1 uncultured Pedobacter sp.
ATCCGAAAAATTTGTTAGGCCGGACTTAAGTAGAACGGAGACACAGTGCGAAGGCCTTTTTGGATGGAAATGTATATTTCATAAGTATTTAACTATCAAATAATTACAAAATAACGTCAATGGTAGAGCAACGAAGGATCTTTTAGCCCAGATTTAAAACGTAACGCTAAGCTCTATGTGGTAATATTTACAACAAATTAGCATACAATGCTGATTACAGGGATAACTAAGTAGGCTAAAACTTAATGCTGATCTCTACTGAATCGGTTCCGTTTTTAGGTAACACCCAATCCGGACCTTCCTGTATTAACCGTTTGGCTTCTGCATCGGCCTTTTTGTTCAGCGATTTGATAACGGAAATGTTGGTAGGCCGTCCGTTGCTTTTAACTTTGAAACTTAAAATCACAAATTGTTCAGGTCCTTTAGGGTTATAAAGCTTATTGTTATGCGCTAAATACTGGCTATAGTTAACGGTAGAAACCGGAATAGGTTTCGTAATCTCATTCGCCGATTTTCCATCCAGGTTTTGTTCTGCACGCAGTGTAATTTTTGGTGCAGCGATGTTGTCTTTTTTACGCCCGTTCGAACCTGTGATCAACGCAATTTCGTTTAATGATTTATCGCCACTCAATGCATTTCTGATGGCATTAGGATCTTGCAGACCAGCCACAGGTAATTCTTTAAAGCCAATAGCATTAATTAATAGGTCTTTATCTTTGGCATTACTATCAGCAGGTAAATAGAAATAGCCTTTTGCATCGGTTGCCGTTACATTTTTGGAACCAGCTAATTTTACTACAGCTCCCTGAACAGGCTGTCCATTACTTTGATCTACTACATTACCACTAAATGCAATTTTGTTTGAGGTTACAGCGGGTTCGGCTGCCGCCATTGCCTCATTTAAAGTAACACCGCCCGGTTTGGAATCGCTAAGGCTTATGCGGCTCATTGCCTTTGCGCCATTATTATCAGCTGTGATTTTTGCGGCTTTTACCTCAGCATTTTGTTGCACTGTATTCTTTGCAGCAATGGTAGTTTTTGTATTTTTTGCCAGATCTCCCGTTTTGGATGCTGTAATTGCTTTATCAACTAAGGTAGCCTTAGTCGTGTTTTGCTTAACAATTTCTTCTTTAGCTTTTGTTTGGGCAGAGGCAATACCCGTGGTGCTATCTAAGTGAACCAATACACCTTCCTTTTGATGTGCAGCCAGTTCAGCATTTCTGCGGTTGGTTTCGCGCATAAAAAACAGAATGCTCACCGCAATAAAAGCTACTGTTGCAGTTGCCGCAATACTTAGCCTTTGGGTGGTAATGCCCCAAAGCTTACGCTTTACGGGCTTTTCTGATACACGATCGTAAAGTTGTTTTTGTAAAATGGACAGCGTTTGCCTGCGTTTTGGCGACTGCTTCAATCCTTCCAGAGCTTCTGCAACGAAAGGATCTTCCAAAGCCTGTTTTTCTACAAAATGCATAGCCCTCGCATCAAGCTTACCATCCAGGTAATCTTCCAGTACATCAATATCTAACCAATCGTTATTCACTACTGTTCTTCTCTATACAAATCTTTAAATTCCGCTTGCCATTCTGGATGTAACTCTTCACTTTAAGCATATCGTAACCCGTAATATCGGCTACTTCTTTATAGCATTTTTCTTGTAAATAAAATAAATCTACGCTTTTTCGCTGTTCTTCAGGCAAAGTTTCCATACACTTTTCCATAATGGTAAGCTGCGTTTCTTTTGTGTTGTCTATATCAAGATGCACAAAATCAGTATTTTCCACAAAAGTATCGTCTATGGATACATTATTTTGCTTAGCTGATTTCCGCAAGGCCATTAAACAATGGTTCCGCGTTAACACGTGGAGCCAGCTTTTAAAGTTCTGTACCTCATGTACTTTTAGCTTTGTTACCAGTTCTTCAAAAATCTGCATCACGGCATCCTTACTTTGCTCTTCATCTTTAAAGTAGTTTATACAAACCCCGAATACCAAATGCATGTATTTGTTGTAAAGCGTACCTAATGCATCCAGATCGCCCGTATTTTTATACTGGGCAATCAGTTTGGCATCGTCTTGCGGGGCGTTCCCGGCTGTGTTTTTTATAAACCTCAAAAATTGGTCGCTATTTCGAATTATCTTCCAAGTATAAAAAATATTTCTGAGTATCAATATGGAAAAACCCGAAGAACTACATCATCCTTAAAAATTTAAGACTATGAAAAAGCTTCTATTCTCTCTAATTGCAGTTTTTTTGCTGATGGGGTTCAAACAGTTTGATGGCCGAACGATTAACGGTGTGATTACCGATGCGACATCTGTTTTACCGGGGGCATCAATCATGACAAATTATAGTAAACGTGTTGCTACCGCAGATTTGAAGGGCAGATACAGTATCCAGATAACCGAGAAAGATACGGAGCTCAAGATCTCATATATTGGTTATAAAGCCCAAACCATAAAAATTGGAAAACGAAAAACGATAGACGTGATAATGGTTGCAGATAACACGACTTTAAATGAGGTTGTCGTTGTTGGTTATGGAATGCAACGAAAAAGTATAACGACATCATCTGTTGCTGTAGTTTCCAATCAGGCTTTAGCCGGAAGAGTTGCGGGATTATCTGTTTCGGGCGGGCAAAAAGGTATGGAGTACAGAAGCGAAGAAAGTTATAAAGGCGTTGCCGAAAATACCTTTCACAAAGTAAAAAGCGACCCCTTATCTACCTTTTCAATTGATGTTGATGCGGCATCGTATAGCAATGTCAGGCGGTTCATTAACGGAGGTAGCCTGCCTGAACAGGATGCGGTGCGGATTGAGGAGATGATCAACTATTTTGATTATGAATATGAGCAGCCAAAAGGTAATGATCCTGTTAATATCATTACCGAAATGGCTCCCGCACCGTGGAATAACACCCATAAACTGGTGCAAATTGGTTTACAGGCTAAAACTGTTACAGCCGAAAAGCTACCGGCATCCAATTTGGTTTTTCTGATCGATGTTTCCGGTTCGATGAGTGCAGCGAACAAACTTCCTTTACTGATTTCGTCATTCAAATTATTAACCGATCAACTTAGAGAAAAAGATAAGGTTGCAATTGTGGTTTATGCCGGAAATTCTGGTGTGGTTTTGCCTGCAACACATGGAAATGAAAAAATCCGGATTAAAGATGCCCTCGATAAATTAAGCGCTGGTGGTTCTACTGCTGGCGGACAGGGCATTAAGCTTGCCTATAAAATTGCTTCAGAAAATTTTATAAAAGGAGGCAACAACCGCGTAATTTTAGCTACCGATGGTGACTTTAATGTTGGAGCAAGCAGTGATTCGGATATGGAAAAGCTGATTGAAGACAAAAGAAAAAGTGGTGTGTTTTTGACCGTTTTAGGTTACGGCATGGGTAACTATAAAGATAGCAAAATGGAAATACTTGCCGATAAAGGAAATGGCAATTATGCCTATATCGATAATTTAACGGAAGCGCGGAAAGTATTGGTAAATGAATTTGGCGGAACCTTATTTACAGTTGCCAAAGATGTTAAACTGCAAATTGAATTTAATCCGGCTGAGGTTCAGTCTTACCGTTTAATTGGATATGAAAACAGGCTTCTGGCAAAAGAAGATTTTAATAACGATGAAAAGGATGCAGGAGAAATAGGTTCGGGCCATAGTGTTACTGCGCTCTATGAAATTATTCCGACGGGAGTTAACGACAGTTTTACCGTAGCTGTAGATGATTTGAAATATCAAAAAATAACGCCATCAAATACCAGCAATTCAAATGAACTGCTTACCATTAAACTTCGTTATAAAGAACCTTCAGGTAGCAGAAGTAAGTTATTGGTGAAAGCCGTAAACAAAAACACTTTAAACATTAATTCAACAAGCGATAATTTTAGGTTTGCTGCTTCAGTCGCTGAATTTGGCATGATTTTAAAAAGTTCAGCATTCAAACAAAAAGCTAATTTTGATCAGGTAATCGCTTTGGCCGAAACGGCAAAAGGGAAAGACAGGGAGGGTTATCGCTCCGAATTTTTAAGCCTAGTAAAATCGGCGAAATTAATGGCCAAAGATTTGCTAAGCATAAAAGATAAACTCATCATGAATGAAAAAAATTAATGTGGCATCTGCAACCCTGGCATTTCTGTTATTAACAAGCCTTAATGTTAGCGCACAGATCAAACTGAGCGATATCTTTAAAAAGGTAACTGAGAAGCAAGGTTCTACAACCGCTGCTTCGGGAACACCCTCTGCTTTTGAAATAGGACAGGGAATTAAAGAAGCGCTACAAATCGGTGTTTCTGCGGGCGCAGACAGGCTTTCGGTTAAAGATGGATTTTTAGGCAATCTGGCTGTTAAAATCCTGATGCCTCCTGAGGCACAAAAAGTTGAAAGGACATTACGTGGCATAGGTTTAAACAAGCTTTGCGATAATGTGATTGTAAGTTTAAACCGAGCGGCCGAGGATGCTGCTACTGAAGCAAAACCTATTTTTATATCGGCCATTAAACAGATGACCTTAACTGATGCGACCAATATACTTTTGGGTAATAAAGACGCCGCGACCGAATATTTTAAGCGAGTAACGACTGCTCAATTGATGCAAAAATTTAGTCCGATTGTAACAGCGAGTTTAAATAAGGTAAACGCGACCAGATATTACAGCGATTTAACTACACAATATAACCGTTTGCCCCTGGTGAAACCTGTAAACACCAACCTGACGGAATATGTTACACAAAAAGCAATAGATGGTTTATTTGTTGAGATAGCCAAAGAAGAGTTGAAAATCAGGGGTAACCTGAGTTCAAGAAGTACCACGCTGCTGCAAAAAGTATTTGGATACGCGGACAGGAAAAAGAGTTAATTTTGTGTGTTTCGTGCAGACACAAACCAGGGCGGAGGATTTTAAAGGTTGTAGAATGCACCGACTTTGTTAATAAACCTGATGGCAGCGGCAGCCCCGAAGCATGAGGGCTATAGCAAACAGCAGGACTGCAGTCCGCCAAAAAGATGTGCCCTTTCATTTTCAAAAAAAGATTATGAAAACCTCATCCTTTCTGTATACAAGGCCTTTTTAGACTTTCGAAGTTAGCCTTGCTCATTCCCAATACCAAACTTCGAAAGTTTGCCGAAAAAAAATAAAGAAATTTAAAGTAATATTGAGTCTCATCCGTTTACTTGGATATCAAGCAAAATTTAGTGCCAACAAACGAGCCTCAAAATATCATTTCAACGGTTGCCAATTATGGTAAACGCTTGTTCAGTTTCATCCGGGGGCGGGTGAATACGGATGAGGATGCAGAAGATATCTTACAGGATGTTTGGTTTCAACTCAGCAACCAACCCGAAACGGGCGCCATTGAGCAGATTAGCGGCTGGCTATATCGGGTGGCCAGAAATAAGATTACCGATAAGTACCGCAAACAAAAGGAAGAATCGTTAGAAGATTTCACCTTCGAAGGTGAAGATGGGGAAATCAATTTTAAAGAAATTCTACTGGCCGAAGCTTATTCGCCGGAAGAAGAAAGTTTGAAAAAACTGTTTTGGGATCAATTGTTTCTGGCACTGGAAGAACTGCCCGAAAATCAGCGCTATATATATGTTCAGAACGAACTGGAAGAACGTACCTTTCAGGAACTGGCTGATGAAAGCGGTGAAAACATCAAAACATTAATATCGAGAAAGGGTTATGCGGTAAAACACCTCCGTAACCGTTTACAAAACTTATATCAGGAGTTTATTAACTATTAAATTTACAGGCATGATGAATAGAAATTTTAATCGTGGTAAAAAATTCATGTTCTTTTTCCCTGTAGCGGTGCTTATTGCAGCGGTGCTGGGCTATGTAGTGATGTGTTTATGGAACTGGATTTTGCCGGAAGTTGCCCACACGGGGCGACTTAATTACTGGCAGGCCCTTGGTTTGCTTGTGCTGTGCCGGATATTGTTCGGAAATTTTAACAAAGGAGGACACGGTGGCGGCGGCTTCCGTGAGCGTGCGAAGAACATGCGTGCTAAATGGGATTCGATGAACGAAGAGGAGCGCGCAAAATTTAAAGAAGAATATAAGCGGAGGTGTGGCGGATGGCGCCATCATTGTAATAAGGAATAGCCTGGAAGCCTCGATTAATTCGGGGCTTTTTTGTTGTACTGACAAATCAAACAAGGTAGTGTTATCGACAACCGGAGCCCGGAATGGAGAGGTCTATCAAGGCAGATTTTTCACCCGAACTTTCGGGACTGTGCTTCAGGTGAAATGACGGTCGATTTTTCAAACGACTTTGTACTTATTCTATCGGCCGATCGGCGAGTTAATCTGTTAAAAGATCCTTCGATTCGCTACCATTGACAGAATCCTATAGAAGAATCGTCATTTCGACTGGAGCATGTCGATTTTCATCGGGAGCGAAATGCCCGCCTGTGCGGACAGGCCTGCCCGTACAGGCGGGGAGAAATCTTTTGAGACAGATTTAGCTTCGCTGATCACTTCGTGGTTCTCGACTGCGTTGCACTCCGCTCCAAATGACGACTTGGAAGAGGCTGTCATTCAAATTGATTTTTATAAAATAAATCTTATTCTATCGTCTGGTTTCTCGCCGACAGAGCGTTAGTCTGTTAAAAAGATCCTTCACTTTGTTCAGGATGACATGATTATGGAAATCTCTTCAGCATAAAAAAATCAAAATAATTTAAAGTAAAAATAAACTTACCCCGTCTTCCTCTATAAATAACAAAAAAACAGCGTCGTTAATTTAAAAAGCTTACAGTAAGTTAATTACGCTGATGATAAAACATTGGGAAATGAAAAAAATATTAAAAACTATAGGATTTGGGATGGTACTTGGAGCAATCGCTTTCTTCATCCCGTTTGTGTTCAAATTTATATTGGCCATTGCAGTGATCGGTTTGATGTTCAGGATTTTTTCTGGTAGGCGTCGCCATTATTTCTATAATCGCTTTAACGGTTTCGGGAATCATTATAGCCCAATTGTACCGATCGACAACCAATGGTACAGGCCAGCCATACAAGGCAGTGGAACAGTTAATTACATTAATATAAATGATTAAGAGGAAATGAGAACATTTAAAATATTATTGGCATTGGCTGTTGCCGCAGGAACATTCTACAGCTTAAATGTACTGGCCACTCAATATGGATACCGGGATCGGTTAGATTTTAAAAACAGGCATTATCACGGCGGTTGTGATCACGGTCAATACAGCAATCATGGCTTTAGTCATCATCGTACGCCGGTTTCGGACACCATTATTCCACCAGATAGTATAAACAAAGTAAGTAGATAACCCAGATGTCAAAAGTACTTTTTTTAAGCGATCCATCTCAAGCTGATGTTAACCCGATTTTGGGTATGGCAAACGAGATGATTAACAGGGGAGAGCAGGTCACTTTTTTTAGTTCGGATGAATTTAAGGCGCCCATAGAACAAATCGGCGCAGACTTTAAGGCCTATAATCAGGGGTTGAATATTTTTCAGGCGCAAGAGACTAGAAATGAAGAAGAACCACCCAAATCAGGATTGATCAGCGCCTTGCTGGAGCCGATGAAATTTATCGATGATATTTTGGTTCAGTTAAGGGGCTTAAAATTTGATTATGCGGTTTTCTCACCATCGTATCCCTATGCAAATATCATTACACAGTTGCTGGATATCCCTAAAACTAAACAAGTAGCTTATCATTAATATTGGCTTCGGCCGATAAATTAACAACGTAAATAACAATTAAAATTTAATCACATGTACAACGAATATAGATGCCATCAGGGCAGGCATGGCATTTTTGGCCGGGGAGCAGGAAAATTTAACGGCCCATTTGGTCACCATAAACATGCCATGTTTACTCAGGGCTTCAGAAAGGTGCCAGCCAATATAGAAGAAACAGAAAGTAATTTTATTATTGAGCTTTTTGCACCAGCTTTGGTTAAAGAAAACTTAAAAGTAGTAACTGAGGATGAAGTATTAACATTTCTTACGAACCCAAAGAAGATGCAGATCCTAGTAAAAAATATAGCAGGCGAGAATATAGCAACGGTGCTTTCGAAAGAGCGTTTAGTCTAAACGGAAAAATTTTGGTTGAAAATATCTCAGCCAGGTATGCTGATGGAATTTTACAGGTTACGCTACCTAAAAACCCCGAAACGAATATCCCAGAGAAATCTATTCTGGTAGACTAAGTTTCGTCTATTATAATTTCGAGGCCTCAATTGTTTAAGCAGTTGGGGCTATTTTGTTTTTAGTGCAAATGAATTACCCGGCATCATTTTTAAATGCTTATGTAAGAAAATAAATGCGGGTTTGTTATTAGCCGTATTTTAAGGTACTTTTGTTAAAAGACATAAACACAATAGATTGAATTTTAACGACTTTAATTTTAACCCCGATTTATACGAAGGCTTGATGGCCATGGGGTATAAAAGCGCTACTCCAATACAAGAACATGCCATTCCGGTAATTTTGGATAATCATGATCTGATTGCCTGTGCGCAAACAGGTACAGGAAAAACGGCCAGCTATCTTTTACCGGTAATGGATAAAATCAGCAAAGCAGCCGATAGACACAACAATACTTTAATCCTGGCACCGACACGAGAACTTGCACAACAGATTGATTTACAGGTAGAAGCTCTGGCTTATTTTACCAATATCAGCTCTTTGGCAGTTTACGGTGGTGGAGATGGCATTGCTTATGAACAGCAAAAACGGTCGATGCGAGAAGGTGTGGATATTATTATTGCCACTCCAGGCAGGTTAATGGCACATTTATCTTCAGGGGTATTAAAACTGGAACATTTACAGCATTTGATTTTGGATGAAGCTGATAGAATGTTGGATATGGGCTTTTATGATGATATTATCCGCATTATCAGTTACCTGCCCAAAAAAAGGCAAACGCTTTTGTTTTCAGCTACCATGGCTCCAAAAATAAGAGCAATGGCTGGCAAGATTTTGCACGAACCCAAACAAATTACCATTTCACTTGCTAAACCTGCTGAAGGGATTGACCAACAAGCCTATAATATTCATGATCAGCAAAAACAGGCTTTGTTAACGGAAATTTTCAAAAGCGGCCAATACAAAAGCAGTATTATTTTTGCCTCTACAAAAGAAAAGGTAAAGGCACTATATAAAGCTTTTAAAGGTTTAGGCATCAAAGCAGAAGCTTTTCACTCGGATTTAGGGCAAAAAGAACGTGAAGATATTCTGTTGGCCTTTAAGAACCGTAGATTACCTATTCTAATCGGAACGGATGTATTATCTCGTGGAATCGATGTAGAAGGTATCGATCTGGTGATCAATTATGATGTTCCTGGCGATCCGGCTGATTATGTGCACCGAATTGGTCGTACAGCACGGGCAGCAACAAAAGGTACCGCTATTACCCTGGTGAACGGACGAGACAAACGCAAGTTTGATAACATTGAGAAATTGATTGAGAAAGCAGTTCCGCGTATGCCACTCCCTGAAAGTGTATCTGCCATAGAAATTACACATGTAGAGGAAAAAAAGGCGCCGCATAAAGGAAAGAAAAAGGTTTGGCACAAAAAGAAAAAGCCGAAACCCTCAGTTTAAAGTATTTAAAACGCCATAAGACTGTTCTTACTGGCGTTTTTCTTTTATAGATTATCTTTGCGCTATTAAATGGCAAACTTCATTCTTATCGGTTTATGTATTTTAGTGGGTATTCTTTTCAGAAAGAGCAAATCTTTGCCTAAAGATGCACACAAAGGCATTAATGCATGGATCATCTATATTGCGCTCCCAGCCGTTTCGTTTAAATACCTGCCACATATTACGTGGACAAAAGAGCTGCTTTTTCCTGCTTTGGCCCCGGTTTGTATCTGGCTGTTCGGGTGGTTATTCATCACCGTTTACAGCCGTATCCGGAACATCAGCAAAGCAAGCTCTGGAGGTTTAAAACTAACCAGTTCTTTAAGCAATACATCATTTGTAGGTTTCCCGCTGATTTTGGCCTATTTTAGCGAGAAGGAACTGGCTATAGCCATTATCTGCGATCAGGTTACTTTTACGTTACTGTCGACCATTGGTGTTATTGTGGCCATCCGTTCGTCACAGCACCAAAAACTAAGCGCAAAATTAGTGTTTAAGAAGGTATTAACCTTTCCGCCGCTTATTGGTTGTGTACTGGCGCTAACCCTGCCAAGTTTCGTAAATCTGGTTCCACTAGATCCGTTATTCGAAAAACTAGCAGCTACGGTGGGGCCATTGGCTTTATTTTCGATAGGTTTACAGCTAAAATTTGGAGGCTGGTTTGGCGAATTGAAACATATCAGTTTTGCTTTACTATATAAACTGATTTTAGCCCCTTTGGTGGTGCTGCTGTTTGCTATAGTTTTAGGAATGAGTGGTACCATTACCAAAATAACGATTTTCGAAATGGCTATGCCAACGTTGTTGACCGCAGGGGTGGTAGCCGATCAGTATAATCTTAACCCAAAACTTTCCAATTTGATAGTAGGGATCGGAATATTGCTTTCGTTTGTTACCACGGGTTTCTGGTGGCTGGTGCTTACTTATTCGGGGCTGGTTTAAAATTGGCCTCTTTGTTTTACCACAGAGTTTAGCGGAGAGGTGACACAAAGAACACAGAGTAGGGTTATGTATAGGTGTAACTTAATCACGAAATTTGATGTATACCGCATATAAATACTAAGCTTTAACCTTAAAACATGCCCGGTTTCTCAGTATCCTTGGTGTAGAACTCGGTGTCCGCTGTGTTTAAAAACAAAAGCCGCAAAATTTCTCCTGCGGCTTCTCGAATAATTCAAATATAATTACAGCGCTAATTTCCTGGCAATTGCAGATGGGATACCTGCCTTGTTTAATAAAATTGCCGTTGTTTTATATTTTACGTAGTTTTTGGTTACGTATAGATAGCCTTTATAATCGTTGCTTGCACCCCATGAATTTTTAACGATATAATATTCTTTACCTGTCTGATCTTTCGCTAAGCCAACAATGTGCATGCCGTGATCATCAGTTGTCTGATAGTTATCAAAAGCAAGCTGGCGGTTTTCCTGCGTAATTTCCATTTCTGGCTGCGGGCCATTAAACATTTCTGCTTTTTGTTTCGCGGTCATTTCAGCAAAAGGGGTTTGCGGAACAAAGGCCACACCATTTTTCCAGCTGAAGTTTTTTTCGCTAACATCTGTAGCCCATGCCACGGTATAGCCACCCTTCAAAGCGTTATCAATAATGTCTGTTAACTCATTAACCTTTACGTTATAAACCTGATCGAAAGACCAGTTATCAGGCACCAATAAAGTGAATTTGCTGTAGAAGGGGTGATCGTTGAAAGACGAAAGTTCTATATAGTTATCGGGATTTAAACCCACCACTTCCTGAGCGAAAGTTTTTGGTGTATATTTTTTTCCATTATAGGTAAAGTTTTCAGGCACGGCGCCCAAATAAGCATCAATTACACTGGTATAAGCTTTTAACCAGTTTGGGGTTAACTCGCCATTAGCATTTTTTACAACAGCTTCTAAAACACCTTTTTCAATATCACCAAGTTCTGCAGTTTTATTGATTTTAGTGCCATAATTTAGCCCGGTGTATACCTCTTGTGGAACGGCACCATATTTCCTGTACATATTGATTACATCATGCAAAGCACCACCATCTCCCAGTGAAACCGCACCATGCATACGCACGTAATTTTTACCTTTTTCTACGTAGGCATTGCGGGCTGAAAAAAGCGGAGATAAGGTTACAGGCTGTTTACCCGCTTTAATCATTTCTGATTCCAGAAAAGAGTTAGTAGAATAGCTCCAGCAGGTACCTGAAGATCCCTGATTCTGAACCGGGGTATTGGCCAGGTTAATGACTTCGGTAAATCTAAACGAAGCTGCACTGTTTTCGCTTTGATTGTTTTTTAAAGAATTAACGAGATTGTCTTGCGCATAAGTCGCTGATACAGATAACGACAAAGCTAAGCCAATCACACTGATTTTGGTGTAGTTGATCATTTTTTATGGATAATTAATAATGGAGCGAATGTAAAAATACTTGGTGATTTAGCACCCCAAAATTTTGGAATAAATCGATAACATTGGTCATATTATTGCAACAATGTTGAATTAACATTCCGGTAAACTGATTGGAATGTTGGTTGCCAGTCCGCCATCAGATGTTTCTTTGTATTTTGCATTCATATCCAGGGCGGTTTCCCACATGGTATTGACTACGGCATCTAAGCTTACTTTTGCTTTATCAGGATTACTCTGTAATGCCAATTGGCTGGCCGTAATCGCTTTGATAGCACCCATGGTGTTTCTCTCGATGCAGGGAATCTGTACCAGGCCACCAATCGGATCGCAGGTTAAACCTAAGTGATGCTCCATGGCAATTTCTGCTGCCATTAAAACCTGCCGTTGCGAACCGCCTAAACATTCGGTTAATGCTGCGGCAGCCATGGCTGAAGACACGCCAATTTCGGCCTGACAGCCACCCATAGCGGCTGAGATTGTTGCTCCTTTTTTGAAAATGCTGCCGATTTCTGAAGCACAGGCAATAAACTGGATGATTTTATCTTCGCTATAACCATTACAAAAAGTAATAAAATATTGTAATACAGCAGGGATTACGCCTGCGGCACCATTTGTAGGTGCAGTTACCACACGACCAAAAGATGCATTTTCTTCATTAACGGCTAATGCAAAACAGCTTACCCAGTCTAAAATATAATTAAAGCCGTTTCCTCCTTTTCTGATGGCTTCTACCCAGCCGGTATAATCTGAATATTCATTTTTGCCAACTAATCGCTTATTCAGCGGAAACGCCCTTCTCGCTACATTTAAGCCTCCCGGTAGGAAACCTGTAGTATGGCATCCGCGATAAATACAATCGCGCATCACAGCAAAATGTTGTAGAATGCCTTTTTTCGTGTCTGTTTCAGTACGCCATGCCAGTTCATTCTCCATTACGATTTCGCTCACCTTTAAACCGGTAGATAAACACCAGTGTAAAAGGTCTTTTGCTTTATCTACAGGAAAAGGGAGGTCTACCTGGGCCTTTTTGTTATTGTCTTCGCCTTCTTTTACCACAAAACCGCCGCCTATAGAGTAATAGGTTTCAGAAAAGGCTTTTCCATCTTTTAAAAATGCCTGAAAAGTGACAGCATTGGGGTGGAAGGGTAAACTTTCGGAAAAAAGGAAAAGGAGATCGTTATCGTAATCAAAATCAATTATTAATTTATCGGCAAGATTTAACTTTTTATCTTTTTGAATGCTTTCGAAAGTCGGGGTAACCGCATCTACATCAAAAGTTACCGGATCCGCGCCTGTTAAACCCAATACGATGGCAACATCGGTTCCATGGCCTTTGCCTGTTTTTGCCAGAGAGCCATACAGCAATATCTTGATGCCCTCAACATTGCTGATGAGGCTGCGCTGTGTGAGCGAAGCCGTAAATTGCTGAGCAGCCCGCCACGGACCTAAAGTATGTGAACTGGATGGGCCAATACCTATTTTGAAAATATCGAAAACCGAAATTTGCTCCTTGATCATGATAAAAGTTAGTTACACAAAGCTAAGATTGTTTTTATGATTTGGATAAATTAATTTTGGCTGTGGATGGAAATGTTTATCTTCGAGAAATCTAATCCAAACGCTTCAAAAATGGAATTTAATTATAACGCTCAAGAAATCGACCTAAGCTATTGCCGTGCCAGTTCAAGCAAAAGATTTACCAATTATATCATCGACCTGGTCGCTTTTTACATTATCTTTTTTGTTGCTTGCATCGGTGTCGGAATTTTACTGCCTGGAATTTTAGATGGAGTTAATGATCTTGTCGACCGGTTAATCGCGATGGTTTGTTATGTCTTTGTAATGTGTTTAACAGAAGCTGTTTCACATGGAAAATCAATCGGAAAGCTGATTACGGGAACTAAAGCCGTAAACTTAGATGGTAGTGAGATCGATTTTGCGAAAGCATTTACCAGGAATATGATCCGGGTGATTCCTTTTAATGCAATCAGCGGGCTTGGTAATCCCTGCGATCCATGGCACGATCGGCTGTCGAACACGATGGTGATTGACGAGAAAAAACTAGCCTTGCAAACGCGAAAGGTAGAACTGTTTGATTCGGTTAAAAATCAAACTCAATAATATCTTTATCCATTAACATCCGTTCTACAAATTTCTGATGGTTTTTTGGTGTGCCTGTAGCCGTCCAGTTTCCGGTAATAATGTTGTTTGCCAGCTGATGTTTGCCGCGCTGGGGTTTAAGTTTGCTTTCTCTGAAAACTTCTTCGTAACTTTCTAAATCACTATTTGTATGTTGTTTTTTAACAATGCGATAAATCCGTTTGGTAAAACGTCGGTCGCCTATTTCTTCTAAAAAGGGGAAGATAATTAACGCCAGCATAACCACGGCGGTAACTCCAATGGCCTGTTCGTAGTAACCAGAACCTACAGCCATGCCGATGGCCGCCACAATCCAGATGATGCAGGCCGTAGTTAACCCTTTAACACGGTTTTCTTCTTTAAAAATTACGCCAGCACCCAGAAAACCAATACCGGTAACAATGTTCGAGGCAATGCGGTCTTGACTGGTTGGCCCTATTTTGATGGATAATATGGTGAATAGGGTTGCGCCTAAACCAATCATCATCATGGTTTTTAATCCGGCAGATTTACTCCTGTATTCGCGTTCTGCCCCGATTATACCACAAAGTAGCGTAGCCAACAAAAATTTATTGATTTCACTTTGTGTAATGAAATGGTTTTGTTCTATAATTTCGTTCATCGCCTTTAATTATCACCGGCAAATTAATAAAAATCATAACATCTTAATCCATTTGCACGGCCACCGTTTGAACTATTTGGAAAATATTTTTCGTAACCTACACCGATTTCGGACGTTCCACCGGTATTGCTATAATTAATTTTAGAAGTTGTAGCATCATGACTAATCCCCAACCGGAATTTTTCACCGTTGGTTCTCCGGTTAAAAATATCGAAGATTACAGAAAACACAATCGCATCATTCCCATTGGAATTCCCATCGTTGCGATACCAGATCCCCGCATTTATACTGGCATACTTATATTGCATGCCGGCACTAAATGATTTCACATTACCTTGTTTATACGCAATTATGGACGGGATAAGGTAATTTCCATCGCGATCGTACTCATCCGGTACCAAGGTTAACTTATAACTTAAATTGCCTGAAATGCGCATGGGTAACCTGGCCTGAAAACCAGATATGGATTCATCCGGACGGTTTAGGTGATGAACCGCCAATCCCATCATGAACTTTCCGACTACAAGGTTGGCACCAGCATTTGAATCGAAATAATAGCGGCTATCTACACTTGGCCTTTCTGCGCCCGATATACTGCCCGGAACATAACCTGTAATATCAATCTGATCGCCAAATACCAGTTTATCCCAATTTAGCTTTTGATTGGTAATGCCACCCTGTAATCCAAATGACAGGGCAAAATCGTTTCCACCAATGATATAGGAATAGCTTAATGCAATATTGTTTTTAAGCAAATAGGCTGTGCCTTCGCTGCTGCGGTTAAAAATGATCCCAATACCGCTGTTTAGTCTACTCAGATTGAGATCTCCTGAAGCAGTCATGTATGAATAATCGCTGGCCAAACCTGTCCATTGATTACGATAGAGCGCATTAAACCTGATGTCGCCTTCAAACTGCCCGGTAAGTGCCGGATTCAGGTAAATTGGCGCATTGTAAAACTGGGAGTAAATGTGGTCTTGAGCTAAAGCTGCCATTGGCAGTAACCAAAACAAAAACATGATTATCCTTCTCGCCATTATCTATCTGATTAAATATATTACGCCGGTTTTTCGGGGAGGGGATGAATCGTAAGTCATTCCTTTCCAGTCGCTTCCATTAATAAATTTGATATCTACTTTCCAGTAATAAACCCCCTGTGGCTGTTCTTGCCCCTTGTACGTGCCGTCCCAACCTTCAAGAGGCGCTCCATCATCCAGTTTCGTTGTTTCCCATAGTAATTCTCCCCATTTGTTAAAAACAGACATGTTCCACTCTTTTATGCCCCGACCTTTTGCTTTAAAGATTTTAATCTCATTTTTGGTGCTTGCAGGCATAAAGGAATTGGGAATGCTTAAATTTCCTGGTACACCGATAATTCTCACCGTTTGAAAAGTAGAAGCAGAACAGCCCTCTTTGTTCATTACTTTCAGGGTTACATCATACGTGCCTTCATTGGCATACGTATGGTTAGGGTTTTGTAAGGTTGATTTAACACCATCACCAAAAGACCACTCCCAGCTAACCGAGCCTGAGCCGATATCTTTAAAGCCAAAAGTATAATTTGGAACAGCTGATTCGTTCCCGGGACTGACCGTGAATGTGGCTGTTGGTGGCGCAACAATATGGATGAAATTGCTTTTTGTTAAGACCTGAGAACAATCCAATGCGTTGATTGCAGTTAAAGTTACATTGTAGTTCACATCCGATCCAATGTAGGTATGCTGTGGTTCAAATTCATTTGAGATAGGGGAGCCATCGCCAAAATCCCAGGCATAACCAATAGCTCCTACACTTGTATTTTTAAATTTAGCAACCAGGTTGGTGCAGCCGGCAGTTTTATCGGCACTGAAACTTACTGTAGGTTGGGCAAGTACGGTTACGCTCTCGATAGCTGAATTTTTCGAACAATCGTTTTCAGCATCTAACCTAATGGTGTATTGTCCTGGTTTAAGGAAAGTATATGGAAAAACGCCTGTATTGGTGGTTGGGACGACCACAGGGGCTTCTCCGGAGTCTTCGTTGGTAATGGTATAAACGAAGCGGCTCGCTCCGCTGGTATTATTTAAAAAGTTAACAGTCCAGGGGGCGCAACCCTTTTTCTCGTTGCCATTTACCACCAGGGCCGGTGTAATATCATTTGGCGATACCCTGATCACGACCGGGGTAGAAGTTGTCTCGCCACAGCTATTCTTAGCTGTCATATTAACAACAAAATCCTTTACCACAAGTGTTTTGAAGGTATGGCTTATTGTTTTCCTATCAGTTAGCGGACCTGATGAAGTACCATCACCAAAATCGTAGGTGTAGGTTGTGCCCGCACTTTCCGGGCTGGTATTGATGAAGTTTACCAGGAGATCAGCACATCCTGTTGTTTTATCAGGCGAAAATATGGCAACAGGTTTAGCATGTACAATAACCGTTGCAGATGTAACAACGGCCGGACCACACGGTAGGGTTGTGGTTAGCGTAATGGTATAGGTTTTATCTTTCCCACTTGGATCAGCCAGAAAAGTGATTGCTGCAGGTTGTGCAAGGGTAGAAGATTGTCCATTGCCAAAGTTCCATGCATAGGTGGCGCTGTTAAGTGGATTTGTGGTGTTGGTGAAAGTAACACTAAGCGGTCCGCACCCTTCTGTTGCGCTTTGTGTAAATGATGGTGTAACACCAGGAAAGGTGCTGAATACTTCGATTTTTTCATCCTGATTACAACCCAGGCTGCTACTAACCTCAAGTTTTATGGTTACGGTTTCATTGCCATTGTTAATGGTGTAACCCGGGAATGTTGGTCCTGTTCCAATTTGAACATTATTGGCAAACCAGGTATAAGTACCATTTCTATCAGGATATAGGGTTGCTGCAATATTGGTTGCATCGAGTTTAAAAGGCGCACAGCCGGTTTTGGTATTGTAGGTTATTTCTGCTTTTGCATTGGGGTTTACTGTTATTTTAATCTGATTGCTTAAACTGTTGCTGCAAACACCACTGGATACCGATCGGCGATAATAAATGCTTACGGTAGGTACTGGCGGCGTAAAGCTGACACTGTTTGCACCTAATACATCGCTCCAGTCGGCTCCATTTAAGCTTGATTGCCATTGATAGCTGTATGTTCCGCTACCGCCGCCTGGCGTACTACCGGTTAAAGCAGCAGCTGCCGTGCCGGTACAGATGTTTTGATCGGCAGAAATGGTATTATTGGTGATCGCTGGCAAAACGGTAATCTGTACCGAATTACTGAATGATGGACAAGAGGTACTGTTTACCACCCTTCTGAAGTAGCTTGAAACTGATGGTGTTATCGTTAAGTCTTTGTTAGTGGCCGAAGGAATGTTGACCCATGTGTTACCATCGGTACTGTTTTGCCACTGGTAAGCATAAGTACCCGCTCCTCCCGTAGGTACGTCGCCGTTGATGGTTGTATTCTGTCCTGAGCAGATAGGTACAGCCGATGCGTTGATATTATTGGTAACTACCGGATAATACGTAATGGTTACCTCATCTGTAGAAGGTGGGCAAGAGCCAAAACCAGTAATGGTCCACCTGAAAGTATAGGTTTGGCCAGGTACCAAACCAGTAACAGAAGTGTTATATAGGCTTGGATCGGTAATGGTAACACCTGTTTGGGCTGATGTGATCATCCACGCGCCACTATTAGGTGCCGGGTTATTTCCATTTAGATTAATGCTGCTTCCGGTGCATAAACTTTGGTCTGGACCCGCGTTGGCTACAACTGTTCCGGGATTTACCGTTATGGTGGTAACCGAAGAGAAAGCTTCTGCACAGCTACCACTTTGCACCACCGCACGGTACTGTGTGGTAATTGTTAAGTTAGCGTATACATACGGATTTGCCGTTGAAGTAATTGTAGACCAGCTTAGCCCATTATCAATTGATCTTTCCCAACGGATAATATTGCCAACCTGCCCTGTTAAATTGATGTTCCCACTATTTGCACCCGCACATAAATTGGCATCGCCTGTTGTAGTACCGCCAACACCGAGTGGGTTAACTGTGATTTGAACATCATCACTGGCTGTAGAACAGTTAGTATCGCTTATTGTCCATCTCAAGGTATAAGTGTTTCCTGCCTGTAAGCCATTAATTGTTGTATTAGCCTGTGTATCGTCAGCAAAAGTTACCGCTGTTGGCGCATTAACGATTGTCCACTTGCCCGTACCAACTGCTGGCGTATTTCCTTTTAAAGTGTAAGTGCCGACATTGCAGATGGCTTCGTCTATGCCTGCATTTGGCAATGTTGCACTTGGCAAAACTGTAATGGTAATATTTACAGGCGTACCTGGGCAGCCATTTATAGATACGGGCGTGATGGTATAGGTTACGTTGCCAGTGGTGGTGCCGGAATTGATTAAAATATCGTTTATCTGCGTTTCTGCTGATGCTACAGTTCTATTGCTGTTACCCGTAATGTTTCCGTTTACCGTGCTGCTGTAAATGTAATTTACCCCTGCAAAATTGCTTGATAAGGTAATGGCTGATGATGTTTTGTTACAGATGGTTGAACTGGCCGATGTAGCAGTAACAATTGGATTAGGCTTCACGGTAACCACCAGGTTAAACGGCGTTCCGTTGCAGTCATCGAAATGCGGAGTAATGGTATAGGTTACACTGGCATCGGTATTGGAATCATTGTTGGTAAGGACATCATTAATGTTTCCTGCCCCATTTGCGGTATATCCGGTTACAGACGATGTTCCGGTTGCTGTCCAGGTGTAGGTTACACCCGCTACGGCTGAAGTGGGGGTATAAGCTACGCTGTTACCGGTACAGATGGTTTTGGTTGCTGCACTGGTTACGCTGATGTCGGGTTTGATTTTTAAGATAATTTCATCGTCGATCTGATTACATGGAGCAGCCAACGTTGTAGTAACCCTTAATGTTAACGTAACTGTACCAGCTCTTTTTTCAGCCGATGTGGGCGTATAAACGGCATTTAAATCATTTCGGCCAGGCGCAAACGTTCCCTGTCCGCCAATCCAGGCCTGCGTGGTTGTGGTTCCGGTTACCGTGCCACTCAATGTAAAACTCGGGTCGTTAAAGCAAATACTTTGATCGGGCCCGGCATTAACTACAGGAGCGGTGCTGAAAGTGATTACCTGGGTATCTTCTGCTGTACCACAATTGTTTTTATGGACAACCTTTATCGTATAAGTATCGTAACTGTCGAATTTTATGGAAGGGTATTTAGAATTTGCCATTGTACCACCAGTAAAGCTGTATGTGCCAGATCCCGATGGCGTAACGGTCCAGGTGTAAGTGTCGGAAAGATCTTTTGTAGTACCGGTTATTAATGTTTTGGTTGGCCCGGTGGTGGTATTGTTAAAATCGTAAGTAGCAAGATTACATAACGTAATATCAGGTGAAAGAGTAGCTTTGGGGCTTTCATTTACTACAACAGTTTGTGGATTACTCGTAACGGTACCGCAGGCCGCCGTGCTGATGCTAAGTGTAATGGTATAGGTGCCAGGACTGGTAAAGTTAAACAGCGGTTCTTTGCTTGCTGCATTGGTGCCTCCTGCAAAGCCAACTGATGGGCTTACTGACCATGAATAGTTATTCGCTGCATTGCAGATATTATCTAAAATAGAAAGATCAGTTGCTTTTAACGTTGTTCCGGTACAGACTGTGTTTGATGGTAAACTGAAACCAGGCTTCGGTGGGTCCTGGATACAGATTTTCATTTCCACCGGATCGGCATTACATGCGCCTGAGTTATTTGATTCTAACCGGATAGTATGTTCGCCATGTGTAGTGAATTGATGTACCAGATTATATGACTTGGGTTGGTTTGCTTTTACAGGTACACCATCTACATACCAGTTATAAGTTACTTCATTGGGCGTACATCCTATGGTATTTGTGTTCGGATTTTCGCCAGCCGTAGAAGTGTTGACAAAAGTAATGTCGGAGTTGGTACAGCCGGGGCTATTAAAAGTAAAAGAATTTATCGGTTTAACCACAACTTTTGCCGATGAAGCAACCGGTGTTCCAACGATGCCGCAAAAGGCGTTCGATACATTGATGGATACGTCAAAAGCATTATAAATGGTTCCTGCACTAGAGGTTGAAACACTTCCGCAGGATGATTTCATGTAGGAGTGTGCTACCATGCCTCCATTATTGATAATCTCGCAGAGTGTGTAAGTAGTTGTAGATTGATCGCCCCAGTTGATGGTATAAATATTGCCTGGGAAATTGTTTTGAATGCCGGAAGGTGAAGTAACATCAACGTTAAAGGTTAAGGTTCCTAACGGCAAACATACCACGGTATTTCCTGTGTTGGCAAAGGCAGTGATGGTTCTGTTATTGATTAACAGGTAAGCTTTGGTGGCAACCGAACCGTCAGGCATTACTGCCTTGGTATAAATGGTATAATGCGATTGCTGGGCTGTAAAACTTTGTATCGGTGTAGGGAAAGACATTGTGGTTGTGCTACCGCCACTACCCTGATCGGTTATTGTTGCCGTAACATTACTATTTGCTGTAGATTCGTTATTGATCAAAAAAGAATTATTGGGCCTACTCATACAAGTGCCAAAAGTTTCTCTATTGTTATTATTTAAGTAGGTTGAGGTGAGCTTGGCTTCAACCGCTGTTCCGGCTTTAATCTCGAAAGGTGTAGAAGCAGCACTGACCGAAGTTGGAAAAGTTGTTTTTACACGAACACGATAGCCTGTACCCGGCGTTAGACCTGTAGGGAGCAATCCATTTACATAGGTGCTATAAAACCCTGTGTATGATCCAATAAGCGTTTCTGCTGCAAAACTTCCATTTTGATCTGATAAATAAAGTTGAAATTGATTTCCCTGAGAGATGCAGCTAGCAGGCATTTGAAAAGGAACGGCAATGGTGCTGCCTGGGGTATATGGTCCGGGATCTGCCATGCCGGTGGTTACCTGTGCAAAAACATTTGGCGCAAGCAGAAACATTCCAAAAAACAGGAGATAAGAAAGCCTTACCCTTTTACAACAAATCTTCATAAACCTCTAATAGTAGGGAATGATTTTATTGTGTTCCGGAAGCTTTGTCAGTTTAACTTGCTTTAGCCTAATATCAGAAATGAGTACTAGACTTGAGACACATCAATAAATATTCGATATAAGTTACGTAGTTTTCATGTTACATATACAAAATTTTACACCAAATAAACTAGATGAGTAGATTGTAACCGCGATAGGTTTCCTTTTGAGTGTACTAGGGGCAAAAAAAAACCCTCAGGGCATTATGCCAAGAGGGTTTTTTTACACGAAATCGTTTCGCTATAAGTGGATATTACATCATACCACCCATACCGCCGCCGCCCATTGGAGGCATTGGAGCACCACCTTCTTCAGGCTCATCTGCTAAAACAACTTCTGTGGTTAATAACATGGCTGCAATTGATGCTGCATTTTCTAGCGCTACACGGCTTACTTTTGTCGGGTCGATAACACCGGCACCGATTAAGTTTTCGTAAGCACCAGTACGTGCATTATAACCAAAATCTGCGGTGCCTTCTTTAACTTTTTGTACTACAATAGAACCTTCAATACCTGCGTTTTCGCAAATTTGACGCAATGGTTCTTCGATAGCACGACGGATAATCTGGATACCCGTATTTTCGTCTTCGTTAACGCCTTTTAAATCAGCGATAGAAGCTACCGCGCGAATGAAAGCTACGCCACCACCGGCAACAATACCTTCTTCAACAGCCGCACGGGTTGCGTGTAAAGCATCATCAACACGGTCTTTTTTCTCTTTCATTTCAACCTCACTAGCTGCACCAACATAAAGTACTGCAACACCGCCAGCCAATTTAGCTAAACGCTCTTGCAATTTTTCTTTATCGTAGTCAGAAGTAGTGGTTTCAATCTGCGCTTTAATCTGGTTAACACGTGCTTTAATATCATCTGTATTGCCTGCACCGTTAATTACAGTTGTATTGTCTTTATCAACAACCACTTTCTCCGCAGAACCTAAGTAAGTTAAATCAGCATTTTCTAATTTGTAACCTCTTTCTTCCGAAATAACGGTACCTCCGGTTAAGATCGCGATGTCTTCTAACATGGCTTTTCTTCTGTCGCCAAATCCCGGAGCTTTAACAGCCACAACTTTCAGTGAACCACGGATTTTGTTAACTACCAAGGTGGCTAAAGCTTCGCCATCCAAATCTTCAGCAATGATTACCAACGGTTTGCCTGTTTGAACAGTTTTTTCTAAAACCGGCAACAATTCTTTCATGTTGCTGATTTTTTTGTCGTAGATTAAAATGTAAGGGCTATCTAATTCAGCTTCCATTTTATCTGCGTTGGTCACAAAATATGGAGATAAGTAACCCCTGTCAAATTGCATACCTTCTACTGTTTTAACTTCAGTCTCAGTACCTTTTGCTTCTTCAACTGTGATTACACCATCTTTACCAACTTTACCCATTGCCTCAGCAATTAAAGCACCGATTACTTCATCGTTGTTAGCAGATATAGATGCAACCTGTTTGATTTTGTTATTATCTTCACCAACAGTTTGTGATTGTGTTTTTAAGTTTTCTACAACTGCAGCAACTGCTTTATCGATACCACGTTTTAAATCCATTGGGTTTGCACCGGCAGCTACGTTTTTAATACCTGTAGTGATGATTGCCTGAGCCAATACAGTAGCGGTAGTCGTACCATCACCAGCAATATCGGCTGTTTTTGAGGCTACTTCTTTAACCATCTGAGCGCCCATGTTCTCCACTGCGTCTTTTAATTCGATTTCTTTCGCTACAGTAACACCATCTTTGGTAATGGCTGGTGATCCGAATTTTTTATCGATAATTACGTTACGTCCTTTTGGACCCAAGGTCACTTTCACTGCATTTGCAAGAATATCAACCCCTCTTTTCAGGGCGTCGCGTGCTTCTACGTTATATTTTACTTGTTTAGACATTTTTTAAAATATTTTAAGTTTTAATGTTGAAAGGTTGAAACATTTCAACTCTTCCGATTTATATAACATTACAACGTTATGACGTTGTAACATTTCAATTTTTACCCAACAACAGCGTAAATATCGGTCTCACGCATAATGAGGTAATCTTTACCTTCGTAAGGGAATTCAGTACCGCCGTATTTACCATAAATTACAACATCGCCAACTTTTACGCTCGCTTTTTTACCTTCAGAATCTTCTTCAGAAACAGAAACTACAGTTCCTTTAGATGGTTTTTCTTTTGCAGTATCAGGGATATACAAACCTGATGCAGTTTTTTCTTCTGCTGCAGCCGGTTCAACGATTACTCTGTTCGAACTGCCAGCAATTGGTTTAAGGTTTAACGCCATAACTTTTATTATTTTTTTATTTTGATTTGATTTTTAACTGAGCATACAATTACACTTTTTATGCCAAGTGATTTTGAGGGACAAATTTTCACCAAACTGTCAATCTTTTCATGTTAAAGGTTCGTGAGCGTGTCAGCATGGCAGTATGTTAGGTTTTTTAACCTGGCTTATGTTTAATTTTTAGTATTCGCTGCGCGACTTTCATGCTAATCCGATATCGCTACCATTGACAGACTCCAATAGAAAAATCGTCATTACTTAGTCGGCTGAAAAAGCCTTTCTCGCATTTGACGATGCCTCTTGTCCTATCAATTTGCTAATTAGCTGTCATTGCTATTGATTTTTATTAAATAAATTATCCATCAGGGTGACAAACCGAGATTTACGGTAATTCCTTTTCTGTTAAATATTTCCAGTATCTCCGCGGTACATGCTGCACATGCAGTTTGGTGTTTTTACGAGCCACGATATTTGCGCTTTTAAAATAATCTTTCCAAAGTGTCGCATATAAGAATTCGTTTTCATCCATTAACTCTGATGCCGGATTTTGTTTACTTGCACCACTGGTAAAACTGATTGTAATTTCTTCAACAGCAATTAAATTATAGTGCAGGCCATATTTCCGTTTCAAATCATAAATTACCCATTGTTGGTCGGCATATCGGTTTTTAAAATGATTGGATATTAAAGGTAATACATTAAAATCAGGATCGATACCAGCATAATATATCCCATCGCCGGTTTTCTGAAAGCGGATAAAAGCTTCCATTCGGTGTTTTTCCCTTTCTACGCTTTTAGCATATTTAGAAAGGGCAATTACATGCTCGTTTCCATAGTTGCTTTCCGCGCCCGCAGCATGTTTAAAAATGTAGATTGAAAATTGAAAGAGGTGGTTGTAAACTTCCGGAATTTCGGATAAATAGCTGCAATAAAATTTGCGGAGCCATTCTTTTTTCAGTTTTTTCTGAAGTCCGGCCCAAACACGGTCTGCCTTTATTGTATCGGTAATCACGGTAAAACTTTCTGCAAAAACTTCAGGCTGAAACATCTCGGTTGATTGGAGCACCACTTTACCGGGCCTGCGCTCAAACCATTCAAAAACGGCTGATAATAGCCCTTGCAGTGAACCATCAAAAATGTAGGTCATTTGTGGGAGTAGTTTAATTGTCATTCTGAACGCAGTGAAGAATCCTCAGGGCAGGAAAAGCAGAATCCAAGAGCTACCTTCCGATTAAAAGATCCTTTACTCCGTTCAGGATAACAGCACGTTTAAAACAATATCATCTGGTTGCTATCCGTTTTTAAATATTTGCTCTTGCTTTCGGCCAGAATAAAAGCCTTGATTTGTGTGCCTTGATAGTCTTTTAACTGATAGGGGCTATCGGCACAGGTTATAAAATGTTTGGCTTTATTATAGGCTATCCCTATTTTTTTGAGCTGATCAATCCTTAGTTTACCAAACTTTCGGGCCTGTACAATCTTCTTTGCTGACATTACGCCGATTCCAGGTATCCGCAGAATCATTTTATAATCTGCCGTATTAACATCAACGGGGAAATGTTGCATATTTCTAATTGCCCAGCTTAATTTTGGATCAATATCAATATCAAGATTTGGGTTGGCATCATTTAAAATTTCCTGTACCTTAAAGCCGTAAAAACGCATAAGCCAATCGGTTTGGTATAAACGGTTTTCCCTTAACAAAGGTGGTTGTGAGCCGAGTATGGGCATCCGCGTATCGTTGCTAATGGGTACATAACCAGAATAATATACTCTTTTTAAGGAAAAATTTTTGTAGAAGGCATTAGCGGTATACATGATGTCTTTATCGCTCTCGGGCGTGGCACCTATGACCATTTGAGTGCTTTGCCCCGCCGGTACAAATTTCGGGATATGTTTGATTAATTTTTTATCTGCCGAAAACTGAGTAATCTGTTTTTGCACGAAGTCGAGTGGTTTAATCACATCGGCATGGTTTTTTTCAGGAGCCAAAAGTTTTAATCCGGCCTCGGTAGGCATTTCCAGGTTGATGCTCATCCGGTCGGCATATAAGCCCGCTTCTTTTATCAATTCATCGCTGGCGCCAGGGATAGTTTTTAAATGAATGTAACCATTGTAATTTTGCTCTAAACGCAATTTTTTTACCACCAAAAGCAGTCTTTCCATGGTAAAATCAGCATTTTTAAAAATCCCTGAACTTAAAAACAATCCCTCTATATAGTTACGGCGATAAAAATTCATGGTAAGATCTACCACTTCATCTACTGTAAAAGCTGCACGTTTGATATCGTTACTTTTACGCGAAACGCAAAATAAACAATCGTAAATGCAATGATTGGTGAGCAGGATTTTTAATAACGAAACACATCTGCCGTCTTCGGTATAGGTATGGCAAATGCCAGAAGTGTGGCTGTTGCCAAGCCCTTTGTTCTCATTCTTTCTTGTGCCTCCGCTTGATGAACAAGAAACATCATATTTAGCAGCGTCAGCAAGAATATTTAATTTTTCTCGGATACGATCAGACATAGGGAAATTTTTACTAACAAAGATAGTTTAATAACTAAAAATATTAGTAAATAAATTAATTTAATCTATTCGAATTTGGAATAATCGTCTAATTGAAAATTATTTACCTTCCCATTCCTTAAAAAAATGTTCCAGGTAAAGCAGCATAAAATGATGTCTTTCTTCTGCTATTGCTTTTCCTGCTTTCGTATTCATCATATCTTTTAACAGCAGCAGTTTTTCGTAAAAATGATTAATGGTAGGCGCTGTGGTATTTTTATAACTTTCTTTGCTGAGGTGTTCTTCTGGTAAAATTGCTGGATCGTAAAGTACCCTGTTTTTAAATCCTCCATAGGTAAAGGCCCTGGCAATGCCGATAGCGCCGATAGCATCTAAACGATCGGCATCCTGAACAATCTGCATTTCTTTTGAAGTAAAACCTGCGCCGTCAAAACTATTTTTGAAAGACATGTTCTGGATAATCAATTTCACATGTGCAATAACATCATTAGGAATAGCAATCGATGTCAGGAACGAGGCAGCCATATTTGGTCCCAGTTCTTCATCTCCATTATTGAATTTAGGATCAGCAATATCATGCAGCAAGGCAGCGAAAGCCACTACAAGTTCATCGCCATTTTCTTGTTGATTGATGTTCTGCGCAGTTTTAAAAACACGTTCTATATGAAACCAGTCATGACCGGCTTCGGCATTGGCTAGTGTTTCTTGAACAAAATTGATGGTTTTTTGAATGGCTGCCTGCATAGTTAAAAGTTTGCTCCAAAGGTATTGGAATTATCTGCAGGACACAAGAAATGATATCAACAGCAACGGTTTAGCTTGCCGTTGCCGTTCTTTTTTCATCATCAGCAATGATCTTGATCAAATCGCTGTGATTTAAAGTTAATAAATGTGGTACTTCAACCTCTAAAATTGCAGCAATTTGAAATAGACGGTCGATCGTTAATTTACTATAACCGAGTTCGATTTTGCTGTAGGCATTTTGAGATATTTTTAGTTTCGCCGCCAGATAATCCTGAGTGTAATCTCTGTATTCTCTTATTTTTCTAATATTCCCGGCTACGTTCTTGGTTTTTAAAGCTAATGCATCTTCCATAAAACGAATAAATTTTTAATGTTTTTATTTATGTACGAAACTTTCATTCCTCTAGATTTTAAGAGTATAAATTTTAGCACGATTAAGAATTACACGTAAAGGGATGATGATTTAAATATGATAACAAAAAAATAACCTAAAATGTTTAGGCATTTTAGGTTAGTCTATCATCTGGTTTTTGTTGTTTAGTTAGCAGTGGTGCTGTTTTAAATGTAGGGTTCTGAGATTAAAAAAAAGGGTTAGAAAAGAATAACCGTCAGGTATTAATATAAGCCCCAGTCATCTTCAAATTCATCTTTTTCGAAATGTTTAACCCATTCGATAAAGAGTAGGCGAAATTTTTCAATTTCGCCTAACACGATGTCTTTATATTCTGGATTGCATATTTCGAACATATCTGCTGCTCTTACCTGGGTTTCCAGTTCACGACAGTTGGTTCTGATGATAGAAGCATTTTCCATTCTTAAAATATACATATCTGCACCTTCTGCACCAACAATTTTTGGGCATAACATCAGGGCGTTTTGCATAATTAAGTTAGCAGTCATTTCAGCCATTTCTCCCTCCAATGTTTCGCAGAACAGGGCAGCATATTTGTACACGGCTCTTGCCTGGTTGTAGAGGCTTTTTGCCCTGCTTACTTTTAACCTAACCTTTTCGGCATCAATGCTTGATAGGTTTTCTTCAGCCTCATCATCTCGGCCAAACCGGCTAAAATGCTCCCATTCGGGCATATGATCCATGTCATCAAATTCCATATTCTTCAAAATTTCTACGTTATGGTACGTAATAGAGCGTAATATATTAATTTCAAACGAAAAAGACTATGCATCAGTTAATGGTGCCCGGCGAGAGCCTTCGTATAATTCATATTCCAATAAACGACAGTCTAATTTACCATTATAAAATTCAATTCTTTTAGCAGATTTTAACCCAATTTTCTTGGCAAGATCGGGGTTTCCGGTGAAAATATAGCCGGAATAGCCTTTGCATTTCGTTTTCATAAAATCACCCATGCGTTTATAGGTCAATTCCAGCTTGCTGTGCACACCTAAGCGTTCGCCATATTCGGGGTTGAAAACAACAACACCATGGCTATCTTCAGGCACTGTTGTCAATTCAAAATCGCATACTTCAAATTCAATTAAAGTATCAACACCTGCTGTTTTAGCATTTCTACGGGATACTTCAACTGCATCTTCCGACAGATCAGAAGCTACAATCTTAAAATCAATATTTTTAATTACCTGATCTTTTAAAATTCTTCTCTCGGCAAAAAAAACTTCTTCATTATAGCCTAAAATATGCATAAAACCATAATTCATACGGTATAAACCGGGGGCACGGTTGGTGGCCAATAGCGCTGCTTCAATAGCCAAGGTTCCCGATCCGCACATGGGGTTGATAAATGGTGATTTCCTATCCCATTTTGTTGCTAAAATAACCCCGGCAGCCAATGCCTCCAGCATAGGGGCTTTCCCTGGTATTTTACGGTAACCATGTTTGGCAAGAGTTTCGCCAGAGGTGTCCATAAAAACATCGGCATCAGCATCTTTCCAGTATAAATGCACTACAGTTTTATTGGCATCCGATCCAGAGTTAGGCCGGATACCTTTTTTCTCTTTCATGCGGTCTACAATCGCATCCTTTACTTTTAAGTTTGCAAAAAGAGGTGTGGTAATATTGGGGTTATCCACATTTGAAGTTACGGAGAAATAACCAGAAAAATCAATCAGTTCTTCCCACTCAATGGCTGCAATTTCTTTGTACAGATCATCTGGTGTAACGGCTTTGAAACTTTTTATGGCATATAGGATCTGACTTGCGCAGCGCAGGTTCAGATTAAGCTTAATGCACTCTGTGAGGGTAATATTGAGTTCAACTCCCGTAGCAAAAGACCGCTCAATGGTATAGCCTAAAGCCGTAACTTCTTCTTGTAGGTAGGGCGATAGGCGCTTATTGCAGGTAATAATAACCTTGCTTTTATTGTGGAAAACTTGCATCATAATATATGCGAAGTTATCAATAAAATTATAGAGATTTGATGTTTATAGTACATTAAGTAGTATTAGATATGGAAATTAAAGGAAAAGTACACGAAGTAGGTGCCACACAACAAGTAAGTGAAACGTTTAAAAAACGTGATTTAATAGTAGAATACGCAGAAAATCCAACATATCCAGAATATATCCGCTTTGAGGCTTTACAAGATAAAACTGCATTATTAGATACATTTAAAGCAGGCGATGAGGTTGAGGTATTCTTTAATTTACGTGGTCGCCCTTGGACAGATAAAACAGGTAAAACATCATATTTTAACAGCTTGGTTATTTGGCGTATCAATGCCGTTGCAGCAAGTGCTCCGGCAGCTACACCAGCTTATGCAGCTCCGGTTGACGTAAGCAATGCGCCAGGTGAAGATGATGATTTGCCATTCTAAATAAAGATTCTTTTTTAAGCAAACAATTTTGAACCATGCCGAGGCTTAGCCTCGGCATTTTTTTTGCTCTTGCAAAACTTCCGGGGTTTGCTGTGGCTCAGGCCGCGTAAACTTCAGAAGTCTAAGGTAATCACCAAATTTCGGAAGTCTTCCCCCTGTTAAAATATGTTAAAAACAAATACTTGGCTGAGCTAATCATTATTTTTGATATCTGTTTAAGATTATGCCCGGTTTTTTATTTTTTTAAAAGCCGATCTGGTTTATGAAAAAAAGAAGTTTTTGGTTGATTACGGTTTTAATGACGGTTGCGCTGCTTGGCGTATTTGTAATGCAATTGTATTACATACGGGAATCGTACAAACTAAAATCTCAGCTTTTTGATGAACAGGTAAATCAAACGCTAACATCGGTAGTAAATAAATTACAGCGTAGAAATGTTGCCGATCACTTAAACCGTAAAGATGCTGAAAATAAGTTAAAGCAGTTACAGGATTCGAGGCAGCGCGCATTGGACATTAAGGATTTAAGGCAACAATATGCACGGGAAGCCGAGCTGCGGCAAGCGGAACGCGAAAATCAGATTGAAAGCTACCTGAACCAGCAGGATAGTATTATCCGGGTATCTTACCGTGCGCCAAACGTAATTTCTGAGCGGGAGTATACATCGCTGACTTCGAAAAACGGAGATAAACTGGATTTGCAGATGGATGCGTTTATTGATATTAAGAGCCTTATTATTAAAGGTTATAGCATGCGCACAAAACCTTTTACAGCGCCACCAAAAGCATTTGAATTTAAAAGTCTGCAGAGTTTGCCAGACTCTTTGAGATACTTGGTTTTTGATCCCAGAAACGGCAACCCCGGTTTAGTAAGTGTTCCAAAAATTTCTGACGATCTGCAGAAAAAATTTCAACGCGAGGATGAGATTGAAAAGAAAAAATTAGCACTTAAGATTGCAGCACTGGGTAAGGATACATTTTCTTATACCCGCTCGAGTGTGGTTGAGGATGTATCGAAAGAACTTCAGGAAACCAATGTGCCGATTTATAAACGCATTAATTTTAATTCTTTGGGCCGTTTATTAAAACAAGAACTCTTAGCTAATAACATTACATTGGTTCCCTCTTACCGGATTTCGCTGGCCCGGAAAGACTCGACCATTTTTATGATGGCATCTCAGGTTAAGGGAGCGTTTTTACCCGAAAATACCTATAAAACACCCTTATTCGGAAATGATATTTTTCGCGATCCCGGAATGCTCTTCGTCAGTTTTCCGAACAAAAATTCAGCAATTATAGCTAATCTAAGTGCTACCCTTGCATCGTCTGTTGGTTTATTACTGGTACTTGTTTTTATCTTTTCTTATACGCTTTATGCTATTTTGAAGCAAAAAAAACTATCAGAAATGAAAACCGATTTCATTAATAACATGACCCATGAGTTTAAAACGCCGGTGGCTACCATCATGATTGCCAGTGAAGCTTTAAAAGATCCGGAGGTGACAGAAGATAAAGCCCGGTTAAAACGTTTGGCGGGAATCATTTATGATGAAAATGTTCGATTGGGCAGCCATATTGAGCGTGTTTTAAGTATTGCCCGCTTAGAGAAGGGAGAGCTTAAAATGGAGAACACAGAAGTAGATGTGAACGACTTGATTGTAATTGTGTTGGATAGCATGGAATTGCAGCTGCAGAAAAGGAATGCAGTTGTAAATGTACATACCGATGCAGAAAATGCTGTTGTTTACGGTGATGAACTTCACCTGTCTAATGTGATCTATAACCTGATTGATAATGCGAACAAATACAGTAGCAGTACGCCTGAAATTACCATTACTACCCGCAATGCCGGCAAGAATTTAATTATTGAAATAGCGGATAAGGGCATCGGCATGACCAAGGAGCAATCCAGAAGGATTTTCGATCAGTTTTATAGGGTGCCAACTGGTAATTTGCATGATGTTAAAGGCTTTGGCCTGGGTTTAAATTATGTTCAGGATATTATTAAGAAATTGAATGGAACGGTAAAGGTGAGTAGCGAAAAAGATAAAGGAACCACGTTCGAAATATCGTTACCTTTATAAAGGCTTAAACATAGATACAAAAGCCTGCTTATCAATATTGTTAAATGGAATGGTTTATTGGCTCGTAATAGAATTAATTACGCCACAACATAAATTTAATCTTCAAGTATATTCAGCATGAAAGGCTCAGTTTGGCAAAATGCCATGTATGCAATAAAAACAAGAAAATGAAAAAAATACTCCTGGTAGAAGACGACCCCAACTTAGGCTTATTATTACAAGATTATCTGCAGCTGAAAGGCAAGTTTGATGTAGTGCTTTGTACTGATGGGGAAGATGGATTAAAAGCATTTAATAAGCAAAACTTTGATTTATGTATTCTGGATGTGATGATGCCCAAAAAAGACGGTTTTACCCTGGGTAAGGATATCAGGAAAGTAAATACCCAGGTGCCCATTATTTTTGCAACGGCAAAAACCATGTTGGAAGACAAATCTGCTGCCTATGATTTGGGTGGAGATGATTATATCACCAAACCTTTTCGTATTGAAGAACTTTTACTGCGGATCAACGCGATGTTCAAACGGGTAGCCAATAAAACAGACAACAATGATGAGGCTGCTGAAACACAGTTCTCCATTGGCCGGTATCATTTCGATTATACTACCCAGATTATTACAGATGAGGGTCATCAACAAAAACTATCGACAAAAGAAGCCGAGCTGTTAAGGTTATTGTGTTTGAAAAAAAATACCGTTTTAACCCGCGAGGAAGCCTTGTTAAGTATCTGGCACGATGACAATTACTTTAATGGAAGAAGTATGGACGTGTTCTTAAGTAAATTACGGAAGTACCTAAAGGCCGATCCTTCAGTTGAGATTATCAATGTACACGGAAAAGGTTATAAGTTGTTGGTGAGCTAAATCTGGAGTTAAAGGCTTGAATGTTGTAAAGTTAAAATGTTCTTGGCGCCAAAATCTACTTTTCAACATTAAACCTTACAACTTTTCACCCTTCTTAAATATACAAATTCTCCTGGATAGCCGGAATGATTCCACGTTCCCGGGCCAGTTTAAATAAAGTATCAACAGCTTTACGGCCTTCTTCGCCAAGGTTGATGCTATATTTATTTACATACAGTTCGATGTGTTTGTACATCACACTTTCTTCCATGGCCTGTGCATGCTGGCGGATAAAGTCGATACCCGATTTTGGATGTGCGAAAGCAAATTCAACAGATTGGCGGATCAGGCGGTTTACCTTTAACTGTATTTCGCGATCTAAATTCCGGTTAATTACAATGCCCCCCAATGGGATGGCGCAACCCGTTAGTTTTTCCCAATAATCGCCAAGATCAACGATTTTGGTTAAACCTTTATCCTGATAGGTAAACCTGTTCTCGTGAATAATCAATCCCAGATCAATCTGTTCATCAAGTAAAGCGGATTCGATTTCTGAAAAAACGAGTTCCTGTTTGTTTTGTAGATGTGGATAAGCAATTCCCAACAAAAAATTCGCAGTAGTATACTTTCCGGGTATCCCGATTTCAAGTTCAGCGTTGGGGGTTTGGAGTTGAGGGTCATCCGGGCCTTCAAAATGCTTTTTGCTGATTAGTAATGGGCCAACACCGAAACCCAGTGCACTGCCGGCATCTAACAAAGCATACTGGTTCGCTACGTAGGCAAATGCATGGAAACTTAACTTGGTGATATCTAATTCGCCCCTGAGTGCCTTTTGGTTTAGCGTTTCAACATCATCATAAGAAACCTCAAATGTCAATCCTTCCGTATCAATCTTATGGTGGATAAGTGCGTCGAAAATAAAGGTATCATTAGGGCAGGGAGAAAATCCAAGTGTAAGTTTCATCTATTTATTTTTTTTCAGTTGTTAGATGGAGCCTTCGGCAATTAAAATAATTATTTTAATGGTGCCGAGTTCATCAATCAAAATTAAGTACTGTGGTAAACTAATCAGTCATAATCAGTTCATTTCTCCGATAAAGGCAATGGCCCAGTCATTTAAGTTTTTAATGGCCAAACCAATTTTCCAGTTGTCTTTATTTCTCGGTTCTACATAATTAGAGATACTTCTGATCTGCAAGCCAGCGATGTTTAGTTGTTTGCAGGCATAAAAAACAGCAGCGCCTTCCATGCTTTCGGTAGTCGGATTTAACCTTTTTATTAAGTTTTTAATGCTTTTTTCACTTCCCGTTACACAGTTCACGGTGATACCTCTTGCAATGGGGAGGTTAACGCCACTCCGTGTAGCAGAGGTATAGTAGCTCTCCCCAAAACCCAAATCACTGATGGTCAGAAATTCGTCTCCGTTTTCGGCGCCCAATTCGGCAAAAGTATCTTCGGTTATATTTAGTACGGTACCTAAGGCGATATCCTGATCGAAGCTGCCGGCAATGCCAAAATTTACCACGAGGTTGTATTTAGGTGAAAGATGTTTGCCCAGCGCAAAGGCTGTTGCTACCATCCCGACTCCGGTAATCAGCAGGTCGAAATTTTTGCTTTCTACAAAATTACTGTCAGGTAAGTTAAAATGCTGGTAAAAGAAGCTGAGTTCGGCTTTTGTAGCAGCAACAACTAAAGTTTTCATCGAGTAAAGTTAAGGAAATAGGTGGAATGTAAAATGGAACATGGATGGGCAAGGCAAAATCGTTGTAGTTTGCTGAAAAAAATGTGTAATGGAAAATGAAACCCGGATAATGCAGGTGGATAGATTTCAGATGAATTTGGGCGAGCCACGTCTACCTCATTCATTATCCCTCTTCCATCATCCATTTTATACGTATATTTGCATTTTATTTTATAGTAATGATTTACATAACGAGAAAAGCATCATTTAATGCGGCACACAAATTGGCGCGTACCGACTGGGATGATGATAAAAACAATGAGGTTTATGGTAAATGTGCCAACCCTAACTGGCATGGCCATAACTATTGGTTATATGTTACCGTTAAGGGCGAAGTAAATCCGGAAACAGGTTTTCTGGTTGATCTGAAATGGCTTAAAGACGTCATGAATGACTATGTGGTGGATAAGGTTGATCATAAAAATTTAAATCTTGATGTAGATTTTATGAAAGGTAAACTGGCTTCAACCGAAAACCTGGCCATCGAAATCTGGAAACAGCTTTGGGGTCCGATTGCGGAGAGCGGCGCGATTTTACATTGCGTAAAAATCTACGAAACCGAAAATAATTTTGTTGAATACTTTGGTTAAAAACCTAAATTAATGAGCAATAAAGACGTATTAAAAGGCGAATCGAGAGACGGTTATGTAAAAATAGACCGTTACAACGAAGATAAAATTGAAGCTGTAGCTACGCATTATAAAGATATTCTTGGCCAGTTGGGAGAAAACCCGGAGCGGGAAGGTTTGTTAAAAACGCCTGAGCGTGTAGCTAAAGCATTGCAATATTTAACACATGGCTATGATTTAAAACCGGATGAAATCTTAAAATCGGCTATGTTTGAAGAGGATTACAGCCAAATGGTGGTCGTTAAAGATATCGAAGTATATTCGATGTGCGAACACCACATGCTGCCATTCTTCGGTAAAGCTCATATTGCTTATATTCCAAACGGGCATATTGTGGGTTTAAGTAAAATTCCACGCGTAGTTGATGCTTTTGCCCGCCGTTTACAGGTACAGGAACGCTTAACTAACGAAATCAGGGATTGTATCCAGAATACCCTCAGCCCAATGGGCGTTGCGGTTGTGATAGAATGCCGGCACTTATGCATGTCTATGCGGGGTGTACAAAAACAAAACTCGGTAACCACCACATCTGCCTTTACCGGAACTTTTTTAAGTAATGATAAAACAAGAGCAGAGTTTTTGAGGTTAATTACCGCGAGTTTAGACTAACCCCCATCCCCCTGGAGGGGGTACGGATTTAACATAATTTTAATTAAATATTTAACTTCCCCTTTAGGGGATTAAGGTATGAAAGCATATATTTTTCCCGGACAGGGAGCACAGTTTGTTGGCATGGGCAAAGATCTTTACGAAAATCCCAAAGCAGCGGCGTTGTTTGAACAGGCCAACGAAATTATTGGTTTCCGCATTAGCGACATTATGTTCAGCGGAACAGATGAAGAACTTAAACAAACCAATGTAACCCAGCCGGCCATCTTTTTACACTCGGTTATATTGGCAAAGGTTTTAGGTGATGATTTTAAGCCGGACATGGTTGCAGGTCACTCTTTAGGTGAGTTTTCAGCTTTAGTGGCGGCAAATGCACTAAGTTTTGAAGATGGATTAAAACTGGTTATTGCCCGTGCAAATGCGATGCAAAAAGCATGCGAGGCACAACCATCAACCATGGCAGCAATTTTAGGTTTAGCTGATGATGTGGTTGAGAAAATCTGTAAAGAAATTGATGCTGTAGTGGTACCTGCAAATTACAACTGCCCGGGGCAATTGGTTATTTCGGGGAGTATAGAAGGAGTTGATCTGGCCTGCGCCAAATTAACTGAAGCCGGAGCTAAGCGGGCATTAAAATTAAACGTAGGTGGTGCATTTCACTCTCCTTTGATGGAGCCAGCAAAAATCGAATTACAGGCTGCTATTGAAGCCACCAACATCGCATCTCCAATTTGTCCTGTTTATCAAAATGTTGATGCGAAGCCATATACAGATCCAGCTGAAATAAAAGCCAATTTAATTAAACAATTAACCGGTGCCGTGCGTTGGACACAGACGGTAGGTAACATGCTCGCCGATGGCGCAACTGAATTTGTAGAGGTTGGTCCAGGCAATGTATTGCAGGGATTGGTTAAAAAAGTAAGCCGTGAGGTACAGACAAGTAGTGCTGTTATTGCGTAATTTATTCAAATAGAATATAATGCCAACGCCATAAACTCCAAGTTTATGGCGTTGTTTTTTATCAATATTTAATATCTTTATCCGTAGATGAAAATGAGCTTTGGTATAAAAATAAGATTTCTATTGCTTGTTTTGGGCTGTTGCCTTATTGCAACTTCTATTTCGCTGAGTCGGTTCACGACCAGAAGTGAACTTTTAGAACACGATGCAGCAGAAATCCAGCAGAACCTTTTGCTTAAAGAAAAAGCCGTTCAGGCATTTTTGGCCAATAAGCAAGAAGTGGCAAAAGCTAAACAGTTTCATTTAAATCCTAAAAATGCCCTTGATTTTATTACCTCCTATCGTGAGAGTAATGGAATAAACCTATTAACCTTTGAAAATAACCAGCTTAAGTTTTGGAGTACCTATAAGGTTTCTGAAATAGATCCGACCACCATAAAGGAAGGCAGTTCAGTGCTGTTTTTTTATAACGGCTGGTACGAGGTCATTAAAAGTACGCAGGGCAATTTCAGTCTTGTTTTCCTGATCTCCATTCAATCTCAATATCCCTTTAAAGAAACAAAGTATTTTAAGAATGATATTGATCCCATTTTATCCAAAACAAAAATACTAACCTTTGCCTCTTTTACAGATAAGGATGTTTATGTCGTAAAAAACCTTGAGAATAAGTTTCTATTCGGATTAAAAGTAAAACCTGGCTATGCAGAAACCCATTATTCAGGTACGCAGTTATGGTTTTTCGTTGCAGGCATGTTGTGCATCTGCATGTTCTTCAATTCTTTAAGCTCATTCATTGCCAGACGTGGACATATTGCATGGGGGACCTTTTTGCTGTTATTTTTCTTTTTAACATTTAGGTTAACAGATCTGTATTATGGTTGGTTTAACCACAGGTTTAGCTTAGATCTGTTTGATCCGAGGATATACGCAGATAATTTCCTGATGCCTTCACTAGGCGATTTTCTGTTAAACGTAATCGCACTCACCTGGTTACTTTTGTTTATGTATAACCATAAGGAACAATATAAATTTCCGGAATGGATTAAGCGGAGTAAAATAATTGGAATTGTGATCCAGGCTGGGTTAATGGTGCTGATAGGTCGAATTGTTTGGGATACGGACGATATCTTTTTCGGGTTGATCTTTAACTCAAAAATTAATTTCGATATCGTGAATATCCTTAAGCTTAGCGGTACCAGTTGGGTTGGGATTGTGATTTTATGTTTGGCCTGGTTCCAGATGTATCTGATCACCGCCGTTTCGGCAACAGTAAGCGGTCAGTTAAACGTTAGCAATAAAGAACGGGTAATTATTTTCCTGATCGGTTTTACAGGCGTTTTTATCTATAAACTGGTAGTCGGTTTTAATGCATTTTTTATTGTTTTTGCACTGGTATTATTTATAGTAGCCAGGGCTGTTTATTTAAAAGAAAAGAGCTTTTCAATCGGCATGTTTGCCATCGTATTTTTCTGTTTGGCTTTTAATACTTCAATTAAGTACACCAAATACAAAGACATTAAAGAGAGAAGTTTGCGCGAGCCTTTGGCCAGAAAAGTGCAGTCGTCAGAAGATCCGAATGCTATTGTTGCTTTAGGTGCTTTAGGCGATGAGATTGTTAAAGATAGTTTTCTGAAAAGTTATTATAGTCAAAACCGGAAGGGTAGTTATGCGGTACTCAAAAATCATATTAAAGATTATCTGGATGGCTATTTAAGCCGATACGATTATCAGATTTATCCTTATGATAAACTTGGAGTAGCATTAGGGAATGCTGATACGCCACCAATAAGCAAGTATAAAAATCTGGTAGAAGCCGGTTCTGTTAAAATTGATGGATCTAACTTTTTTTATCAGGTAAACAATACATTTGGTTATCAGGATTACTTTGGTATCATTTCGATAGTAGATAAGGGCAGCTTACTCGGCACATTGATTATCGAACTCCGGTCTAAGCCATATAATTATAACAATCGGTTACCCGATCTTCTGGGTGATCAGAAATTGATCAAAGACGAAGATTTTAAAGGTTATTCTATCGCTTTATACAGCAACAATAAATTACTTAATCAGTCTGGAAATTATACCTATCCTTTAGATGGAAGCATTTTTAAAGGTAAAAAAGATGATTTTACAACGAGTAATGATGATGAACTTCACTACAGTCATTTAATTTACAAACCTACCAACAGCAAAATGGTTGTGATTAGTAAAGAGAAAGTAGGGTATATCGAACGCCTGGCTGCACTATCCTTTTTCTTTCTGATATTTATCATCTTCTCTTTGTTGCTTTACGGATTGATTTGGTTGATTAAAAACCTTGATGACGATAAAGTAGGCTGGTTCAGCATCAATAGGTCTTTAATGATCAATGCCAATAAGATTTTGTATAAAACAAGGATTCAGGTATCTATTGTATTAGCGGTGGTAGCCACACTCATTATTGTGGGTTGGGGAACATACTATTATATGAACAATGAGTACCGTGGACAGCAAGATGCAATATTAAAAGATAAAATAAGGAAAGTTCAGCAGAATTTTGAAAAGCAGGTTTTTAGTAATGGCATTATTGAAAACGATGAAAATGCCGCAGCTGATTTTAACAATTTTGCCGATATCAATAATGCTGATTTGAATTTGTACGATCTGAGTGGCAACCTCATTATGACTACCTATCCCAAACTTTATAATTATAAAATTATAGGTAAAAAAATGGGACCTAAAGCTTTCTTCTCATTGAATGGTTTACACCGCTCCGAATATATTAACCTAAAAGAGAACATGGGCAGTTTAATTTATGCTGCTGCTTATGCCCCCATCAGAAATGCCCAGAATAAAACAATCGCTTACATTGGTTTGCCTAACTACTCTAACGAGGAGGAGTATAGTGATAAACTTGCACTTTTTGTAAGTAACCTGATTAATCTTTATGCACTGGTATTTGTAGCTATTGGGGTATTGGCCGTATTTTTGGCCAATCAGATTACAAGCCCCTTAACTTTTATTCAGGAAAGTATCAGTAAAACCAAAATAGGGCAGAAAAACGAGCCCATTGTATGGCGAAGGCATGATGAGATCGGTTCTTTGATTAAGGAATACAACCATATGATTGCTGCTTTGGAAGAGAGTGCGGTTAAGCTGGCCAGATCAGAACGGGAAAGTGCCTGGCGCGAAATGGCAAAACAAGTAGCTCACGAAATTAAAAATCCGCTGACACCTTTAAAATTGGGTGTTCAGTTATTAGAAAAATCGTGGAAAGAGAAAGATCCAAATTTCGAACAGAAATTTAATAAGTTTAGTAAATCATTTATTGAACAGATTGATAGCCTTTCTAAAATTGCTTCTGAGTTTTCTAATTTCGCCAAAATGCCCGATACCAATCTGGAACGGCTTTCTTTGCTTCCCATAATCGAGCAGGCAAGGGAAGTATTTAAAAGTACCGAAAATGTCACCATTGATGTGCTGAACAAGAGCGAAAAGGGCATTACCATCCTGGCCGATCACGATCAGCTGCTCAGAACGTTTAATAACCTGCTTAAAAATGCGATAGAAGCTATAGATGAGGAATCATTATGCTGTATTAGCATTATCGTATACGCAGATGCGAAAAATGCCTATATAGAAATAAAGGATAATGGAAAAGGAATACCACCTGCCCTGCAAGACAAAATATTTGTGCCGAATTTTACCACAAAAACATCGGGTACAGGTTTAGGTTTAGCTTTTGTTAAGCAGGCGGTAGAAAATGCCGGTGGTTCAGTTAAGTTTACCTCAATTAGCGGTTTAGGAACTACGTTCTATCTGAACTTCCCTTTGGCTTAAAGCATAAAAAGAATAACTGTTTAATGAGGATGGGGGAATTACCTTAACTCCAATTGTGCCTTGCCCATGGTATTACCATCTGCATATAAAATTACAGTATATATGCCTTTTATAAATGGCTTTGGGTTTGTCCAATCGATAACATAGGTACTGTCATCATTATTGTAGTTAATAAAAATAGAATGGCTGAACTGCATATCCTGCCCGTCAGCCTCGAAATGGTTTAGCTCATTAGCAAGCAGGTTTCCTGCCGGATCAAATACCCGAAGATAAATGTTGTGATGCCCTTTTTCTGCTAGTTGGTTTGGTACAATGTTAAAGCGTACGCTTAACTTTTCGGCAGTAGATGATTTGGTAACCTCCACTTTTTTGCCACTGGATTTTGTTCTGAATGCAATAATTTCGGCGGATTGTAACTTTAACGCTGCTGCCGTTTTCACTTTTGCATTTAAATTGGAATTCTCGTTCTCTAAGCTCGAAGCTTTATTGCTCATGTTTCTGAGCGAATTCTGTAAACTATCACGGCTGTTTTTTAGAAGGATATTGTCTTTCTGCAGCTGAATAATCTGATCATTGTAGTTCTTTACAAATGTTTTCAGTTCATTAATCTTTGCATTGGCCCGCTCGATCTCGGCCTGTGTAATCTGATTCTTTTCTAAAGCTTGCTTTAATTCTTCGATTTTTGTACGGGCAAGCTTCTGCTCTTCAACAAGTTTCTCATTTAAATCAAGGTTCAATGCATTAACCTTATCCAGTTCAACTTCTATCTTTTCTACCTCAAGCCGTAGTTTGTCTTTCTCAGAACTAATGGTAACAAATCTTTCATTTTGCTTTCGATCTTTAAAAAACAAATAGGCATTAGTGCCAATTAAAGCAGCAATAACGATGACCAGGAAGTAAATTTTGTTTCTATCACCCTTATTAATCTTTTGTGGTTCCATTTAATAACACTGTATCTTCTGTAAATTAATATACTTTTGTTCTCCATAGGTAAATGGGGTACACAATTAATTTTAGCAGGGCGTAAATTAAAATTTTTAATAAACTTATAAGAGTTTTTAAAAAAAATCGTTTACTTGCTAATGTTCGATTTGTAGGCAAATCTACACAAACACATAACCTGAATAAAAATAAGACAAGAAATAATGCTTAAAAACTTCCTATACGCACTTTTATCGATAACTGTAATACCTTATATATTAAATGCACAACCATTAGCAAAAATTGCACCAAAAAGGGAGTTTAGAGGTGTTTGGGTGGCTACTGTTACCAATATAGACTGGCCATCAAGGCCAGGTTTGAGCATCGATCAGCAAAAGCAGGAGCTTATTGGTATTTTAGAAAGGCATAAAAGCCAGGGAATGAATGCCATTATTCTGCAGGTTAGACCTGCAGCAGATGCATTTTACGCGAAATCCAGAGAACCCTGGAGCCAATGGTTAATGGGCAGACAAGGTTTGGCGCCTGCACCCGGTTATGATCCGCTGGCCTTTGCCATTAAGGAAGCCCATTTTAGGGGAATGGAGCTGCATGCCTGGTTTAACCCTTACCGGGCAAGCATGAGCAGCTCGGCCGTATTAAGCGAAAACCATGCGTATCGTAAACATCCAGATTGGTTTTTTACCTATGGCGGTAAAAAGCAGTTTGATCCGGGCATTCCGGAAGTAAGGGAATATATTGTTCAGGTAATTTTAGATGTAGTAAAAGGCTATGATGTTGATGGGATCCACTTCGATGATTACTTTTATCCCTATAAATTGGAAGGGCAGACCATTAATGATGGTAGCACTTTTAGCAAATACCCCAATAATTTTTCAGATATAAGAGATTGGAGGCGAAATAATGTCGACCTGCTCATCAAACAGCTTGATGATAGTATCCACCACTATAAAAAATGGGTTAAATTTGGTATCAGTCCTTTTGGTATCTGGAAAAATAAGAATGAAGATCCCGAAGGTTCCGCAACCAGTGGATTATCTAATTATGCAGAACTTTTTGCCGATAGCCGTAAATGGGTTAGAGAAGGTTGGGTAGATTATATTAATCCTCAGATTTATTTTACGTTTACGAGAAGAGTGGCGCCATATGGTGTTTTAGTTGACTGGTGGAGCAATAATACTTTTGGCAGGCATGTTTATATCGGGCAGGGAGCTTACCTAGTAAACTCGAGGGCGGAAGCCGCCTGGAAAAATCTAAGTGAAATACCCAGACAAATCAGATACATTAGGGATAACAACCGGATTCAGGGCAGTGTATTTTTTAGTTCTAAATCATTAAGTACAGTTGCTAAAGCAGTTGGCGATTCGCTAAAGAACGATTTTTATAAATACCCAGCTTTGCCACCGCAAATGCCATGGCTGGATGAGGTACCGCCAAATGAGCCTCAGGCACTAACTGCCGATGCACTGAAAGACGGGGTGCATCTAAAATGGCAGCTTCCATTGAAAGCGAAGGATGGAGAAACAGCCTCGGGATTTGTAGTTTACCGTTTTGATGAAGGAGAGAAAATTTCCATATTAGACCCAAAGAACATTGTTAAAATAAGCTTTGAAGATTATCTTTCATTTATTGATACCAATGTTGAAAGTGGTAAACGGTACAGCTATCTCGTAACAGCATTGGATCGGTTAAAAAATGAAAGTGAGCCTAGCGGACCTGTTGGTGTGGAAGTTCCTTTGGCAAAGGAGTAAAAAGGTTTCAGCTTTTCTTATTGGTCGATTCTCTCTCTACAACACCCGGATCAAGTACAATATGTTCCATATTGGCGTAAGGGCTTTCCTGATGAATCATTTTCAGGAACATTTTAGCACATTCCTGTCCCATTTGTGAAGCATGCTGATCAATGGTGGATAGGTTGGGCGTAATGTAAGCGGAGAATGCCTCGTTCGCAAAACCAATTACGCCTATTTCAGGAGGTGTTTCGTTGATCTCTTTTAACTTTTTAATTACACCTAGCGCCGTAAAATCATCACCGGCAATAATCGCATCGGGTTTATGGCTGCTGCGCATTAATTTGCCTGCACCAAATCGGCCGTCTTTGATAGATAAGCCGCCAAAAATAATATGGTCATTTATTACCGGAAGGTGATGATCTGCTAAAGCTGCTTTATAACCTTCTAACCGATCGTTAAATATTTTGATCTGATGAATAGTGGTTACAAACGCAATTCTTTGGTAACCCTGGTCAATTAAGTGTTTTGTGGCAATATAACCAGCCTTAAAATCATCAAGTGTAATGGTCGGCACTTTTAAATCTGTATCTACACGGTCAAATAATATGAGGGGCTTATTTTGCTTAATAATTTCATTAAAGTGTGAGGTGTTTTCTGTTTCTAAAGACATTGATGCCATAATGCCATCTACCTGCGCTTCCAACAGGGTTCTTACGCCATTAATTTCATTCTCCACTGATTCGTTAGACTGGTAAATAATCACACGATAACCACTGTCCTTCAGGCCATCTTCTATGCAGTGGATAATGGAGGCAAAAAAATGTGCCTGTACACTGGGCACAATTACACCAATAATATGGGTTTTACCAGATTTTAATGCTGATGCAAGTTTATTTGGGCTGTAGTTTAATTTTTTAGCCATTTCAACCACAGCCTTTCTGGTGGTGTCGCTTATTGCCGGAAAGCCACTAAGGGCCCTGGAAACAGTTGATACTGTAATGTCGAGCGCCTTGGCAATGTCGTATATGGTCGTTTTCTTTTTCAAATGGGTTGGAGAGAGACATTCAATTATAGCGTTTTTTTACTAAACCTTAATGATAATGTTTTTTTTGTACATAAAATATAACAATACATAAAAACCCAGTACATAGGTTATGGCCCAAACGAATGAAGCATTTATTGGGCTGAAAAATGGCGTGTAACAAGTACCGTATAACCAGACCAAAATGCCAGTCTTGGTGCCATCTGGCTTGGTAATCTGAATGAGGTTTAAGACCCGTGGCATTAATCCCGCCAAAAAGAACACCGTAATCGCATTTACACCATACACAACAAAAGGAGTAGTGAATTTTTTGTAGCCCTGTACATCAATAATCCAGTAACAAAGCGCTAATCCGATAGATGCCAGGCCACCCGTATATAACACAAAAGAACTGGTCCATAATGATTTGTTAATCGGGAACTGCAAGTCCCATAGTAGTCCTAAAATAACTGCTGTAATACCTATGGTAAATAACCAGGCCACTTTTGTTGCGTTGTCTACATCTTTTTTGCGCATCCAAACGCCAACCAGGATACCAAACAAACAGGTTCCTATGGCCGGTAATGTACTTAAAATGCCCTCCGGATCCCAGGTTTTTGATGAAGCCCAGGTATGTGCTTCTGTTAAAATTCCACGATCAATCCAGGCCGCTAAATTGGTTTCTTTTTCGAGATTGGGGTAACCCACACCAGGAACTGGAATAAATGTCATGAGTGCCCAGTAGAGGGCAAGGATTACAATTAAAGTTTTAAATATGGTTTTGTTTGAAAACTTAATAAAAATGATACTGCTAATCATAAAAACAATACCTATTCTTTGTAAAACGCCTAGCAATCTAACCGTTTGAAAAGCTTCAATAATGGTACTATCAGTTGTTAATGCACTGATGATCTTTCCGAAGATAGCCAGAAAGAAACCTAACAGATAAAGTATAATACCACGTTTAAAGGCTTTAATAATTGTTTTTTGATGTGTTGAGCGATCCGCTTTGCTGCTGCTCATGGCAAAAGCGATAGAAACGCCAACAATCCATAAAAAGAATGGGAAAATCAAGTCGGTAGGGGTACAGCCATTCCATTCTGCATGCTCTAAAGGCGCATAAATATGGCCCCAACTGCCCGGATTATTCACTAAGATCATCGCGGCTACGGTTAACCCCCTAAAAAAATCGAGAGATAGTAAACGTTGTTTAGGTTCAGTCATTGATTAGCTGGGTTTGGTTGAGCAACTAATTTAAACTATTGTTTTTAGAATGAGAAATAAATAAAAATGATAGGAGGTTTGTGTTGTTCTGGATAAGGTGAAGGAGCTTTTGCCAGATGTTAGTTTGTGGTTGTTTGTTCTTGTTAATAGATGCTTCGCTGCGCTACCATTGACGTTAATTTTTAATTATTTGATAATTAGTCACTTATGAAATATGCATTTCCATCCAACAAGGCCTTCGCACTGGGTCTCCGTTCTACTTAAGTCCGGCCTAACAAAT
>NZ_CAJYOJ010000021.1 GCF_913776295.1 uncultured Pedobacter sp.
GACATCAAAAAGAAAGAGCCCTTCGGCGGCGGCGAGCCGAGGCAAGGCTTAGCCCTGGGGCAAAAAAAGAAATGTATACGTCATTCATATTGATTTTTATCCAATAAATTATCCCTCAGAATGACAATACTTTTACCCGGCCATACTATTGGTCGTCCTTTTCACCGCAACCTTTTTTACCGCTTCAATAATCGCATTTTTATCATAACCACATTCTGCCCAAAGCTCAGCCTGTTCGCCATGTTCGATGAACTGATCTGGTATACCCAGGCGGATTACGTTGGCATGGTATCCATGATCAGCCATAAATTCCAATACGGCAGCGCCTACCCCACCTGGTAAAGAACCATCTTCAACCGTGATAATATGTTTATATTTGGCGAATACCTCATGTAATAAAGCCTCATCTAAAGGCTTTACGAAACGTAAATCGTAATGTGCCGGGTAAAAACCTTCGCTATTTAATTCTATGAATGCTTCAACGGCAAAGTTACCTACGTGTCCAATGGTTAATAAGGCTACATCTTCACCATCGCAGATTTTACGTCCTTGGCCAATTTCTAAGGCTTTGAATGGTCTTTTCCAGTCTGGCATTACACCATTACCACGGGGATAACGAATGACAAACGGGCCAATATTTTCCTGTTGAGCCGTAAACATCAGGTTACGAAGCTCTTCTTCGTTCATGGGCGAAGAAACAACTAGATTTGGAATACAGCGCATATAGGCGATATCATATGCGCCATGGTGGGTAGCTCCATCAGCTCCGGCAAGTCCGGCTCTATCCAAACAAAATACTACATTGAGTTTTTGGATGGCAACATCGTGGATCACCTGATCGTAAGCCCTTTGCATAAAGCTGGAATAGATATTACAAAAAGGAACCAACCCTTGTGTGGCCAGGCCAGCAGAGAAGGTTACCGCATGTTGTTCGGCAATACCCACATCAAATGCCCGTTTCGGCATCGCTTTCATCATAATGTTTAATGATGATCCTGATGGCATTGCTGGTGTAATGCCGACGATTTTATCGTTAGCCTCAGCCAGTTCAACCATGGTATGCCCGAAAACATCCTGATATTTTGGTGGTTGCGGTTTATCTGGAATGCTTTTTTTGATTTCGCCGGTTATCTTATCGAACAAACCGGGGGCGTGCCACTTGGTTTGGTCTTTTTCTGCTAATGCAAAACCTTTACCTTTAACGGTAACACAATGCAGCAGTTTCGGACCCGGAATAGCAGAAAGATCTTTGATCACCTGCGCCAGGCGTTTTACATCATGTCCGTCAACAGGACCGAAATACCTGAAATTTAAAGCTTCAAATAAATTACTTTGTTTCAGTAAGGTACCTTTAATGCTTTTCTCTATTTTCTTTACGTACTTATGTGCATTGGGTCCGAGCTTAGATAGCCCGGTAAGCACATGAGAAATATCATCGCGGAAACGATTGTACGATTTCGAAATGGTGATGCTGGTTAAATATTCTTTCAGTGCCCCCACATTAGGGTCGATAGACATGCAGTTATCATTCAGGATCACCAATACATTGCTGTTTTCAATGCCGGCATGGTTTAAGCCTTCAAAAGCCAAACCGGCGGTCATCGCGCCATCACCTATCACGGCAACGTGTTGCCTGTTGGTTTCACCTTTTAACTGAGAGGCTACTGCCATGCCCAAAGCGGCAGAAATAGAAGTAGACGAGTGGCCTACACCAAAGGTATCATATTCACTTTCTGAAATCTTTGGGAAACCGCTGATCCCACCGTATACCCGGTTGGTGTGGAATAAATCTCTCCGGCCGGTTAGTATTTTATGTCCGTATGCCTGATGGCCCACATCCCATACCAATTTATCGTATGGTGTATTTAAGGCATAGTGTAAGGCTACTGTGAGTTCAACAACACCTAAACTGGCGCCAAAATGGCCACCATTTACACTTACAACATCAATAATGTATTGTCGTAATTCCTGGCTTATTTGTTCTAAGTCAGATTCGCTATATTGCTTTAAGTCAGCAGGATAGTTGATTTTAGATAATAGGGGGCCAGCTTTTACTTGCATTCGAAATTTATGGTAAAAAACAAGGTACAAAGTAAGGCAAATTTGTTCTAATATAGAAGAGAAAAATAGTGCTTTATTGTTGCGGGATGAGTGGCTGTCGTTTAACGGTGAGCGGTAAGGGTTTAGCGGTTGATGTACTAAATTTTTTGATTATGTTTGTTGCTACACATGCAGGCAGAGAATTTTGAAATCAAGCTTCCGGTATTTGAAGGTCCCTTCGATTTATTGCTGTTCTTTATTGAACGCGATGAATTGAATATTCAGGATGTGGAGATCTCGAAAATTACCAACGACTTTCTGGCCTATATCCACCAGCTCCTGGCTTTAAATGTAGAGGTGGCCAGCGAATTTATTCTGGTTGCGGCCACGCTGATGCGGATTAAATCTAAAATTTTGTTGCCAAGGATTGAGCTTGACGAAACCGGCAACGAAATCAACTCGGAGCAGGACCTGATCGCCAGGTTGATTGCCTATAAACAGTTTAAGTCTGCAGCAGAAGAAATGAAGGTGTATGAAGAGGAGCGATTGAAACAGAACCACAGGGGGAATATTACCTACGATCTCGCACTTGCTGCGGAATCATCTACCCATCAGGATGAACTCTTATCCCTGGATCTGTATAAACTTTTAACTGTTTATCATCGCACGATGCAGAAATATGAACTGCGTAGTGAAGAAGTTAAACATACGGTGGTCCAATATCCCTATACCATCGAACAGCAGAAACACTTTATGGCCAATTTACTTGATATCAATAAACAGATCGATTTTGCCCTGGTGCTTAAAAATTCGGAAAATAAAGTTCATTTCGTTTACAATTTTCTGGCCATCTTAGAAATGTTGCAACAACAAATCATAGAGATAACGATTGGGAGTGGCTTTAACAACTTTAATGTGAAAGCATTGTCTTAAACAGGCCTGAATTAAATTTGAAATCCTTACTTTTGCCAAAAAAATACAAACCTAAATATACAATGACACGCGACAACCAAATTTTCGAACTTATCGATAAAGAGTTAAACCGGCAGGAGCATGGTTTAGAGCTTATTGCATCAGAAAACTTTGTAAGCAAACAAGTGATGGAAGCTGCCGGATCGGTATTGACCAACAAATACGCCGAAGGTTTACCGGGAAAACGTTACTATGGCGGTTGCCAGGTGGTAGATGTGGTAGAGCAGATTGCGATCGATAGGGCAAAAGAATTGTTTGGAGCAGCGTGGGTAAATGTGCAGCCGCACTCTGGCGCACAGGCCAATGCAGCGGTAATGCTGGCTATTTTGCAACCAGGTGATAAAATATTAGGATTTGATCTTTCTCATGGCGGGCACTTAACCCATGGTTCGCCTGTTAACTTTTCAGGTAAATTATATCAGCCTTTATTCTATGGCGTAGAGAAAGAAACCGGACGGATTGATTATAAAAAATTAGAGGAAGTTGCTTTAGCTGAAAAACCAAAATTGATTATCTGTGGTGCATCTGCCTATTCACGTGAGTGGGATTATGCTTTTATCCGTTCGGTAGCCGATAAAATTGGCGCTTTGGTTTTAGCCGATATTTCTCACCCGGCAGGTTTAATCGCGAAAGGATTATTGGCCAACCCGCTTCCTCATTGCCATATTGTAACCACCACTACCCACAAAACTTTACGTGGACCACGTGGCGGTATGATTATGATGGGACAGGATTTTGAAAATCCGTGGGGATTGAAAACACCGAAAGGTGAAATACGTATGATGAGCAACTTATTGGATATGGCTGTTTTCCCTGGTACGCAAGGTGGTCCTTTGGAACACATTATCGCAGCTAAAGCAATTGCTTTTGGCGAAGCGTTAAGTGAGGAGTACGGAACATACATTAAACAGGTAGCTGCCAATGCACAGGCCATGGCTAAAGCATTTGTAGCAAAAGGATATGGTATTATTTCTGGCGGTACTGATAATCACCTGATGTTAATCGACCTGCGTAATAAAAACATCACCGGTAAAGTAGCCGAAAATGCTTTGGAAAAAGCAGAAATCACGGTGAATAAAAACATGGTTCCTTTTGATGATAAATCGCCATTCGTAACATCCGGTATCCGGGTAGGTACGGCCGCTGTGACAACACGAGGTTTAAAAGAAGCCGAGATGGAACAAATTGTGGAGTTAATTGACAGGGTTTTAACCAATCCGGAAGATGAAACTAACCTGAATGCAGTGAAAGACGAAGTGATTAAATTGGTAAGTGCATTTCCACTTTATAAATAAAGTTCTGACTAATTCGATTTAGTAATCAACATCTTAAGAGCAGTTACATAAATTGGTAACTGCTTTTTCATTCAACAAAGTTCTTTGTTCCTTAATACAGCAAAACAAACGTTTGTTTTATATATTTATCCCAAATTAATTAGATATAAATTATGTGTGGAATTGTAGGCTACATTGGCTATAGAGAAGCCTGGCCAATTGTACTTAAAGGACTTAAAAGATTAGAATACCGTGGTTACGATAGTGCTGGTATCGCAGTAATGAATGAAACCGGGGAACATATTTATAAAAAAGCGGGGAAGGTAGCCGTTTTAGAAGAGTTTGCTCAAGATCAGGATAAGTCTGGTACGATTGCCATGGGCCACACCCGTTGGGCTACGCATGGAGTTCCATCTGACCGCAACTCCCATCCACATACCTCTAACAATGGTAAGTTATCCATTATCCACAACGGAATCATCGAAAATTATGCTACGCTAAAAGAAGAGTTGATTAGCCGTGGGCATGAATTTAAAAGTGATACTGATACAGAGGTGTTGATTCACCTGGTTGAAGAAATCCAGAAAATTGAAAATATAGATCTTTTGGAAGCCGTTCGTTTGGCTTTGAAAGAAGTAATCGGTGCTTATGCCATCGTGATTATGGATCAGGATCATCCCGATCGGCTAATTGCGGCCAGAAAGGGTAGTCCGATGGTAATTGGTGTGGGGCAGGGAGAATACTTTATTGCTTCAGATGCTACTCCGATTATAGAATATACCAAAAATGTAATCTATCTCAACGATAATGAAATTGCGCTGATTACCAAAGATGATCTTTTGGTTAAAAGATTGGATAATGTGGTGCAAACACCATTAATCCAGGAGCTGCAGTTAAAATTAGAAATGCTGGAGAAAGGTGGTTTCGATCATTTCATGCTCAAAGAAATTTATGAACAACCGCGTTCGATTAAAGATTGTATGCGCGGCCGGATCTACCCGGAAGAAGGTAAGGTACAGCTTGGCGGGATTAAAGAATTTGCAGAGAAATTAAAAAATATCGATCGCATCATCATTGTAGCCTGCGGCACCTCATGGCATGCCGGTTTGGTTGGCGAATACCTGATTGAAGAATATGCCCGCATTCCTGTTGAAGTTGAATACGCGTCAGAGTTCAGGTATAGAAATCCGATTATTACCGAAAAAGATGTGGTGATCGCCATTTCACAGTCAGGAGAAACAGCTGATACCATGGCGGCTATCGAAATGGCCAAAGAACGTGGGGCAACTATTTTTGGAATTTGTAATGTTGCCGGTGCCTCCATTCCGCGTTTAACGCATGCGGGTGTTTATACCCATGCCGGACCTGAAATTGGCGTAGCTTCTACAAAAGCATTTACCGCACAGGTAACGGTTTTAACTTTGATGGCCTTCTACATGGCGCAACAAAAAGGAACCATTACCACTTCGAAATTAATTGAGCTTTTAACCGAACTGGATCATATCCCTGAGAAAATAGAGATTGCTTTAGAATCAAATGATCTGATTAAAGAAGTTTCTGAAAAAATTAAAGATTCTACCAACTGTTTGTTTTTAGGTAGGGGAAGCGGTTTCCCTGTAGCCCTGGAAGGAGCATTAAAACTGAAGGAAATTTCCTATATCCATGCAGAAGGTTATCCTGCTGCGGAAATGAAACATGGTCCTATTGCCCTGATTGATGAAGAAATGCCGGTAGTGTTTATTGCTACCCAAAACTCATCCTACGAAAAAGTAATCAGTAACATACAGGAGGTAAAAGCCAGAAAAGGAAAAGTAATTGCCATTGTGACACAGGGCGATACCGAAGTTAAAAAGATGGCAGATTATTGTATCGAAATCCCTGATGCGAATGAAGCTTTTTTACCACTCTTAGCAACCATACCACTTCAATTGTTATCATATCATATCGCGGTAATGCGTGACTGTAATGTAGATCAACCGAGAAATCTGGCCAAATCAGTAACAGTTGAATAATTTTACAACAAAACAATAAATAGAGCAGTTGCATTAATTTGTAGCTGCTTTTTAATGATTAGAAGTGTCTAATTACTGCCTTTGTTAACTAAGCCCGATCCGATAGGTATCGGATGAACGGATGCCGTTTTTTGCTACAAATTTTTCGTATCAATACATTAAAACGGCAGGAGGAAAAGCGGGGCAGGTGGCCGCCACTTGCACTAATGTTCACTTTCTAAAAAATAATACCGACTGTAAAAAGCCCAAAAAGTAAAGGGCCGATATTCTTCAGAAGAAATCGACCCTTACCATCTAAATTAACGCTCTCGGATATATAAACGCAGCTTCATGCGGTTTGGTTTTGAAAAAATATAAAAAATACATTATTTCTCGTAACTGCCTAAGGTTGAGGGGTAAATTCTTTCGTTATCCTTTATATCCCGATTAAGATAAACAGTGAAATAAGGGTCGGCACTTAAATCAGCACCTTTTTTTCTGGCTAAACTGTTCGCATAGAGCTCAAAATTTTTCGTTTCAGCGTTGATAAAGGATGGGTCAATGTTCAAAATGTTACCATTAGTATTGTAAGCATTATTGGTAGATCGGATCAGATTATGTGATAAAGCGAGCTGCAACGCTACAGATGTTTTCTTTTGGATATCCAGTTCATTAGTTAAACTTCCCCAAATGATATTATTGGTTAAATTGATTTGAAGTGTGTTGTAGGCATTTGCAGATAAATAATCTGAAAAGCTCAGTGCAGCAGTTTTACGGGGAAAGTTTAAATTGTATCCCGCAAAGGTGTTTTGTTTCAGGTTATAATTGCCGCCCCCAACAGCATAGATTAAATAATTGCCGCAGTTATACATCACATTATTAAAGGCCAACAGCTCGGAGTGGTAACCCATATAGGCTGCTACCTGCATATTTTTGATGATGCTATTGATCAAAATTAATTTCGGGTTATTATTAACCGATAAAGAATCGGAGGTGATGCCAACAGATGCATTTTTAATGATTGCGTTTTTAATCACTCCGTATCCGGTTCGTTTTAAGAAGATTCCTTTCCATTGGCCAGGTTCATCGCTATAGATGCTTTCAAGCCTATCGCTGCAAAACAATATCGGTTCAGTAAGGCTGCCATTAACCATGAGGTTTCCTTCAATGTTTAAACTGGCATCCTTACCGAAATATATTTTCGTTCCGGGTTGGATGGTTAGCGATGATCCGCTTTTTACCGTTAAAGCTCCATTGATAACATAAGGAAGTGATTTTGTCCAGGTGGTATTGGAAGCAATGGTTTGGTTGTTAATAAATATGGCATTCTGTCCATAAGCGATAAGATTTACAACCTGTCTGTTCCCATTGGTATTTAATATAATAGAGTCCTGTACTAAAAATGGCAGATTCTCCATATTGGGGTTAATGGTAACCTTAACAAAAATATTAATAGAATCCTTTCCGTTTATAACCAGGTCGTTTTGGTTAAAGATATTTGCTCCGTTAATATTAATGTTGAAGGCAGAACCGCCCCTTCCGGACAGTGTAATCTCTGAAACTTTTACCGCGTCCTTATTATTATTTACAATGGTCAGCCGTTTAGTTACAGAACCAATTGAGGTAAAAATGGTATCAAAACGCAATTCCGTATCGGCAATGGTTAGTTTTGCTGCTGCATCAGTGGTAATGTGTTCACCCTTCCGGCAAGCCGAAGCGATAAATAGGATGAGTAGCACTAAACCAGTATTAAAACGCATAAATCAAACTTAGAAAAATGTCGGGGTACTTGCAACTGTGCTAGAATATAACCAGGTTATTCCGCGAAGGCCAATGCGGCGATGCTTACCTTAGCCGCTCCGCTGTTTAGCAGTTCATTTGCGCAGGCCTCTAAAGTTGCGCCGGTGGTAATTACATCATCAACCAGCAAAAGATGTTTGCCGATGATATCTTCAGGAGTAGATACCTGGAAAACATCCTTCATGTTTTCATAACGGTTATACCTGCTCTTTTTAGTTTGGCTTTCGGTGGAGGTACTCCGGATCAGGTGCTTTTCGCTGATATCAATCCCCATCTGTGCTGCAATTCCTTCCGCAATAAAAGTGCTTTGATTATATCCTCTGGTCTTGTATTTTTTGCGGTGTAAAGGAACCGGGATAACCAGATCAATATCCTGGTAATGAGTGGCGGTTTTTAACCGTTCTCCCAGCATATTGCCCAGCAGTACGCCAACATCGGTTCTGCCATTGTATTTCAGGTTGTGCACCAGGTTCTGAACCTTTGTCCCTTTTCTAAAATACAACATGGCCATTGCAGCGTGTAACGGTACCCTGCCCCATAATTGTTTGGCTACCCTGTTTTCTGTATTTTGATGGTAATCGGTAAAAGGCAGGTCATACCGGCATTTGGTGCAGATCAAATGCTCGTTTCGGTATAGCTTTACACCACAGGCAGTGCAGAGGTTTGGAAACAGCAAACCAAATAAATCATCGCACCATTGTTTAACCTGTAACATATAACTAATTTATGCAATTTTTATGAAGATATGATGTATCGTAGGAATACTTTGCACATATGTTTTATTTATCTTTTTTCAGCAAAGCAGGTTCAGTGCTGCTATATCAGTATGTTCCCGCTATCCGCTCCAAATCCTCGCTTCGCTGCGGGTTTTCCGCTGCTATCACCTGCCTGCTGCCGGCAGGGGTTTAGCTGGGCAGTTTCTTCCGAAGTTCAAGTGGCCGGGCGCAGCGGAACTTCGGAAGCTTTAATGGGTTTCTTCGGCCGATCCGTCATCGTGAGGAATAATTTGTGGTATAAAAATCAATATGAATGACGTACAATTGTGTTTTTTTGTTCTACGGCGCGGTCTTGCCTCGGCTCGCCGCCGCCGAAGGGCTCTTACTTTTTGACATCAAAAAGTAACAAAACCGAGGCATTGCCGAGCTCATTAATACAGATAAAAAACAATAGACAAACATTAATAAAATGCCGGCTGAAAATTTATTCATTTGTAGTTATAATTTTCAGCTGCATTCATGAGGGCTGCGCCGTTTTCTTTCAAAGCTAGTACTAGGGCTTGGTCAGTGGACTCCGAAAAATTTGTTAGGCCGGACTTAAATAGAACGAAGATACAGTGCTAAGGCCTTGTTGTATGGAAATGCATATTTTACAAGTTACTAACTATCAAATAATTAAGTAATGACATCAATGGTAGCGCAGCGAAGGATCTTTAAGAAGGCAAACTGTTCGAGGATCGTCATTGCTAGAAGCCTTTTTCAGCAAACGAAGCCTGCCGGCAACCAGGCTGGCAATCTTTACAGCAAGGATCATTAGCGTGAAAGATTGCTTCGTCGTTCCTCCTCAGCAATGACGCCTTTTTAGGGAGTCTGCCAATAGTAGCGAATCACAGGATCTTCAATCAAATTCTTAATTAAAGAATGATTCATTAGAGATGGGAGCTTATAGTTTGAAGATTCTTCACTGCGTTCAGAATGACAGCAAAAAAAAGCCTTCAAGTTTCCTGAAATGCTTGGTGGGAAATGATCCCGATGTTCAAATCGGGACGACCAATTCGGTGTAAACGAGAAGTTCTGAACCAGCTGAAAAGAACAATTCTAGGATAAGTTAATCTATCTCACTGATGCAATCAATTTTTCAATCATTAGCCTGCTCTTCCAACTTTTAATCTGTTTCTCTTTTAATATTGCCTCTGTCCTTGTTTCAAAAACTTCAGTCCAAACGACACACCAATCTCCGGTATGACCAGTAAAACCTGAATGATTTGTATTGTGTTTCTTTAACCTATTCTGTAGGTCACTTGTAGAGCCTAAATAGTATTTATTTCGGGCTTTTGAATATAAGATGTAGGAGAAAAACATATATTAAATATAAGAATTCACCAAATAGATCATCTTAAAATTATATATAAAATCCTAAAATTTAGCCCCAAAAAGCGCTCCAGTTTCCAGAAAGGCTTGGTGTGAAATGATCCCGATGTTCAAATCGGGACGACCTCCCCGATGTAAACGAGGGCTCAAAACAGCTTAGTTCAGTTCCTTGATGAGTATCTGCACCAAAAATTTGAACATAAAAAAAGCCCTACAGTTTCCTGAAAGGCTTAGTGGGAAATGATCCCGATATTCAAATCGGGACGACCACTTTGGTGCAAATGAGAAGCTCTAGATTAGCTAAGCTCTAGTCCACCGTGAGTATCCGCACTAAAAATTTGAATACAAAAAAAGCCTTTCAGTTTCCTGAAGGCTTAGTGGGAAATGAGGGGTTCGAACCCCCGACCCCCTCGGTGTAAACGAGGTGCTCTGAACCAGCTGAGCTAATTTCCCTTTTGGGTATATTTCAAAGTTTGATAAAAAAGCCTCCCAATTACTTGGAAGGTTTGGTGGGAAATGAGGGGTTCGAACCCCCGACCCCCTCGGTGTAAACGAGGTGCTCTGAACCAGCTGAGCTAATTTCCCTTTTGTATTTTGTCAAACTTTAACGCCCCACTCTCCGTTTGGGAATGCAAATATAGCGCTATAAAACTGTTCTGCAAATCTTTTTTTCTTTTTTTTCAGCTCAATAAGGTTTCGAGGATTTTATGCGATTGCACCACCCCAAATGAAGCCGTGTGTAAGGTATAGAAAACCAATATCTTATCTAATAGAAAACGTCGCTGGATATTACTCAATCTTATCTCAGAAATTTTTTCGAGCGGAGAATTAAATAGTGAAATAAAACCAATCGCATCATCCAATTGCAGGTAATTGGAATGAACGGGCAACCTGGAAGTAAATGCCCCCTCCTGAAGATCGAAATAAATCTGATCACTCCTTCTTTTCTCATTAGGAGAGAAGCCTAAAAACCGGGTAAGTTTTAGTAAAAAGGAAAGGTGGAAGTTTGGATTGATCTCTTGTATCTCATCAAACCAGGCGATCGAATTAAAAATATAATCGAATAAACTTTCATCGGCCGATTGCTGCCTGATACTTTTATACAGCACCTCATTTAAAAAAATAATGATGCTGGTTTTAACCATATCATAAGGAATACTTTTAAAAACCGGTGTTTGCCGAACTTCCGACACCCTTTGTATATTGGTGTTTACTTTATGATAAACCACCATGTCCAACAAATGGAGCGACTGCAGCATATTCATCTTAATCTTCGCTTTTGGTTTTTTAACCCCATTGATCAGGTAAGACTGCATGCCAAATTTATCGGTAAGCACCTGCACTACCACACTGCTTTCGCTGTAGTTTGTAGTCTTTAAAACAATGCCCCTAACTTTGTGCAACATCCACTTAAAACAATTTTTTCAAAAGTATGTTATTTGTGCAAATTTAATTGTGCGAAAAGTAATCCCGTTTTACAAATAAGATTAGTTTTGCCTTTAATATTATTAAAACTAAGCTGCACATGTGGGTTAAGCTATCGAGATTTATTCTTCAAAATCGTATTGCAATCATTGTATTTTTTGTATTAGGAACAATTTTTATGGCTTACCAGGCCAAAAATGTAAAACTCTCTTACACGGGGAGTAAAATCCTGCCTGTTACCGATAGCGCTTTTATCAAATACAACACCTTTAAGAAAACCTTTGGGGAAGACGGCAGTGTGATGGTGGTAGGTATACAGTCACCTGATATCTTCAAAAAAGAAGTTTACAACCAATGGGTTCAGCTTTCAAACGATATACAAAAATTAAAAGGCATTAAGCAGGTTTTGTCATCAGGCAGGATTTTCCAGCTGGAGAAAGATACCGTTAACCAAAAATTTGTATTGAAACCATTGCCTGGTGGCCTGGTTAAAACTGATGCGGAGATGGACTCCATCAAAAATGCCATTTATAGCAATCCCTTTTTCGAAGGATTGGTTTATAACCGCCAGAATGCCACTTTAATGGCCATCACATTTGATACTAAAATCTTAAATACTGCCGAACGCAACCCCATTTTAAAAGAAATTGAAGCAAAAGCAAAAGCTTTTCAAACGGCTACAAAAATTAAAGTGCATATCTCGGGCCTACCGTATATCCGCACAGCGGTAAGTAAACTGGTGAGCAATGAATTTGTATTGTTCCTGGGTTTATCCATCCTGGTTTCAGCTTTAATCCTGCTAATTTTCTTTAAAAAATTCTACGCTGTTTTCTTCCCTATTTTAGTGGTTGTAATGGGCGTAATCTGGAGTATTGGTACGTTGGTACTGTTTGGCTTCGAATTGACAATTTTAACCGGACTGATTCCACCGCTTATCGTAATTATTGGCATTCCAAACAGTATCTTGCTGCTGAATAAATACCAAAATGAACTCAGAAAACATGGCGATAAACAAAAAGCTTTAAGCATCACCATAGAGCGGATTGCCATCACCACACTCATTGCAAACATCACTGCAGCGATCGGTTTCGGCGTACTTTATTTTACCGGAAGTGAACTTTTAATGCAATTTGGCAGCGTGGCTTCTATCAATGTAATGGTAACCTGGTTAATGTGTCTGTGTTTGATACCGATTATTTTCAGCTACTTGCCAGTACCTAAACTTAAAGCACAAAATCACGTTGAAGAAGGCTTTTTGCATCAATTATTAGTGAAAACAGATGCACTTGTTCAGCAAAAAAGCGGATTAATCTATATTGGAACAATCATCATTTCCATCATTGCCTTTGTTGGCGTAATGAAAATAAATGTGAATGGCTATGTGGTTGACGACCTGCCCAAAAACTCCGAAATTTTAACTGATTTAAAGTTTTTCGAGAAAAATTTCGAAGGCATTTTACCTTTGGAAGTAAGTGTAGATACCAAGAAGAAAAATGGCGTTTTCAATTTAACCAACCTGAAAAGAATGGAGAAATTAGAAAAAATGATTTCGGCTTACCCGGAATTTTCGCGATCTATTTCGGTAAACATGGGTTTAAAATACGCTACTCAGGCATTCTATAATAATGATTCTACCTTTTTTCGTTTGCCAGATAATCTGGAAAAGAACTTTATTCTCGCCTACATTGCAAATGGCGGCAAAGGAAACGCAAACCTGTTAAACAACTTTGTCAGCAAAGGAAATCAGAGCACCAGGATCAGTTTCCAGATGGCTGATGTGGGATCCAAACGTTTAGACGCCATTATGGCGGAATTAAAGCCACGTATAGACAGTATTTTGCCTCCCTCTAAATTTGATGTGGAGCTTACCGGCTCAAGCATTATCTTTTCAAAAGGAACTGATTATATGTTGAGACACCTGGTAGAGAGCATTGCTCTTGCTATTATACTGATCTCGCTTTTACGACTGGCACAGTTTAAAAGTTTAGGCATTATGTTCATTTCGCTATTGCCTAACATTGTTCCGCTTATTATTACCGCAGGAATTATGGGTTATTTTGGCATTTCCTTAAAGCCTTCAACCATTTTAATTTTTACCATCGCTTTTGGTTTGGCATCCGATCAGACGATTTATTTCCTTACCCGTTATCAGCAGGAACTAAACCTGACGAATTTTAGCATACCAAAAGTAATCAGCGACACTATTACCGAAACAGGTGTAAGTATGACACATATCGCTTTAATCTTATTTTTCGGCTTTGGAATATTTACTGCTTCTACTTTCGGCGGAACAGTAGTATTGGGGTTACTCCTATCTATAACCTTATTAGTGGCCTTAATTTTCAATTTGACTTTATTGCCCGCACTGGTATTATGGCTAGATAAAAAGAAAGTAAGAAAAGTGGTATCCGATGCGGAATCGGCGAAAAATGTCGGTGAGTTTGATCATTAATCAGTTGAAAATCTTGAGTTGACAGTCTGTAGTTCAAGGGGCTTAACCCTAAACAGAATAGATACTATAAATAGCCTTGGATGTAAACCCATAGCTATTTATTTAAACATTAAGGCAAATCGAATCCATTAATGAAGTCATGGTATGTCCTTCAACAAGCTCAGGAATAACAATTCTATAAATATATATAATTGCTTTCAAAAAATCAGGTCATTATGTCCTGTAGACAGTGAAAAAAGCCGCTGTTTCTTATACGAACCTATACCACCTAAACCTGATGGCAGCGGCAGCCCCGAAGCATGAGGGCTACAGCGAACAGCAGGACGAACATTAAAATGAAATGCAGACCTTGCTTTTCTAAAACCTTTCGATCACAGGACATAAAACGCGAACACCTATCGGACAGCACTAAACACATCGTTGAGTTCGATAATTAGGAGAGTTTTCAACCTAATTGTCCAATTCAAAGATCTCTCCACTACGCTGTGCTTCGGTCGAGATGACGATTTTTACCCAGGCACAAATTATCTAAACCTAATGGCAGCGGCAGCCGCAAAGCATGAGGGCTATAGCAAACAGCAGGGCTGACATTAAAATGAAATGCTGGTCTTGCTTTCCAAAAAGCCTTTTTAAACCATATAAGACATTTAAGAACACGTAAGTTAAAACGGATTCTTTTTGACCTATAAGGTTTTCAAAACCTTATAGGTCTATTGATTATTCTGTTGCAGGTTTTTTATCCTCTTCATCAACCGGAACTTCAACAGTCGGATCGGTAATAATTTCGGCATTACCATCTTTGTCTTTTTTGGCAAATAAAATTGGATAAAGCATCCAAAGTGCACCAATCATAATGAGTACGCCTGCCAGCATCTGAAAATAGATACTGCCTTTTACCTCGTTAGCATCCAGAATTTTATAGGCGATAAAAGAAAGTAGCCCTGCAGCAATTACAAAGACAGCCTTCTGCAATTTTAATAGCTTTATCATGGGGTCTTTCTTTTTAGTGTTACGATATGGATTAAAACAAAGATAAGTCCGATAAGTTCTAGAAGTCCGCAAAAATAAAAAGCATAAAGCACAAAATTACGGTCAGAAGGGCTTATGACCACCATAACTGGTAAAACAATTACGGCAACAATCATTAATGTAAGCCCAATATTAAATAATTTCATGTCAAAAGTATTTACATCAAAACTACCAAAATTCAGCCAATTCTGTTAACTTTGCAACCTTTAATTTTTTGAGGTACTTAATTGATGTATAGCGAATTTAAACAACTGGAACTTGCCAAAATAGGGCAGGAAATTTTAGATTTTTGGAAAAAGGAAAACATCTTTGAAAAAAGCATTTCTTCGCGTCCTAAATCTAACCCGTTTACTTTTTATGAGGGTCCACCGTCTGCCAATGGCATGCCGGGGATTCACCATGTAATGGCGCGTGCAATTAAGGATATTTTTTGCCGCTATAAAACTTTAAAAGGTTACCAGGTTAAACGCAAAGGTGGTTGGGACACGCACGGTCTTCCGATTGAACTTGCTGTGGAGAAAAAACTGGGTATTACCAAAGAAGATATCGGCAAAAAAATCAGTGTTGATGAATATAACGAAGCCTGCCGCACTGAGGTGATGCGCTATACCGATGTATGGAACGACCTGACCGAGAAAATGGGCTATTGGGTTGACCTTGAAAATCCTTATATTACTTACGAAAACGAATACATCGAAACCCTTTGGTGGATCTTAAAACAGCTTTACGACAAAGGATTTTTATATAAAGGTTACACCGTTCAACCTTATTCGCCTGCAGCAGGTACAGGTTTAAGTTCGCACGAGCTAAATCAACCAGGCACTTATAAAGATGTAAGCGATACCACGATCGTGGCGCAGTTTAAAACTATTGAGTCTACTTTACCGGAAGCATTAAAAGGTTTTGGTACGGTTCACTTTTTAGCCTGGACGACCACCCCGTGGACTTTGCCAAGCAACACGGCATTAACCGTAGGACCGAAGATCGATTATGTATTGGTTAAAACCTTTAATCAATATACTTTTGAACCGATCCAGGTGGTACTGGCGAAAGCTTTGGTGGGTAAACAATTTGCCGGAAAATACATTTTAGCCGAAAGCGATGAAGCTTTCGCAAACTACAAAGCAGAAGATAAAAAAATCCCATATACGGTTTTAGCAGAATTTTTGGGTGCAGATTTAGTCGGCATTAAATACGAGCAATTATTACCTTATGCTTTGCCTTACCAAAATGCTGAAAATGCCTTCAGGGTAATTTCAGGAGATTTTGTGACCACCGAAGATGGTACCGGTATTGTGCACACGGCACCAACTTTTGGTGCAGATGATGCCCGGGTAGCTAAACTGGCTACACCTGAAGTGCCGCCAATGCTCGTTCTGGATGAAAAGGGAAATCCAGTTCCTTTGGTTGATTTACAAGGAAAATTTATTGCATCCTTAGGTGGAAACTATGGCGGCAAGTACGTTAAAAATGAGTATTATAAAGATGGTAAAGCACCTGAAAAATCAGTTGATGTAGAAATCGCCATCCAGTTAAAAGAAGAGAACAAAGCCTTTAAGGTTGAAAAATATGTTCACACCTATCCACACTGCTGGAGAACGGATAAACCGGTTTTATACTATCCACTGGATAGCTGGTTTATCAAAACCACTGCCGTGAAGGATAAAATGGTGGAATTGAATAAAGGCATCAACTGGAAACCGGAATCAACAGGCACTGGTCGTTTCGGTAACTGGCTAGAAAACCTGGTAGACTGGAATTTATCCCGTTCGCGTTATTGGGGAACACCTTTACCGATCTGGCGCACAGCTGATGGAACAGAAGAAAAATGTATAGGTTCTATCGCTGATTTAAACGCAGAGATAGCAAAATCTATCGAAGCTGGTTTTATGCCTGCTGGTTTCGAACTGAAAGATATGCACCGCCCATATGTGGATGATGTAATTTTAACTTCATCAAAAGGCGAAAAAATGACCCGTGAAACCGACCTTATCGATGTTTGGTTTGATAGCGGTGCCATGCCTTATGCACAATGGCACTTCCCATTTGAGCACAAGGAAGAGTTTGAAAATGCTTATGAGGCGGATTTTATCGCTGAAGGTGTTGATCAGACCCGTGGCTGGTTCTTTACTTTACATGCCATTGCAGTAATGTTGAGCGAAGCCAGTGACGAAATTAAAGCAGTAAACGCAAAAGTTGGCAACCCGGGCGTAGCTTTCAAAAATGTAGTTTCGAACGGTTTGGTACTGGATAAAAACGGCAACAAAATGTCTAAACGTTTAGGCAATGCCGTTGATCCTTTCAGCACCATCGAAACTTACAGCGCAGATGCTACACGCTGGTACATGATCAGCAATGCATCCCCATGGGACAACCTTAAATTTAGCTTGGAAGGTTTGGATGAAGTACGCCGTAAATTCTTTGGAACACTTTATAATACCTACGCTTTCTTTGCTTTATATGCCAATATCGATAAATTCGAAATTGACAAAAACAACCTGAGCAAGGTTGAAGACAGGACAGAACTAGACCGTTGGATCTTATCGCTCTTGCAGAATTTAATCAGCGAAGTTGATGAAAGCTATAATACTTATGAGCCAACCAAAGCAACCCGTGCCATCCAGACTTTTGTTGATGAACATTTAAGTAACTGGTACATCAGATTAAGCCGCCGACGTTTCTGGAAAGGCGAAATGACAGATGATAAACGCGCCGCTTACGAAACACTTTATACCTGCTTAGAAACCCTTGCACAGCTAATGAGTCCTGTAGCGCCTTTCTTTGCCGATTGGTTATACAGAAACTTAACTGTAACAGATGCCTATGCAGCAGAATCGGTTCACTTAACGTTATGGAAAGAAGCTGACCCAGGTTTAACAGATAATGCGCTGAACGAAAGAATGGTTTACGCGCAGGATATCTCTTCGATGGTTTTGTCGTTGCGTAAAAAATCGGGCATCAATGTGCGTCAGCCGCTGGAAAAAATCTTAATCCCCTCTTTAAATGGTGATTTCGAACAAAAAATCTCTAAAGTTGCCGATTACATCCTTTCTGAAACCAATGTGAAACACATCGAGTTCATCACCGATACGCATGGCATCGTAAAGAAAAAGCTGAAACCAAACTTTAAATCGTTGGGAAAAAAAGTGGGCAAGGATATGAGCATCGTAAAAGAAGCTTTGGAGAACATGACACAAGACGATATCCAGCGTTTGGAAATTGATGGCTACATCAATGTTTTTGCCACTAACAACATTCAGCATGCTATTGATCTGAATGATGATGTGGAAGTTTTTGCTGAAGATATTCCGGGATGGCAGGTAACCAATATCGGCAGCTTAACTGTTGCCTTAGATGTAACCATTTCTGAAGCGCTTAAACAGGAAGGTATTTCGCGCGAGTTGGTTAACAGAATCCAAAACTTACGAAAAGAATTAAACTTTGAAGTAACGGATAGGATTAAGGTTTCATTACAAAATGATAACCTGGTAGCCGGCGCAGTTGCTAAAAACAAGGACTACATTTGTGCCGAAATATTGGCCGACGAATTTGAATTGACGGATGCTGTAAATAATGCAAACAAAATCGTGATTGAGGATGTTGAGTTAAGCATTTCAGTAACTAAAATATAAATCCATATATTAGAAAATTAGAAAAGAACATGGAAAACAGCAACAAAACACGCTACTCAGACAGTGAATTACAGGAGTTTAAAGAATTAATTCAAGATAAATTACGCATGGCTAAAGAGGAACTTAATGCTTTAACGGCATCTTTAAGTAATCCTAACGCCAATGGAACAGAAGATACTTCGGGCGCTTACAAAACCTTGGAAGACGGTTCTGCAACAATGGAGAAGGAGCAGATCAATCAACTGGCTGCCCGTCAGAAAAAATTTATTGATAACCTGGAGAACGCGTTGGTGCGTATCGAGAATAAAACTTATGGTATTTGCCGCGAAACAGGTAAATTAATCCAAAAAGAACGTTTACGTGCTGTTCCTCATGCTACTTTAAGCATGGAAGCTAAATTAAAGCAGAGTTAATGAAAGGCTATACAAAACCTTTAATTGTTATCTTTTTAGTTTTACTGGCCGACCAGCTGGTTAAAACCTGGGTTAAAACGCACATGTACCTTGGGCAGGAATTCCATATTATTGGTAAATGGTTCATTATACATTTTACCGAAAATAACGGAATGGCCTTTGGAATGGAGTTTGGTGGCGAATTTGGTAAACTAGCCCTATCGCTTTTCCGTATTGCGGCTGTAGCAGGGATTGGTTATGGCCTACACTACCTGATTAAGCATAAATATCACCGGGGTTTAATTCTAAACGTCGCTTTGATTTTTTCCGGCGCCTTAGGAAATATTATCGATTCGGTTTTTTACGGGAAGATTTACGGATATGAAAACTGGTTTCATGGCCGTGTAGTTGATATGTTCTATTTCCCGATTGCCGAAGGTCATTTCCCAACCTGGCTTCCGATTTGGGGAGGTGAAGAATTTGTATTCTTCAGGCCTGTTTTTAACCTTGCAGACGCTGCGATTTCGGTTGGGGTGATACTTATCCTGATCTTTCAAAAAAACTACTTTAAAGAAGACGTAAAGGATGATGTAAGCTTAAACAGTGAGATTGTGGAAGATTAAATCTGCGAACTGTCATGATGAACTTCCGCCCGGCCGGTCGGACGGGTGTTTCAGCATCTTAAGGATTTGAATATAAAGTCCATTTCTTAACTGAGATGGGCTTTTTGTTATTTGGAAGAAGCCTATCACTCCTACCAAATTAAGAATTTTAATTGCATTAAAAAGATCCTTCATTTCATTCAGGATGACAAATCATATTTGTGGGCGTCAAACCGACCCACAAATCCCTCTACTCGCAAAGTTTCCGATTTGTTTAGGGTTCCGAAGGGCTTTACGGACAGCGTTAAGCACCTCCAATACTTAACCCCGGTTTATTAACTTTGCCAACAACTCACAACCAATGATCAACTTCCTCAATATCTCCTATCTCCAATCTGGAAATGAGAAGCAAAAGAAGGCTTATCAGGTTTTAACCGAGAACAAAGCTTTAGAAAAGCTAGCCCCATATCAGCCTATTTTAGTCGGCACCATACCCATTAATATAGACATTGAAAGCAGTGATCTGGATATCATCTGCTACGTAGAAGATAAAATTACCTTTACCAAAACACTAACCAATCATTTTCAAAATGAAAGAGGCTTTAAAATTACCGGAAACCCGACCTTTAAATCCATTAAAGCAAATTTCTTTATAGATGGTTTTGAATTCGAAATTTTCGGCCAGGCCATACCAGCAATAAAACAAAATGCCTATCGACATATGTTGATCGAATATCAACTACTTTTAGAAAAAGGAGAAGCATTCAGACAGGAAATCATTTCCTTAAAAAAGCAAGGATATAAAACCGAGCCAGCCTTCGCCAAATTGCTGGGAATAGAGGGAAATGCTTATGAGGAATTATTGAAATTGGAAATTTGATGTCATTCTGAGGGATAATTTATTGGATAAAAATCAATATGAATGACGTATACATTTCTTTTTTTGCCCCAAGGCTAAGCCTTGCCTCGGCTACCGATGAAAAATCGGTACAGGTCCGCCGCCGCCGAAGGGCTCTTTCTTTTTGATGTCAAAAAGAAACAAAAAACACCGGCTGAAAATTTATTCATTCGTTTTAATAGTTTTCAGCTGCATTCATGAGGGCTACGCCGTTTTCTTTCGAAG
>NZ_CAJYOJ010000022.1 GCF_913776295.1 uncultured Pedobacter sp.
TCAGCCGGTGTTTTTTGTTTCTTTTTGACATCAAAAAGAAAGAGCCCTTCGGCGGCGGCGAGCCGAGGCAAGGCTTAGCCCTGGGGCAAAAAAAGAAATGTATACGTCATTTATATTGATTTTTATAAAATAAATTATCCCTCAGAATGACAAACGATCTACGATAACCAAAGAACCGATGAACGATTAATCACGCTAGAATCATTTTGGAAAGCAGCAACGATAGCTTTTGGGTTAATACAGCCCCGCTCCCGCTTCTGCCAATTTGAAGGAAATTGGCATCCCGCTTTGATCGGGTTTAGGTGGTGCTGTCTGGGAATGGTCCAACGTTAAATAAACCCGACCGGCAGCATTATCCCGATCAGGAGTTTTTCTCTGTTAGATAAATTTTATCGGGATTAAGCAAAGGGCGGGACTAGCGCAACCGAAGCAGCACAAGCTTTGCTTTCCAAAAAAATAATGAATGCTACACTAAATAAACAACCAAATACAAAATGAATCAATAACTAAAAAACTTATAAACTAAATGGCGTTCAACTTCTCCGACAAAAACTTCGAAACCTCATTGAAATAACGTTTTCTACCGTAACCCATCACCCATTGTATACCTTGCGTGGCATTGGTAATAAAAACTTCTTCAGCTTCTTTCAATATTTCCGGATTGATCTGCGCCTCGATTAAAGGCATATCGTTCATTTTGCACAATTGCATAACCGCTATCCGCATTACACCACTGATGCAGCCTTCAGCCAGGGAAGGCGTATAAATCTGTTTGTTGTACACGACAAAAACATTTGCACTGATGCTTTCGCAAAGAAACCCATATTGATTGAGGATCATGGCCTCATCCAGGCGATGCTGGCTTTTAAAAAGTCCGGCCATCACATAAAGCAAAGCATTGGCGGTTTTAAAATTAGAGAGTTTATTAACTGGTTTGGTCATATCGTCAAAAACATCAATGATTAAACCTTTGCTGTTTAACTCATATCTAGAAGCTTTCAGCGGAATACCCTCCAGAATATAACCTGCCTTATTGATTTCGGGTGTATAAACGCCGGCCCCTCCCCTGTAAACAGAAAGGCGGAACCGTACATTACCGTTCCATTTGTTGCGTTTCACCAGATCAGCAGTTTTTTGTCGCAGAAAATAATCGTCCATTAATGCATGACCATCAATTTTTAGCGCTTTCATTCCCGATATTAATCTATCAGCATGCAAATCAGCAAATTGTAATTTATTATTGATCATCCGCATGCTTTCAAACAATCCATCTCCAAATTTGAAACTTCTGTTAGAGGCTGTTAAAAGCGGGGCATCAACCGCCTGCAATTCATCATTAAATAAGAGGTACTCTTGAAGCATATTTTATGATGTTGCGATATAATTTTCCCATTTGGTTAAACCAGCCATAAAATCGGGCGGTAATGACGATTCGAAATGCATGTATTCTTTAGTCGTGGGGTGTATAAAACCCAAACTTTGTGCATGTAAAGCCTGCCTTGGCAATAATTCGAAACAATTATCTACAAACTGTTTGTATTTATTAAACGTAGTGCCTTTTAAAATCTTATCTCCACCGTACATGGCATCATTAAACAGCGGATGGCCAATATGTTGCATGTGGGCTCTGATCTGATGCGTACGACCGGTTTCCAGCTCACAACTGATTAAGGTAACGTAACCCAAACGCTTTAACACTTTATAATGTGTTACCGACCATTTGCCTTTTTCTTCGTCATGGTAAATATCCATTACGCGGCGATCCTTAACGCTACGGCCAATATAGCCTGTAACCGTACCATCATTTTCAATATCGCCCCAAACCAATGCGATATACTTACGGGTAATACTATGATCAAAAAACTGACGGGCCAAATGTGTGATTGATTTTTCATTTTTACTGATGAGCAATAAACCTGAGGTATCTTTATCAATACGGTGTACCAGGCCCGGCCGGCCATCATTGCCAGGTAACTGAGGAAGTTGTTCAAAGTGAAATGCCAGGGCATTAACCAATGTTCCGGTATAATTGTTAAAACCAGGGTGTACCACCATCCCCGCAGGTTTGTTTACCACCAGTAAATCGCTGTCTTCGTAAATGATATCCAGTGGAATATTTTCAGGGTAAACTTCTGTATCTCGAGGCGGATGGGGTAAAACGATAGATATTTCATCAAAAGGTTTAACTTTATAACTCGCTTTTATCTGCTTCTGGTTAACCAGTACATTTCCTGCATCAATTGCATTTTGAATTCGGTTTCTGGAGGCATTTTCTACACGCACCATCAAAAATTTATCGATACGCAGCAAAGACTGCCCTTTATCAACAATAATCTTTAAATGTTCGTATAATTCCTGTTCTTCTGATTCCTGCAATCCGGCCACATTTTCCATGGTGCAAAAATAAACTTTTAACTTCAAGAATTTTTTAATGATTGCGGTTTTGCAAAAAACAGTTTTATCTTTACTCTTAATCAAATTATTACATATGAAAAAATGCTACGCTTTAAAGGCCGTATGTGCCTTATTTTTATGGGTAATGGCTCTAAATGCAAGTGCTCAACAAGATGTTGGAGGACTATTTGTTGGAGGACCGGCCGATGCGACCAAACTGGTTAATGCCTATTTCGACCCGTTATACAAAGGCCTGGGCTTAGGTTTAACTGACGGCTGGTCGAACACGGCCCAATCTAAAGGATTTTTGAAATTTGATGTCCGTGTGTCTGCTTCTGCAGCATTTGTTCCGCAATCTGCCAGAAGCTATGATGTAAATACATTAGGTTTAAGCAATGTTAAACCAGCACCTGGATCATCTTCTATAGGCCCAACTGCATTTGGCGACGACAGAGAAGGTGGCAGAATGCAGATTTATACCAGTAGCGGAATCCCTACCAATAAGTTTTTTAATCTTCCTCAAGGTTTGGGTTTCCATGTGGTACCGTCGGCACAGATACAAGCTACTTTGGGTTTGCCCAAAAACATTGATGTTACCTTAAGGGCCATGCCAAAGATTAAACTGGGAAATGATCTTGGAAGTTTATCAATGATCGGCTTCGGTGCCAAAGTTGAACTGTTACCACTTTTTATGGGCTCAACCCCGGAGAAATTAATCCCGGTTGATATTGCAGTGGCAGGAGGATTCACACAGTATAAATATAATCTGCCTCTGAATATTAATAATACCGCCAATTCAGATCAGCGCATTGATGCTAAATTCAATGGTGTAAACTTTGATGCAATCGTATCTAAAAAAATAATGTTTTTCACCCCTTTTGCCAGCATCGGTTATCAAACTTCGAACACCAATTTAAAAGCACTTGGTACCTATAGATTTGAAGATGGTGCAAACAATGCCACTTATGTTGATCCTATCTCCGTAAAACAAACTGATATTGATGGTATAAGAGGAAGTTTGGGTTTTCAGTTAAAGTTTGGTTTCTTTAAATTTTACGGGTCATATACTGCTGCTAAATACAGTATGGTTAATGCTGGTATAGGATTGGGCATCGGGAAATAAGGACACCCAATACATTATATTTCTTAAAAACACCTGGAATATTCAGGTGTTTTTTATTTTTACACGTGTTCGAAGAAATATTTAGTCCGGTACAAAAAATAGCATTTACACCTTTTAGCAACTTATATGTGAAAAGGGATGATCTTATTGATCCTTACATTTCGGGCAATAAGTGGCGGAAGCTTAAATATATACTGGCCAAAGCAAAAGCCAAAAACAAAACGCACCTGGTTACTTTTGGTGGTGCTTATTCTAACCACCTGGTGGCTACAGCCGCTGCTGCATCGCGTTCAGGACTTAAATCAACCGCTTTTGTACGTGGAGAAGAAGTAAAAAATGAAATGTTGCTGCTGTGCCATTTATTTGGGATGAAACTCATTTTTACCGACCGTGAAAGTTACCGGAAAAAATACCAACTGTTTGATATACATTTCAAGAATGATGACCAGGCATATTTCATAGATGAAGGCGGGGCATCAGTAGAAGCCACTTTTGGCTGCGCGGAAATAATCAGGGAGCTAACCGAAACATACGAGCACATTTTCTGTGCTGCCGGAACGGGAACCACAGCCGCAGGTTTGTTGAGCGGGATTCAGAAACAGGGATTAAATACGAAGTTGCATATCATTCCTGTACTAAAGGGAGCTTCTTTTATCCAAACAGAAATAGCAAAATATACAACGTTATCCGGTCATCTAAAACTGCATCTCGATTACCATTTTGGAGGCTATGCCAAAACCACTCCCGAACTGATTAGCTTTATCAAAAACTTTACGGCAAAAACCGGAGTGCTTCTAGACCCTGTTTATACGGCAAAAATGTTTTATGCCATCCATGATTTAACAAAACAAGGCATTATCGGCAAAGAAGAAAAAGTATTGGCTATTCACACCGGGGGGCTAATGGGCCTTTTTGGAATGATGGATAAGTTCTAGCAGATCTTCTCCGTTTAATGGCTTTTGGTCATGTTTGAACGGTTTGCAGCATCCAGCGCCTTATGCTTATCTCCCCAACTTTCCAATTGTTTGATAACGGCTTTAAGTTCGTAACCGATTGGGGTGAGTTCATATTCTACACGTGGTGGCACCTCTGCATAAATAGTACGTGTAATAATTTTGTTTTCTTCCAGTTTTCGAAGCTGAAGGGTCAACATGCGTTCGGTAATATTGGGCAATAGTTTTTTTAGTTCACCAAACCTGAGCTTGCCATTGATTAACCAGGAGCAGATGACCAATGCCCACTGCCCGCCAATAATATTGGCAGCATAAACTTCTGAACATTCATCAGCCAGCGCCTGTTTATTAGCGAAATTGGTTGATGTTTCCTTTATTTTCGACATTACTTACATTTTTTATAGTACCACACAATTGGTAGCCAATATACCTTTTTCAGGCAAGCTATCTTATTTTTGTACCTGATTATTTAAAACTGCTAGAATGAAAACACTCATTATCGTTATTCATCCCGATATCAAAAACTCTATTGTTAACAAAAGATGGGTTGAAGAACTTCATAAATTCCCTGAGAAATTCCAGGTGCATCAATTGCATGAGGTTTATTCTGACGAAAAAATTAATGTGCCTGCTGAACAAAAGCTGATAGAAGAATATGAAAAAATCGTATTCCAGTTTCCTTACTACTGGTTTAACTGCCCGGCCTTTTTCAAAAAATGGCTGGATGAGGTACTAACGCATGGCTGGGCATATGGAAGCAAAAGCGGCTACAAAGTTGCGGGAAAGAAAATTGCGTTGGCCATTTCATTAGGTGTAGATCAAGAGGAACTCAGTTCTTCCGGTGTTTATAAATATCCCCTTGAAGAACTCACACGTCCTTTTGAGCTTTCCTTTGAATACATTAAGGCCGATTACAGACCATTTTTTGCCTATTATGGAATTGAGCATAATACGTCAGAAGAATGGGTTGAAAGAAGTGTTCCGCTGTACCTGGATTTCCTTGACAAATTGTGAGGTGTTGAAAAATCATCTTGTTCAGGCTACAGTTTATACAATAGGGGGAGTTTTAAAAGTGAATCCATTCTTTTTTAAATACATGATCAATAGCTCCAGATCGGCCTGCGCTTTTTTTCCGTCACCAGGCCTAAATGCACGATCGTGCATAAGCAATACTACATGGTTAGTGGCCGCCTTTGCCATAATCCTATTGGCAAGCACAAACCAACGTTCTGTTAAACGCTCCTCACCGGAATATTTTAGTCCGTAACTTGTAAAGTCAGGGTATAACAGTTTTGAATCGGTGTAATCCATACCGCCCTTTTCGATAATTAATTGTTTTTCTTTCATTATCCTATTGGTTATATTATAATCCATCTTCCATTCTTCATTCCAACCCAACAAGATATAACCGTTTGCCCTTAAAGCCGTTCGGGTATCAGTAGCATCATCTTCAACCAGTGTGGTTTCATCAGCTTCGGTATCTAACCATGTAAATGGCAATGCCGAATTTCTGCCCGGTAACCTGGCCAGATGATCCAGGTAAAACAGCGGATCACCAGCCAATGTATTTTTAAAAAACTGCGCATTTTTTAAAAAATCTTCTAACACAGTCATCCTGCCACCTTCATTATTAATCAAAACACCTTTACTATAATAACTGCTGTAAAAGCCATTTGCATGAGAAAAGCTATGGTTGGCCGCTGTATGTTGTTCGGTTATTTCTTTCAGCACAGCAAATGCTTTTTTTTTATTTCGTTTTATCGAATAAAGTGTATTGACTCCGGTAAGAAAAAATGTCGCATTCACCTGCTGTCGTCTTAGCACTTTCAAAACTTCTTCGGTCCCCGCCTCTACACCATCGTCAAATGTTAAATAAATAATTTTCGATCTTTCTTTGCTAAACATATAACTGTATTTTTCTGGAAAGATCAAGAACTGGAAAAGGTTTTGCAAATACGATCTTTCTGTCGATTTCAATTAAAGGATCAAATGCGGGATGCTGCGAACGCTTGAGTTTAGATTCCATTTCTATCATGTATTTTGAAAGGTTGGTATGGAGCTGGGCTGAACCTGCAAGCAGGGCGTTGTAGAAATGTAGCGGGCGCGGAATGATATAGGTCATTACCACCAGTTCGCTGAGGGAGAGATCATCCGGAGGCTTTGAAAAATAGAAATCGGCCCCCTCTTTCCAGCCATAAACCCCAGGGGCAAATTCTATAATGTTAAGATAGGCCTCCAGAATTAAAGCTTTATCCTGATGAAAAACATTTTCGATCAATATTGAAATAACGGCTTCTTCAAGCTTTCTGAAAAGACTAACTTCAGAACTTAAATAGATATTTTTAACCAATTGCATGGTAATAGTGCTTCCCCCCCTTAATATACGCCCGTGCAAAATATTGGTCGCCAGAGCCTGCCCGAGAAAGTATTGGTCAACACCAGGATGCAAGTAAAAATTAGGATCTTCACAAAGTATGGTAATGGCTTTTATTTTTTCCGGTATGAAATCAAACGACATGTAAGAAGTATTATGGCAATCACCTACTTTGACAGTCCTTGCCATACTTACGCTATCATCAGATTTGTATTCCAGCCCATTCAGTCTACCATTAAAATTCTCTGAAATATTTTTTATTCCAAAGCTGCTGTGCTTAACAGTAACTTCAAACTGTTGCCTGGAAAGATCAAAAATTTCAAATCTCCAAATCAGTCCAATATCAAATTCTGTCTGTTCATCCAGTTCAAACAGTTTATTTACAAAATTAAAGCTAATATCATTTACTGATTTTTTGTTTAATGTTGCAGAAAAAAGAAGAGCCGCCAATGGCCATGAGCTACCAAAAGAAAAAACTCTAAAACTAAAAGGAATGTCCCAAAAAGTACCGCTGGATGACTTAATCTCTATCTTTTTTTTATTCAGGTCAAATTCAATATCCAGTAGAAGTTTTCCGGTGTGAATTTCTGAACTGCTGATCTTTTTCGAATCAAACACTAACCCTTGAATTTCGACTTTCAGCGAAGCATTAAATTCGAATTGTGTTTGGGCAGACAGCAATAATAACTCCATCTTAACTGAATCTGCCCGAACAGCTTTTTTGAATGAAAGCACACTCGCCTCTAGATCTAATCTGCCTGTTAAAGTGTCGACATTCGCATTAATTTCTTCAGTTTTAAACCCCAGATTGACATAACAGTGGATTTTGCCGTTTAAAATACTCAGTTTTTTTACAAGAGGCTCAACCTTCCCAAAATAGTATATTTTCTCAATGGCGATGTTGGGCAAGTTTCTTTGCAATAATCCTCTCGCTTTCACACAATATAACAATAACCTATTAAAGTAGTTAGCATCTTGATGCCCATCGGTATCATCCTTTTTTCGGGCATTGGCATTTTCATCACACCTAACTAACCGCAACGTATCTATATTAAACATTAACCAACCAAAATGGTTATTACTTATCCATTTTTTAAGGGAGAAGGAAAGCAATACGATATCGGATTCCATCCGGTATTTTCCGTTACCAATACGCAGGTCTTTGAACAATAAACCTCTCCACGAAATCCTGATAGCGGAAAAAAATAATGACAGCTTAAATCTGGATCGAAAATTTTCAAATTTTTGATGTAGAAGTGCTTTTACCCTGCCATTTGAACCGAACAGACCTAGTAAAAATATTCTTATGAGCTCCTTTGTCATGTTTAAATCCGTTTAATGATCCGCTGCAACACACTTTTATTCTCAACAATAATTTCTGCATTGCCCAACATCTGTAATTTAGGTTCTACACGGTAACCCTTGGTTGTATGAAGTCCATTTTTCAATTGGAGCTGCAAAAGATAGGTGGTATCTAATGGTACTACAGTGATCTGATTGATCACAGCCCTGAGCATACCGAATTCCTGATAAGGATAATCCTGCAAACTAATCATGGCTTCCTGTCCCTTTTTTAATTTTCCTGCCTTTTTTACCGAGATGGGTACACGCAGAACATAATCTTTTGACTGTGGTACGATCATGGCAACGATACTGTTTGCAGGAACATATTGATTTTCGTTCCAGACGTCAAAAAGTACCACCTTGCCAGCTATGGGGCTGCGTAGAACAAAACGGTTTTCCCAATTGGCAATGAGTCCGCGGATGCGTTTTATTTGCCCATGAAGCTGGGTTTTGCCTTTTTGCGGATGTTCTAAATAATCAGAAACATGCAAATAAAGATCTGAATATGCTGCCTGTACTTCCCCTACCTGAAGATCTCTTTTAATAAAATCCCCAAGACTGCCTTTGTTATTTAGCGCATTCCCATCCCATTGTTCTGTTTGCTTTTTAAGGTAGAACATATCATCAGCTAATGCTGGGTTATCTATGATGCCCAATACCTCATCCTTATTTATGATTGCTCCATCTTTAATATCAAATGCAGTTAATCTACCAGAAGTATTCGAAACTACTTTAACTGGGGGCAGGCTGGAAGAAATATAAACCGGTGCAGAGATAATATCCGGATATTTGATGAGCCATGCAGCTACAACAATCAGGCAAACAATTGCAGCGATGATCATATTTCCTCGCCTAACGGCCCATTTTGGCAGTCGGCCGATAATATCCTGTACCTCTTCGCTATGTACTTCGTCCAAGTTGATTTCCTGCGGCATATTATTCTAAATATTTAAATTGATGCTTCATAGTGCTACTGCCCCAATTCCAATTGGTTTTTCACCAGTTCATAGTATTTTCCTTTTAAGGTAGTAAGTTCCTGATGGTTCCCCTGCTCCACTATCTTTCCCTGCTCCATCACTACAATATTATCCGCATGTTTTACGGTACTAAGGCGATGCGCAATAACCAATACAGTTCTGCTATTAAAGAAATGATTAAGATTTTCAATAATCACCTTTTCATTGTTGGCATCAAGCGTGCTTGTTGCTTCATCAAGAAAGAGGAATTTAGGATCTTTGTATATGGCTCTTGCAATTAATATGCGCTGCCTTTGACCAGAACTCACCCCATTACCGGTATTGCCAATTTTGGTTGAAAGACCCATCGGGAGACCATTTATGAATGGACCTATATTGGCAATGCGTACAGCAGAAAGCAGTTTTTGCTGATCTGTTTCTTCCTGTACGGAGATATTTTGCATAATCGAGTTCGAAAAGATATAACCATCCGACATCACTACACCGCATTGTTCACGCCACCATTTTGGCGACACGGCATTTAACGGAGTTGCCCCAAGATAAATTTCACCGTCTGTAGGCTCGTAAAACTTGAGCAAAAGTTTCATTAAGGTTGTTTTGCCACTACCACTTGCACCAACTACGGCGGTTGTTTTCCCAAATGGAATATCTAGATCTATGTGATTGATCACTTTTGGAGATTCAGGCCCGCCATAACTAAAAGAAACATTGCGCAAAGAAATACTATTCCGTTTTCCTGGCAAATTGTAGCCATTGTCAAAAAGCGTTTCTTCAGGGCTGTACTCTTCTTTCTTTTCTTCCTCTTCCCGGCTATGGATCTCGGCCAAACGTTCTACACTGATTTTCGCGTCCTGTGCTGTTTGAAAAAAGGAAAGGAGCTGCGCAATAGGCGAGTTTAACTGTCCGGTAATGTATGATATACTCAGCATCATCCCTAATGAAATATGTCCATTGATGACCTGTTGTGCCGCAATATACGAAACCAGTATATTTTTAAATTGAGTAAAAAAAGTAAATCCGATGCTCTGATACTGGGCCAAAACGAGCCCTTTTACACTCACTTTGAATAATTTGGCCTGTGTACGTTCCCATTGCCACCGGTGTGCCGTTTCGCTATTATTCATTTTAATTTCCTGCATACCCGTAATAATTTCGAAAAGATTATTTTGATTATCACTCATCCGCTGAAACCTTGCATAGTCCAATTCTCTACGGCGTTTAAGAAAAAAGAATATCCAGGCGATCGATAAAGCAGAACCAATCAAAAATATCAAGAGAATGGGTATACTGTAAATGCCCAATACTATAGAAAATACCAGCAGGTTAACCAATGAGAATAGGGTATTCAAAGATGTCCCGGTTAAAAATTGTTCAATCCTTACATGGTCTGAAATGCGCTGCGTAATATCGCCAACCATTTTGGTATCAAAAAAACGGATGGGTAGTTTCATCAGTTTGATTAGGAAATCGGAAATGATGGAAATATTTACCCTTGTACTCATATGCAATAAAAGCCAACCTCTAATCATCTCAATTGCGGTATTCCCAAAAAATAACATGAGCTGGGCCACCAGAATAAGGCTTACAAAATTTGCATTCTGCAGGTTAATGCCATAATCTACCAAACTCTGTGTAAGAAATGGTGCGATAAGTGAGAGCAGACTGGCCACCACCATCCCGGTAAGCAACTGAACAATATAAGATTTATAGGGACGTAGGTACTGCAGGAAAAATTTAATATTTTTCCCGTCCGATTTTTCCTCTTCCTGTTCGTAAAAAGCGGGTGTGGGTGCCAATAACAGGGCGTGGCCAAACTGATTGCCCTCTCCCAACCATGATTTGATAAACGTTTCTTTGCTTACGCTCACCATTCCATGTGCCGGATCGGCAATCAGAATTTTTCCATTCTTTTTTTTCCTGTCGTAATCCTGTGGTGGCAACACTACGAAATGGTTCTGGTTCCAGTGGAGGATGCAGGGCAATACCGCCTCTTCATCAAGCTGTTTAAAACTTAATTTCGCACCCAGGGTTCGGAAACCAACCTTGGTTGCGGCCTCGCTTATTCCTTTTAATGACACCCCCAAACGTGTAATATGCGATGATTCGCGCAATGTATGCAGCGAAAAATGCTTCCCATAGTGTTTGGCGATCATCCTTAAACAGGTGGGGCCACAATCCATCTGGTCGAGTTGCCTGTATGTGGTAAATTTTCCGGCCATTATAATGCCTGCTTATCTAAGTGAGCGGTTTCATTTAAATCTACAGTAGCAACCAAATCAGAAATCTGCTGTACCAGTTTAATACGGAGTTCGGGATCGCGATAATCTTCAGCGCTAAAAAACGTTTTATCCGCATGGGCAATTTGATCTTTGATCACCGCTTCGTTGTGATTGAACAGGAGTGGAAAACCTAAGGTTTTATAGCTGGTTGACCTGGAAAGCAAAAGCTCAACAGACATCTCTCTATCTAAAGAAAGGTTTTCGAGTTTATGAAAAAGACTTTTAAAAATAACCAGTACCCCTGGGTTACTAAAGCTACTTAACCATATCTGCCCCGGATGAATGGGAATTGCGATGTCGAAATTGGTAAGTCCGCAGCACAAAATTTCGGCACCCACCTGGTAAGCAGACCGGATGCTTTGCATCAAGGCTTTAGGGGTATAATCTGACGAAAAAACATAATCGTCCCAGCAAAGCACAACCATTTCTGCACTTTGAGATTCTGCATTTTTAATTGCAGTTTGAATGGCCCGCCATTGCTCATTTCTTGTGTTAAAATCTTTAAAAAAATCAACGTTTACTTCAAATTCCTTCTGCTGGCTAAAATGCCTCGCAACTACTTCTCTATTATCGGTTTTGTCTTCCCTATTCAGAACCAATAACGGGATTGGCTTTTGCGAAAAAAATAGATGATGGCTTACCTTATATTTTGTTCTTTTATAATGATTGGTAATATAACTAACGGCACCCGCCTTAATGCGGCTATTAACAAAAAGTTGTCCAACCCTTCCCACGTAATTATTTCTGACCGTTACATCCGAATAGCCAAAATCTTTTTGCACAGAGGTAAATGGGAACATGCAGTACTTATTTTTGGTTAATTGCGATATTTTGGTGTCGGCAGCATCTCCGTCCGAAAAATGGGCACACAGCAATTTTTTAAAAAACCGCCTGAAAATAACGGTGAATTGTAATCCAGAAAAACGCTCTACCCAGATTAGCTCGGGCGAGATACCAAGGCCATTACTAAACCAGCTTACCCCACCACAAAGAATGTCGGCTCCCAGCGCATCGGCTTGTTTTATAGACCGATAAAGTATTTCATCTGTATAGTCGGCAGAAAACATGTGGTCATCCTCGCATAGAATAATATAATCTCTATCATTTTTCTCCTGCTGCTTAATCACTTTGATAAGCGTTTTCCATAATCCAAAAGCCCCTGTTTCATGTTCGATAGCATTGGTTAAAACAGGCAAAAATGCTTTCCGTCCATCAAATTCATTCAGGACATGTGCCTTTCGATCTGTCCGTTTTGCTAAATTGATAATATAAGTAGGAATTGGCATGTTAAACTCAGATTTGACGATATGGACGTAAAGTGTAGGATCATAGCGCTTGTATGGCTTCAACAGGTGTCGCGTTTTCGAGTACGACCAAGTTTATTGCGCTTATATCTTTTTTCAAAAACTCTTTTACATTCAGTTCCTTCTCCATATAATTATTAATTGCATGAAGCAGTGCTTCTGATTGGAGATAATGGCTTGTTTTAAGCAGTTCCCTTACCTCAATAAACAGGGATATTTTGAGAATATCGTATTGTCTGCTCAGCGGATCTTGCATAAATAATATAAATTCCCTTAAGAAATCCACATGCTTTCCCTCACGCGACAGGTTGAATAAAAATATCCACTGTGAAATAATCTGCCGGTCGGGAGTATCCATTTCAAATTCGAGCGTGCTAAAAATTTTGCTGAACACATCAACATTCTTCTTTTCCCAACGCTTTTCAAAATGGATCATCAAGGAAACGATGGCCCTGAAACATTCGTAGGCATAGCCTTCCCGTACATAGGGAATTTCTTTCCAGATCGCTATCTCACCGAATATTTTACCGTATAATCCTCCTTTATCCCCATTAAAAAGATAAGAAAGCAGATCTTTGGCCAATGATGCCCCTTTTTCCCAATCTCCATTCCTGAAAAAAACCCTGACAATATTTTTATTTTGTTCGGCAGTTCTAAAAAGTAACGTAAACAAACCTTCCCTCACCAGGTATTCGTTAAGAATGATACATTCGAGGGAGAAATCGAAGGCCTTCTTATAATCTCCTTTTTTGTAAAAATAAAGTGCTTTAACAGAGAGTCCCCATTGTTTCGAAAAAATATAAGGATCTCCACTTAATTTATCTTCAATTTCCTTTTCCAATGCTTCATAAGTATCGAGCGTTAGCCCCTTTGGTCCACCGCGTACAATATCATGGGCAATGTCGCCAAACTGTGCCGAAAGTTTATGTGCAGCATCAATCTGATCCTGATTGCCAATCAGTTCAAATAACTCCTTTTTCTGTAGAATGTTCATCAGCTTATTGTAGTTATAAACCATTGTCGATTCGTTGGTTGAAGCAGGGAAGCGATCACATACTATTAAAAGCTGATCAAAAGCATCATTTATAGAGAGATTTTTCATGACTTTATCGTTTATTAAAAATTCTTTGTTTTAGGCCACCGAAAGAAGGGCATCTATTGGGGGCAGTCTTTCGTCGATACTTCGCATCAATGATATACCGATACCAATAATGCCCCAGCCGAAGCTTACATTCCATAAGTCTCCTGCGCCAACAAGTTTGGTCCGGTAACCTGCAAATTTGTTTTCGTTCACGGCATAATCGGGTATTTTCTGGTACCAGTAATCTGCAGCAGCTTTAAAACGTTTATCTCCGCAAAGCCTGTACAGCTTATCAAAAGTTTCGGCCAGGCCGGCTGCACCGTAGGTTAAACTCGCATCGAAAGTTAAACCATCTTCTTTTTTGCGGGTTAAACAGTCTTCCAGGATTTCTTTTGCCGACCCCATCAACTGTCTGTTGTCTAATAACACCGCCGAACGATAGAGCGCATAACCTATACCTAAATCGCCATAGCAAAGTGAAAATTGCTTGAAATCGGGCTCACTATCACCGATATAGTTGGGAAACAATCCCTTTTTATATCTCATTTTCTGTTTTAGCAAAAAGTTGGACGCCCTCAAAATGATCTCCTGGCAACGGCCGGGTTCGATACCCCTTTCGTAAGCATTGGAAACAAATGAAATGATCAGTGCGCTGCCGTGTGATATGCCCAGGTAGACTTTATTGGCGAGTGTGGGGACATCCCAGTAATAATCTCCATCAGCATCAGTTTTAGCCTTTGCAGCTATCGCCCTGATCAAAATGGAAAGCTGCTGATTTACCGTTTCAATTGGTGGTCTGCTTAAAAAATAATAGCCTGCTGCAAGTGCGCCGCTATTAAGGTCGAAATTCCCCATGGCTATTTTACTGGCCATGAGGTCAGAAAGGATCTGATCGATTTTTAGCAGGTAATCCTCCGCATCAAGTTCGAGCAGCTTATAAGTCTGACAAAAACCGATAAAACGTCCTAAATGCGACAAATGGCAATCAAGGGAATCGGTTTGATATACGCGTTTAAAATTACCCAGATCCAGAGATGCCAGCGCCTGCGAAAAACACTCATTGGCATGATTGAGATACTCCTCCTCCCCGGTATACTTTGCATAGTAACAATAAAAAAGCGAAAGTCCCAATAAACCAGTTTCATACGAAACATTTTTAATTGATCCTGTTTGATTGGCCAGTGCCAGTTTTATATTTTCGATATGTGATGAAATATTGTGCTGCATTGCGGATAGCTAATGATTAATGGTTTCCATGGCCTGAGCGTTGAGAACATACTTGCCCTGTGCCAACGCAGAACGATAATACTTAAACAGATAATGGTAAATTACCAGCTCATGCGCACGTTGCCTGGAAAGAAAAAGCCTGTTTAAGAACATATGAACATAACTTTTGATCAATTGCTGAAGAAACCTTGATCCATCAGTCAGTTGTGCTGTTTTGGTGATAATCGACTCTACAGTTGCGCTATTGATTATACTTCTGGCATCAAAATATAGTTTAAATTCACCGATGCTATTGTTCTCCTTATTTTCCAACACCGATTTAACCTGATGGATACTGATTCTGAATTTATCGTTAAGCGACTTTTCCAATCTCGAAATATCCTCCTCGTTACCACTACCAAACTCATCAGTAAAAAGCGTTTTTAATTCACTGATGATTTCGAGTTTTCCAACAAGGGATAGCGAAAAATCTTCTAAGAGCTTGTTAACGCCATAAATTCCAATTTGCCAACGCAGCTCTTCACCCTCATCGCCTTTTAGCTGATTCAAACAGTTACTTACGGCTATACTATCAGCATGGAAAAAGCTCTCACTTTCTTCTATAGTGGAAGCACCATATCGCTCTAATTCCCTCGAATAAGTATCCACACTGATGTTACTGATTTCTGCATTTTTGAGATATGGATCGAGCAATACGGTCAGATCAGGTAAAAGTGAAAGCCACTGTAACAGGTTAGAGGATCGGTGGAACCTGATTCTCAAATGCCCATCAGGGTCGTTATAACGGAGGAAAAACCATTTATCTATGGCCATTCGTTCGGTTGCATCTAATGCAAAAGGCATAATCAGTTCAGTTAGTAACTTCTCCAGGATTTTGTTCCCACCGTATATCTTTAAGTACAACCAATCGCTGCCAGGGGCAAAATGGCGATCAACTACTATGTCCTGATGCTGTGGATGGCTGAAAGTTTCTTTAAATATAGGTTGTCGTGTTCCCAAAGGAATAATAACCTGATGGTTATAACTTCCTGAAGCGTCTCTGATCAAACAATTTTCAGGCGTATTCAAAAACTCGAATAAATATACATCCTGTTTTTTAAGCCTCCGGGCCACATGCTGGCAACATACGGTATTTTCAAGGTCTACAAAAAGTTCATTATCCCCATCCTGTACCATAACCACATACCTTGGTAGTTTTCGTTGCTTTCTGATTTCATTAAAATAGTCTGATATTGCTTTGGGGTTATTAAGCAGACTTTCTTTTTCGCGTTTTAACTTCCATCTGCCACGTGCCAGTATAAATTTTCCATATTCAATCCTAGGCAAATACTGTTCGTCTGTATAGCCAGTCCAATCCCATTGAAAGCCAGCATTGACCTGTTGTGAACGGACATCCGACAGAAACCTGTAAATAGGCTGTCCGAGATGGGCATTATGCGCATGACTTAACTGTGGCAATATTTCCTTTCCCAATTTTTTAGAGCGAAGTACCAGTCTCTGATTGCGTACCGAAACCAGTAAATCTGAGATACCGATCTGATGGTCCGGATCAAGTGAAGAGCTGCTCATATAGGGAATTTCATACCTCCTGAATTGTGGCCGGAGTACAACATTGCCACCATGTCCTTCTGGCATATGAACCACTTCGGCAAGAATCAGATCTGGATTGGCCAATTCCTCATCTTTAAAGCACTGTTTTAATTTATCATGTAATTTTTCTTCGCCCAGGGCGAAGCGGCCCAAAAGCCGCCCTACTCCAAAAGCATGTAGCTGACTGACCAGAAATTTATAATTTCCCTTATCTAACTCTTCTGTGCTTTGGCTAAGTAAGCTGCCAAAAATGTAAGCACTGTTGCGCTGGGCTTTATGCGCAGAAGTATTGGCTTTGATCAACTGGTCAATATCCTTATCATCAATTGTAAGCACCTTATCGCCTGTTTTGTAATAATACTTCATTTTTTCTGCAACGAGTTTCGAAAAGGCGTTTTTGTTACCCGTACTGTCTCCCAAAGGCATTCGAAGATTTAACCCCTTCAACAAGGGCATATTTTCGGATATACCGCTAACTGCCAAACCATACCCTATTCCGAAATCGGGGTCGATGGCTTTTACCAATGGGATTTCCTGCTGTTCGTATCTTGCGGTAAATTTCCGTATAAAATCTTCCAAATGAGCAGTGATGCTTGGACCTGAAGCCGAGAATAACCGTTCTGATAGGTTGGTGATTTCTTTTACCGTTTTTTTAGACAAGCGGTTATTTTCCATGTTGTAGTAAACATCTTCCTGAATAACGCCCGAAAAGGAATAACCGACCAGTGCTGCTGCTTTTTGACCGGCTTCTATGTGATTTGCTAGCGTGATATTCTTTTTTTGCAGCATACCGTAAGCCTCTTTTAATGGCTTTACCAGCTCAGCAGTGTTTTTAAGCTGAGCCAACCGTTGAATCAGGTTAGTGGTAAAATCGGTCCCGGTAACTGTTGGTGACAGTTCGCTGATCAGCACCTGCATATCAACAAGTCCATTTAAAAATTTGCCAAGTGATTGTCTAGGAATTTCACCCGTATAAAGTAAATTTTCCAATTGTGATAAAGTGGCCCCACCTGCTGATGCCGATAATACTTTATCGATATATGATGAAGAATGGAGCGCGCTAAGGTTGTAGCTTTTTATTCCATCCCGGGTGATGTTCTCCACATAGATGTATCTTTCTCCTGCCTTGTAAAGTGAGTTATTGACATAGAACAATGTCTGTTCCTTGATTTCTTTGATCCTGGAAATCTTTTTTACGAGTTCGGAAATGAATCCCATATCGAACCGCGCATGTTTTCTGATTTTTTCTTTAGCGAAGCTGAATTTTGTCTGTTCATCTTCTATCTCTCCATAGGCACATCCCGCAAAAAGGCCATAGGGAGTGCAACGGGTACACATCCGCGAATAATACCGGTGTAATGACCTGATTAGTCTGTCTTCCTTGTCACCGCTTAAATTGCCTCCTTCCAGCCATTGAACAAGTGCTTTGTACAGGTCGTTGGAGGCAAAATAAATGGCTTCCATAAATAGAGGATCGGAAAATATCTTTTTGGTTTGCTCAACTACGACAGCATCTTTCGGACGATCTACGTATTGATTCAAAAGCGCATTTAATACCAGAACCGATTCGATCGGGAAGGTTGGGGTCCTCAACAGGAAAAAATCATACAGAAAAAATCGCTTGATAGCATTGTTTGTTGGAGGAGGAGTTTCCATGATACAGATTCAAATATTAGTCCTAAAAAGGTACCGATCAAAAAGTACCGATCTCTTTGGGAAGTAAGCAATACCGGGTTTAAAGAGAGGCCCCGAAGACTGGTAATTTCCCAGGGCCTCTAGAAGCAGTTTACAGCATAACCATAAATAGCTAGATTCAAAAGCTATGGTTTAAACAAAGCATTTTGTGTTTCCGGTAGAACAATCACCTGAAGTTCCTCCCGAACAATCGCTACTTCCAGTAGAACAGTCGCCTGAAGTAGCGGCGAAGTTTTCAATAGCGCCACCAACAATTTCCTGTAATTGTTTCTCGTCTAATTTTGCGATTGTTTCTCTGTCCAATGCTAATGGATCTAAATTAATTTTTTTCATGGTCTTAATTTTTGTTTTGATCTCTACTCTATTCAGGTTTTTCGAGTTACACCTATTGTTGCGCTACAATATTTTTATGATCCAGTGGCCGGTGCCAATCGGGATTATTCCATTTAGTTTGCCCTTTGGGTTTCCTTAAAGTTGACTGTTTTTTTATTGCCTCTTACTTTTGCCTTACCAAAAGTGTATGTCATCGTGAGGCTAAACCTTCTCGAATCGTAATAGTTATTATAATACTGCGTAAAATTGCTATAGTAAAGTTTCCCTCTGCTCATTGTGCCTTTGAGGATATCATCTCCAGCTGCATTAAACTGGAGCTTTCCATCAGCCATGGTAAAGCGGATGCCCGAAGCCAGCGAAGTCCTGCTTTCGCTGTATACATTGCCTTGCTTGGCCGGAAGCGCGTGCCAAAAATTCACAAATAAACTCCAACTCTTATTCAGCACAAAAGTATTATAGGTACTATAGTAAAGTGCTGAACCATCTTCCAGCACTACATCAGCAATGGCAGACTTTGCATGGGCAAAATTAAAACTCAGAAATTCCCTGTTTTCCCACCACGGAAAAAATTTTAACCCAAAAGTGGCTTCAAGGCCGCTGTTGTATTGGGTAAGATAATTCTGATAATTAACTACCTTTAAAGCATTGTTTACTTCGGTTATACGCCCATAACCGTTAATAAGCTTCTGCATGTATAAGGTAAGCGAAAAGATGCCTTTATACAGGTAAGAAACTTCGGTATTATGGTTATACGACGGTTGAAGCTGGGGATTTCCTGTGGAATAAGTATATGGGTTTGAATACCAGCGAAAAGGATTAAGCGCTCTAAAGTTTGGTCGGTTTATCCGTTTGGAATAGGTAAATGACAGGGTATGGTTATCGCTTGCCTTGTAACTGAGATAAAGAGATGGGAAAAAGCGTCCATAGTCGACTTTGTTTTCTTCATTATTTTTTGGCGAATACCCGCTAATTATTGAATATTCGTACCTTATTCCTCCCTTAACTGACCATTTTTTTCCAAGGTTGCGTTGCATACTTAAATAAGCAGCCAGGTTTTGTTCATCATAATCAAATTGGTTGCTTTTGCTTTCATCGATATTTAAATCACCATTTACCTTATTATAATAACCGATATCTGAATTATTGCCGAACTTGGTAAATTTTGTACCCAGTTCCATTAATGCCCATTGGTAAGGCAACGTTAAATCACTCTGAACCGACCATATGTTATAGTTGAGTACACTGGTATTACGCACCTGTTCTGTAACTGGATTCAAATTGGAAATCGTAGTAAAATCTACATTGGTATTTGGCAACGTGGAGAAATAATTGAAACCAGTACTTAGTTTTTTTCCTTTCTTCCCTATTTTTTGATCCCAGTAAATGTTTAATGTTTGCGACACGGCCGGATTTTCCTGATTGGAGCCTGTACTTAGTATAGAGTCGGTTTGGTTTAAAGTTCTATATACGGACACATTATCTATCGCCATTAAATAATTGGTTTTACCGATATCGTAAATGAACCCTAAATTTGCTTTTTCACTGCTTTTATAATCTACCGACAAGTTTGCTCCCAGCCCTCTTTCGGTATCCTTGCGAACATCGCTGCTCAGAATCGAGTTACTGCCAATGATGTCAATTATTTCTGTAGGACGCGTTAGTCGGTAATTTTGCCTGACTTTAAGTGAGCTACTGATTTTTTTCGATTGATAATTTAAATTGGCGCTGCCTGCTACTGCACCATAAGTGGTTTGTGCATAGGTTAAGCTCACATTACCGCTCCAACCAACGTTAGGATTCTTTTTTAAAACAATATTGATCATCCCGCTATTTCCCTGTGCTTCATATTTAGCTGGGGGGGTGGTTATAATTTCGATTTTTTCTACATCATCCGATCTTAATGATTTCAGATAATTGATCAGGTCGGAGCCTGCAATATTCACAATTCTTTCATTGATCATTATCGATACGCCACTTTTGCCAACAATTGATACGCCGTTTACATCAACCCTTAACATAGGGGTTAGCGAAAGTGCCTGGCTTAAATCGGTACCTTTAGCCGCTATCGAATTTCCTACATTAAATACGATCCGATCGATTTTTCGCTCAATAAGTGGTTTGTCAGCTATAATAGTGACATCTTTAAGCATTACTTCAGCAATATTTTTAACCAATAGTGTCAAAACAGTATCTGTTGTTAAATTAAATGCCATCCGGTTTTCTTTACTGCCCACAAAATTTGCCAGCACCTCGTAAGAACCTGGCACAACAGGTAAAAAAGAAAACTCCCCTTTTTCATTTGAAAATGTCGTTTGCAATAATTTATTTTCCATCATCAGTTTGATAGAGGCATCAGGCAATGGCCGTTTGGTAGTATCACTGATGATCCCGGTGATTTTTAACTGTCCATAACCATTGATATAAGCCAACATCATAAAAGCAATAAGTAAGGTTTTGTAAATTTTCATAATCTATTTAGGTTTTCCTCACAAATGACATTTTTCGCAACAACATGTTGCATGTCTAATCGTACAGCCTTACCTTTTTCAGAATATTTAATAATTGAATGATTAACAATTTCATATTTTAAGCTATACAATGAAAATGATTTCCACTAAAGGGTCATATTTCGGGATAAAAAGGTGGTATTATGGGATAAGTTCCAGGAGTAAATCCCGGCATCATTGATCTTTTGCTCAGATGGCACTGAGTTCTGATAAAAAAGAAGTATTTAAATCCTGATTTGTTTGCAATGCATAGACATTGCATGTAACTTTATAACTATAGCATAACAATACAGAAAGACACAACAAATAAATTTAATAACCCTACGTTGGAATGAAACTGAAATGTGTAATAATTGATGATGAAATAGAAGCAATTGAGGAAATCACTGAATATATCGCTAAAACGCCTGAGCTTGAATTAACCGAAAGCTTTACAAGCCCACTGCTTGCGCTCAACTACATCAGGAATAATAGTCCTTTCGATATTATTTTTATGGATGTGGACATGCCGGAACTAACGGGCATAGAGCTCTCTAAATTGATACGCAAATATACCGACAAACTAATCCTGACCACTTCGCATTCCAAATACGCGCTAGATGCTTTTGACGTGGAGGCAGATCAGTTTTTACTTAAGCCTTTTAATCTGAAGAAGTTCGTTTCTGCTATCGAAAAAGTATTGAAAAAAGACATTACCGATCGGAGGGAACAAGATGCACAACAGGATTACATCTTCGTGAAGAGCAAAGAAGAAAACCTTAAACTGGTTAAACTTAAAATCAACGATATCGTTGCAATAGAAAGTTTATTGAATTATGTTAGGATTTATATGCCAAAAACAAATATTGTAACCCATATGAGTTTGAAAGAGGCGAAGGATCTATTTTTAAGATATAACAGCTTTATACAACTTCACAGAAGCTTTATAATTTCCAGCGACCATATAGAAGGGATTGAAGGTAACAACCTTACCATGAGCAATGGAAAAAAAATTACAATTGGCGACAGTTACAGAACTGTACTGAATGATTTTTTACATCGAAAAACCTTAAGACCCACATCAAAGTAATCGAGTGGGTCTATTTTGGTCTACATAGGCGGATGTCCAGTTACGGTTACAGTGATAGATGTTAAAGTTGGGTCAGAAATGGGTAAGCTTTTTTGTTTCCGAAAAACAAACAGTAATCGTTTTTTAAGTTTTGTTGTTTGCATAGCGTTAAATTTTTGCCCAAACTAAATCCTTTCTCGCTTGGAGTAAAAAAGTTTGGACGAAGGGGTATAATTATGCTACAGATAGATGTTTTTTTAGGATGAGTAAGATTTTAGAGTGTTTACGTACCTACAGGCTACATATTTTGATATGGGCTATTTATATTGCCTACGAAGTTGTTGTTACGGGTTTGTTTGCAGGTGTTTTTGGATCGTTAGTCAATTATATAATCCATTACCTCCTTAACATTTCGCTTTTTTATGTTAATGCTAAGCTCATATCCGGTATTAATGTGCATAACGGAAAAATAAACTACCTGAAATATCCATTGTTGTTTATTCTTGAAATTATGGTTTACACGTTACTTCTTGCTGTTTTAAACCGGGCATTTACGGAATATAATCAACCGGTAGGGAAAAATCTGCTGGGTTTAGACAGAAAATTTCTGTTTGGGGCAACCTATCGCTCTATTTTTTTTATAATGGTATCCTCCGGTTATGCATTTCTCATTCAGTTTATCAATGAGAAAAAAAAGTCAGAAATACTCAAAATCAACAACCTGGAAGATATTATTGCTCGCAGAACCGCCGAACGTAATCTGGTATCTGCACAAAATGCTTACCTACGGGCCCAGGTTAATCCGCACCTTTTTTTCAATGCTTTAAGTTTTGTACACAGGAGGATCAAAAAAACAGATGATATTGCAGGCGACATGGTGATTTCTTTAGCGGATATGATGCGTTACGCGGTAGATTCGAACCCAACTCAGGAGTTTACCAAAATTAAGGATGAACTTGAACATATCAGGAGCTTATGCGATATTTTCAGCAAACTAAGCAACGATCATTTTAATCTCCGTATGATATGTGAAGTAGACACGATGGAAACCAGCATCCCTCCCCTGATATTAGTAACTATTGTAGAAAACATGTACAAACATGGTAATTTATCCGATCCTTCCGATCCAGGCATACTTAAGATATATAAGGATGCTAATCTCCTCAGAATTGAATGCGAAAACCGTATATCTGGCCACAAACAATCGCACAGTTTTGGTACAGGCCTTAAAAATCTTGCTGATAGGTTATCTATGTTTTCAAAAGGGGAAAACATACTAAACTTTGAAGAAAAAGACCATAGGTTTATGTTGAAAATTAGTATTGTATGTTTGGAAAGCAAAGCCTTAAAAGTATTTTCTTAAAATCAGATTATAGTTCCTCTTAATACCAAACCGGACGAGATATTTTTCTTTTTTCGCTTTTTTTCACTGAAAAAGTTTTCCACATCTGTGGAGTCCAAAACCCGATTTCGTCTATAATCATACTTTAAACTGTTTAAACCTATTTTTTACCCAAAATGCAGAAAAAGTGCTTAAATTTTGATTTTAGGCACATTTAACTAAATTTGGATTATACCAAAACCAAGTTTATGTATCAATTAACTGTACCTGCAGATCGCGTTAACGAATCGTTAAGTAAGCACATTTTGGCCGATGGTTTCGACCTGACTTATGATATGGAAAAAAGTCACGGCGCTTACATTTATGATTCGAAATACAATAGGACTTTACTCGATTTTTTCACTTGTTTTGCTTCGGTTCCTTTAGGTTATAACCACCCCAAAATGGTTAATGACGAAGCTTTTAAAAAGAATCTTTTGCTCGCCGCTTTGGCTAATCCATCGAACTCCGATGTTTATACCCAACAATATGCACAATTTTTGGAAACATTTTCAAAAATTGGCATTCCCGATTATCTGCCCCATGCATTTTTTATTGCGGGTGGTGGCTTAGCGGTAGAAAACGCCATTAAGGTTGCCATGGACTGGAAAGTTCAGAAAAACTTCGCAAAAGGATATACTGAAGAAAAAGGTTTTAAGGTTTTGCACTTTGAAAAGGCTTTTCATGGCCGTACAGGTTACACGTTGAGCTTAACCAATACCTTACCCGATAAAACAAAATGGTTTGCCAAGTTCGATTGGCCTAGGGTAGCTGTTCCGGAGGTTAAATTTCCACTAACAGGAGATCGTTTAAATCATGCCATTGCTACCGAAGAAACTTCATTGGCCCAGATCAAAAAAGCCTTTGCAGCGCATAAAGATGACATCTGCGCCATCATCATAGAACCCATTCAATCAGAAGGCGGAGATAATCACCTACGGGAAGAATTTTTGATTCAGCTTAAAGCTTTAGCCGATGAAAATGATGCCTTTTTGATTTATGATGAAGTACAAACCGGTGTCGGGTTAACCGGTAAATTCTGGTGTCACCAGCACTTTAGCGAAAAAGCCCGACCAGATATTATCGCTTTTGGTAAAAAAATGCAGGTTTGTGGCATTCTTGTTGGCAACAAGGTAGACGAAATTGAAAGCAATGTATTTAAAGTGCCTAGCCGTATCAACTCAACATGGGGAGGCAATTTGGTTGATATGGTACGGTCCTCACAGATTTTACAGATTGTGGAAGAAGATCAGCTTTGTGAAAACGCAGCAAAAGTAGGCACTTACTTAAAAGATCAATTAGAAAACCTATCGCATCAATTTGATCAAATGACAAATGTACGCGGACGAGGCTTATTATGTTCTTTCGATTTCCCGACAAAAGAAATGCGCAATACATTTATTAGCAAAGGACTGGATAATAATGTAATGTTTTTAGGCTGTGGGGAGAGAACAATACGTTTCCGTCCGGCACTCTGTATTGAGCAGAAGCATATTGACGAAGGCCTGACGGTTATGGAAAAAATATTGCCTTTATTGTAGGCATGAAGAGAAAATCGTCGGTTTATTTGCTGCTCGCAGGGGTTTTAGCATTGATCTTTTTTATGGTTAAAGATATGGTCAGTCAACCTGGGATTGACGATATGAAAGCTGGCTTTAAAGAAATCGCCAGATATCGAAACGCCAACAACACCGGTCCGGTACAACGGATTTATGTGGTAAGTGTTAAAGATTCCATCTGGAAAGAAATGGAGGATTATGGTAATTTAATGCCCCATACCAAATACGGAAACACCAAAGTCTATTTTTTTATGCATAATGCAAATGTTCCGCAGAACTTACAGCCCGGAGAGGTGAATTTCGATCCGGTTTTCAACAAGGACTGTATTGCTCTGTATGAAAAAAGTGCGATGAGCCAGGTCGCATTTAATAAACATCCGTTTTAAACAGAAGTTAAACTTCGGGCCAAAACATAAAAATTCATGATTATCTGGAAATGAAGGGTTCTGAGCATTTGGCATTTTCAGTCCCGCTTTCCCTACTGCCAATTTGAAGGAAATTGGCATCCGTTCCAATCGGGTTTATATATCAAGTTTTGTGCCTTGAAACAAGCCATCGTTCAATAAACCTGACAGCAGCGAAAATCCTTTTTGCTTGCCGTACCCTTGAATATACTGTCATGCTGAGGAACGAAGCATCTCTAACCGACGAAAAAGATGCTTCGTGCCTCAGCATGACAAATGCGCAAAAAGATTGAAACGCCCGCCTGCAGTACGGGCAGGAATGGCAGGGCAACAGCACCTATGAAATGCTGACATTTGTTTTCCTAACCTTAAAAAAACCTGCTATTTAGCATACAACATCGGTCTTTGACAAGGCTCAAACTTAAAAGTATCATACGTACCTAAGCTCGAGCCCGACCTTAAACTCACGAAATTCTACAACACTAGCCATTAAATTTTGTGGGTTTTCCAAACTAAACAAAAGCTGAAAAGCCTGTTATAGCCCTACCTACAATGAGTGTATTAATTTCTTTGGTACCCTCATAGGAATAAATCGCTTCAGCATCGGCCACAAAACGGGCTACATTATATTCCAGCAAAATACCATTTCCCCCCATCACTTCTCTTGCTTTACTTACTACATCACGCGTTCTTAATGAACAGAAAACCTTGGCTAGCGAAGCATGTTCATCTTTTAATAAACCCTGATCTTGTAATTGCGATAAACGGAAACAAAGTGTTTGCATCGCCGTTAAATTCGATAACATTTCTACCAGGTGATTTTGAATCAACTGAAAAGATGCGATGGGTTTACCAAACTGTTTTCTGGTGCGCGTATATTCAAGGGCATTTTCATAAGCGCCACGGGCGCAACCTACCGCCTGCCAGGCTACTCCTGCCCTGGTCATCTGCAAAACTTTTGCGGTATCTTTAAATGAATTGGCATGTTGCAGGCGATCAGCTTCCTCTACCTCACAATCGGTTAAGGTAATTATTCCGTTTTGCACAATCCGTAGGGCCATTTTATCATGCATTTTCTCAACGGCAAAACCCGGATTATCCTTTTTAACAATAAAACCTTTTACTTCGCCACTTTCTTCATCGCGTGCCCAAATAATTAAGATATCGGCAAAGGTGGCATTGCCGATCCATTTTTTCTGACCGTTTAATATCCATCTGCCATTTACTTTTTTGCATGTTGTGGTTAGTCCGCCGGCAGCAGCAGACCCTACTTCAGGCTCAGTTAAACCAAATGCCCCGATAATTTTAAACTGCTGCATGAGCGGCAACCATTGCTGCTTTTGTTCTTCGGAGCCACATAAGTAGATCGAGCCCATGGCCAAACCACTCTGCACTCCAAAAAAAGTTGATATGGAGGTATCAATCCGGGCCATTTCCATGGCTAAAATCCCTTCCATCAAATTCGATTTCCCCGGACAGCCGTAACCTTTATAGGTTAAACCACAGATATTAAGTTCTGCCAGTTTTGGGATAATTTCAAAAGGGAATTCCGCTTTGTTCCAGTAATGGTTAACTATTGGTTTTACTTCCTGTTCTAAAAAAGCACGTACTTTTAACTGAAGCGCACGGTCTTCATCCTTTAACGCTTCATCACCCAAATGGTAAAAGTCACCTTCAATAGGCGGCAATTCTTTCTTCTTACCAGATCCGCCCATCATTTTCATCATCCCCTGAATTTGTTTATCATCCAGGCTTGATATCGTCTCGACCATTTTAGGTAAATCGACTTTCTTCGATAAAGCTTCTAACTTATCGAAATCTACATGTTTAAAAAGATGATAAGCGTTTTTGAGAGAAGAAAATATATTGGCCATTATTATTCGTTTTGAGAATAACAAATGAAGGGCGGTTTTGTTGGACTTTCAAAATAACCGCAAAGGGCACAAAGTTTTTCCGCGAAGAAACGCAAAGCCGCATCTTATTTTAACGACAAAAGGCACTGAATTTTGCAGAGGAACACATAGATTTTAACCGCTAAGAGCGCAAAACTTTTTCACAAGACATTTGAGGTTCAGGTCATTAAAAAATGTACCCAGCTCGGTGCTCTTTATGTCTTTCACAGTGAGTCTCTGTGGTTAAGATCAAAGCGTTATTTCAATTTTCCCACAGAGGGCCTTGAAGTTTAACAAATTAAGAAAAATGTGGCCAGCTTGGCGGCCTTTGTACCTTTCTCTCCGAGCTTTGCGGTTAAAAAAAGACCTACCTCAATTCAAACAAATTATCCACACCCAACAATTTCCTGGAAGTAAAGCCTTCGCCAAAAGTGGCACCAATACTTTTTCCAAACTCTCTTGCACGGCCAATTACACTTTCGAAAAATTCAGGTGAGGAGATATAGGTTTGCTGACCTTCTACATCCGGGTTATAAAACTGTGTTTTAAAAGCCTGGATCGATTCGATCTTTTTATCCATATGATCCGAGATATCTACGATGATATCAGGCTTTAAATACCGATCCTGAATAAATTGCAATAACAATCTGGGGCGATGTGCATCTTGTTTAATCCCATCTACTGAGGTTTCTATTTTTGGCAAACCCGATAAAAAAACCGAATCGTAAACCAGGTCGCCTGCTCTCCCATGGTCGGGATGGCGGTCTTCTAACGCATTGCTTAAAATAATTTCCGGCTGATATTTTCTAATGGCTTTAATCACTTCTAAACGGTGAAATTCGTCGTTCTGAAAAAACCCATCTCTCAACCTCAAATTTTCACGGATATGCAAGCCTAAAATTTTAGCTGAATCTGCCGCTTCTTCATCTCTCGTTTCTGCTGTACCGCGTGTACCCAATTCACCTCTGGTTAAATCTACAATGCCCACTTTTTTACCCAGGGCAATATGTTTTAAAATTGTACCTGAACAGCAAAGCTCCGCATCATCGGGATGCACGGCAATCACTAAAATATCTAATTTCATGTTGTAATTAATGGGCATTTTGGTTCAGCAACTGCTGAATTTTCTTTTTGATTTTCGAATTTAAGGGCTTGGTGATTGGTAAAAAATAATCTTCCAGCTCGCCATTTTTGTTCACGAGGTATTTATGAAAGTTCCAACGGGGTTTCGAACTTAATTTGGAGTTTTGTTTCTTATCGCTCAGGAACTGATAAAGTGGGTGGGCATTTTTCCCGCGAACAATAATTTTATCAAAAACCGGAAATTTTACACCATGGTTAATCTCACAGAAAGAGGTAATATCAGATCCCTCCAAAGGTTCCTGCTTTCCAAAATCATTAGAGGGGAAGCCCAGAATTTCAAAATCAGGATGGTTGATCTCGTCTTTAAGTTGCTGTAATTCCTTCAACTGTGGTGTTAAACCGCATTCTGATGCGGTATTTACAATTAGAACAACTTTGTTTTGATAAACAGATAATGGCTGTTCTTCACCATTAACTTTCTTCACTTTAAATGAATAAATATTGGGGATGCTATGCTGCATGATGTGTTATTGATAAAATCCTGAAGTACGGATGATAGATTCTATATCCCTGTCTGTATTCGGATCGTAAGTACTTTTTAAATTGTGTCCTACTACACGGGCAACAATCTGATAAGAAAATGCCGCAAAACCGCCTTTGGTTTGCTTTACGATATCATAAGTTGTTCTGCCCACCTCGCGGTCGATCAGTTTTGTTAAAATCTGCCCCTGAGTAATCGTCAATTCTTTTATTTCGCGGTTAAACATGTCTTTGATTTCCTTATCACACTGCTTAACCAATTGTTTTTGCTCTTTTTTCTCCGAAGTTTTGGCTAAATCCTGCTCCAGTTGTTCGTAACGGCGTTTGGCAAACAAAGCGTAAGGCATTACCTTTAAAACGTTATACCGCAAACGGTTATAAGCGGCCTGTTCTGCCGGCGATTTCCAGATTCTGGCTGCATAAATGTTCACCTCGTTCAATTGCATCCATGGAATCATCACTCCGTTATCATTTGTTGAGGCTACTCTTATGGTATCGCTTTTACCTAATTTTGGGAATACAGGGGTAGTTGGCTCCTGCGCCTGCAGTGAAACACCATAAATCATTACAATACAAAGAAAAAATAGCCCTTTAAATTTCATAAATTTATACTTTTACAAAGTTAGGTGTTATTTCATATATTAGTTGTTTCACAGAACTAATATAAGTTTTATTCATAAATAAGACGCAATTTTTACGCAAAAAATACAAATGAAAACAGAGTTAGTGATTGATTTAGAGGCGGAAAAGCAAGAGATTTTAAAAAGATACAGGGCATTACTTCGGGCAAGTAAATCTACCTTACAGAAAGGAGATAAAAAAGAAATCCGGAAAGCTTTTGATATGGCTCTCGAGAGCCATAAAGATATGCGCCGGAAGTCGGGAGAACCCTATATTTATCATCCCATCGCTGTAGCACAGATTGCTGCCGAAGAAATTGGCTTGGGAACAACTTCCATCGTATGCGCCTTATTGCATGATGTGGTGGAAGATACAGACATCACTTTAGAAGATATTGAACGAGAATTTGGCAAAAAAACCGCTAAAATTATTGATGGATTAACCAAAATTTCGGGTGTTTTTGACACGAATAGCTCATTGCAGGCTGAAAATTTCCGCAAGATGCTGCTTACCCTGGCCGATGATGTCCGCGTTATTCTCATCAAACTTGCCGATCGTTTGCACAACATGCGTACAATGGATTTTATGCCCCGCCACAAGCAGCTTAAAATCGCCTCAGAAACCATTTATCTGTACGCCCCCCTAGCTCACCGTTTAGGTTTATATGCCATAAAATCAGAATTGGAAGATCTTTCGATGAAATATCTTGATCCTGATACTTATAAATTCATCGCCAAAAAGTTAAATGAGAAAAAAGCCGAACGTGCGCTTTTTATCAAAAAATTCGTAGAACCTATTGATGAGATTGTTCATGAACAAGGTTTAGTTGCCGATGTTTACGGCCGACCGAAATCTATCCACTCCATCTGGAACAAGATGAAAAAGAAAAACATCCCGTTTGAGGAAGTTTATGATCTTTTTGCCATACGGATTATTTTGGATTCGGCCCCGGAAAATGAAAAGGCCGATTGCTGGAAAGCGTATTCCATTGTAACCGATTTATACCGCCCAAATCCGGATCGCTTACGCGATTGGGTGTCATCGCCAAAAGGAAATGGTTACGAAAGTTTGCACACTACGGTAATGGGTCCACGCGGGCAATGGGTGGAAGTACAGATCCGTACGCAACGCATGAATGAGATTGCAGAAAAAGGTTTCGCGGCACATTGGAAATACAAAGAATCAAGCAACGACAATGGTCTCGACCAGTGGATCCAAAAGGTACGCGAAATGTTAAGTAATCCCGAAGCCAACGCTTTAGATTTCCTTGACGATTTTAAAATGAACCTTTTCTCGGATGAGATTTTTATTTTCACGCCAAAAGGTGCTTTAATCCAGCTGCCTTTGGGCGCTACTGCATTGGATTTTGCTTTCGAAATCCATACCGATGTAGGTGCAACCTGTATCGGAGCCAAGGTAAACCATAAACTGGTTCCCATCTCCTACAAACTTCAAAATGGCGATCAGGTAGAGATTATCACCTCAAGCAAACAAACCCCTAAAGAAGATTGGCTCAACGTGGTGGTTACCGCTAAAGCCAAATCGAAAATTAAATCATCTCTAAAAGAAGAAAAGCGGAAAATTGCCGAAAATGGCAAGGAGATTTTAGAGAGGAAGCTAAAATCGCTTAAAATTACCTACAATACCGAAAACATCCAAAAACTGAGTTATTTCTTTAAGCTACCTTCCACCCAGGAACTTTTTGTGAATGTTGCCCTCGGAAAAATAGAGCTAAAAGACATTAAAGAGTATTTGTCTAATGGAAAAGAAGTGGAAAGCCGCAGTCCGGAACGACCTGAAAATCTTTCTGTTGATGGCATAAAAAGTAAAATTAAAGGTGGAGAATCTGATATTTTACTCATTGGTGAAGATATGCAGCGTATTGATTATACGTTGGCGGCCTGTTGTAACCCGATACCTGGCGATGATGTTTTTGGATTCATCACCGTGAGTGAAGGGATAAAAATACACCGCACCAATTGCCCAAATGCAGCACAGTTAATGGCCAATTATGGTTACCGGGTGGTTAAAGCCAAATGGAACAAACAACAGGAATTAACTTTCTTAACCGGCTTACGTATTGTGGGTATTGATGATGTTGGCTTAATCAACAACATTACACGCGTTATTTCCACCGATTTTAAAGTAAATATGCGTTCAATTACGGTAGATACCAATGAGGGGATTTTTGACGGTTCGATCATGATTTTTGTAAATGATACCGAACATCTCGAAAATCTGATTAAAAATTTATTAAAAGTGAGGGGCGTTACCGGAGTAACCAGGTTTGATGCTTAGTTAGTCCACATTCCTAAGTCAGGAGTCCGGAGTCGGATGTCAGGGTTTTGAGTCTAAGTCAGAAGTTTTGCCATTTCAACTTCTGACTCCTGAGCTCAGACCTCCGACTTATTACAACATTTAAACAATCTAACCCTCGAACAATCAAACTAATTACCTACCTTTGAATGGAGTTTAAAAACTATGTCTGAACAAAAAACAAATGAGCTCGTTCGCAAGATTTTTGAGGCTTATTTAGAAAACAAAAATCTACGTAAAACACCAGAGCGTTTCGCTATATTGGAAGAAATATATTCAAGAAATGACCACTTTGATGTAGAAACCCTGTATATCCATATGAAAAACCAAAAGTACCGCGTAAGCCGTGCTACGGTTTATAACACATTGGAGTTACTGGTTTCCTGCGATTTAGTTACCAAGCACCAGTTTGGTAAAAACATGGCACAATTCGAAAAATCGTACGGTTATCGCCAGCATGATCACGTGATCTGTATAGAATGTGGTAAAGTAGTAGAATTTTGCGATCCCCGTATTCACCAGATCCAAACCATGGTTGGTGATCTTTTAAAGTTTGATGTTAAACACCATTCGTTAAATCTTTATGGTTTCTGTTCTGATTGCAGCATGGCCAGAAAAGTAAGTGAAACTGCGGCAACAGAAAAAATTGAACAAAATTAAATCAAAATACAAATAAAACCAGCCTAATTTATTAAATAATGACGCAAGTAGATGTACTTCTCGGCCTGCAATGGGGCGATGAAGGAAAGGGAAAAATCGTTGATGTACTCAGTCCAAAATATGATCTTATCGCCCGTTTTCAGGGTGGCCCAAATGCCGGACATACTTTAGAGTTTGATGGCAAAAAATTCGTTTTAAATACCATTCCATCCGGAATTTTTAACGAAAAAACCATGAATCTGATCGGTAATGGTGTAGTCATCGACCCTATTATCCTAAAAAGAGAGTTAGATAATTTAAAAAAAGCTGGTCATGACCCGATTGCCGATGGCAAACTGGTAATTGCCCGTAAAGCACACTTAATTTTACCAACCCACCAGTTATTGGATGCAGCTAACGAAGCGCGCATGGGTAAAAACAAAATTGGCTCCACCTTAAAAGGTATTGGCCCGACGTATATGGATAAAACCGGCCGTAATGGTTTGCGTGTTGGCGATACGACCCTACCTGATTTTAAAGAACGTTATGCCAAACTGGTAGAAAAACATACCGAAATCCTTTCTCATTACGAAGATTTTGAATATGAATTGTCAGAAAAAGAAACATTATTCTTTGAAGCAATCGAATTCCTGAAAACCATTCCACATGTAGATAGCGAACACTATGTAAATGGTTTCCTTAAAGAAGGAAAAGCAGTTTTAGCAGAAGGTGCGCAAGGAACGTTGTTAGATGTGGACTTTGGCTCCTATCCTTTTGTAACTTCAAGTAACACCACCACTGCAGGTGCCTGTACCGGTCTGGGTATTGCGCCGAATAAAGTAGGTGCTGTTTATGGTATTTTCAAAGCCTATTGTACTCGTGTTGGTGGCGGTCCTTTTCCTACCGAATTAGATAATGAAGTGGGTGAAAATTTACGTGCCTTAGGTCATGAGTTTGGTGCAACTACAGGTCGGGCCCGCCGCTGTGGCTGGATTGATCTTCCTGCTTTAAAATATGCCATCATGTTAAACGGTGTAACCGAATTAATTATGATGAAGGCAGACGTATTAGATACTTTCGATACCATTTATGCCTGTACTCACTATGAGTACAACGGTGAAACCATCGATTACATGCCTTATGACATCATCTCTATTGAACCAAAACCAGTATTAAAAGCAATTGATGGCTGGGCTACAGATGTAACCAAAATCACATCTGTGGACGAAATTCCAGCTAAATTGACTGAATATATTGCATTCCTGGAAAAAGAACTGGAAGTGCCGATCAAATTCCTTTCAGTAGGCCCGGATAGAGCGCAAACATTAGAATTACGTTAAAACATTAGATTCGTCATGCTGAATTTAGTTCAGGGTGAGGACGAATAGAAGAAAGCAACCCGAAACCGGGTTGCTTTTTTTTTCCGAATTACTTATCAAAAAAAATCATCATCTCGACCGTAGCAAAGCGAAGTTGGAGATCTATCTAAACAGATTTAGCTTCGCTGAGCACTCGTGGTTCTCAACCGGGTTGCTTTTTTAGTTCCAGAGTTGTCAACTTTAAGAACAATAACGCCAGAAAGTCGGCAACTCATTGCCGATTGATATAATAACTTGATTTCAAAAGTTTGTTTTCATCTCCAATTTAGTTATTTTTGAGTACAAACACTTTGATTATGGCAACTATCTTAGAAAGCGAAATGCTAAATTATTTTACCCAGCTAGATGATGCCGAAAAAACTTCTGTAGTTAAAATGCTTAAAGCGTTTATAAAAGGAAAAAAAGAAAATTCAAAGGTTACCATTGAAGTCTATAATAATGAGCTTTTAGCCGCAGAGCATGAGTTCAAAAATGGCAATTATATTTCTCATGATAAATTATTAAATGAGATTAAAAGTTGGTAACCAAACATCTTGAAATTGTCTGGACTAAGCAAGCCAAAAACCAATTAAGAGAAATCTATAATTAAATTAGCCAAGAATCCGTCCAAAAATGCAATAAAGGTAATAAATGATTTAACCCAAGCAGTAGAAAATATAGTCCAGTATCCTGAAAAACATAAGATTGATCAATATAAAAAGGATAACGACGGGACATATCGTGCTTTTGAAAAACATCATTTTAGGATATCCTATCGAAACGAAAATCAGATCATAAGAATATTAAGGGTTAGGCATACCAAAATGAATCCTAAAAAACACTAATTTTACGATGCTAACCATAATTATCAAGAGATAAAAATTAATTTCTTACAATTACCATCCCTATTTTTACCTTTGCGACAGCTTGGAAACCCCGCAAAACATATCTGATTTTAAACGAAAAGCATTACACTGGGCCAACCAGTTCAAAGTCTGTTGCTTTTTAGATTCAAACGACTATAAAGATGACTATTCGGCATACGATTTCATGATCGCTGCAGATGTGTCTGACGAACTCAAGTGCTCAGCAGGCAATAGTTTTGATGAATTAAAGAATTTTTATGCTGCACATCAGCAATGGATTTTCGGCTATTTCAGCTATGATTTGAAAAACGAAATAGAAGCGCTTTACTCAAATCGTCCTGATGGATTAAATTTTGCAGATTTATATTTCTTTGTTCCAAAATACCTGATTGCTTTTAAAAATGGTAGCGCTGAAGTGCTTATTGGTGATCAATCTGTTTTAGAAGAGATCGAATCTGCAGCTTTTGAAAATAAAAAACAAGCGAAAGCCGTACAGATCTCATCAAGATTATCCAGAGATCAATATATAGTTAAAGTTGAGGCATTAAGAAACCACATCCATAGGGGCGATATTTATGAAATCAATTTTTGTCAGGAGTTTTTTGCTGAGAATGCTGAAATAAACCCCATTCATACTTTTGAAGCCTTAAATCATGTCTCTCCAACGCCATTTGCAGGTTATTTTAAAGTTTATGATAAATATATCTTATCTGCCACACCAGAAAGATTTTTATGCAAAAGCGGATCGAAACTGACCTCACAACCCATTAAAGGCACTGCCAAAAGAAGTTCTGATCCTGAAGAGGATAAAGCTATAAAACTGCAGCTCAGAAATGACATTAAAGAACAGGCAGAAAATGTAATGATTGTTGATTTGGTACGTCATGATCTCACTAAATCTGCAGTCAAAGGTTCTGTTACCGTTGATGAATTATTTGGCATCTACAGTTTCCCACAAGTCCATCAAATGATCTCGACCATTAGCTGTGAATTAAATCCAGAAATCCACTTTATCGATGCCATAAAAAATACTTTCCCTATGGGTTCTATGACGGGGGCACCAAAGGTAAAAGCCATGAAATTGATTGAAGAACACGAAGTGACCAAAAGGGGCATTTATTCAGGCTCTTTTGGCTATATAACACCTGATGGCGATTTCGATTTTAACGTGGTGATCAGAAGTATCTTGTACGATGCTGAATCCAAATATTTATCATTCCAGGTTGGTGGAGCCATCACTTACGAAAGTAATGCCCTTTCAGAATACGAAGAATGTTTGCTAAAAGCGAGTGCGATTTTAAAGGTTTTAGGTGGTTAATCAGTTCATTTGTTCAATGGTCATTAGTTTATTTGCCAGTGGTTAACTTTCTAGTCTCGGCGTCTCGCTACAATGTAATCGATATCATTATGCCATACTGATTGTAGCGTCTCGCTACGACTTAAAATTAAATAAAAGAGCAATCATTCTGAACGTCGTGGAGAAATCTTTTAAACGAAAAAGGTCTTAGCGAGATGCTAAGACCAGATACTGTTGAAAAAACCATACTGGTTGTAGCGTCTCGCTACGACTTAAAATTAAATAAAGAGTCTATAATTCTAAATGCCGTGGAAAAATCTTTTAAACGAAGCAGGTCATAGCGAGACGCTAAGACCAGACGCGTGTTTGCTTCACACTAAACCCTTCACCCTTCAAGCCCTCTGCCTTCAACCCTACGCCCTATACCTTCAACCCTAAATCTTATCTCTTATAATACTGTTGCGCTTCAGGCAAATATTTTTGAATCTGTGCAATACGGGTAGCATCACTTGGGTGGGTACTTAAAAACTCAGGTGGTCTTTGTCCGCTCGCAGAGGCCGAAGCCATCCTATTCCAGAAAGCAGTAGCATTTTGAGGATTATATCCGGCCATGGCCATAAAAATCAAGCCTAATCGATCAGCTTCCAACTCCTGGTTACGGCTAAATTTCAACATCGCAACAGGGGTACCTACACCATATAAGGTATTAAAAATGGATTGTGTTTGCGGATTTTTAGACAGCGCTACGCCTGCAGCAGCCCCAATCCCCTGAGCAACCATTTCCTGCGACATCCGTTCTACTGAATGGCCCGCAATGGCATGGGCAATCTCATGCCCCATAACGGTAGCTAAGCCGGCATCATTCTGGGTAACAGGCAAAATACCTGTATAAACTACAATCTTACCTCCAGGCATACACCAGGCATTTTTTTCATTATTTTGTACAACATTAACTTCCCATTGATAATCAGCAATCAGATTACCATAGTTGTTGCTGTTCATATATGATTTTACTGCATTAATTAACCGATTCCCTACGGTTTTAACCTTCAAAGCCTGAGCATTTGAAGCAGGTAAAACGGCTGATTTATTTTCTGTTAAAAAAGTATTATAAGCCTGGAATGCCATTGGCAAAACCTGGTCGTTACTTACCAGATCAAATCGGCTACGGCCCGTTAAAGGCACGGTAGAACATGAGTTAAATAATAAAATCCCAGCAACACTGGCTGCTAAAAATATTTTTTTCATAAATGCGATTTTTTTAAATGATTCGTAAACTGATAAGCAAAAGCCGTTGATTAAACAGCAAGCCCATAAATAAGTTTTAAAGAAATGTGTTTTGTGGGTTAATTCGTTTTCTTTCTAAACAAATACACTTTTGATTCTTTGCCTTTCAGCAATCTTTCGAGGTTTTTTTGATGGGTAACCAGAATTAAAATACAAACCACCATGCCGTAAAGCACTTCAGATTTGATGGAAACCTGAAACAGGAAAACGACACTTAAGGGAAAGGTAAATCCTGCACAAATGGAACTTAATGAAACATATTTAGTTAATAGCAGCACGATCACAAAAACCAGAACGCAAAGCATAGATGCTTCAAAGTTGACTGCCAAAATCATTCCAAAAAGTGTAGCTACACCTTTACCACCCCTAAAACCGGCAAAAACAGGAAACAAATGCCCCATAACTGCGGTTACTCCCAAAGCAAGCTGATAGTTAACAAAAACAACTGAATTTTGTGGCCCGGTTACCGACATGCCAATCAGATAAGCTAAATTGGTTGCGGTATAGCCTTTCGCAATATCGATGATCATCACGGCAATTCCGGCTTTTTTGCCCAACACCCTAAAAGTATTCGTTGCACCAGCGTTGCCACTTCCATATTCCCTTACGTCAATGCCATAAAAGGCCTGACCTAGCCATACAGCTGTTGGTATAGACCCGAAAAGGTAAGCAACTAATAACGCGCTGAGAGAATAAACCGTAACCATAGCCTACAATGTTACAAAAAATAAGCTTTTAATTTTAGAGCAAATCAATTTAGTACGCTTTTAAACTCATATCCAGGCTTTTCACAGAATGTGTAAGCGCACCCATCGATATAAAATCTACTCCACAAGCGGCGTATGCAGTTACATTCTCTTCAGTAATCCCACCGGAAGCCTCGGTCACAAATTTCCTGTCGATTAATGCAACAGCAGCCTTTAAATCTTCGAAACTAAAATTATCCAGCATAATCCGGTCTATACCACCAACAGCTAAAACCTGTTTCAACTCTTCCAGGTTCCGCACCTCAATTTCAATTTGAAGTGATTTATTTTGATCTGTCAGATATTTTTGAGCCGCTGTAATGGCATTTGAAATCCCTCCTGCATAATCTACATGGTTATCCTTAATCAGGATCATATCATATAAACCTATGCGGTGATTTACTCCTCCGCCAATCCTTACTGCCCATTTCTCTAAATAACGCAAACCAGGAGTGGTTTTACGGGTATCTAAAATCCTGGTATTGGTCGCTTTTAACAGCGAAACGATGCGATGGGTTTTAGTAGCAATGCCGCTCATGCGCTGCATACAGTTTAACACCAATCTTTCGGCTATTAAAATAGAATGTGTACTTCCCGCAACCGTTAAGGCGATATCACCAACTTTAACGGCCACACCATCTTGCAGAAATACCTCAACTTTCAAGCCGGGATCAACCTCCTTAAATATTTCAATAGCCAGTTCAATTCCAGCTAAAATACCATCTTCTTTGATAATCAGTTTTGCTTTTCCTTGGGTTCCCTGCGGAATGGTGGAAAGTGAAGTATGATCGCCGTCCCCAACATCTTCGGCAAGGGCATTTTTGATGAATTGATGTATCAGTTGAATATCCAAAATATAGATTTTAGTGCCGCAAAAATAAGAATTATTTGTTAGCAGGCAATTTCCTGAAAGTTTAATGTGAATGGTAAATCTAATTTAGCCTGAGATCCAGAAAGCTTCTAACACCAAACCTATTGCTAAAAACTAATCCTTTGCAGGCTCTATTCTTAATTCGGTAATAGAAAAGCTGGTATTGAATTTTTTCATGGTGATAGAAACCCTGAAAGTTTCTTTGGCAGTACTCAACATGATTACACCAAAACGATAATTTGGATTGGTATTGATTTTATGGAAAATACTTGTTTTTACCGGAGGATGTTTGATAAAAAAATCCCTCAGAATCTGTTCGCCCTGTGCTTTTGAGTATACATCTTCTTCATCAATAATGATCAGTTCGATGGTTGAGGCAAAATCTTTGGCAATTTCTTTAGCGTTACCAGCCTTAAAATACGACGACAAATCATCAATTATATCAGCCTGAAAGGCATTAGGATGATATAACGACGACAAACTAATTATGAGTAAAAACAAGCTCCGGATCATTTCTGTATTTTATACAGAACCCTATAGCTAAAATTATGCCATTAGCATATCAAAAAAAGGATTTCTTCATTTGTATCCGCCTCAATAAAGTTATATTTGCCATGCAAACAAAATACTAAACATGGTATCCATGAAAATGTTTTGACATAGATCAATAAATTTTACAATAAAAATGGTAAACGATAAAAAACTCGCACTGATAATCCTTGATGGCTGGGGTTATGGAAAACAAGATAATTCTGATGCTGCGTATGCTGCCAATACTCCTTTTTTCGACTCGTTATTACAGAAATATCCAAATTCTAAACTGGAGGCATCTGGTGAAGCTGTAGGCTTACCTGCAGGACAAATGGGTAATTCAGAAGTTGGACACATGAACTTAGGTGCCGGCAGGGTAGTTTACCAGGAGCTTGGAAGAATCAATAAAGCGATAGCCGACAGGGAATTGCACCACAACCCTGTTTTAGTCAGTGCATTCGATTACGCCAAGCAGCATCATAAAGCAGTTCACTTTATCGGGCTGGTTTCGAACGGTGGTGTACATGCACATATAGAACATTTAAAAGCCTTATGCGATGCCGCGAATGAAGCAAATGTACCTAACTCTTTTGTACATGCTTTTTTAGATGGCCGTGATACGGATCCAAACTCTGGTCTGGGTTTTATCTCTGACCTCGACAATCACTTACAAAATTCTAATACTAAGCTGGCTACCATGGTTGGCCGTTATTACGCCATGGACCGCGATAACCGTTGGGAACGCGTGAAACAAGCTTATGATGTAATGGTTAATGGCGTTGGCGAAAAAACACAAAATGCTTTAGCTGCAATCAAAAAATCTTACGCTGATGGTATTACTGACGAGTTTTTAAAACCAATTGTGTTAACGCAAGATAATGGTACTCCCGTAGCAACCATTCAAAATGATGATGTGGTCATCTGTTTCAATTTCCGCACAGACAGGGGACGTGAGATTACCACAGCTTTGACGCAAAAAGATTTCCCGGAGCAGCAAATGCATAAATTGCCATTGTATTATGTTACCATGACTACCTACGATGAGAGTTTTGAAAAGGTAAATGTAATCTTCACCAAAGATGATTTAACCCAAACCATTGGCGAAGTATTGGCCAATAACAATAAAAATCAGATCCGTATTGCCGAAACTGAAAAATACCCTCACGTAACTTTCTTCTTTTCTGGCGGCAGAGAAGCTGAATTTGCCAATGAGAAACGCATATTAATTCCTTCGCCAAAAGTAGCAACTTACGATCTTCAACCTGAAATGAGTGCTGCTGGGATTACGGATGCCATCACCAAAGAAATGGAAACAGGATGGGCTGATTTTATCTGCTTAAACTTTGCCAACCCGGATATGGTGGGCCATACCGGTGTTTTTGAAGCCGTGGTTAAAGCAGTGGAAACTGCTGATAAATGTGCCGAAACCGTAGTAAACAAAGGTTTGGAAAATGGTTATTCGTTCATTCTCCTGGCCGATCATGGAAACTCAGAATTTATGGTGAATGCAGATGGATCGGTCAATACTGCACATACCACCAACCTGGTTCCCTGCATTTTAATTGACAAAGACTATAAAACCATTGCAGATGGTAAATTGGGCGACATCGCCCCTACTATCCTCAAAATAATGGGTGTGGCTATTCCAGCAGAAATGACAGGAAATGTTTTAGTATAATGATTAAAAAACTTTTTATTCCGGTACTTGCTTTGGCATTGCTTTCCTGTAACCAGCGAAAAGAAGCTGAAGCAAATACCAGTTTAGTATATTTCAATATAAAAGGATATTTTGAAAAAGAAATTTCGCGTTTACAAAAACTAAACCCCACTGTAAATAAAACCGTTAGTGTAAACGGGACAATTGAAAGCAAAAGTGCTAAAATTGCCGACTGGACAAAGGAATTTGCTATTTTTGTTAATGCCGACATCAATAAAACATCCTGGAAAGGAAGTTTTAAAACAACAGAAAAAAACGGGGTAGCTATCTATACTTCAGATCATGATAAGATTCCCGTTAAAAAAGTTTCAATCACCTGGAGAGGTCGGGAAGTGGGTAAAATAGAGATCGTTATCGATAATAAAAATATCGTTTACCGATCTCAGGATACATTAACTTACTTTCCTGATAGCTTATACAGCTACAAAAAACAACAGAAAATCAGACTTTTAAAGGATAAGAAGTATGCTGTTATTGGAATCCTGGAAAAAAAAATGGGACCCGAATAGGTCCCATTTTTTTAATTTAAAATTCAAAGCTGTATTTATTTCAGGCTTGCAATCTGCGCCTTATCGTAAGTTACCCAATCAATAATATCTTTTCTTAAAGGCTGCAAAGTAAGCACCTTCTGAAAATCAGCGATAGAGTTATTGAATAAAGCTATACAAGCTGCTTTTTCTTCTTTTTTCTTTGCTTTAAAAGATCTGAAAATTGCATAATCCTTATAAGCTAAACCACGGTTCTGAAACATTTGCGCATCTTCATCACCGTTAATCTCAATGGCTTTTGTAAAATCCTTAAGAGAGGCCAGATAGAAGTTTTCGCGCATGGTATTTAACGATTCTTTAGGATCGTTAGCTATTTTCAACCTTGCAATACCACGATAATAGTATGCCGAAACCTCTGAAGGTTTGATGTTCAATAAGCGGCTGTAAGTGGCAATACATTTTTCGTATTCGCGGTTTTGGAAGTAAGAATATCCAAGCATTTGAAGTACGTGTGCATTATCGGGAGTTTTAGCGTCAGCCTTTTCTAATTGCATAGCCGCGGTTTTATAATCACCTTTCATCATCGCCTGCATGCTTCTTTCGTAACTGCTCTGCGCGAAACTGCCTGTTGATGTGAAAATCATTAATCCTAAAATCGCCTTTTTAAAATAGTCCATGTATGAGTGATAAGTTAACCAATTTAGCCCCTAAACAAATTTATAGGGGAAATTTTTTGCAATATAATCCTATTCTGATAATTTAAAAGTTTTTAATTTTCTTTCATTAAAAACCATTTGCCCTAAACACTAGCTTAAACGCTAAAAAATACTTTATATGATATGGGCAAAAATATTTATATTACTCTGCCTTTTTAACATATGATTAATATTATTTTCATTTTGGCACAAGAGTTGAATTTGTAAAAAGAATACTAAAATTAAACAAATTAAATACGACTAAACTGCCAGTTTGTCGTTAGCGGAAAATGTGATAATGAGTAAACAAGATATATTTGATTTCCAAACAGCAATGCCAATCATAAATGAAGATACCGAGTTTTTTCCCTTAATGTCTCAACAGGATGAAGAGGAAATGAACAATGAGGAAACGCCGGAAACCCTGGCCATATTGCCTTTGCGAAATACCGTTTTATTTCCAGGAGTCGTTATTCCGATTACCGTGGGAAGAGACAAATCGATTAAGTTGATTAAGGAAGCTTACAAAGGAAACAAGATCATTGGCGTGGTTTCTCAAAAAGACGTTTCTATTGAAGATCCTACTTTTGAGCAGCTTAACACTGTGGGTACTGTGGCCAATATTATTAAACTGTTGCAGATGCCGGATGGAAACACGACAGTCATTATTCAGGGTAAACAACGTTTCAGTTTGATTGAAGAAGTACAGAACGAACCTTATATCAAAGCAGTTGTTAAAAAATTTGTAGAGCAAAAACATAAGGCAGATAAAGAATTTAAAGCCCTGATTGCTTCTATTCGAGAGATGTCTGCGCAGATTATCCAGCTTTCACCAAATATCCCGAGCGAAGCCAGTATTGCACTGAAGAACATTGAAAGCAATTCATTTTTGATCAATTTCATTTCATCAAATATGAATGCCGAAATGGCTGATAAGCAAAAAATCCTTGAAATGGATAAATTGCAGGAAAGAGCGCAAAAGGTAATGGAACTCTTGATGGTAGAACTGCAGATGCTTGAACTGAGAAATCAGATCCAATCAAAAGTACGTACCGATTTAGATAAACAGCAACGCGATTATTTTTTAAATCAACAGCTAAAAACCATCCAGGAAGAACTTGGCGGTAATGCTGCCGATTTAGAATTCGACGCATTACAGGAAAGGGCTAAAAAGAAAAAATGGACGCAGGCCGTTGCCGATCATTTTGATAAAGAAATCGATAAACTAGGTAGAATGAATCCTGCCGCACCTGATTATTCGGTACAGTTAAACTACCTGGAATTACTTTTGGATTTACCCTGGAACGAGTTTACAAAGGATAATTTCGACCTAAAAAGAGCACAGCGCATTTTAGATAAAGACCATTTTGGTTTAGAAAAAGTAAAGCAGCGTATTATCGAATACCTGGCTGTACTAAAACTAAAACGCAATATGAAAGCGCCTATTTTGTGTTTGGTTGGCCCTCCGGGGGTGGGTAAAACATCTTTGGGAAAATCGATTGCAAAAGCATTAGGCCGTAAATATGTGCGCATGGCTTTAGGCGGCATCCGCGATGAAGCAGAAATCCGCGGCCACCGCAAAACCTATATTGGTGCGATGCCGGGCCGTATCATTTCATCTATTAAAAAGGCCGGAGCAGATAATCCTGTTTTCGTGCTGGATGAGATTGATAAAGTAGGTACGGATCACCGGGGCGATCCATCATCAGCCTTGCTGGAGGTTTTAGACCCCGAACAAAACAATGCTTTTTACGATCACTATGTAGAAGTGGATTATGATTTGTCGAACATCCTCTTTATTGCTACAGCAAACTCTTTGAGCACCATACAGCCTGCTTTGTTAGATCGTATGGAGATTATTGAGGTGAATGGATATACCATTGAAGAAAAAATAGAGATTGCCAAAAAATACCTGTTGCCAAAACAGAAAGAAAATCATGGCTTGCAGACCAAAGATATTTCCATTAAACCTGCCCTGATTGAAAAAGTAATTGAAGATTATACCCGGGAATCGGGTGTACGTGGTTTAGAGAAAAAAATAGGCTCTTTAGTACGTGGCGTAGCTACAAAAATTGCTATGGAAGAAACCTACAACGTAAATCTGGACAATGATGATGTGGAGCGTATTTTAGGTGCTCCTATTTACGACAAGGATTTGTACGAAGGCAATGAAGTAGCCGGAGTTGTAACGGGTTTAGCCTGGACAAGTGTTGGTGGAGATATTTTATTCATCGAATCGAGTTTAAGTCCTGGAAAAGGAAAATTATCCTTAACAGGTAACCTGGGCGATGTAATGAAAGAATCAGCGGTGATTGCACTGGCTTACTTACGCGCACATGCTGCAGAATTTGGCATCGATTATACTTTGTTCGATAATTGGGATGTACACGTACACGTTCCGGCAGGTGCTACGCCTAAAGATGGTCCATCGGCCGGAATAACGATGTTAACGGCGTTAACTTCAGCCTTTACCCAACGTAAGGTAAAACAGCATTTAGCCATGACCGGCGAGATTACTTTGCGCGGAAAAGTGCTTCCGGTAGGTGGCATTAAAGAAAAAATACTGGCCGCCAAAAGGGCTAACATTAAAGAAATTATCCTTTGCAGAAGCAATCGTAAAGATATTTTAGAGATTAAAGAAAGTTATATTAAAGATTTAACTTTCCATTATGTAACTGAAATGAGCGAAGTGATTGAATTGGCATTGACTAAAAACAAAGTAAAAAAACCTTTAGATTTAAGTATTAAAATTGCACCAATTGTAAACTAATTTATAATCTTTTAACAGAGAACAATCAAAAATTCATTTACAATAAATACTTTTATAGTCCCGGTAATGATCGGGACTTTTTTATGAAATCACTTTTATTCGCACTGGTTTTTTCTTTGGCCGTATCTACTGGTTTTGCCCAGTCTTTTAAAAACGAATTCGGTTTTAAAACCGAAAATGATGCTTACCTGGCTACTTTAAATGATCGTTATTATACCAACGGCTTATTTATTTATTTCAGAAGAGCACTTAACACCGAAAAGTTATCAGATAAGATCGAAAAGAAAACCTACGAAATTTCTGCCGGACAAAAAATGTATACCCCATATTGGGGCCAGGTACCGAAAAAAGAAGATCAGGACAGACCTTTTGCAGGTTACCTTTACCTGGGTGGTGCATACTCGGTTTTTTATAAAGATGAAAGTGTTTTAAAAACGAGTGTAGAATTAGGTACAGTTGGGCCTAACTCACTTGCCCAGGATGCGCAACGTTTTCTTCATAAAACAGTTGGCTTTTATACACCAGCAGGTTGGGATTATCAGATCAAAAATGAGCTGGCCGTCAATCTGGCTGCCAACTACAGCAAATTAATTTTTAGACCTGAAGATCCAATCGTGGATATCAGTGCGCAGGGTTATGCCAATTTAGGTACCACTTTTTCAGGTTTGGGTACGTCACTGCTTTTTAGAGCCGGTAAAATCAATCAATTGTTCAATAGTGCTTACCATCATGCAGTAATCGGAAATTCGAAAACAAAAAGCTTAAATAATTCCGAATTTTTCTTTTATGTAAAACCGCAGCTCAATTTTGTTGCTTACGATGCCACGATACAGGGCAGTCTTTTCAACAATGATAGCCCTGTTACGTTTGGTGTAAAACCGATCGTTTTTGAACAACAGTTTGGGGTGAATTACAGCTCAAAAAGGTTTACAGCTGATTTTAATGTAATATTTAAAACAAAAGAAGTTAAAAGTGTGGCCAAAGCACAAAATTATGGTGGCTTGAGTTTGTATTATAGATTTGGAAAGATTTAGGTGAACTGTTTTATCGCTAGCTATTTACAGATATATCACCATACTTTAGCATCTCGGTATAAACCCTGAAATAAATCCGATGATTATCGGATCAGGATGACGATTCTTTTTTGTGATGTCAGATATTGCTATCTGACATTGTAGATCCTTCAAATGTCGAGCGATGAAAAATCTTTTTTAACAATTAAACACCTATAATTCTCCGGTTTTTCTTCTTCTCAGCTGTTAAGGCCTTATTTTTTAATCTCTTTTCGATAACGCCTTTAGGAATTTTGGTCGGTTTTCTTTTTTTCTGAACCCTCAATGCTTTTTTGAGCAGATCAATCAATTTAACAATGGTCTTTTCCTTATTGAGCAGCTGGCTCCTATCCTCCTGCGAAACGATATGCAGCAAACCTTCGTTATCCAGGCTGCCTTGCAATTTTACTCTTAGCAGCGCTTTGTCCTCATCAGTAAAATACACAAAGTTTTCTATATCAAAAACCAGTTCTACCTTACTCGAAACCTTATTTACATGCTGGCCGCCTTTCCCCCCACTACGTGACGTTTTAAAAATGGCTGATCGTAAAATTTCTTCTCTGCTAGGTAACATAAGGCAAAAATATAAAGAATATCGATCTAAAAAAAGTTAGCAAACCCATCGGCTTTTTTTACCTTTGTAGCAGAATGAAGAAAAACTTGGTTATAGCTATTGATGGCTATTCATCTTGCGGAAAAAGTACATTAGCGAAAGCATTGGCTAAAAAATTAGGTTTCATTTATGTAGATAGCGGGGCCATGTATCGTGCCGTTACCCTATATTTTTTGCGCAACAGCATAGATGTAAGTAATGATACCCAGGTTGAAGATGCTTTGCAGCACATTGAACTGAATTTCCATTCGCGCGATTATGAATCGCATATTACCCTTAACGGTGAAGAAGTTTCAGATGAAATCCGCTTAATGCCGGTTTCTGAAAATGTAAGCGAGGTTTCTGCGCATAAAATTGTTCGCCATGAAATGGTGAAACAACAACAACGCATGGGAAAATCGAAGAACATCGTCATGGATGGCCGGGATATCGGCACCACCGTTTTTCCATATGCACCTGTAAAATTCTTCATGACAGCCGACCCCAAAATCAGGGCTGAACGCAGGTTTAAAGAACTGGAGAGCAAAGGCAATAACGAAACTACTTTAGAAGAAGTTTTTGAAAACCTCGCCCACCGCGATTATGCAGATACTACCCGAAAAGAAAGTCCGTTGGTTAGGGCCGATGACGCCATTATTTTAGACAATACCGATCTGACACCGCAAGAACAATTGGATTTTGCGATGGAGAAAGTAAATCCTTTTTTAGTTCATTAGTCAGTAGTTCACTGGTCAGTAGTTCATTAGTTCATTAGTTCATTGGTCATAGGTTCATAGACGATTAACATTGACAAATTCTGAAAGAATCATCGGCATCTCGACTAGCGAAGCGTAATGCCTGCCCGTACAGGCGGGGAGAGATCTATCGGGATAAATTTTATTTCGCAGATATTCGGATTACTTAAATCCCTGCCCAAAGCTATCCATCAAACTTTAACTTCAGAAAAAAATTTATATTTTTAGCACCAAAACCAACTGTTGCTATGAAATTAAAATCAGTTTACCTTACTGCATTATTTCTATCCTTCTTTATTTTAAATGCAAATGCCCAAAAAGGCTGGATCAATCTCTTTAATGGAAAAGATTTAAAAGACTGGAACATTAAAATTTCCAAACACGAATACAAAGAGAATTATGCCAATACTTTCCGCGTAGAAAATGGTATAATGAAAGTAAGTTATGATGGCTACAATGAATTTGACCAGCAATACGGGCACATTTTCTATAAAAAACCTTTTTCAGCCTATCTTTTAAAAGTAACCTATCGTTTTGTGGGCGAGCAGGCTAAAGGTGGCGAAGGTTGGGCAACCCGCAACAGCGGCGCCATGCTGCACTGCCAGGATCCGGCAACGATGTTAAAAGACCAGGATTTCCCAATCTCTATCGAAGGGCAGATTTTAGGCGGAGATGGCGAACATGAACGCCATACTAGTAATGTATGCACACCCGGAACGCTGATTAACTATAATGGTAAATTATTTACCCCACACTGCTTGGATTCTAAATCTAAAACCTATGCTGGCGACCAATGGGTAACTGCAGAATTTTTAGTCTTAGGTGATTCCGTGATTAAACACATTATAGCAGGCGAAGTTGTTTTAGAATATACCAAACCTCAAATTGGCGGCGGCAATGTTTCGAATTTTGACCCCAAAGTTAAAATTGATGGTAAACCGCTCACTTCAGGTTATATCTCCCTTCAAAGTGAGAGTCATCCAATTGAATTTAAAACGGTACAGCTGTACGATTTGGCACCATACATGAAAGACAAAGCGAAATTGGATAAGGTATTGGCTAAAATATTAAAGGAGTAAACCATAATGGCAACCGTTTGTTAAATGATGAAGCTATAAAAGTTTACGATGCTCACAAAACATTTAATCAAACCGCTTACCCTCTTCATTTTCCTTTTTTTAGGTAATTTTGTTATTGCACAAACGGCCTATCAAGTAAAAGATATTCCCGATCCAAAAAAAAATGGGGGTGGCTATGTTAGCGATCCCGATAACATTTTAGGTGCGGGAGCAGTTGGCCAACTGAACAATACCATTGCCGACTTTGAGCTTAAAACCCATGTTCAGGTGGCGGTAGTGGTGGTTAACGATTTTGCCCATGAGCAGGAAGATTTCGACTTTGCATACGAACTGTTCAATACCTGGGGAGTAGGCTCAAAAACCAGCAATAATGGCTTGTTATTATTTATTTCGAAGACGCGGCGAAATTACAGGTTTATTACCGGTACTGGTGCAGAAGGTGTTTTGCCTGACGTAAAACTTAAACATATTGCCGAGCAGCAACTGTTGCCCGCTTTTAGAAAAAATGATTTTGCCACAGGCATTACAAACACTATCAATGCCATTGGAGAGATTATTTTAAATCCCGAAAACAAATCGGAGCTGAACCAATTGTTCACGCAGAAAAAAAGAGATAGTGATTTTGAAAATTTCCTGCTACCTACCGGGATCATTATACTGCTTTTTTGGGGGGCATTTAAAATGGTAGACCGGCAGGCTAAAAACGCATTAAAAGACAAACCTCAATCAGAGGGCTTCCAATATGAAAAGGTAGGAAAAGGCTGTGCGGTGGCTATGATGGTCACGTTTGTAGTTGTTTTTATATTTATCTTTTTTGGAGGCTTTGGATTAGTTGAAAAAATAAGACCACAAAATATCCCTGTTATTTTGTATGTTATTTTGGCAATTGGACTTTTCGGCAGATACCTTTTCCACATTTCGGCATTACGAAGCGTCCATAATGACGATCAAAACTTTTTTAATTCGGTAGGTAGTTTTCATAAAAAGAACTTTTGGCTGATTGTCTTCTCACCCCTCATTTTAATCAGTATCCTAATGTATTTATTTAAAAGGGCTAAGAATATGAGTCGTTTTAAAGCTGTACTGGATAGTAAGGGACGGGAAATGGTGCGTTTGGACAGGGATATCAATATTGAGGGTGAACCATTTTTAACGAAGGGCCAGCGTAGAGAGGAGATAGTAAAAACATACGATTATGATATCTGGGAAAGCGTTGATCATAAAGAACACATCGTTAAAGCTTGGCCTGCCGAGGCTTACAACAGCTATACTGAATGTCCTGACTGTTATTTCCGCACCTACCAGGTCAACAAAAAGGTAATTACTAAAAAAGCTACCTATAATCATGAGGGGCAGGCAAAAATAATAAACGAATGTAGCTTTTGTAAAAAAACAGAATTTGTAAAATGGATGACCCTGGCCATGTTGGTTAAATCGAGTTCTTCCTCCGGTTCTTCTTCATCTGGCAGTTCATCATCTTCATCATCAAGCAGCTGGGGCGGTGGAAGTAGCAGCGGTGGTGGCACTGGGGGAAGCTGGTAATTAGCTTACCTTTTTATAAGTGAACATCCGCCTGTACAAAAGATGTATTTGAAGAAAGATAATCCCTTTTTTCAAACTTATCCTTACCTATTGAAAGTATTTTCTAATTTTGAAACACTTAGCACGGTGTTTGCTTATAGCGTGTTTGCGATTACTGATTAAACTGTTCGCAGAAACTTATATTTATGACTAGAATTTTCTTCCTCCTCATTGCGCTTTCTATTTTTGCTAACCGATTAAACGCACAAGATCAGTATCGTGTTAAGGCCGATCAATTGCGTGTTAGAGAAAGCAGCAATCCAAATAGTAAGATTGTTGGAAATATAGCTCAAAATGAGAAGATTACGGTTTTAGATGCCAGCGACACCAGGTTTTACAAAGTAAAGTTTAAAAACCGCGAAGGCTGGGTAAGCAAAGATTTCGTTGAAAAAATTGCTCCGGCAGCCAGCCCTACAAGTCCACAGACAACTAATACACAGCCTGATGCTGCTGCTTCCCAAACGGCAGCAAACACTGACATGTATCGGGTAACTGCCGACGATTTAAGGGTTAGGCAACAAGCTGATCCGAAAAGTAAAATTGTGGGATATCTACCTAAAAATGAAAATGTTGCCGTTATCGATTCTTCTAATACCAGCTTTTATAAAATAAAAGTAACCAATGGCGAAGGATGGGTAAGCAAAGAATTTTTGGTCAGGATTTCGCCTGTAAAAGCGAAAGTCGAAAAAAAGAACGTCACAGCATCCGTACCCCAGGAAAAACAAGATTACACAAACATCATCTTTTTTGCCGTAGTAGCGCTGATACTGATTACCATATTATACTTTTCGATTAAATATGCCAGCGGCAATAAGTTTTTGATCGGGTTTTCGGTAATTGTGATTCTGGTCATCGGGTATTTCTGTTATATCACCTTTATACAGGCAAAAGTGGTAACAGGTACCTTTGCCAGCAATGAAGATATACAGTACAAATCATTTAATTTCAAATCAAAAGATTCTGTGACCGTTACCGATGCCTATACCGACTCTGTTTTCACCTCTAAATACGTGATTGATGGCGATATGATTAAATTGTACGACCAGCAAAACACCATTATGCTTTTAATAAGGGATGAAAAAACATTAATTGGAGAAGGTTTTACCAGGGGGACTTTTACGAAGAGATAAATCAGGGATCACCAAATGTTCCTCGGGAATGAAAAAATGTACATTTTTTTTCTACCGATAATTCACCTCGCCGGGACGATTATTCTTAACAAATCACCAGTTGCGGCCTAATTGGGCGATTTGCAATAGAAGACAAACCGGCAAACTTTACAAGCCGTCCCATCGGGATGCTTGCCAGGTAGCAAATAACCGATGTTATTTGTGTTTCGTTCCGTAGGAACGTTTGGTAGGTGTTTGTGCACACCCCCTTATTTATAAACCTGATAGAGCGGAATAGCCCGGAGTGCAGCGAGGACTATAAGCGATAGCGGGACTGCTGATTCCGATGAAATGCGGAATGTTCATTTACTAATAAGGATGAAAAATCAATTCAAACCTTGTAATTCCCTAGTAGCAGATCCAGAAATAAATTCAGGATCACGGACCGATAAATTATAATCAGCTAAAAATCAGCAAGATTTATTAAAAAAATCTTTTCTATTAATTAAAATATTTTTACCTTTGCATTCCCTAAATAGGGAAAAAAGGAGACAATTAATTAATGGCTAAAAAACAAGTAGCAGAAAAAGAATTAGCAGCAAAAACAGCTGAACTTCAGGGAGAAGGCGGACGCCTGACTGAAAAAGAAACTATTGAATCAGAAGCTGATTCAGTTTCGATCGAATCGATCAAATCATCATTAGCAACACCAAGCGAAGATTTCGACTGGGATGCAGATGAAAAAGTTTTTGGTAACTACAATGAAGCAGACCGTAAAAAGTTTGAAGATATGTATGCCGGAACATTCAACCAGATCACTAAAGGTGAAATTATCAGCGGTATCGTTGTTTCAATCAACAACAAAGATGTAGTATTAAACGTAGGTTTCAAATCAGACGGTTTGGTTTCTACTTCAGAATTCCGTGATACACCAGATCTAAAAATCGGCGATTCAGTTGACGTATTCGTTGAGGCACCAGAAGATGCTAACGGTCAATTGATCCTTTCACGCAAAAGAGCAAAAACCCAAAGATCATGGGAAGCAATCAATGAGGCGCTTGAGAACGACAGAATCATCAACGGTTTCGTTAAGAGCCGTACAAAAGGTGGTTTGATTGTTGATATCATGGGCGTTGAGGCTTTCTTACCAGGATCTCAAATTGATATTAAACCTATCCGCGATTACGATGTATACGTGGGTAAAACAATGGAATTTAAAGTTGTTAAAATTAACCATGAGTTTAAAAACGTAGTTGTTTCTCATAAAGTGTTAATTGAAGACGATTTGGAAAGCCAAAAAGTAGAGATCGTTTCTAAATTAGAAAAAGGTCAGGTATTGGAAGGTACTGTTAAAAACATTACTGATTTCGGTGTGTTCATCGATTTAGGCGGTGTTGACGGTTTACTTCACATTACTGACATTTCTTGGGGCCGCATAGAGCATCCAAAAGAAGTATTATCATTAGATGAAAAAATCAACGTGGTTGTTTTAGATTTCGATGATGAGAAAAAACGTATCGCTTTAGGCTTGAAACAATTAACTCCACACCCTTGGGAAAACTTAAGTGCTGACATTCAGGTTGGTTCAAAAGTAAAAGGAAAAATCGTAACTGTTGCAGATTACGGTGCTTTCTTAGAAATCATCCCAGGTGTTGAAGGTTTAATCCACGTTTCGGAAATGAGCTGGTCGCAAAACTTAAGAAACCCGCAAGAGTTCTTAAAAGTTGGTGACGAGATCGAAGCTGAAGTATTAACTTTAGACAGAGACGAGCGCAAAATGAGCTTAGGTATTAAACAATTATCTAACGATCCATGGCAAGAAGTTGCTGCTAAATTCCCGGTTGGAAGCAAGCACAAAGCAACTGTTAAAAACATGACTAACTTCGGTGTATTTGTTGAAATCGAAGAAGGTATCGATGGTTTAATCCACATCTCTGACTTATCATGGTCTAAAAAAGTTAACCACCCTAATGAATTTACTAAAGTTGGTGATGTATTAGACGTTGTTGTTTTAGAATTAGATGTTGATAACCGTAAATTAAGCTTAGGTCACAAACAACTGGAAGAAAACCCTTGGGATACTTTCGAAACGATTTTCACTTTAGATTCGGTTCACCAGGGTACTGTTGTTAAAGTAACTGATAAAGGTGCTGTTATTGCTTTACCTTATGGTGTAGAAGGTTTCGTACCAACTAAACACATGGTTAAAGAAGATGGTACTTCAGTTAAAGCTGAAGAAACCAATGACTTCAAAATCATTGAATTCAACAAAGAAGCAAAACGTATCGTAGTATCTCACGCCCGTATCTGGGAAGAGGTTAAAGCTGAGGCTGTAGCAGAAGAAAGAAATGCTAAGAAAAAAGAAGCTAAAGCTGCTGTAACTGCGGTTAAAAAAGTTAAAGATTCTGTAGAGAAATCTACTTTAGGAGACTTAGACGTATTGGCTCAATTGAAATCACAATTAGAAGGTGAAGAAAGCAAAGCTAAAAAAGGCTAGTTCTTTTTAACTGAATATTTAATCCCGATAGCGAAAGTTATCGGGATTTTTTTTGCGCCATCCTGTAAGGTTTTTGAAACCTCACAGGATTTTTTTTATCCTACAATCTATACCAAGTAGCCACGGAAACACGGAGTGCACGGATCTGATACTTAAGTGGTCATTGCGAGGAGGTACGACGAAGCAATCTTTCATATTGGCGATTCCTGCAAGAAAGATTGCTTCCCCGAAAGGTCGGGACAGGCTGTCGGCTGAAAAAGTCTCCTCGCAATGACGAGTTTTTTTATTATGTAACATAAGTAATCCGTTCTGCTATCTTATTCCATACATCTCTCCTTTTATCACTACTTTTGAAATTGTAACCCAGCCTTTTTCATTATGAGAAAAATTATCTTGTTGTTTCTGACCGTTATTTCGTTTAAACTTTCTGCACAGGAAATTAATATTATCCCACAGCCCGTACAATTGAAGACCAATCCGAATGAGCTGCCATTTAAAATAGATAGCACTACTGTATTATATTCAAACGATTCTTCTGCCACTGCATCGATAGAATTCCTACAAAACTATCTTAGTTTAAACTATAACTTCAAACTCAAAACAACTAGAATTCCGGATATAAACCGAACCAACGCTATAAATTTGATACTAAGTGATAAAATTTCTAATCCAAAAGAATACATCTTAACGGTTACGAATAAAGCAATTATTATAGGCGGTAGATCTGACACAGCCATCTTCCAAGGTATCCAAACCTTGATTCAGCTATTGCCAACTTCAAAACACTTTCCACTTCAAATTCCTGCGGTTTCTATAACCGACTATCCCCGCTTCGACTACCGCGGCATGCACCTCGATGTAAGCCGTCATTTTTTTGATGTTGCCTTTGTAAAACAGTACATTGATTATTTAGCACTGCATAAAATGAACTATTTCCACTGGCATTTAACTGATGATCATGGCTGGCGGATTGAAATCAAAAAGTATCCAAAACTAACCGAAGTTGGTGCCTGGCGCAATGGCAGTATTGTTGGCTTATGGCCGGGAAAGGGAAATGAAAATATTAAATATCAGGTATTACCTAACGAAATTAAAATTACGCCAAAAGATGCCGTTATTAAAACGGATGGCATACGCCATGGTGGTTTTTATACCCAGAAACAGGTTAAAGAAGTGGTGGATTATGCGGCTAAACGTTACATCACCATTATTCCCGAAATTGAAATGCCAGCACACAGCATGGCTTTATTGGCGGCCTATCCTGAATTAGGTACTGAACCGAACAAAAAATATACAGTTGCCGAAACCTGGGGAATGATGAACAAATACAACAATGTACTGCAGCCCTCCGACACTACTTTTAAGTTTTTAGAAAATGTTTTAACAGAGGTAATGGAATTATTCCCCTCTCCATATATCCACATTGGTGGCGATGAAGCTTCTAAAGTATGGTGGAAACAATCAGCTGTTTCTCAACGGATCATGAAATCCAATGGTTTAAAAACCGAGAGTGAACTGCAAAGTTATTTTATCCGCAGGATGGAGAAATTTGTAAACAGCAAAGGTAAAACCATTATTGGGTGGAACGAAATTTTACAGGGCGGCCTGGCACCAAATGCCGTGGTAATGAGCTGGCAGGGAGAGAAAGGAGGCATTGAGGCGGCCAGGCAAAATCATAAAGCCATCATGACGCCAGAAAATACCATGTATTTTAACCATAGGCAGTTCGTAAAAGAAGATAGCCTGGCTGCAAATAAGTTTTCGCCCCTGATTGATGTTTACAATTATGAACCCATACCTACTGAATTAAATGCCGAACAGGCAAAATACATTTGGGGTGCGCAGGGCTGTTTATGGACCGAATACATCACCACTCCTGCTAAAGTACAATATCAGCTTTTCCCAAGGTTAGATGCCCTGAGCGAAATTTTGTGGAGTCCGAAAGAAAAACGAAATTACCCGGATTTTCGGAAACGGCTTAAAGAACAGTTTAAGCGCTATGATTTAATGGGCATTACCTACTCGAAAAGGTATTTAGAAAATTAGTGGATGATCTGTTTTGCCAACTGTACCTGATAAGTGCCAGGTGTGATCCCCACAATCTTTTTAAATGCCCTGATAAAATAATTCGCATCGTTAAAACCGAGTTCATAACTTATCGAAGCCACTTTTGCACCGGGCCGGGTAAGCAAGGTTTTGGCTTTGTTAATTTTTTCAGCCAGGATAAAATCATTAGGACTAATCCCCAATTCGCGTTTAAATAACCGATAAAAGGTTGCCTTGCTCATACAAGCCTTATCGCTCAGGCTATTGATGCTGATTTTTTCGTTCAGGTTAGCCTTAATGTAATTCAGCACAAAGGCCAATGGATTTTGATTGATGTTATAACCTTCGTCGCTGATGGTTTTAAGATTTTGAGTCTGCATAATGCGCACCAGCAATTCTTTCAAGGTTAAATCGGCCAGTACATCTTTTTCCTTGCTACGTTCGGAACAAATTCGGATGACCTTATTAATGAGGTAGGCAATTTCTTCATTGTTGTAAAAGTGGTACTCATCATAATTCAATAACCACTTTTCATTACTTCCCTCCTTTGGGAAAAACTCGTTTAAATAAGCAATCGTTTTTTGGATCTGTTCCTGATCAATAGCCAGGGCAATACATTGCGTAGGATTTTGATTGGTAGCTTCCGGAAAATCAATTTCCATGGTAACCGACGGAGGAACAATAACCGTCTGCCCGGGAAAATAATCAAATCCCGCTTTATCAAACAGGTGCATTACTTTTTTCCCTCTCAGCATACTCGTAATCACAAAATCATTAAAAGTAAGGGGAACCTTATAAGATTGGGTATAGGTTTCGAAAACATTTAATTCACAACGCTCCAAAGTATAAGAGGTCCTGTTCTCAACCAGTGTCTGTAAAGTTTCCGTGGTACTGAGTTTTACCTGATTTAATGTATGTTGCATAAACCGATATAATTTGGTTAGACTTAATTACTATAACCAAATATAATGATTTCTAACTTTCAAATCAGTCATTCGAAAACCCTGTTATCAGGCAACATAATATTATTTCCACTGGCTGAACCGTGAAGCAGCTAGCGTTATAAAATGGTTACAAAACCTGAAACAATAATGCTATCGATTGATCCGATTATCCTATCTGTACCAGGTCATTTGCCTTTAGGTTTGTATTAACCAAATCTTATTACCGTAAAATCATGATGAGCCATACCATTAAAAATTCTATGTCAAACCTGCTCAGAATGGTTTTTAAAATTTAATCATCAATAATAATTATGGAAAATTTAATTGAGAAACCTTCTTTCAAATCCCACTACGATAACTATATCGGAGGGAAGTTTGTAGCGCCGGTAAAAGGTGCGTATTTCGATAATATATCACCCATTGACGGTAAAGTTTTTACCAGGGCGGCCCATTCTACCAAAGAAGATTTAGAATTAGCCGTTGATGCTGCGCATGAGGCCTTTAAAACATGGAGCAAAACCTCTTCTACCGAAAGAAGCATCATCTTGAATAAGATTGCACAACGGATGGAGGATAACCTCGAATACCTGGCCACTGTCGAAACCATCGACAACGGAAAAGCGGTTAGGGAAACTTTAGCTGCTGATTTACCGCTTGGTATAGATCATTTCAGGTATTTTGCCGGTGTGATCCGTGCAGAAGAGGGTTCGTTGTCGGAACTTGATCAAAATACAGTGTCGTTAATCGTACATGAGCCGATTGGCGTAGTGGCACAAATAATCCCATGGAATTTTCCTCTGTTAATGGGTATCTGGAAACTGGCTCCTGCCCTGGCCGCAGGCAACTGTGTGGTATTGAAACCGGCAGAAAGCACCCCCATTTCGATTATGGTTTTAATGGAACTGATTGGTGATTTACTTCCTCCGGGTGTGGTTAATGTGGTAAATGGCTTCGGTTCAGAACTTGGCCGGGCATTGGTTACTAATCCTAAAATTTCTAAAGCGGCATTTACCGGTTCTACCCCTACCGGAAGATTGGTGATGCAATATGCAACTGAAAATATCATCCCCGTTACACTGGAACTTGGTGGAAAATCGCCAAATATCTTTTTTAACTCGGTAATGGCAGAAGATGATGCCTTTTTAGATAAAGCAGTAGAAGGTGCGGTGATGTTTGCCTTAAACCAGGGCGAAATCTGCACCTGTCCCTCGCGTTTACTAATTCAGGAAGATATTTACGAAAAATTCATTGCCAAAGTAATCGAAAGAACCGAAGCCATAAAAACTGGCAATCCGCTGGATAGAACGGTGATGATGGGAGCGCAGGCTTCGAAAATCCAATATGAAAAAATTGCACAATACATTAAACTCGGTAAAGAAGAGGGTGCAGAAGTATTAACCGGTGGAGGGGTAAATGAACTACCTGGCGATTTGGGCAGTGGTTATTATATTAAGCCAACCATTTTTAAAGGCCATAATAAAATGCGGATTTTCCAGGAGGAGATTTTCGGTCCGGTATTGGCCTTAACGACCTTTAAAACCGTTGAAGAAGCCATCGAAATTGCAAACGACACCTTATATGGTTTAGGTGCAGGCGTATGGACGCGCGATGCCCATGAACTTTACCAGGTACCGCGTGCTATCCAGGCAGGACGGGTGTGGGTGAACCAATATCATGCTTACCCTGCAGGCGCTCCTTTTGGCGGCTACAAACAATCAGGTGTAGGCAGGGAAAACCATAAAATGATGCTTGGGCATTACCGCCAGACTAAAAACATGCTGATTTCTTACGATAAAAACAAATTGGGTTTCTTTTAATTGGATCATAGTTGGTGGTTTATTAAATTGTACACAAGATCATAGTTGATGGTTTGTTAGTTCATAGCCTATCCGTTTATTACAATGGCTTGCAAATTAAAAGACATGCGATAAGCACCACGACTATCAGCTACCTGATCATTAACCGTCAACCTTAAAAAATCTTTTCTTCTGAAAATCCATTATTAATATTAACATCATGGTAGCCCGAATAGACAGTACAGAAAAAGCCAAAGAATTGATTGCAGTACTTAAAGAAAAGCATGGTGAACTCATGTTTTACCAGGCCGGCGGATGTTGCGAAGGCACTCAGCCACAATGTTTTGAAAAAGGTGGTTATTACCTCCGGATGCGTGATGTTTGTTTGGGTGAAGTAGAAGGCTGCGAATTTTGGGTAGACAGGGATCTTTTTGAATACTGGAAATTTTCGCACTTTACGCTAGATGTGCTCGATGGTTTCGGCGTAGGTGGTTTTTCTGTGGAAACTCCGATGCAAAAAACCTTTAAAATCCATTATCGCTTATTCTCTGAAGAAGAATTAGAAAATTTAACTTCGGTTAAAACAGCCGAGTAAGTTTTGTATATTTGGTAAACACAAGTCAGCCCGGGTTAATCCGGCTGACTTTTTTTGTTGACTGTTCAGTCATGCTGATTTAGGCCAGCATCTTTCCTGTTTCTAAAAATTTATGCAATCTTTGCATTCAAAACAAAATTATGCGTAAACTATTTGCTGTCCTCTCTACCATCATCACGCTATTTGCCATTAAAGAGGCCGTGTATGTTTTTATTTCTCAGGAAGCAGACGTGGTTAAACAGCGCCCGATCCTGATTGTCATTTCATTGAGTATCTGTATTCCACTAATTGTGTTATCGCTGTGGCTGTGGTCGCCGCGTGGAAATAAAAACGATCAATCAAATTAAGCAATAAACTTACTTTTCAATTCGGGCGTTGGCACCCAGCAACTCTCCTGCTTTCCCCACCACTTGTAACGGTTTTTAGCTATCCCGTCGTAAACCCAGTCGCGAATGAATTTGGGAACGATAATAAATGTATAAAGCAAGGGGATTAATCCATTCAGTTTGCGGGCCACGCGAAGTGCCGCTGATGATTTGGTATAGAGCTTTTCATCCTCCAGCAACAGGATGGTATTCAATTTTTCAGGATCTGCATTAAATTTTGGCAGGATTTCTTTGGCATAATCACCTTGTAACGCCGAAAATTTGAATTGGTTCTTTTGATCATGCGCGATGACAAACTGTACGGACGAATTGCATAAATTACAAATGCCATCAAAAAAGATTACAGGTTGTCGGATCATAGACTATAAAAATAATGTTTTAAACGCAAAAACGGCTTTAATTCCAATCAAAATTAAGCAAAAAGCAGAAAGGTTAAAGATTAAAGCACGTTATCCTGGGTTGGAATAATTTTCGCCCCTTTTGGCATTTTATTATTTCCATCCACGTAAATTTATTTTTCTCTCTTACTTTTTGACAACGAACAATTTAGCTTCAGAATCGTTAAAACAATCAATGTTCAACTTTCTAAGCTTAAAACATTTTTATATATTTGCCCAATCCTTCTTCAATGCAAAAGAAAACACTTCTTGACGGACAAAAAATTCAGATTACAATTAAGAGGCTCTGCCATCAATTAATTGAAAACCACGACGATTTCGCAAATACCGTTTTAATTGGCATACAGCCAAGGGGTATTTTTTTGGCTGACCGCATTCATCAGGATCTTCAACAGATCTTAAAAAACAAGAAAATTTTAAAGGGAAACCTTGACATTACTTTCTTCAGAGATGATTTCAGACGAAAAGACGGGCTGGTTACCGCCAGCAGTAATTCGATGGATTTCATTATTGAAGGTAAAAAAGTGATCCTGATTGATGATGTACTTTGGACGGGCAGAACCATTAGAGCAGCGCTCGACGCCCTGCTTGCTTATGGCCGCCCTGAGAAGGTGGAGCTTTTGGTTTTAATAGACCGAAGGTTTAGCAGACACTTACCTATCGAACCTGATTATATTGGCCATCAGGTAGACAGCTTAAATTCGCAACAGGTAAAAGTAACCTGGGCCAGCGAAGGCAGTGAAGATAAAGTGATTTTAATATCTGAACCACCCTCTACAAAATGAGGCTAAATACCTTCTAAAAAGATTATTTTGACATAGAAGCTCTATCTGGCAATTAAACGATCTATTAAAACAGACAAAAACAATAAATAGAAAATGGCAGCAGAAAAACTATCAACCCGACATCTTTTAGGCATTAAAGATATTAACCGGAATGATATCGAATTGATTTTCGAAACTGCAGATAATTTCAAGGAAGTAATTAACCGACCAATCAAAAAGGTTCCTTCACTTCGTGATATTACGATTGCCAATATCTTTTTCGAAAACTCTACCCGTACAAAACTTTCTTTCGAACTTGCTGAAAAGCGACTTTCGGCTGATGTAATTAATTTTGCAGCTTCCTCATCGTCGGTAAGCAAAGGCGAAACCCTGATTGACACGGTAAATAACATCCTGTCAATGAAGGTTGATATGGTAGTAATGCGTCATCCTTATGCCGGGGCAGGTCAGTTTTTAAGTAAACATGTAAAAGCGCAGATTGTAAATGCAGGAGACGGGGCGCACGAACACCCTACCCAGGCCTTACTTGATGCTTTCTCCATCCGTCAGAAATTAGGCGATGTTGCGGGTAAAAAAATAGTTATTGTAGGCGATATCCTGCACTCCCGTGTAGCCATATCCAACATTCTCTGCCTGCAACGCCTGGGTGCGGAGGTGATGGTTTGCGGTCCTACCACTTTAATTCCGAAACACATCCACCAATTGGGTGTAAAAGTTGAACATAATTTAATCAAAGCACTGAACTGGTGTGATGTAGCCAACATGTTACGTATCCAGTTAGAGCGTCAGGACATTAAATATTTCCCATCTTTAAGGGAATATGCCATGATGTACGGCTTAAATAAACAGATCTTAGATAATCTAGATAAAGAAATCATCGTGATGCACCCTGGTCCGATAAACAGAGGTGTAGAGATTACCAGCGATGTGGCCGACAGCAAACAATCGATCATTTTAGAACAGGTAGAAAACGGAGTAGCCGTGAGAATGGCCGTGCTTTATTTGTTAGCCAGTCAGGGGTAGTGTTAGTTCAGTATTCGATTTGTAAATAGTTCATTAGTGCAGGAGGGCATAGTATAGCACGCCGCAGAAAGTTCAATTAGTATCTAGTTATGCATCAGCTATACTAAAACTAATGTCGAATGAACCTCCACCGAACGCAGTAGCACCAATGACCATTGAACAAATGGCCAATGAACCCTTCAACTTTTCCACATTCCGCCAGCCCTTAATACCAAACCAAAAATCCTGTCGTTAATTTGTGTTATTAACAGATGTTAATTACTTCTGTTGATAAGCTTTGATACTATTTCTAATTTAGTACCAACCATATTTGAAACCCATGCAGAAAAGATACCTACTAATTCCGCTAATTTTAGCAGGAAGTTTTAGCACTTACGCCCAAGTTAGCGCCGTGCAAAACCTCAACAAAAACTATCAAACGGGCTTAGAATTATTAGACAAAGAAAAATACACGGCAGCCGCCCAACAATTTAAATTGGTTGAGCTGCAACGTTATAAACCTTCTACCCAAACAGAAAGCAATGCCGAGCTGTCCTTACTAAAGGAGAATGCGAAATTTTATGCAGCCGTTTGCGCACTGGAATTAACCAATGCCGATGCAGAGAGTCTGTTTCAGGCATTTATCCGCGATTACCCGTTGAACCCCAATACCAAGCTGGCTTATTTCTACGTAGGCAAAACTTATTTCAACCAAAAAAACTATAAAAAAGCGTTAGAATGGTTCGAAAAAACCGACCCTTCTACCCTTTCGGGAAAACAAAGAAATGAATACCAGTTTAAGCAGGGTTACGCTTATTTTGAGCTTAAAGACTACGATAAGGCAGAACCATTATTCGAAAAAGTAAAAAAGGAAGAAGGCGATTTTCAGGAAAGTGCTACTTACTACTTTGCTTATATCAATTACTTGAACAAAGAGTATAAAACGGCATTGGCCAATTTCGAAAAATTAAAGGGTTCGCCTACTTATGAGGCCAGTTATCCGTATTACATTACTTCAATGTACTATCTAGACGAACGTTATGATGATGTAATCAGCTATGCTTTGCCAGCTATTCAAAAAACCAAACAGCAGTTCGAACCAGAGATGTTGAGTTTGGTTGCAGCATCGTACTTTGCAAAATCTGAATTCAAAAATGCGGAAAAGTATTTTGCAGAATATTATGCAAAAGACAAAAGCGAAACAAAAAACAACCTTTTTATTTATCAGTATGGATACAGTTTGTTCCAAAATAAAAAGTATAAAGAGTCTGTTGCCGTTTTAGAAAAACTAAATACTGATGATATTTACCTGCAAAACGGTATGCATACCTTAGGTAAGGCTTTTATACAGTTGGGGAATAAACAGAAAGCACAAAGTGCTTTTTTCAGGGCTTCGCGTTTAAGTTTCGATAAGGCGATACAGGAAGAAGCCTGGCTAAATTACGCCAAATTAAGTTATGAGTTAGAATTTCATCAACAAGCCCTGGAAGCTACACAAGGTTTCCTAAAAACTTTTCCAAAATCGCGTAAAATAAACGAGGCGAAAACTTTATTGGGTGAGGTTTTATTAACCACTAAAAACTATCAGGCTGCTGTTGATATTTTAGAACCCATCCCTGATAAAACGTTAGAGGCTAAAGAGGCTTATCAGAAGGTGACTTATTTCCGCGGGCTGGAGTTTTATAACGAAAGGGCATTTCCAAATGCCTTATCTATGTTTCTGCGTTCTGACAAATATCCGGAAGACAATGAAATTTATGCCTTAAACACCTATTGGAAAGCGGAATCGATGTACGAACTGCGTAAGTATGGAGAAGCGGTTACCACTTTCGAAAAATTCCTGAAAATGCCTGATGCCGATAAAACGGGCGTGTATAATTTTGCCAACTATGCTTTAGCGTACGCAGCATTCGAAGATGAGAAATACAGCAAGGCGGCCAACTATTTCGAAAAATTCCTGGCTGGCAATGATAAAGATCAAAAAACCATTGATGATGCCACTATCCGTTTAGCCGATTCGTATTTTGTTAATAAGAATTATGGTGATGCGATGGCAAATTACAACAAGATCATCAACAGGCATACCACTTCAGAGGACTATGCTACTTTCCAGAAAGGAATGATCCAGGGATTGGAAAATCAGTATGATGCAAAAATTGCCACCATGCAAAACTTATTAAAGGCTTTTCCAAACTCAAATTACGCAGATGATGCCGGTTTTGAAACAGCTTATACTTATTTCAACAAAGGTGATTTTGATAAATCTAAATCTGACCTAGTAGAACTGGTAGCCAAATATCCACGCAGCAGCTATGTAGCCAAAGCTTTGGTTACCATTGGTTTGGTTCAGTATAACCAGGATCAGGACGATGCCGCTTTAGAATCATTCAAAAAAGTGATCCGTGATTATCCAACTGCCGATGAAGCAAAACAAGCAATGGAATCAATTAAGAATATTTATGTAGACCGTGGTGATGCAGATGGTTTTATTGCTTATGCGGCCACTACCCCACTTGGAAATTATTCTGGTTCGGAGCAAGACAACATCGTTTTTGCCGCTGTTAATAATACCTATTTAAAAGGTGATGCCAATGGCGCGTTTCAGGCTGTAAACGCCTATTTTGATAAATTCCCAAAGGCTAACCATGAGAAAGAGGCTAAATTTATCAGGGCAGAATCGTTGGTTAAATTAGGTCGTCCGGATGAAGCCATTCCTGATTACGAATTTATCTTAAACGACTGGACAAGCGATTATACAGAGCGTTCATTGGTGAGTATCTCACAGCTGTTTTTAAACCAGAAAAAATATAATGAGGCGATTGTATACCTCAAAAGACTGGAAACTACAACCGATTACAAATCTCATTACAGTTTTGCCATCAATAATCTGTTAAAAGCTTATACAGCCCTAAATATGCCTGATGACATGCTTAAATATGCACAATTGACTAAAGAGTCAGAAAAAGCATCTGAAGAAGAAAAAAACAGTTCCAGCCTATACTCTGGTAAAGCTTACCTGTTAAAAGGCGATACTACAACTGCCATAAAAGAATTTAAAAATGTAGTAGCCAAAACAAAAACCATTGCTGCTGCCGAAGCCAAATACAATTTAGCTTTATTGGAATACAGTAAAGGCGATTTCAAAACTTCATCTAAAACCTGTTTTGATCTGATCAACAATATGGCCGCTTACGATTATTGGGTAGCCAAAGCTTTTATCCTTTTATCTGATAATTATGTAGCCCTTAAAGACAATTTACAGGCAAAAAGTACACTTCTCAGTATTATTGATAATTACGAAGGCAAAGACGATATCATCCCTACGGCCAAAGAAAAACTAGAAAAACTAAACCAGAAGAAGTAACAATTATGAAATCGATTAAGTATATATATAGTTCACTGTTTTTTGTAGCTGCCGGATTAATGACCGCACAGGCACAGGATAAAAAAACGGAGGAAAAAGGGGTAGTAAATGAAGAGATTGAAGTAATACGCCCCTATAAACCAATTTTGGCAGAAGCGGTAAAGTTAAGGAGAAGCCCGAATTTAGACGACGTTAAAACATACAAAGCGAAATTAAACTACAGCATTATGGATAAAAAGCTGGAGCTGAACAGTGATATCCAAAAGTTGCAGGCGCAGGCACTTGCCGAAGAAAAAGCGAGCATTTTAGTTAACAATTATGTAAAAGGTGCTTTTGGTTCTTTGTCTACCCTTTTGGGCGAGGCCTATTTTAACACCGGTAAAGATGAAGGACTACAGGTTGGCGGTTATTTTAAACACTTTAGTCAGGAAGGAAAGTTAAATAAACAGAACAGCAGCAATCAGCAGTTAAGCGTTTTTGGCCGTAGCATTTTGGATGAAAACACCGTAAGTGGCCGCATTAATTTTGAGCGTAACGGCACTTATTTTTACGGTATCGATAACACCAGGCCTACACTAAATCCTAACCCGGATAAACAGGCTTTAACGACCATCGAATTAGAAGGCGAACTGGTGAAAAACTTTACCGAAGATGAAGATGCTTTTAGCTATGCTTTGAAAGCCAACGGCTATCTGTGGAACGATAAATTTAGCGCTAAAGAAAATTACCTGAGCTTAAACGGTTATGTAAACAAGCGCATTAACTCGTTAAACCTTGGTTTAGCCGCATCAACCGAATTTGGAAATTCCAAAGATGCTTTAACCAGTGTTGGCAATAATCTGTTGCGTTTAAATCCTTACATCCGCTTACAGGTTAAGGGTGCTAAAATTACTGCTGGTGTTAATTTTGTCCAGGAATTTGGTGCCTACAGCAGCTCAAAAATATTCCCTGCGGTTACAGCCGATTTTACGCTGATTCCTGATTATTTACAGGTTTTTGGAGAGCTTAAAGGGGATGTAAACCGAAACTCGCTAAAAGGCTTTACCGACGAAAACCCTTGGCTAAACAGCAATATCCTGGTTAAAAATACCGTGGAAAAATTAAGTTTCAGCGCGGGTGTTAAGGGTACCGGCGGACCAGGTTTTGGTTATAAAGCCCGTATTTATGTGAAACAGTTTGATGATATGCCTTTGTTCGTCAATAACTTTACCGACTTTAACAAATTTGATGTGATCTACGATTTCGGCAAAACGAAATTAACCGGCCTAGAAGGCGAAATTTCTGTTCAGGTAAGTGATGCTTTAAAATGGACCGGTAAATTTAACCTGGATGATTGGAAGCCTGCTTCTGAGACTTACTCCTGGTTTAAGCCCGGCTTAAAAGTAAGTTCGAACTTCATGTATACCTTCAACAAAAAACTGAGCTTTAATGCCGGCGTTGTCATTCAGGATGATGTAAAGGCTAAAGTGTATACAGGTTCCCCTGTTCCGGCATCGCAATACGTTATTCCCAACACCAGCATAGAACTTATTGAAACCGTTAAAGGTTATGTTGATTTAGGTATTGGTGCAGATTACAGAATCAATAAAAAATTCTCCGTTTTTGCTAAAGCAAACAACATTTTAAATAATAATTACAGCAGGTATTTATACTACCAGGCAAACGGATTTAATATTTTCGGCGGATTAACTTATTCTTTTTAAGACAAAACTGAAAATTAAATCTGATAGATAATGAATGCCTCAAATAAAACGGAGGCATTCATTTATGCTTATTCTTCAGATCATCTTGAAATTAAGAGAAGGGTATCTGTAAAACTTTTAAATTCAGTTCTCTGGACAGGCAATTGTAACTGTAGGTTGCCAAGTACGGAAAATATGGCATTAGCTAAAAAATTGTAGTGCATGAGCCGTCTGTTTAAGATCATCAAATGATGCCGCTACAGTTTTAAATTACAATACAACATTAAGCCATTGCGCTATATTATATTGATTTGCTTACTAGCGTACCATTTCTATCTTTGTAACCGTTATCTTTCCGTGGATACAGCTGTAGAATTAAAATTGTGATTTTTCAGGATTGAAATAGTAACTGTACCCTTTTTTGCCCCTTTTGAAATAGGATGTATAGATACAGCAGCTGACACTATTTGAAGGTGGAATATAATTTTTAATTTTAAACGCTTAATTTTACCCGAATGGATATCTTATCATACCTTTTAGAACTTTTGCAGCAACGCAAAGAAGTTGGTATTACTGGCTTGGGCTCTTTTTATAAGAAAAAATACCCTGGAAGATACGATAAGGAAAACCAAACGTTTTTACCTCCGGGGTATACACTACAGTTTTCGGCCGAAGTAACCGATGAAGAAGCTTTAGCCAACTTTATTTCGACAAAAGCAAACCTCGCAAAGGAAGATGCCATTAATCGCATTGCACAATTTGCCGAGGAAGTAAACCAAAAACTGGAATTAGACCACGAAGCCGAACTTAAAAATGTGGGTCGCTTATTTTTTACGGAACAGGGAATAGCCTTCGAACCGGTTAAAAACATGAATTATGGTTCTGAATTTTACGGACTTCCATCGTTGGCAGAAACCGTACTTATGGAAGCAAAAACTGATTTACCACAGAACGAAGAAGAAGTTTACGATGAAATAGCGGAGGCGCCAGGCGGACCATCTCCTTTTGAGAATAAGTCATACCAGGCCCCTGTAATCGAAAATGTGGAACTGGATGAAGTAAAGGACGACCTTAAAAACACCTTAAATCATACAGGGAAAGATGCGTCAGAAATTACTGAAGTTCCCGGGTTTATTAAGGAACAGCATGAGGAACATCCAAGCCGTTTTGGCCAAACGCCAGAATCGGAGGTAGAAAATCATAATCAAGAGCGGCAGACTACTGAAACACAAGCATCTGCTGAAACGAAAGAAGAAACAAATAAAATTCAGGATGTAGATGTACCTGAATCGGTTATAGCACAGCATGAAGAACACCCTAACCGTTTTGGGCATACGCCGGAATCGGAAGTAGAAAATATTGCTGCAGAGCACCAGGTTGCTGAAACCAGCCATACTGATGAAGCTGAAAACGTGGAAGATACGGTGGTAACCCGTCCGGTTGAAGATGTTAACCAGGTTCAGCCCCCCCCTTCAATAGTGGAACAGCATGAGGAAAACCCTAATCGCTTTGGCCATACACCAGAAGCACAAAAACCTACAGAAACTGCAATACCTGAACCGGTTTTACCGCGACAAGATTATTCAGGCCGTTTTTCATTAAGGCCAGAAACTGAAGAACCAAAAACATATATCAATTTAGAAGACGAGGTTAAAAAGGAAGAGCCTGTAATTGAGGCACCAGCTTTTATTAAAGAACAACATGCCGAGCATCCAAACCGCTTTGGACATGACCCGCTCGAACACAGCAATGAATCAAGGCAAGGTATGTCTACCTGGTTAATGATTGCCATAGCCATTGTAGCTTTGCTTGTTGTTGCAGCAATAACCTTCTTAGTTAAACCAGAATTATTTACGGGCGCAACAACCGTTACAGAGAAACCTGCACAAATAATCATCGATTCTCCTAAGGTTGCTGTTGATACATTAAAATCAAAACAAGATTCAATAGCCAAAACTGATAGCATTTTAAAAGCAAACCAGGTTCAGCAAAAAACAGATACGGTTCAAAAAGAGGTAGTTAAACCTATAGCCAAGCCAGCTATCGAAACAGCTAAAGAAAACAAAGTTGTACCAAACACTGGTCCTTCTACGTTCTATGTTATCGCAGCATCATTCCAATCGGACAAAAAAGCGCTTGTTTTTATCAAGCAAATGGAAAAAATTGGTTTAAAGGCCGAAATAGCATCCGTACCCGGCCGTTTAAAAAAAGTGAGTATAGCAAGTTTCAGCACAGAAAAAGAAGCTAAAGAACAAAAAGATATTTTAGAGAAAAAACTTAAAGGTAAAGGGTATTTCGTACAACAAAAACACAACACACAACCATAATGATAACTTTATTAATTCAAGACACCACACAAGCATTACAAGACACAGCAAATGCGATTAACCAGGCTGTAACACAACCACAACCAGAATTACATTTTATCGATCTGCTTTTTAAAGGCGGCTGGGTGATGATTCCGTTGGCTTTTCTGGCTTTTCTAGCCTTAATTATTTTTGTTGAACGTTATTTAACCATTAAAAAAGCCACAAAAGATGAGGCTAACCTGATGGCGCAAACCCGGTCTTATATCCAGTCTGGCAATTTAGACGGCGCCATGTCGCTTTTAAGGAATAACAATTCCCCTCTTTCGCGCATGTTGCAAAAAGGTTTAAAACGTATTGGCCGTCCAATTAAAGATATTGAAGGCGCGATTGAAAATGTGGGCAAACTGGAGGTTTCAAAATTAGAAAAGAACATCAGCATATTAGGTATTGTAGCGGGTATTGCGCCAATGCTTGGTTTCGTAGGTACAATTGTGGGGGTAATTACTATTTTCCACCAGGTATCCATCAAAGGAGCAATCGAAATCGGAACGATTTCCGGTGGTTTGTACACCAAAATGATTACTTCTGCAACAGGTTTAATCATCGGTATTATTGCTTATGTACTGTATCACATTTTAAATATCATGGTCGAGAAAATCATCCTTAAAATGGAGACCGATGCAATTGATTTTATTGATTTACTAGAAGAACCGGGCAAATAATGAATTTACGCAAAAGAACAAAAGGATCGGTAGAAGTACATACTTCAGCGTTGAACGATATTATGTTCTTCCTGATGTTGTTCTTCTTATTAGCCTCTGCGGTAGTCAATCCTACAGTGGTAAAATTATTGTTGCCACAATCTTCAAGCGGACAGCAATCTACCGCCAAAAAAGCAGTTACTGTTACGATAGACGAAAACTTAAAATATTTCGTTGAAAAGAAACCGGTAAGTATTGAAGAATTAGAGCCAACTTTGGCGTCATATCAAAAGCTGGCACCAGATATGACCATACTTTTGTATGTATCGCGCAATGTAACTTATCAGGATGGATTTGTGGTTAACGATATAGCCAATAAACTGAAATTGAAACTTGTTGTAGCCGTTGAACCTAAAAAATAATGAACTACAAAGCACAAAACGTACCTCAGGAGGAAAACAACTATCCCAAGGCCATTGCCATAGCAAGCGGCATTATGGGATTTTTGTTATTGATCAGCTTCTTTATTGTGATTGGCTCTTTCCAGCCACCTGAAGAAGTGGGTATGGGTGGGATGGTGGTTAATTATGGAACTTCTGCAGAAGGTATGGGCGATGATTATACTAGTATTGAAGAACCCTCAGCAGATCCAAATGCCAACGGTAAACCACCAGAAAAAGTAACACCTGAAGAAAAAGTTACGCCAAACACGACTACAGAAAGTAGTGATAAAGAGGTACAGACACAAAATACCGAAGATGCCATTGCCGTAAATACCAAACCCACAAAAGCTACGGCAACTGCACCTACGCCTGTTACAGAAGATAAACCTGCTAAACCGGTAATTAACCAGAATGCACTGTACAAAGGCAAGAAAAATACTGGTCAGGGACAAGGAGATGGTACCGGAAAAACGCCAGGTAACCAGGGAGACAAAGATGGCGATCCGTTAGCATCAAACTATGGCGAAGGCGGTTCGGGGAACGGCAACGTACAATTATCATTAGCCAGCAGAAAATTTATCGATATCCCCAGAATACAGGATGACGGACAGAGCGCAGGAAAAATTGCCGTTCAGATCCGTGTAGATAAAAACGGCAAAGTAGTACAGGCCCGAGCCGGAGCAAAAGGTACAACCCTATCCGATCTAGCGCTCTGGAGAAAATGCGAACAAGCGGTGTTGGGTGCAAGTTTAAATAAATTAGAATCTGCTCCCGATGTACAAACCGGAATTGTAATGTTCAATTTCAAAGTGAAATAAAAAAATATTTAAATTGCCAAGTCCAAGGTCTGTGTCCGCACAGACCTTTTTTGTTATTACAACCTTGAATTTAGTTCGAGGTCTACCTAATTGTGCTGTCAGATATTCCTATCTGACAAAAGATTTGTTTAAAAGCTTGATAGGATTTCTTAAAGATTGATGAGGCATTGGTATCATTTCACTAAGTCAGCTGGAAAACAGCTTACTTCACCTCATTTACTGGTTGTGTATCTACTTTAACATCAAAAAAATAAAAACTCCAAAAGAAATCTTTTTCATTTCATTTCATAATTACACCAGTCAACCTATATTTGACGTATATTATGAACTACCAGCAAACGCTTGATTTTTTATACAGTAAACTCCCGATGTTTACCCGCGTTGGCGCGGCTGCTTTCAAAAAAGATTTGACCAATACCATCATCCTTTGCGAAGCTTTGGATAATCCTCAGCATAAATTCAAAAGCATCCATGTAGCCGGCACAAATGGGAAAGGATCCACTTCACATATGCTGGCTGCTGTATTACAGGCACAGGGATATAAAACTGGCTTATACACTTCGCCCCATTTGAAAGATTTCCGGGAACGCATTCGCATCAACGGAAAAATGATCAGTAAATCAGAAGTCGTATTATTTGTAAAAGAACAGCAAAAACTCATCGAAAAAACCGAACCTTCCTTTTTTGAAGTTACTGTAGCCATGGCTTTCAATCACTTCGCAAAACATCAGGTTGATGTAGCGGTAATTGAAGTGGGTTTAGGTGGAAGACTGGATTCGACCAATATCATTACCCCACAAATTTCAGTCATCACCAATATCAGCCTCGACCATACCAATATGCTCGGCAATAGCCTGGCGGAGATTGCAGGAGAAAAGGCAGGCATCATCAAAAAGAATATCCCGGTTGTTATTGGTGAAACGCAGGAAGAATCGGCACCGGTTTTTTTTAAAAAAGCTAAAACTGAAAACGCTCCTATCGTTTTTGCTGATCAGGTATTAACCGCGCAGAATTTTAAAATCAGAAACAGTAAGCTTTCCTTGTCCGTTTATCAGGGAGGAAAAATCAAATACAAAGAACTTCATAGCGATCTTACCGGAATTTATCAGTATAGGAATATATTAACTGTTCTCGAAACCCTGACTGTACTGAATGAGAAAACAGAAATCAAAACCAATCAGGAAAGTATTTATAAGGGCATTAGTCAGGTTAAAAAGCAAACTGGTTTACAGGGACGCTGGCAAATTTTAAGTAAAAATCCGCTGGTAATCTGCGATACCGGACATAACGAAGCCGGAATTACTGAAGTAGTTAAAAATATTTCACAAACCCCTTATCGGAAATTACATGTTGTGTTCGGGATGGTTAACGATAAAGATATTTCGAAAGTATTGTCACTGATGCCCAAAAATGCGACCTATTATTTTTGTAAACCCAATTTAGAGCGTGGTTTAGCTGCTGATACGTTGAAAGAACAGGCGGTAGCATTCGGCTTAAAAGGAAACAGTTATACATCAGTTCTTGAAGCGAAAGCAACTGCTATTCAAGTAGCCGATCCCAAAGATTTGGTTTTTATTGGTGGGAGTACCTTTGTAGTGGCCGAAGCGATATAAAATCTTTACATTAACTTCAGTTTAGCTTTATCTAAATTCATTACTTTAGCCCTTTAACTAAAGCATGATGAATAAAATATCCCGTTTAATCTTTACCATTTCTATTTTTTCAATCTCACTTTCTTCAGCTCAAACCAAAAAAAACATTACAACGTCAGCTAAAGCATTTCCGGCTGAGGTTGCACGCCCTAAATTAGTGGTGGGCCTGGTAGTCGACCAAATGCGTTGGGATTATCTGTACCGTTATTATAACCGCTATACTAACGGAGGTTTTAAAAGGTTGATCAACGATGGTTTTTCTGTTGAAAACACCTATATTCCCTATACACCAACATATACCGCATGCGGTCACACTTGCATTTACACCGGTTCAGTTCCAGCTGTTCATGGTATTATCGGTAATGATTGGTACGATCCTGAAACTAAAAAGAATGTTTATTGTACAGAAGATTCTTCAGTTTCCACTGTTGGCAGTACGCCTTCATCAGAAGGTAATATGTCGCCAAAAAATATGCTCACCACTACCATTACGGATGAACTCAGGTTGGCCACAAACTTTAAAGGTAAGGTAATCGGTATTTCCCTGAAAGACAGAGGTTCTATCCTTCCGGCTGGTCACGCGGCCAATGCCGCTTATTGGTACCAGGGCAGCACCGGAAACTGGATTACCAGTACCTATTATATGAAAGAGGTACCTACCTGGATTGCCGATTATAATAAACTCAAACTGGCAAACAAATTTTATGCAAAAAACTGGGAAACATTATATCCGATCAATACCTATATAAACAGCACCAAAGATGAAAATGCTTACGAAGGAAAATCAAATACGTTCCCGCACCAGTTAACACAAAATATCGGTAAAAATTTTGATGCCATCAGAAGTACACCTTATGGCAACACCATTACTTTGGATCTGGCCAAACTCGCTATTCTTTCTGAAGACCTGGGGCAGGATAACATTACCGATTTTTTAGCGGTAAGCTGTTCTTCTACTGATTATATCGGCCATGCCTACGGGCCTAATTCTATCGAGGCTGAAGATACTTACCTACGTTTGGATAAAGATTTCGAAGAGTTTTTTAACTACCTTGATAAAAAGGTTGGTAAAGGAAATTATACTGTGTTTTTGACCGCCGACCATGGCGCAGCCCATGTACCAGGCTTTATGCAAGAGAATAAACTTCCGGCTGGTGTAGTAAGCGACAAAGATATTGCAAACAAATTGAATGCTTATCTAAATGATAAATTCAAGGTAAACAATGTCGTGTTAAAATCAATGAATAACCAGATCATCTTTGATCATGACAAAACCGACAAAGCAGACATCAGCTTCGATGTGATTAAATCTGCTTCAGTTGAATTCTTGAAAAAATTGGATGGCTTTCAAAATGCGGTAGATATCGATAAGATATCCAACGCTACCCTGCAGGAAATCCAAAAGAAAATGATCACCAATGGATACAATGCCCGAAGAAGCGGCGATATCTATTATGTTTTAGAGCCAAACTGGTTTAACGGGGGAAGCACAGGAACCACACATGGTAACTGGAACCCTTACGATTCGCACATCCCATTGGTTTTTATGGGCTGGGGAATTAAACCAGGGGCTTCCAATCAAACACATTATATGACTGACATTGCGCCGACATTGGCCGCACTACTCCATATTCAAATGCCAAATGGCAGCGTCGGAGAGCCGATTACTGAAATCACCAATAAATAATACTTGAAAACTATGCCCAGCGGCATAGTTTTTTTGTTTTTAATTCAATCGTCATCTCAACTGAAACGCAGTGGAATGCCCGCCTGTGCGGACAGGCCCGCCCGCGCAGGCGGGGAGGGATCTACCTTAATAGATTTAGCTCCGCTAAACAAATTTGTGGTTCTCGACTACAGTATGAGACCTTTTATCATTTAAAACAACAGCAGTTGTTTACTTTAATTCAGGCAAAATTTATAGCTGAACCAAAAGCCATAACGGTATAGGGTCTTCACCATTTAAACTGCTTATTTTACTACATTTGTGTACCAAATATTTGGAAACGAGGAGTGGTGATCTGCCCATACCGCCCTAAAATCCCATAGTATGCAACAAGTAGAAATTTATAAACCTAAAAATAAAATCCGTTTTGTAACCGCTGCTTCCCTTTTCGACGGACACGATGCCACCATCAACATCATGCGTCGTATCCTGCAGTCATCTGGAGCCGAAGTTATACACCTTGGCCACAACCGGTCGGTTGATGAGGTGGTGAACTGTGCCATTCAGGAGGATGTTCAAGGCATTGCCATGACCTCCTATCAGGGTGGGCATATCGAGTATTTTAAATATATGTACGATCTTTTGCAGGAAAAAGGATCGGGACATATTAAAATATTTGCAGGTGGTGGCGGTGTAATTCTACCTGCTGAGATTGAAGAATTACAGGCTTACGGAATTGCAAAAATCTATTCGCCTGATGATGGCCGTAAAATGGGACTACAGGGTATGATCAATGATATGCTGATGCAAACCGATTTTATGACTAAAACGGATATCAACAAAGAACTGGTAAGCATCTCCACAAAAGATGCCAAGGCTATAGCTGGTGCCATTACCGTTGCCGAAAATGATCCTGAAGCTGCTCAAAAGTTTGTTGATGAACTAAAGCGTTTATCCAGAAATAATACGGCTCCTGTTATAGGCATTACCGGAACCGGTGGTGCAGGAAAATCATCCTTGGTTGATGAACTGGTCCGTCGTTTTTTGGTTGAAGTAAAAGATAAAACCCTGGCGATCATTTCAGTCGATCCTTCAAAAAGAAAAACTGGAGGTGCTCTACTCGGCGACCGGATCCGCATGAATGCGATTAATAACCCAAGGGTTTACATGCGCTCATTAGCTACCCGGCAGGCCAACCTGGCTTTATCTAAAAACGTACAGGAAAGTATTGATATCTGTAAGGCCGCAGGATATGATTTAATTATTGTAGAAACCTCGGGCATTGGCCAGTCGGATACTGAAATTACGGAGCACTGCGATGTTTCATTATACGTAATGACCCCTGAATTTGGCGCAGCTACACAACTCGAAAAAATCGACATGTTGGATTTCGCCGATCTGGTAGCCATTAATAAATTTGATAAACGGGGGGCTCTGGATGCCTTGAGAGATGTGCGCAAACAATATAGACGCAACCATAACATTTTCGATGCTAAAGACGATGAAATTCCAGTATATGGTACTATGGCTTCGCAGTTTAACGATCCTGGTATGAATAACCTGTTCGTCGCTTTGATGGATCAGATTAAATTAAAAACCGGAACTGATTTTAAGGCAAAAATGGAATTAACCTCCGATCAGTCAGAGAAAATTTACATTATTCCTCCCGATCGGATCAGGTATTTGGCAGAAATTGCAGAGGCAAGCCAAACATACAATGATTGGGTAGAGAAACAGGTTACCATCGCGCGTAAAATGTACCAGCTTAAAGGAGTAATCGACTTATTGGGAGAGACTAATCCACCACCTTTAGAAAAAGATTCTCAGGATGATATATCAAAAAACCTAAAGGCAAGCTATGAATTCTTCGAAGAGCAATTAGATGGCGAATGCAAACGCCTATTGCGCCAATGGCCACAGTCAAAAAAAGCATACAACGAGGAGTTTTTCATTTATAAAGTCCGCGATAAAGAAATTAAACAACCTTTATTTTACGAATCACTTTCAAAACTAAATATCCCAAAGGTAGCACTACCAAGATATGAAGACTGGGGCGATATTTTAAGATGGTTGTTAACCGAAAACCTTCCGGGTGAATTCCCCTATGCGGCAGGCGTTTTTCCTTTAAAAAGAGACGGTGAAGACCCTACCAGAATGTTTGCCGGAGAAGGTGGCCCTGAACGAACAAATAAACGTTTTCATTATGTATCGTTAGGTCAACCGGCACATCGCTTATCTACCGCTTTTGATTCTGTTACACTTTATGGAGAAGATCCGCATATTCGCCCTGATATTTATGGTAAAATCGGTAATTCCGGTGTAAGCATTGCCACTTTAGATGATGCCAAAAAACTATATTCCGGTTTTGACCTATGTGCACCCTCCACGTCAGTTTCAATGACTATTAATGGCCCGGCACCAATGTTATTAGGTTTTTTCATGAATGCGGCGATTGATCAGCAATGCGAAAAATACATTATTGAAAATGGTCTGACAGAAAAAGTAGAGGCTAAAATTCTTTCAATCTATAAAGCCAAAAATATAGAAAGACCATCTTACAATGGCGCGTTACCGGAAGGAAATAACGGCTTAGGTTTAATGCTTTTGGGTGTCACTGGCGATCAGGTTCTTCCTGCCGATGTTTATGCCACTATTAAAGCTAAAGCCATCAGTTCGGTACGGGGAACGGTTCAGGCCGATATTTTAAAAGAAGATCAGGCGCAGAATACCTGTATATTTTCAACTGAATTTGCCTTAAGGATGATGGGCGACATTCAGAAATATTTTATTGATGAAAAAGTAAGGAACTTTTATTCGGTATCTATTTCAGGCTATCACATTGCAGAAGCTGGTGCTAATCCGATATCTCAGCTCGCGTTTACCCTAAGTAATGGATTTACCTTTGTTGAATATTATTTAAGCAGAGGCATGCATATCGATGATTTTGCACCTAACCTGTCTTTCTTCTTCTCCAATGGTATCGATCCTGAGTACGCCGTCATAGGCCGCGTAGCCAGGAGGATCTGGGCTAAAGCCATCAAAAATAAATACAAAGGAAACGACCGTTCACAAAAACTTAAATACCATATTCAAACTTCAGGTCGTTCATTACATGCCCAGGAAATTGATTTTAACGACATCCGAACCACTTTGCAGGCGCTATATGCTATTTACGACAACTGCAACTCCCTTCATACCAATGCTTATGATGAAGCCATCACTACCCCTACAGAAGAATCCGTAAGGAGAGCAATGGCTATCCAATTGATTATTAACAGGGAATTAGGCCTGGCCAAGAACGAAAATCCGTTACAAGGAGCTTTCATTATTGAAGAACTGACTGATCTGGTTGAGGAAGCTGTTCTATCCGAATTTAAACGAATCAACGATCGAGGTGGTGTTTTGGGAGCAATGGAAACCATGTACCAGCGCGGAAAAATTCAGGAAGAAAGTTTATATTACGAGACGCTCAAACATACAGGAGAATATCCTATTGTAGGCGTAAATACATTTTTAAACAAAAACGGTTCACCGACCATTGTTCCAGGTGAGGTAATCCGAGCTACAGAAGATGAAAAACAATACCAGATTGCTGCATTAGAAAAATTTCACGACCGTAATGAAGGCCGTGCAGCAGATTTGTTAAAACAACTTCAAAAATCAGCCATAGCAGGCGATAATATTTTTGAGCAATTGATGGAAGTGTGTAAAATATGCTCATTAGGCCAGATTAGTAATGCCCTTTACGAAGTGGGCGGCCAATATAGAAGAAATATGTAAAGGTAATAAGCAAAAAAAATCCCTCGATTTGCATCGGGGGACTTCACATATTTTTTCAAAAACTATCCGGCAATCCAGCTGAATTTATAATCAATCGTTGGATTTTTCATACGTTCCGCCACACGTAATAAACGAGAAGGTAAAGCCATGATATAATCACGTGCTTTTTCGCCAGCTTCATTTAAATCACGCATGCCTTCAATTTTCCAATCCACAATTAACTGCTGCATAATTTCAACATAATCAATGGCCGTATAAACACCTAAACGTTGGGCAGCATCTGTAAAATGACCAAAAGTCTGACCAATTTTTAAACCTACCTCACGTAAGAAATGTGCAGGCATCACAATTTTTTTCCGCATCATATCTTCAAAAGCCAACATCGCTTCATTAGGATCAACCTCGAAAATACGATTCATAAAATCTTTATAAGCTTTTGCATGTCTGGCCTCATCAGAAGCGATTACACCACACATTCTCGATAATAAAGTATCACCATCTTTTTTGGCTAAAGAAGCTACCCTTCTATGTGAAATGTTTGTTGCCATCTCCTGAAAAGAGGTATAAATAAAGTTGCGATAAGGATCGTGACCAGTACCAATATCGAAACCGTCGGCAATCAGATATTGCGTAGAAATCTCCATCTGGCGCATATCTACACGACCCGATAGGTATAAATATTTATTCAACAAATCACCATGACGGTTTTCTTCAGCAGTCCAGTGTCTGTTCCACTTCATCCAGCCACCATCTTCTTTCATACTTGGCCCCTGCACCATTGACAACCAGGATTCGTAAGTAGGTAAAGCTTCTTCTGTAATCGTATCGCCAATCAATACCGCAACCAGATCGTAAGATAGATCCTTTGCGTTATCCCTTAATATTCTAATATCTTGATAAAATGTTTCGCTCGTAGAATCAGGAAGAAAATCAGACGGTTGCCAGTTTGTATCAATTGGTTTTAGATAGGTATCCATCATCTCCAGCATATACTTTTCGATATGCACCATTACTTCCCTTCTTTTATCTGCAAAAAAACTCATTACTTATGCTTATATTTTTGTTAAAAACAAAGATAACCAAATATTGTGGCAAACCTTGTGATATTAAACATATTTAGCATTAATCAGTTTTGAATTTGACATAATTAGCAACTGTCAGAAAAATAGTTTTATTTATGCTGTGAAGTCGTTTTTTAAGGCAATATTATCGGCAGGTAACAATAAAGTTTTTTGGAGCGCAGTTTACTGTGCATTTAGGCTGGCTCCGGTCCTGCTGTACGCTTTATCCTTTTGGAAATCTTATTTTCTGAACAATCTTTTCCTACCCAAAAGGGATGCCGCTCCCATCAGGGCTATCGTGAAGGGTAAGATGGAAAACGGTGATGGAACATACTCTGCGCAGATCAGCGTTTTCTGCGGGACAATCCTTTTTTGACTACCCACGGTTAAAAGAGCGTATGATTTTTTTGGAGCGCAGTTTCCTGTGCATTTAGGCTGGCTCCGGTCCTGCTGTCTGCTCTATCCTTTTGGAGAAGTATCAAAGATGATGAAAATTCTTTAAACCAAAAGGGGTGCCGCTCCCATCAGGGCTATCGTGAAGGGTAAGATGGAAAACGGATGATGAACATACTCTGCGGAGATCAGCGTTTTCTGCGGGACAATCCTCTTAGTCTTTTACCACTCAGGGTTAAAAGAGCGTTTGATTATTTTAGGAGCGCAGTTTCCTGTGCTTGTCGGTAGGGTTCCGTCCTGCTGTCCGCTCTATCCTTTTGGAGAAGTATCAAAGATGATGAAAATTCTTTAAACCAAAAGGGATGCCGCTCCCATCAGGGCTATTTAACCTGGGGTAGAAGAAGGAATAATGTAAGATGGAAAATGGGTGATGGAATGGTTTCGGCGCAGCTCAGCATTTCTGCAGAAAAAAGCATTCTAAGCTGCCTGGAGCCCTTAAGGGTCGGAAAACTGTTCCACGCCCTCTGCGCCATGCTCTATGCGCTGCGCTCTGCCCATAAAACAAGAAAGCCCTTCAACATTTCTGCTGAAGGGCTTCTCTTTAAGATCTGGCACC
>NZ_CAJYOJ010000023.1 GCF_913776295.1 uncultured Pedobacter sp.
AGCCAGTAATAGGGCTCGGTCAGTGGAATCCGAAAAATTTGTTAGGCCGGACTTAAGTAGAACGGGGGCACAGTGCGAAGGCCTTGTTAGACGGAAATGCATTGTGCACAAGTGTCTAACTATCAAATGATAACAAAATAACGTCAATGGTAGTTCAGCTCAGGATCTATATCGCATTTTTTTGGAAATGATGGGGCTGATGCTTTTCGATTAAGGAAGTCCTACTATCTCTTCAAGTCCTCATTCATTCTTCGCTCCGGGCTATCTGTTCTATCAGGTTTATTTATCTTGATATGAAGTCTGAATTTAGACCAAACCTTGCAGGTTTTTCATGATGGGTTTTGCGTTAGGGATTGTAAGGGTTCAGTACCGATCCTTCATCGGTACCGGAGCGAAGCGCAGCCCTGAAAAGCCCGACCCTTGCGCAGCATGGTGAAACGCCCAAAGGATTTCAGTTATCAGTTGGCAGTTACTAATTATCAAATCATAACCTTCAAATTATTAATTCATACTTTATCCGTTGCAAACCGATTCGTCTCAATCTTGCTACATATCGGTTCAAAATTAAATTAGCCTGAAAGCGAAACATTTCTTTAATATATTTGACGCTGCTGACCAAGATCTTTTGAAAAAACTCATCATCCTTCTATATCTGTTATTTTTGACCAAACTGCTTTTGGCACAGCCTTATTATTTCAGGCATTACCAGGTTGAAAACGGGCTTTCCAACAATACGGCCTTTTGCAGCGTACAGGATGGAAATGGCTTCATGTGGTTTGGCACAAAAGACGGTTTAAACCGGTTTGATGGTTATGCTTTTAAAACCTACCGCCACGATCCCGATCAGGCTGGAAGCTTGGGCAACGATCTGATTTACGCCCTCCACTACGATCAGGAACAAACCCTTTGGGTTGGGACTAATAATGGTGTATTCCAATACCATCCGGCCAAAGAAAGCTTCGCCATGATCAAAGCAACTAAAGGAATGCGGATTATCGATTTGGCTAGCGATCAACAGGGAAATTTATGGATCCTATCTTCATTTAAAATATACTTGTATCAAAAGCGTACCAGGAAAATGCAGGCCTTTACACATCACGCACCATTTGATGCCTCATTGGTAACTGTTTTAAAAGATGGCAGCGTATGGATCAGTACTGGCAAGGGAACGCTGGAAAAGTATAATCCAAAACAGAATCGTTTTCAAGAATTTAATATCAATGGGAAAAATGACAGGGCAGAATACGGATGGGTATCCAGAATTGCAGAAACTGAAGACGGAAATTTATTGGTAGGCACTACTAATCAGGGTGTCAAACTTTTTAACCCGGTTACCTTAACATCAAAAAATATACTGAGGTTGAACGACGACAAAACACCAATTTTTGTCCGCGACATCAAAAAGACTGGGTCCCACGAATTTTGGATAGCTACAGAATCCGGCATTTACATTTATAATGACGAAAGCGGAGCAATCATTCGCCTCAAAAAGCAATACAATAACGATTATTCTTTAAGTGATAATGCGGTTTATACTATTTGCGTAGACCGCGAAGGCGGGGTTTGGGCCGGTACATACTTTGGAGGCGTAAACTATTATTCGAGCCATACATCATTGTTTACCAAATACTTCCCACAAAATGGCACTAATTCAATCAGCGGAAGCGATGTAAGGGAAATTACGAAAGATCAGGCTGGAAATTTATGGATCGGTACGGAAGATGCCGGGTTGAATAAACTCCACATAAAAACAGGCATATTTAAACATTTTTTACCTGACGGAAAACCTGGAAGTATTGCCTATTCCAATATCCATGGTTTATTGGTTGATGGCGACAAACTCTGGATAGGCACTTTTGAACATGGGCTGGATGTTTTAGATCTGAAGACAGAAAGAGTCATTAAACATTACCAGGCTGGTGTAGGAAACGCCTTGCGTACTAATTTTATTGTTACTTTCTGTAAAACGCGATCGGGTGAAATCCTGGTTGGGACCATTAATGGCATTTACCGCTACAACCGTAAAAAAGATGATTTTGAACCCATTGCTGGCCTTCCTTTTATTTTTTATTATTCGGTTATGGAAGATAGCAAAGGCAACATTTGGGCCGGTAGTTTTAACGATGGTATATTTCAGTTTAACCTTTCCAAACCGGGTTATGTAAACTACCGGAACAACCAGAAGGATGCAAAGAGTTTAAGCCATAACTCCGTAAACAGCATTTTTGAGGATAGCCAAAAGCACATTTGGGTAACCACCGATGGTGGGGGGCTTTGCAGCTTCGACCAGCAAACACATCAATTTAAGCGCTTTGGAATAAAAAATGGCTTCCCCAGCAATTACCTGTTCCGCATTGAGGAAGATGCCTTGAACAAATTCTGGATCAGCAGCACCAGGGGACTTATTCATTTTGATCCTGCTACGGGCACAAGCAAAACCTATTCTAAAGCGAACGGATTACTTACCGACCAATTCAATTACAGTTCCGCCTATCAGGATCAGGATGGCGAAATCTATTTTGGGAGCGTGAAAGGACTGATAAGCTTTAATCCGGCCAATTTAAAGGCCACCACATATGTGCCGCCGGTATTCTTAACCGGATTCCAGATTAATGGTTTAGAAATGGGTGATAGCGTGGAGAATCCGCTTGCCAATAAATCCATCGTTTATGCCGATACCATCGAACTTAACCATAACCAATCCTCCTTCAGCATCGATTTTGCCGCTTTAAGCTATCTATCGCCTGAAATGACAGAGTATGCTTATAAAATGACCGGGCTTTATAAAAACTGGGAATATTTAAAAACCAACCGGAAAGTTTATTTTACCAAACTTGCACCTGGCAGTTACACTTTTGAGGTAAAAGCATTGGTTGAAGGAAATAACAACTGGAGTACCAGAAATGCTAAATTGCTGATTAAAATATACCCTCCTTTTTATTTAAGTCCGCTGGCCTATGTAATTTACCTGATTGCCATAGCTGGGATTATTTTCATCCTGGTAAGAAGTTACCATCTGAAAATTGCGGCCAAAAATAGCAGGCGCATGGAAGTTTTTGAACATGAAAAACAGAAAGAAGTTTATCAGGCCAAGATCGAATTTTTCACCAATGTTGCCCACGAAATCAGAACTCCGCTCACACTGATTATCGGACCGATGGAAAAACTGATTAAACAGGCAAGCGCTATACCTCCAATAGAAAAGAATTTACGGATCATGGGTCGAAATACCGATAGATTGCTCAAATTAACTAATCAATTATTGGATTTCAGAAAAACTGAAACCAGTGAATTTTCGCTAAACTTTGTAAAAGCTGATATTTCTGAGATCTTAAAGGATATATTTATACAGTTCCAGCCAGCTGCAGAACAGCAAGATATAACCTATAACCTTCATCTATCCGAGAAAAATCTCCACGCTTATATTGATGTGGAAGCTTTTTATAAGATCATCAGCAATCTGACAGATAATGCCCTTAAATATGGAAGGTCGCATGTGGAGATCAACTTGTCAGTAAAGGAAGGCGATAAATTTATCGTAATGGTTAAAAATGATGGAAATAAGGTCTCTACAGAAATTAAGGACAAGATATTTGAACCTTTTTTCAGGGCTAAGGAAACAGACATAAAGGCAGGAACCGGCATAGGCCTATCGATTTCAAAATCGCTTGCACAACTGCATCGGGGGGAACTCTATTTAAATTTCGATGATGGTGATTTTAATATCTTTGTATTAGAACTGCCGATCCATCAACGAATAGAATTTAATCTGAACGGAAAATGGAAGAAATTGTAGATTCGTTTACCATAAAAGATACTGATTTGGAAAGACCTGTAGTGTTATTGGTTGATGATAATGAAGATATTCTGGATTTCATTTCGGATGATCTGGAAGAAAAATACCGTGTTTTGCAAGCCAGAAATGGCGTAGAAGCCCTCTCCATATTACAACGTGAAACCGTTCAACTTATCATCAGTGATGTGATGATGCCCGAAATGGACGGATTTGAGTTTTGTGCCAAAATAAAATCCACCCTGGAGTTTAGTCATGTTCCGGTGATCCTGCTCACTGCGAAAAATTCGCTGCAATCTAAAATCGAAGGTTTAGAACTAGGGGCCGATGCTTATGTAGAAAAACCATTTTCGCCCGAATTTTTACAGGTACAGATTTCCAGTCTGCTCAAAAACAGAAATAAGATCAAAGAATATTTTTCCAATTCGCCGCTCCTCCACCTCAAAAGCATGGCCCATTCTAAGGCCGATGAGTTATTTTTGGAGAAGTTACAGGATACCATTAACCAAAACATCAGCAATCAGGATCTGGATGTAGAACATCTGGCAGAAAAGATGAACATGAGCCGGCCAACGCTTTACCGGAAAATTAAATCCATTTCTAATCTGAGCCCAAATGAACTGATCAATCTAGCGAGGTTAAAAAGAGCTGCAGAACTCTTAAATGAAGGATTATTGAAAATTTATGAAATTTCAGAATTGGTGGGTTATAGCTCGCAGTCCCATTTCGGGCGGAATTTTGCCAAGCAGTTTGGCATGTCGCCTACTGATTATCTAAACAGCAGGAATACCGACAAAAAGAAGCTTTAAAATCAACAGTTAACTATTGTTATTTTGCTTGATTTTTTCGTAAATTGTTATAACTAAATATAGATGTTATGAACATGCTTAAGAAAATCGAAAACTGGGGCGATCACCACCACCCAAAATGGCTTGATTTTTTCAGAATCTTATTAGGCCTCGTGCTGATGTGGAAAGGCATTGATTTTTATATCAATATGCAAGCTTTTAGCAATTTAATGAGGGGCGCTTTCCTGGGTACTGCCATCAGTATCAGTTTACTGGCGCACCTGATTATCGTTTTACATATTATTGGCGGTCTGGCCATCACGCTGGGTACCTATACCCGCACATTCTGCCTGGTAAATATACCGATACTGATCGGCGCGGTATTCTTTGTCAATATTTCCGGAGGCATTTTTAAACCTTATTCCGAATTCTGGTTTTCGATTGCTGTACTGGCGGGATTAGTCTGTTTCGCCATTGAAGGAAATGGATATTTATCTGTTGAACGGCAGAAAATTCAGCATAAAGAGGCCGTTTAGTCCGAATTGCAATAATTAATTCGACTGTTAACAGCCTCAATTGACCATATTTTTAAGCTTTTTCATTTTTTCATCAATCCTAACTAAATGATTAGCAAGGCTTAAAATATTAATTAAAATATTTGATTGGAAAAGGTTTGCAGATTAGCGCCAAATTCCTACTTTTGCAGCGGAGAGCTGGCAGAGTGGTCGAATGCGGCAGTCTTGAAAACTGTTGACTGTAACAGGTCCGGGGGTTCGAATCCCTCGCTCTCCGCAGAAAAAATGCTACTTATAGAGTAGCATTTTTTGTTTTGTACATAGGCAGTTTAACCAAATATACGATGCCATCAAAACACTTCAACAACGAGTAATTTAATACTCTTAAACATTATCAATATTTTTATGTCATGAAAATCCATATCCTCGGGGCATCCTGTGCAGGTACTACAACCCTGGGAGAAGCTTTGTCTGCCAGATTAAATATCCCTTATTTTGATACTGATCATTTCTTCTGGGAAAAATCTGCAGTACCATATACCGTAAAAAGAAATCCAATATTACGGAACCAGATGCTTAAGGATGAATTAAGCCAAACGGAAAGCTATATTGTAGGTGGCTCGCTGGTAAGCTGGGGAGAGGAGTGGAAACAAATGTTCGACCTTGCAGTTTTCCTTTACCTGCCAAAAGAAATCAGGATGGAACGTCTGGTGAAAAGAGAAGTAGAACGGTATGGAAACAATATTTATGACGATCCACAGCGGCATCAATTGTTTCTGGAATTTATAGATTGGGCATCTAAATATGATGACCGCTCTTTTCTCAGGCCGCAATATCGGAATCCACGAAAGCTGGCTGGCAGGTATAAACTGCCCGGTTATCAAAATTGAAGGAGATACCACTGTATCGCAACGGTTAAGTCGAATTATTGAAGCTGTTGACCGTAATTAAAGCTTTTTAATATTCTGCAGCTAAAGCAAAAATATAAATCTTGCCAATATGATGTGAGTAAAAACTAGCAATCATACCGAAAGCAAATTATTCTTACACATTAATGCCAATAGAATTTTCAATAAATCTTAAAAATCAATTTTAGGTTTGCTGGGGGAGAAATGATCAGATCGCCTGATCATAACGTGATCTTGTTAAACAAATTAAGGTAGAGAGATCTGCTTAAATTGATCTCTCTACAACATCTTAATGAATAACCTCGGTAACGATAAACCTATTGAACAGCCATTTGCTGATGGAACGGGCATTTACTGATGTCTCCCCTAGTTTTATCGGCCAGAGCAGGCGCATCAGCGATAGGCGTGGAAACAGGTCTTCTGCGGTGCTGATCCTGTGTAAGTGGAAACACCGAAGTAAAGAAGTTAGACCAGCCTCCGGTACGCACGCGCAACAGATCAAACTGTTCGGGCGAACTTACGGCCTGGCCATAGGTATCCGGGCTGGCTACGGTAATGGTCAATATGTTTGATGAATGGCCTTCTGCAAATTGTTGCATCACCGCTACAATTTTGTCAGCAGGATAATTCTCATTGATATTATAATCTGTTGGCGCACCATCGGTCATCATATCAGTACCTTTACCTTCAAAACCGGCAAGCGAGGTTTCGAAACCCGCATATTGGTGGTCGATTGGTAAATCCATCGGACTAGGTGCCGAACTCAAATCTGATGCTACAGCGGTACCTAACCGGCGTCCATCGGCACTGGCACCATTCCATGCACCCATCTCTACATGGTTTTCAAAAGTACCCACACCCGGCTGAATCTGGATCCCGAATGGATATTCTTCTGTACCGTAACGTGTAGCAAGGTTTTGTAAAGCACTGTACATCTGCGGTAGTGGTTTGGTAAAGGTTTCTACCGAAATCCTGGCGATGCCCTCTACAATGGTATTTCCGAAGGTATCGATTTCGTGATGACCGCGGCCATAACGGGGCAAACTCAAGGCAATAGCCCTTAAACGTCTAAAACGATCAGAACGACTGGCGATTCTCGATTCGCCCGCTAAAGCACTGATAAAAGGTTCGGTCATTTTATATCCCCAATCACAGCATAAACATTCCAACAATTCAGGCAATGTGGTCACGGCATTTTTATCATCGAAAACCATGGTTTTAATGGCATACAATGAGTTGATGGCCGAGCTGAGAGAAATATAACATGGCCCGTAAATATTGTATTTGGTACCTCCACTGTAAAAATCGAGACCACGACCTAAACAATCGTCCATTAATACGTTTAATATTGGTGAAGGACAGAATTTAGTATTGGCGCCAAAGCCCATCAACTGGCCGTTAAAAGCTTTGCGGTTTAACAGTTCGAAATGCTGGAAATAGATTTTAACCAGTTCGTCGAAACTTTTAATCTGATCAGCCGGTTTCGAATTGAGTGAAACATTTTGCCCGAAAAGATAAGATTGTCCGGCTGAAGAATAAGTTCTGCCTTGATTTAAAGCACACTCTAATGGCTGTAAGGTAGAAAAGCCACCTAAAGAGAACCAATTTTCTCCCGGAAACTGGGGTTCATAACAGCCGTCGCAGGCATAGTTTTGGGCAGATTGCATGGTTACGGTCGAATTCCATTTTTTATCGTCCTGAGCAAGGCTTCCACCTACGCCATCACCACTGTGATACAATCCTTCGATAATTTTTTCGTCGTTGAGCAGTATGGGATGCGCACCACCCGAAAGGATGGCATGTGCCGCTTCTTCCAAAATATCTTTAGGAATATCTTTACGTGTACGCAACGATAAACATGGTGCATTTAAAGGCAGCCTGCCTGAAGCGCGGATAAAAAGTTTTGTGACGTCGTTATAAGCAGGTTTTGATTGCGCAAAATCTTCTGTTCCATCGGCCACAGTTCCACCAACAGTAATCTGCTGAATCCATTGCCCTAATGATGCACCTTGAGGGTATGGCCCGGACGCACCACCCATAGCCAGGTTACCAAAAGGCTGATGATCTTCCATAAAAATCCTGTTCTGTTGTACTTTTTCATCGAGTTTGATATAAAAAGCATCGATAATTTCCTGGGCTTCATCTTCTGTAACATCGCCTTTTTTGTAAAAAGGATCCAATAGCTGATCCATACGACCTATGGCAGTTGGTTCACCATTTAAATGCAGGCACGAATGCAATGTGAATATAAACTGTACCGCTTCCACAAAGGTGTCGGGCCTATCAGTTGATAATTTTTTCATACGCGCAGCAATGGCCAGCAGATTGGCTTTTTCCCAAGCCTGTCCTTCTGCCATTTTTTCGGCAGTTTCACGCGCTAATTTTTCATAATTAAGGATGTATTCGGTAATTCCTTGCAAAGAAAGATAAGAAGAACGGTAAAAATCCTGAAGTTCTTTGGTGGCGGCCATTTGCTCATAAGCCAATACCTCATCTTTCATCTGCTTCAACCCTTTCTGTATGGCTTTTTCGTAATTAGGGATGACGTGGCCAACGCCCGAAGCTTCGCTTAAATTGCTTAAAAAACCATCCATACGTTCGGTTTCAGAAAGGTATTTCATTACATAACGGCCTTCACCAAGCGATAGATTCGGCATGGCACCTACGATAATTTCCTCCGGGGAGATCCGATAAGTGTCAGACCCATATACACATTCGCCCTTAGCTTCGATAAATGCCGAATAGGCGTGCAAACTGCCATCAGGAAAACGGATTTTACGTCCACGGAAACCATATTCAGGGGAGCTGAACAATCGCAGACTCATGCGCACCGCCCAGCCTTTCCTGATCATGACCGATTCTTTCATGATATCAGCAGGTTTGTCGCTCCCTTTGTAAGCGTTAATATAGTATTGTAAATCTTCTTTAATCTCTTCCTGTTTACGGTTGAAGTACCAGTTATCCTGCCATAATGAAAAGATATTTTCCATCAGGCTCAGTATCCGGTTGCTGGGAACCTTAAAATATGGGTTGTGCCTGTTGATACCGGTGGCCATGGTAAAAAGGTAATTCTGATGGTTATAGTACATCAGTCCGTTTTCAGAAGCATCCTGGTAATGTCGGTCTAAACGCGACCAATCTACACCCGGAAATCTCGACCAATCGCCCTTGTCAACATAAGTAAAATTGTTACGGTAATCCGGATGTTTCTCCAGCTCGAGATCTTCGATGCTCGGGATATAGAAAAAGCCACCCAGATCAGATTTAAGGTGGTTAAACAAACGGTCGTTCATAAAACCCTTATCGCCACCAATCTGGTTGCTCATAATGTTTTCCAGAATAGAAGCTTCTTTGGCAAAACCGGCGAAATAAATGCCTTCTTCATCAGAAACAGTCACCGATTTTGGCGCTCTGAAACCAATAGATGATTGTTTTGCACGACCAAATGGCAAACCTAAACGCAATATCGGTGTAGTGTTACCATGCTCATCCTGTAACCTGGCCGATTTAATATGACTTCTCGAATCGCGGTCGGGAATAATGGTATCGTCTGTTTTACGTCCAATCAGGTCTTCAATCTGATCTTCAGTCATCATATTAATCTGGTTCCAGTTAATGACGAAACGCTGTGCCAATACAAATGAACCACCAAAATGATCCATATCTTCGCCACCGATCAGGGTGTGTTTGGCAATGGTAATCGGATCGGAAGGATTGTTGAGGTTTTCGGAGAAACGACAGCCCAGCACTTTACCTTTGTTGCCATCCTTACTGTTTGATTTCGAAGCCGCATCCTGCGCGAAATAATGTTTAGTTACTTCTTTAAGCGAATTTATAATCAGATCCAACAGCAAGTCGCAGGCAGTTTTACTGTCGCTCTTTAGGTGTAACCAAAGGTCGCCCGCTGTATCATCAAACACACCTTTTGACGCATCAAAAACATCGGAAGTATAAGGATCAGACGCTGTTGGGAAATTAAGTCGCATACCTTTAGGTAATGGCAAGTTATCATTATTGCAGATAGCAGCCCAGTTTTTAAAGGAAATACCCAATATTACAGAGGTGTTGCGGTCTTTAAGGTTGGGATGGGTATTGATTTCTTTCCTCAAGAAAGCCATCAGATCAGCTAATTGCTTACGATTAATACGTGTTTTAGTCCAAAATGTAGTAAAAATAGCAAATGGTGAGGGATAAACCAATCCGCGCTGACAGTGTTTCCATACTTCATCTAGTCTTTCTTCCAGTTTGAGTGTAATCATTTTTAGAGCAATTTATGTTTGTAGATGGTTAATTATGCCCGCTAAAGAATTAGGACATGTGCTGCCCTAAGTAACTACATTTATGTGAATTAAAATACCGTATAATCACCCTTATTTAAATGGGTGCGGCGTTAACCAGAGGAGGAAACAATATCATAATGCTGATAAAATGCCCCGTAAGATTATAAAAAATGATTTTTTCTATATCGGATGCTTTTGGTCGGCACTGTTTTTGTTACAAAGGCGGTATGAAAAGGAATGATGTAATCAGTGCGCTCTTAGGTATGTTGATTATGGCCGTCACTTATTGGCTTTTGTTTTATAAGTTCTCCTCTCCACAGGAACACAAAAATGTAAGAATCTCTTCATCAGCACCCCGGTTTAAAAATATAGAATAGCCCATCCTGCACATCTTACTCAGGTAAATTTTAAATTTTGTTTAGAATACAGACTGTTTATGAATGTAAAACTATACATTCTAAAGTTTACAGTATCACTCTATCAAAATCATTACCTCCTATTGCCTGATAGTAATAAGTGTAGTTTTTTTAAACCATACACCATGTAAGCATCTGCAAACACTTTCATTTTATAATCATTTCAGATCTAACACGGATCTGTTAAGGAATTTAATTGTAATTACCTTAACCGCTGCAGAAACAAATTTAAATCCTCGTCTTTGCCCAAACCCAATTTTTGTTTAATCCGGTAACGGCTCATGCGCACACTTTTAGGCTCGATACCTAAGCGAACAGAAACCTCTTTATTGGTCAAGCCCATCACCATGTAAGAACAGTATTTTAGATCGAGCCGGGTAAGTGCATGACCGGCTTTCTCTTGCAGGCGCTCAAAAAAAGCAGGATTAGTTTCAAAAAAATCCATCTTATGTTCTTCAAATACTTTATCCATCTTTTTCTGCTGGTTCACAATCCGTTTGATCTGTTCATCAACCGAAAGATGACTTTCAGGATTTACCTTCTCTGGTATAAGCTCCAGCAATTCATTCTTTTCTTCAATTTGTAAATTCCCGGCCAATACTTCTTTCTCCAGGCGCTCCTGACGCTCTTTGAGCAATACCTGCTCGGTTTGAAGCTGTATCGCTTCTGCCTCTTTTAACTGCGCCCTTAATTCGACGGCCTTTTTCTCCTGATCAATCAGCTCCTGTTTTCTGATCGATGCTTTGAGCTTATAATTGTAAGACATCAGCAATAAAAGCAATGCGGCAATTCCCGTTAATCCTGAAATAACATAAACCACATTGAGTTTTTTGGTATACCTGGCTTGCTGTTGTAAATAGGCAATCTCCTGCTCTTTTTTTTCTGATTGATACTGTGCTTCTATCCTGGCTGTGCTATTTATTTTTTCTTCATCAAAAGCTTTTTTATAATAATTGAAATATTGTTTAAAATAGTTTAAAGCGGCCTGATGATTACCTTTTCTTTCGGCAATATTTGCCAGTCCCTGGTATATTCTGGCCTGCGTTAATGGCATTTTTACCACCGTACCAGAAATTTTATCCAATCCGGCAAGAAGTAGTTTTTCTGCCTCATTGTAGTTTCCATCGCGCAATGCGTATTCGCTCCTCAATCCATAACAGTTTAATAAAACCTCCAGTAAATTTGTTTTTGTAGCTATTTCCATTGCGATATCAACATATTTTTCGGCGCTATCGCGATAGGAAGCCGGAAAATATTGAAAATAAGCATTGGCGGTATTTAATGCTGCGGCCGCTGTGTTGCTGTAAGTGAGCATGCGGCCTTCCTGTTCTTTTGAAAGCCGAAGTGATTTTTTATAGGTAAACAATGCCGAATCAAGCAGGTTGCGTTTTACTGTATCTTGCTTATAGCGATCGAAATAACTTTGCCCGACAGTAAAATAAGCATTGTTTAACACGTCAACCTGTTTACTTTTTATCGCGCTTGCGTAGCATAACCGGGCATATTTCTGCTGTTTCGATGGATCATTGCCATAGCCATAAAAACTGGCCAGATAGTGGTAAATGGTACTTTCGTAATCATCAGCATGCTGGCCTTTAAAAAAATCGAGGGCTTTAAGCAGCTTGGCCACCGATTTATCATTTTCATCGTTTACGAGGTCTAACCAGCCACTTCTAAACCATACAAAGCCTAATGCAATACGGTCTTTTGTTTTTTGTGTATAATACCTGGCGCTATCTAAACTGGCGTAGGCACTTTTAAGATCTTTTTTCCAAACGTATAAATGCACGAGTGTAGCATAGGCCTTAGCCTTACTTTTCCCATCCTTTAACCCTGCTGCAATTTTAAGCGCCTCGTTGGCTTGTTGAAAAGAAAGCGGAAGATTTTTTTCAAAATTAGCCTTGGCCAGTCTGCAGTATATATTCGCCTTTTCTTCCTTCAAAATGCTTTTCTGTGCCAGCATATGATTTAGCGAGTCGATATAGATCTTTTGAGCTTCGGCGTTTTTTAAAAAAAGTAAAAAACAAATTAAAATACTTGATATTTTTTTCAGTGGTAGCTGCATCATCAAAAATAATAAAGAAACACCTTACAGAAATAGAGTTACCATAAATAATTGAAATTTAGCCGTTTTAAAGGCTTTGGTAGTCTCCTTGTAGACGGCATTTTAAAAATTCGTAGTCGGGGTGTAGCTACTCTTTTCTTGTCTGGGCATAAAGGCAACCCTAATTTTGTATGGTTTAATTCACTAAATTTTAAATCATGAAACAGAAAACAATTGCAGTAGTTGCCTACATTACGCTCATCGGATGGATTATTTCTTATCTCGAATTTAAAAAATCGAAAGAAAAAAGTGCATTGGCCAATTACCATTTGGGGCAGTCGCTGGGTATTATCATTACCTCTCTCCTTTTAAGTATTTTAAGCAGTATTATCCTGGCCATCGTTCCTTCCTTAGGCTTTGTCTTTTATCTCATTTTATTACTTCCATTTATACTGATGCTTTTGGGTATGGTAACCGCCAATAATGGTTTAGAAAAACCTGTGCCAATAATCGGGAGCATATTTGAAAGGAAATTCAACTTCATAAACTAAAATTACTTTCAATATCGATATGAAATTAAAATGGCAAAATCTTTGAAAGCATCTTAAACTTAATTAATATTACGATGACCACTGAACAATATAAGCAGCAGTTTACACCAGACGATACTCCAGGATGGCAGGCGATAGATGATCAACTGGAGAAAATTTATGGTACTGCCGAAGCCCGGCATTATCCACCGCTTTGCGGAATCCATTATGTAGCAGGCGGAACCGACCCGATAGATGGTGTTAGTATTTATGATAGCAAGCACCAAAGCTTTCACCGACACCTCATCAGCTACGGCATGAGCGAACTTTATTATAATGAAGAAAAAGCCGGTGGAGCATTTAGCAAGTGGGGTTTTGAATTCACGTTTAGGTTAGCGCCGTTTAAAGATGATGAAAAAGATCCCATCTGGGCCATACAGGTGATGAATAATTTAGCCAGGTATGTATTTTCGAGTGGTAAATGGTTCGAGGAAAATCATTTTATTCCTGCCAATGGGCCCGTAAGGCTAAATACTGATACCCAGATAACTGGATTTGTTTTCGCGTTGGATCCTGAACTGGGGAGAATTGAAACCCCTCACGGCGAAATCAGCTTTCTGCAGTTAGTAGGTATTACTGATACTGAAGTAGAGGAATTGAAAAAAAATCCATCCATACAAGCCGTTGAAGAACTGATCCAAAACCTAAAAAAAGATAATCCATTACTGATTACCGATCTAAGCCGAAAATAACATTTCAATAAGATTAAACTTAAACGATATCCATATTCTTTAAGCGCTAAATAATTTTATGTTTTATGGTACAAAGAAATATCTTTTTTACCCTGCTGGTCTTTTGTTTAATCTCTTGCCAATCGAAAAAGGCAGTTCAGCTCAATACAGTCCTTGCAAACTCAGAAAGGGCTGTGTTTAATATCATGGTGGGTAAAAACGGACCTAACGAACGAAAACTTAAATGCATTATTGCTGGCGATTTTAAATGTGCCCTGCAGGCGGTTAATGATAAAGAACATGCTTTTAATCAGATTATCAATGAAATAAATGTAGTTGAAACAAGCGGCATCGAACACGGAAATGACTTAAAGAAAGCAGCAGTCAACTATTATAATGCCCTTAAACAATTGGAAATCTCGGACCGACGGGAAATTGCCCTGCAACAGCTAAGCCAGGATAAAAACACTACGGCACAGGTGCGTGATCAGGTGTTGGCAGGCCAACGACAACTGTTGAACAAAAAGCTGGAAATGCGTAAGCTCATCAATAAAAAAGAAAATAAACTGGCAGAGATACAAAGACAGTTTAATTTGGTTAACCACCTTAATTAATAAAAAGAAGTGCTTTAACCAATATCCTGTAAAAACAGTTTCAGGTCTTCATCCTTACCCAAACCCAACTTCTGCTTTATCCGGTAACAACTCATGCGTACACTTTTGGCTTCGATATGCATCAACTGGGCAATTTTTTTAGTGTCCATTTTTAAATGAAGATAAGCACAAAGTTTCAAATCGAGTGGGGTGAGTTTTTGTTGTGCCCTTTGATTTATCAGCGAAAAAAATTCTGGATGTACCTGCTGGATCTGAAATTTGGCTTATTCAAAATCATTATCCAGCAGCAGTTCTTCATTCCATATTTTTTTGATATTAAGCCGCTGGTTATCAATAAGTTTTTCCTTAAGCTGAAACAGCATTTCCTTTTTGTGCTCAAGCTGCAATTGACTGGCCATCACCTCTTTCTGTAGTTGTTGTTGCTGGCTTTCCAACAAAAGCTGCTCCGCCTTCAATCTCGCCTTTTCCTCTTTTTCAAACTTCATCTGTAGTTCGGTCTCCTGTTTTTCTAAATGCAATTGCCTTTCACGCTGTAAAGAGTACCTTAACCTGAAGTGGTAAGAGCGAAACATAAATATAAGGACAAGTATAGAGGCAATAGCAATACCAATGTAGAGGTACTTTTGCTGCCTTGCGTATTTTTCGCGTTGCTTTAATAGCTTAACTTCATTACTTTTCTTATCAGCCTCATATTGTACCTCCAGTTTCTGGGCATTTAAAGTCCGTTTCTCATCAAAATATTTACGATGGTATTCGGTTACCCGTTGCTGTAATTCTAACGCTTTTTTGTAGTTACCCTGTTGCTCATAAAAAGTAGCCAAAGCGTTTGAAACATTGATTAATGTGTAATAATAAGGAACTTTTTGAGTTTTCAATACGTTATAGGCTTCCTGAAGATAAGCTTCAGTCATTACAAAATTTTTATCTCGCCTGGCATATTCACTCAAAATCCCTAAACTGCTTGCCCTGATTTCTTCACCATTAATCGCCCCTCTCATTACTTCGTTGGCCATTTCTGCATAACGAATGGCATTGGCTTTTGCAGCCTGGTCGGTATCAGAAAAGTAGCGCAGGTAATAATCTGCACTATTGACACAGGCAATGCCATAAGTTTTGCGGGCTACGTATTTAGGATATTGCTCATAAAGGTTTTGAGCTTTATTTAAATAATAAATGATACTATCACGTAACACTTCATTTTTATTACTGGCGTAGTTATAATCAGCGGCAACAGATAAAGCAATATAACAATTGCTCAGCAGATTATAATCGGTAGTTTTTAGTGCATTTTCGGTAGCAGCACGTGCATATTTATTTACATTTTTAACATCGTTCCAATGGGTATTAATCATGTAGAGCAGGTAATATATTTTAGCACTTAGGTAAGGGTCAGCTACTTTTTCTAACAGCTTTAACGCGAGCCCGCAATATTTCGTAATCTGCTCCGAATTGTCTGTTGCATTATAAAATAAAGCCTGTGCATAATAGGCATAGGCCATCGCAATAGACTGCCTTGATTGTTGTGCAATAAAAAATGCACTATCGCCAGCTTTTTTTGATAAAACAAATACTTTAGTCGTGGCATGTATACTTGCCTGTATGGCATAGGCTTTTGTGGCCTCCGTTAAATTTTTAAATTTTAAAGCTAATGCTGCACTTTGTTGAGCCCTTCGAATCGCTCCTTTATAATCGCCATTAATTCTGCTTCTTTCTGCAAGCTGTGTCAACAATGCCGGTTTATCTTTATCACTTAACCTATTGAGTGACATACTATCCAGTAAAGTTTGTGCATTGGTTGCAAAATAACTGATGCAAATGCCAATTAAGAGAAATATCTTTTTAAAATATTGATGTTTCATAGGGTAAAATTAGCATAAAGATTGGAGTTAGGTGATTATTGTAGACAAAACCAGAAAAACATAAGGCAATACAAAAGCATGAAATACAATCAATTACATTTACTTGTAGATGTATTGTAGACGCTTTAGAAAAAAGTTGTAGATGCTCTGTAGCCACCAGTTTTTTTTAGATGATGATGGTTAATCCCAAATTTGATCTAAATAATTTTTCAACCTCAAAAAACAGAAGTCATGGACAACAAAACCCTTTCAATCGTTTCTTACATCACCCTTATCGGTTGGTTAGTTGCTTATTTTGTAGGAAAAGATAAAGCTGACGCTTTACTTAAATATCACTTAAGACAGTCGTTAGGTCTTGCCATCGTAAGCATTATTTTCAATGTAGCCTTTAGCATTATTGCCGGGATAGCGCCTGGTTTATCTTTCCTCGGATTTGTAGGTTACGCATTCATCATTCTTTGGATCATTGGAATTATCAATGCAGCGAATGGTGCGTTAAAACCTGTACCATTTATTGGTAAATGGTTCGAAGACAAATCTTCGTTCGTTGGTAAATATTAACCAAGAAGCTTATGCGCCTCAACATCAAAATGTGATGCTTATGGGGCTGACTAAAAAGGTACAATGCTAATCTAGTCAGCTTTTTTTTCTATGGCTATAGAATACCTCACCGAACTTATTTTGTTGGCTAACTTTTGATCGACCTTACATGAAATTGGGATTAAAAGG
>NZ_CAJYOJ010000024.1 GCF_913776295.1 uncultured Pedobacter sp.
TTTTGATGCCAAAAAGTAAGAGCCATTCGGCGGCGGTAAGCCGAGGCAAGACTGGGCTGTATGGCATAAGTAATTAGTTACGTCATCTATATTGATTTTTATAAAATAAATTATCCCTCAGGATGACCGACCGGCCCGAGAAAGCCGTTAAACCTCCGAAGCTTTTCCCGCGCCCAGGCACCTTGAAACTTCGGAAGAAACTGCCCACCTAAACCCCTGCCGGCAGCAGGCAGGTGATAGCAGCGGAAAGCCCGCAGCGAAGCGAGGATTTGGAGCGTATAGCGGGAACATACTGATATAGCAGCACAACAACTGCTTTGCTGAAAACAAACAATACTATATACATCTACGAACGACGATACAAATTATATGTTAAAATTTGTTAACTGTATATTTGTACTGAATTGCTTTGCATAGCTTAGCGGCCAATTGTTTTTATTGATGTTATCGTATTATTAATTATCTTTGCAAAATGTTTAAAGTTAAACACTTCATTATTTTGGTATTTATTGCCGCTTTGGGTATTGCGGGTTGTAAAAGTCGTTTCGAGAAATTGAGGGCGAGCAATGACGTTGCAAAAAAATACCAGGAAGCACTTCGTTTGTATAATAAACGCGATTATAGTAAGGCATTAGTGCTTTTTGAGGACCTTTCTCAAAAATATCGTGGCCGTGCGGAAGCTGAAGACCTGAACTATTATTATGCTTACACACTATATAGATTAAGTGATTACACTACTGCGAGATACCAGTTTAAAAGTTTTGCTGATACCTATCCTGCAAGTAAGAATGCGGAAGAAGCAAGATATATGGCTGCTTACTGCTATTATTTAGAATCGCCAAATTTCTCTTTAGATCAGGAAAATACTTATAAAGCTATTGATGCATTACAATTATTCATCAACTTATACCCTACCAGCGATCGCGCTGCTGCTGCCGGAAAATATATTGCGGTATTGAGGGGAAAGTTAGAGGATAAAGCCTTTGAAAATGCTAAAATGTATTTAACCACAGGGCCTAGCAATGTAGATAATTACAGGGCAGCTGTTATTGCTTTAAAAAATGCGCAAAGGGATTACCCAGATATTAAATATGCTGAGGAAATGGATTTCCTGATGATTAAGGCGCAATATTTATACGCAAAAAATAGTTATATCATCCGCCAGGAAGACCGTTACAATGAAGCGCTTGCTTTATATACTGAATTTACGGAGAACCATCCTGACAGTAAATTTGCCAAAGATGCGAAGGCGCTTAAAAGTGATGTTGAGGCAGGCATAGTAACAACCAAGCAAGAATTGGCATTATATGCTGCCGATCAGGAAAAATACAAACAGATGTTGATCAGAACCGGTAAATTAAAGGATACTGTTTCTGTAAAACCAACTAATGCAGATAATACGGATATTAAAAACAAGTAATAGATGAACACTAACAAACCTGCTGTACCTAATACTACAGTAACCAGAAACGTACACGATTTAGATAAAACTACTGATAATTTATACGAATCGTTAGTGGTAATTGCCAAAAGGGCAAATCAGATCTCAAACAACGTTAAAGAGGAGTTACACGGTAAATTGGCAGAATTTGCTTCTAGCAACGATAATTTGGAAGAAATTTTCGAAAACCGTGAGCAGATTGAAATCAGTAAGCATTACGAGCGTATGCCAAAGCCTGTTCTGGTTGCCATGGATGAGTTTTTGAATGGCAAAGTTTACCACAGAAATCCTGCTAAAGAACAAAAGTAATTGCAAAGCGCATAGCGTTTAGGGCAAAGCGTTTTAGCACTACGCTCTACGCTCCATGCCTGATGTACCCTGCGCATTATGCTAAAAAATAAAAATGTAATCCTTGGCGTTTGCGGTAGCATCGCGGCTTACAAGTCGGCATTTTTGGTTCGGCTACTCGTAAAAGCTGGCGCAAACGTAAAGGTTATTCTAACTCCTGATGGTGCTCATTTCATTACACCACTTACCCTTGCTACGCTTTCTAAAAATCCGGTTTATACCCAATATTTCGAGGAAGAAACAGGCGTATGGAGCAATCATGTTGAGCTGGGCTTATGGGCTGATTTAATTATTATAGCTCCGATAAGTGCTAATACCTTAGCCAAACTGGCAACAGGAATCTGTGATAATTTATTAACCGCTGTTTATCTTTCGGCCAAATGCCCGGTTTATGTAGCTCCTGCTATGGATCTGGATATGTGGAAACACGAAACCACTCAAAGTAATATTGATCGGCTGATCGGTTTTGGAAATATCGTTATTGCTCCGGCCAATGGCGAACTGGCCAGTGGACTTTGGGGTGAAGGCCGGATGGCCGAACCGGAAGAAATTGTTTTATTCCTGGATAATTCGATTAAAAAATCGTTGCCCCTATTTGGTAAAAAAGTAATGGTTACCGCTGGCCCTACTTACGAAGCCATAGATCCGGTACGTTTTATAGGCAATCATTCTTCGGGCAAAATGGGTTTTGCCTTAGCTGATGAACTGGCCAAACTGGGTGCTGAGGTAACTTTAATTGCCGGACCAACTGCACAAAAAGCCGATCAAAGTTTAAAAAGAATTGATGTAGTAAGTACACAGGAGATGTTCGATGCCTGTATTGCGGCATTTGCAGAAACTGATATTACCGTAATGTGCGCCGCTGTGGCCGATTATCGACCCAAACAGATTGCTACCCAAAAAATTAAAAAAGAGGATAGCGGATTGTTTCTGGAACTGGAAAAAACAACAGATATACTCGCATCTCTAGGTAAGGCAAAAAAATCGCACCAGATTTTAGTTGGCTTTGCTTTGGAAACCAACGATGAAGAGAATTATGCCAAAGGCAAACTGGAAAAGAAAAATCTAGACCTTGTGGTACTCAATTCTTTGAATGATAAGGGTGCAGGTTTTAAATCAGATACCAATAAAATTACTATTTTTAACAAAGCTTTTGAACGGACTGTATTTGAAATGAAATCAAAAACTGCTGTTGCCAAAGATATTTGTACGGCCATTTTAAAAATTACGAAATGATAAAAAAGATTGTTTGGATATTGGTATTGGTTGGTTTTGGAAAGCTACACGCTCAGGAGCTAAATGCAAGGGTAACTTTGCTGGCTCCACAGGTTTCGAACATCAGTAAATCAACATTAGATGCTTTGCAAAAAACAATCCGCGATTTTTTGAACAACAACAAATTCAGCAACGAAAATTATCAGCCACAGGAACGTATAGATTGCAGTTTCGTCATCACCATCAATTCATGGGATGGTGGTTCTGGTTACACCGCTGAAGCGCAGATTCAAAGCAGTCGCCCGGTTTTTAACAGCTCTTACAATAGCACTTTGTTAAATATGAGCGATAAAAATTTCGATTTTAATTTCAACGACGGGGCTACGATCGATTTTTCTGATCAAAATTACATTTCCAATATCAGTTCGCTGCTGACCTACTGGGCCTACACCATCATCGGAATGGACAAAGATAGTTTTAGCAAAATGGGGGGCACGCCTTTTTATAAAAAAGCACAGAACATTGTTAACCTGGCGCAGGCTTCGGGCAATACCGGCTGGAGAGCTGTTGATGGCTTACGCAACCGCTTTTGGTTTAACGAAAATGTTTTAAATCCCATTTTTTTCGAACTGCGCAATTTCATTTACAGTTATCATTTAAGCGGCTTGGATCAGCTAACTGATCATGATAAAGGCTTAACGCAGATTGTGGCTGCCCTGCCCGCATTACAACAAATGGATAAACAGAAACTGGGTTCTATTTTCCCTAATGTTTACTTTGCTGCCAAAGCCGAAGAGGTAACCAATGTGCTTTCTAAACTTAACGGACAGGAACGAATGAAAGCCTATAACATGCTGGCAGAAATTGATCCCGCGAATATTGGCAAGTACGAAGGGCTGAAGAAAAATTAGTTTTTTGATCAGGAGTTAATGTATGGTGGTAGCTCAGATATAATTTCTAAAAATGACAAAAAGATTTTTATTAATTACGATCTGTCTTTTACCATTAAGCTTGCTGGCACAATCTTCATTCAGCATTAAAGGATTTGGCAAGGCTTATAAAGATGGCGATAAGATCTTTTTGTCCTTTCGGCAAGGTCATCAGTTAATTGAGGATTCTAATATAGTTCATAAAGGCTCATTCGAATTTAAAGGCACTTTTAATACTACAGTTAGAGGTTATATTTGCAGAAATGATAATCCCCGTTACGCAAACGAGCTTTTTGATTCTTTTGATGTCTATATCGAGGAAGGCCAGATCATACTTAAATCACCAGATACCTTAAACAACTCCATTATTTCTGGAACTCCGTTAAATAACGACTATGCCAAACTACATGGTGTATTAAAACCGCTTTACAATAAAAGGAAAAAGTTAAAAAATCCAGGTGAACTTAAAGATGACACATCAGTAAACCTAAATAAAGCGGAAACTACTGGTGTAGATAACGAAATCATTTTGCAACAGTTTAACTTTACCGATGGCCATCCAAATTCGTATGTAAGTTTATTAACATTAAGTCAGCTGGCGCGTATAAGCAAAAATTTACCCCGGGTAGAACAAAGTTTTGCTAAGTTATCTACCGTGCTTAAAATGATGCCAGAGGCTAAGGAAATAATCAGAAGGATTACAGAAGGTAAAAAAATCACGGTAGGAATGATGGCAAAAGACTTTATCCAGAATGATATAAATGGTAATCCGATCCGACTTTCAACTTATCAGAACAAATATGTCCTTGTAGATTTTTGGGCTTCGTGGTGTCTACCCTGTAGGGAAGAAAATCCTAATGTTTTAGCTGTTTATCATCAGTATAAGGAAAAAAACTTTACTGTACTCAGCGTATCGATCGATGTATTGGAGAACAAAGCCAACTGGTTAAAAGCCATTAAAGAAGATCAACTGCCTTGGACGCAGGTGTCTGATCTTCAAAAAGAAAACGACGCTGCTAAACTTTATGGCGTTACTTCAATACCTTCAAATGTTCTTATTGACCCTAACGGAAAAGTCATTGCAAAGGATATTAAGGGAAAAGAACTACGCGATAAAATGGCTGAATTATTAGGTGCTGGTAAGTAATTACATTGATTCGGATTAACTGGCTAATTGTTTAAATCGGTTAATTGTAACTAATCAATAAGCCTTTGGTATTCTTTAGCAAAGCAAGTGATCTGCTTCAATTAAAGATGGTCCTGCTTTCGTTCATACCTGCCCGTTCGTTCAGGTGGGCGCCTGCAGGCCTTACACACAGGCCGGTATCCACATCAATCAAGTTTAATCACTCAAGTCGGTTTTTTATAGGCCAGGTGCCTTTTCAACGCTTAATAATCCGAAACTTTATATCAGGATTTCTCGCCATACAGTTAACCACTTAATCAGTTTCGATGATTGGCTATTAAAAATTTGTTAAAAAATTTTGTTATTACGAATATCTTCGTACATTTGAATACGAAATAATTCGTACAACTTGTAACATATGGATAATTATCACATCAAACCAACAGAAGGTGAAATGGAAATCCTTCAGGTACTTTGGCAAAAGGGGCATGCAACGGTAAGAGAAGTACATGAGGCATTGAACAAAAAAGACTCTGGTTATACTACTACTTTAAAACTGATGCAGATTTTACATGAGAAAGGTATGGTAGAGCGAGATACTACCCAAAAAACACACGTTTATAAAGCACTTGTTAGTCGGGATAAAACTGAAAAACAGCTGGTAAACAAATTGATCGATAATGTATTTAACGGATCGGCAGCAAGATTGGTGATGCAGGCTTTGGGTAACCACAGTGCCAGTGCAGCAGAAATTGACGAAATAAAAAAATATTTAGATAGCCTAAAGTAAGGCTATTGTTTAAGGTTGGAAGGTGTAGGGTTTGGATCCCGAATCAATATTAAAATTTTCGGATAATATCCGTTTAAAAATTAAAACCGCCGTTATGGAAACTTTATTACAACAGTTCATTAAAGCCTTTGGCTGGAGTATTGTAAACTCACTTTGGCAAAGTGCCATCATTTATGGTATCCTATTTATCATCATGCTCAGCATTCCGAAGCTGGCGGCAAAACATAAGCACAACCTTGCTTTTAGCGCCATCGTTTTAATGTTTGTTGGCTTTGGCTACAATTTCGTTCACCAACTAACTTTGAATGTAAATACTCCGGCACCTGCAATTAATGCCCAAAATATACAGGTATACCAGTATTTGAATAACCTTCCGCCAACTTTTAGCAGCCGGGCAGAACAATACTTCCCTATTGTTGTTATATTCTATGCCATTGGCATAATGCTTCAACTATTTGTTATTATTAAAGGTTATGGCCAGCTTTCCAAACTAAAAAAAGAAAGTCTAAGTGCCATTCCCGACAGCTGGAAAATTATTTTCGAGCACTTAACTGCCGAACTTAAAATCAGCAAAGTTATTCGGTTTCACATTTCTTCTATCGTTAACGTTCCTTTGGTTATCGGTTATCTGAAACCTGTGGTATTATTTCCCCTGGCCCTAGTCAATCAATTAGACAACGATCAGGTAGAAGCGATACTCATCCATGAATTGTCACATATCAGAAGAAACGATTTCTTATTGAACCTGATCAAAACGGCTATAGAAACCATATTATTTTATAATCCATTCGTGTGGATGGCAGGTAATTTTATCCATATTGAGCGCGAGCATGCCTGTGATGACTTAGTGCTAAAAATAACCGGAAAACCATTGAATTATGCCCATGCCCTACTTAAACTGGAACTGTTAAAAGATAAAAACAGTCCGGCATATGCACTGGCAGCGACAGGTAAAACCCAGAATTTATATCAACGCATAAAAAGAATAACCAACATGAAAACAAATTATTTAAACGCCAAACAGCAAATGGCAGCTTTAACTTTAGGGGTAGCCTGCCTGTTTTCTATTGCCTGGATCAATCCAACTAAAAATAAAAAAGACACTAAAAAAACGAATATTGAAGTGTTAAGTGTAATAAACCACAATGATCTGAAAACCGTTGTGTACACGGATACCACTAAAAAACGTAAAATTAAGATTGTGACCATTGACGCCAATGGTAAAAAAACCGAATATAATTCGGTAAAAGAAATGCCAGATAGCCTAAGGAAAGATCTTTACAGAGACGAAGTGTTTGCAGGCAAAAATATCTACAAACTGCATCTGGATAGCAGTTTCAAATTTAAATTCAACGATTCGCTGTTAATTGCCAAAATAAATAAGGAATTCAATTCTCCTGAAGCACAGGCCAAGTGGAAAAAATTTGGCGAAGACATTGCCAAAGAATACAACTCGCCAGAAGCACAGGCCAAATGGAAAAAATTTGGCGAAGATGTGGCCAAAGAATACAACTCGCCAGAAGCACAAGCCAAATGGAAAAAATTTGGCGAAGATGTGGCCAAACAATACAGTTCGCCAGAGGCACAGGCCAAATGGAAAAAGTTCGGCGAAGATGTAGCCAGACAATATAGCTCGCCAGAGGCGCAGGCGAAATGGAAAAAATTAGGTGAAGATATGGCGGCCAAGATGAATACTCCAGAATTCAGGGCCCAAATTGAAAGCCTTACTTCAAAATCAGCCGAAATAAGGAAACTATCTGAATTAAACAGATTAAATGCCGACTCTTTATATAAAGCCAATGGTTTTCAGCTTTCAGATCGAATTTTTCTAAAATTTAACGATGACGCCAACAGTAAGGTAAAACATACGGAAGAGTATAAAAAACTGAAAGAAAAATTTGATAAGGAAGTAAAAGAACTAAAAGAAAAAATAGAGCAGAAAGAGAAAAAGGAAAAAGTTGAAGGCGGCAATAAAAGCTCAAAGATTACTCCGGCGGTGATGATATATCAAAACCAGGATTTTACAAATGCAGATAAGGCCCTCAACACAGCAAATGCTGTAGTAACCTATAAAAAATCAGATTTTACCCGTGCGGATCAATTGGCAATCAAAACTTATGTTCAAACGCCCAATTTAAAAATCGATAACGATAATGTAATTAATATCCTGATCAAATAATTCCAGATAAACCAAACAGATCATGAACTGCGGAGATTATTCTTCGCTGTTTTTGTTTTGTAGCGTGCTGTTGAATAAATTTTGATATTTTTGCTTGGTATGCTACAAAAACTTTCTATACGTAATTACGCATTAATTGATAGTCTGGATATCGAATTTGATAAGGGCTTGAATATTATTACAGGTGAAACCGGCGCTGGTAAATCGATCATCCTTGGTGCCTTGTCACTAATTTTAGGTCAACGGGCAGAAAGCAAGTACTTCTTTAATCAGGATAAAAAATGCGTTATTGAAGGTAATTTTACATTGGCAGATGAAAAGCTGAAAGGACTTTTTGAAGAAAATGATCTCGATTTCTCAAACGAAAGCATCTTAAGACGAGAAATATCAATAGATGGCAAAACAAGATCTTTCATTAACGATACACCTGTAAATTTATCCATTCTTAAACAAATTGGCGAAAAACTCATCGATATCCACTCACAGCATGCTACACAGGAAATTAACGATACCGATTTTCAACTCTTAATTGTAGATGCACTGGCAAACCATAAATCCTTATTGACAGACTATCATCGCGGATTTAAAAAGCTCAAACATGACATCAGCCTGTTAAAGAAACTGGTAGCTGATGCTGATGAAGCCAGGAACAAACAGGATTATGAACAATTTCTGTTTAACGAATTGGAGCAGGCAAAACTACAGGATGGAGAGCAGGAAGATTTAGAACAGGAGTTGGAAAGATTAACCCATGCCGAAACCATCAAAAGAGCATTACTTACCACTTCGGGTCTAATTAACGAGAATGAGCCTTCTGCCCTGCAGATTTTAAAAGAAGCTTCGTTACAGTTACAAAGTATCGAAAAATTCGATCCTGCAGTTAATGTGCTATACGAACGGTTACGCTCATCCATTATAGAAATAAAAGATATTACCGATGAGGTTTCTGGTATAGAAGAAAACACCATACACAGTGCCGAGCGTTTAGAACTGGTTAATCAAAGGCTGGATCTTTTTTATTCCTTGCAGCAGAAACATCGGGTAGCAAATAATATCGAACTCTTGGCGCTTCAAAAACAATTGGAAGAAAATCTGAACAAACTTTTATCTTCCGATGAGCATATCGAGAAGCTACAGAGAGAAATAGATCAGCTTCAAAAAGCTTTACGTCAACAGGCCGGTCAGTTAAGTGCCAACCGCAAAAAAGCGATTAAACTAGTAGAGGAACAAACCAGCATCACCTTAAAAAAAGTGGGAATGCCAAACGCAAAAATGGTTTTACATCAAAAAGTATTAAGCGAACTAAATAAAGATGGTTTGGATGAAATAAACCTCCTTTTTACGGCCAATGCGGGTCAGCCACCCGCCCCCGTGAATAAGGTTGCATCAGGAGGTGAGTTATCGCGCTTAATGTTGGCCATAAAAGCATTACTGGCCAAACATACTTCCTTGCCTACCATTATTTTCGATGAGATCGATACCGGAATATCTGGAGAGACTGCCCTCAAAGTTGGAGAGGTAATTTCAGATTTAGGACAGAACATGCAGGTCATCTCGATTACACACTTACCGCAAATTGCAGCCAAAGGCAGATCTCACTATTTTGTTCATAAACATGAAGACGGCGGAAAAACCACTACTGGCATCCGGAAACTTAAACAAGAAGAGCGTATCGAAATAATTGCCGAAATGTTAAGTGGTAAAAATCCAGGTGTATCGGCTATCGAAAACGCAAAGGAGTTATTAGCTTAATTTAAATTATTAATCCAATTCCAATGTCTGTGTCCTCACAGACCTTTCAATATCAAAACTGATAAATTTAGTGGTCTGTGAAGACACCCACCACGGAGATAGAAGGATCTCGATGCTACCCTACTCTGAAGATGGAGACCTTTTTAATATAATATTTCTTTTTCATACAATAAACTAATAATTTAGTTTATATTTATCATATGAAATCCTTATTAACCCTGTTCCTGCTGTTTGTTTGTAAAATTTGCTTGGCTCAACAAAATTACCTGCTTTCGGGTACAGTTAAAGATAAACATGGTGAAGCTTTACCTGGTGCAGGCGTATATGTAAGTGGTTATAAAATTGCAACTGTTTCCAACAATAACGGCGGTTATGCCCTGTCGCTTAAACCTGGCAATTATAATATCTTAGTACAGCTAATCGGCTATAAAGCGCTAAATAAAAATATTATTATTTCTGATAAGGCGATAAAACTTGATCTCGTTTTGGAAGAAAGTATCACCCAGTTAAACGAAGTTACCATTAAACCAGATCCGAACAGGGCCCATTATATTGCCATGTTTAAAGATTTTTTTATTGGTACCACGCCAAATGCAGAACAATGTAAAATGATTAACCCAAATGTGTTACTGATAGATTACGACAACGAGCAGGCAAAACTGACGGTAAAAACGGATCAGTTTTTAGTTATTGAGAACCAGGCATTGGGATACCGGGTAAAATATTTGGTCAGCAATTTTGAGTATAGTAGCCGAACCAATATCATCTATTATGAGGGCTTTCCGTATTATGAAGATTTACAAGGATCGGCCCGGAAAAAAAAGATATGGGCAAAGAAACGTCTAACGGCCTATCTGGGTTCATCACAGCACTTTTTTAAATCACTCTACAATGGTACGGCGACAAAAGATGGCTTTATCATTAACAAATTAATTAGCCAGCCCAATCCCGACAAGCCATCTGACAGTGTCATCAGGGCCAATATTAAACGTTTAGCGAAAGTGCAGGAGGGTTTATTACGGAAAACAATAAATCTTAATCATGGAGACTCACTCAGCTATTGGATCAGAAAGAAAAACCTCCCTGATGGCATTTCCATTTTAAGCCGTAGTCCGATTTTACAAGATACCTTGGTGCACCCTAAAAATCAGAATATCAAAAGCATAAACTTCACCGATAAACTGTACGTTATTTACACAAAAGAAAAGGAAGATCCATTATTTGCCAACCGGATAGGTTTATCCATCAACAGGCCTTTAGATATGCCAGACTATCAGATATCGACCATTACCCTACAAATAGCACCAGTATATTTTTATGCGAACGGCGGGATCTATAATCCACGCGCTATGCTTTATGCCGGCTACTGGGCCTGGGAAAAAATTGCCGATAGCGTACCGATGGATTATCTACCTCCCCTTGATCTCGAAAAATAGCTTTAAATAAAACATTTTTTAGGAAAGCAGGTACATTGCTGGTCGGTTCAGATAGTCCCGCCCTGCGTTACAAATCCTCGCCCTCATGCTTCGGGCTGTGGTTTTTTTACTGCGGTCGGGTTTAGCTGGCAGTGCCTGTTACCCGATTAGAGATTTTTGAACCCGGCTAGTCCACAGTAGACCGCTACCTGTACCGATTTTCATTGGTAGCGCAACGAGGAAACAAGCGATGTCGGGACTGCTGTAGCCATAGAAAACGGAACTTTAGTCTCCAGATAAAAAGATGCTCGCTTATTAGCGTCCCCTCAAACGATTACCTAGAAAAAAGATTCTTCGCTGCGCTACCATTGACGTTAATTTTTAATTATTTGATAATTAGTCACTTATGAAATATGCATTTCCATCCAACAAGGCCTTCGCACTGGGTCTCCGTTCTACTTAAGTCCGGCCTAACAAAT
>NZ_CAJYOJ010000025.1 GCF_913776295.1 uncultured Pedobacter sp.
GACACTTGTGCACAATGCATTTCCGTCTAACAAGGCCTTCGCACTGTGCCCCCGTTCTACTTAAATCCGGCCTAACAAATTTTTCGGATTCCACTGACCGAGCCCTATTACTGGCTTTGAAAGAAAACGGCATAGCCCTCATGAATGCAGCTGAAAAATATAACAACAAATGAATAAATTTTCAGTCCGCATTTTATTAATGGTTGTCTATTGTTTTTATTTGTATTAATGAGCTCGGCAATGCCTCGGTTTTGTTACTTTTTGATGCCAAAAAGTAAGAGCCATTCGGCGGCGGTAAGCCGAGGCAAGACTGGGCTGTATGGCATAAGTAATTAGTGACGTCATCTATATTGATTTTTATAAAATAAATTATCCCTCAGGGTGACAATGATTAGCACGCCCCCCTGAAATAAATCCGAGCCATCAGTCAGGTGACGGTTCGCGATAGAAAATAGCTTCTTGATTTCTCTACCAACGTGGCAAAAGAAATTGAACAAGGTCTTAGCGAGACGCTAAGACCAGAATCTTTGGAGTATGATTTGGAATGAAAGATCCTTCGTTGCGCTCAGGATGACACCGTTGGGGATTATTTACAATCTACTTCTGAAAAAGTAAATTTACCCGCTTCGTAATTAATGGGTTTCCCTTTAACAAAATACGATCTGCCCAAAGTGGTTTCAATCTGTCCAACCCCCATAAGGAGTTTACCATCTTTCTTTAGAAAGGCCAGTGGATTGGTAAATGCTTTTGTGGTGTCTTTGCCCGTATTGAAACGATAATCAACCAGCAAGGTATCACCATTAAACTTTCCATTGATTTTGCCGTTATTTTCGGGTTTGTCAGCATATTTTACCAACAGTGAACCGGTTACTTTACCAGATGCCATCGTTTTTACAATCATCGCTGCGCTGTCTTTTTCGAAGAAAGCAGCGTAGCAGGTTTGATTGATTACTGAATCCTTTTTTGCGGTATCAGCCTTTTTAGCTGATTGATTACAGGCAAAAACAAAGGGAATAGCTGCAAGAACAAGGTATAAGAAATTTCTTTTCATGTTGTTATAATTATGGTATAAAAGAAGATGTTCTTTTTAAACATTTCCATAAGTTAAATATACAAAAACCCTTTAATGAAAAATGGGATACCGCTGGCACCCCACTGAAATTGCTTTCACTTCAGATCAATCTAAAGCTTTCATTACTATATTTGGTTGTAATTCTATTGTTTAGGAATGATAAGATTTTAGGATCAGTTAATAAAATATTTATTTGATTATTGCTACATCTTACCTCTTCCATTTTCCATCTCACATTATCCATATCACATCTTACTCTACTGCCGCCCTGAACATGAGCGCCCCAACCGTTAAATTGGTACGGGTATCAACCAAAATAGCCGAACCGTTTGCGCGGTTATCATCATATAAATCAAACGCTAGAGCATCAGCGGTTTTCACTATCACACGACCAATATCATTCAATTTGAATTCTTCTGCAGGATGTTTTTCTAAGGTATTGATATCTACCTTATGCAGGATTTCATTGATTTTACATTTGGTAACCTTGCTGTTATGCTGAATGTTGTACATGATGGAAGTATCCAACGCACGGGTATCCATCCAGCAAAGGTCTGCTTCAATCAGTTTTGTTTCCTGCGGTAGTGCCGATGCATTTACAATGGTATCACCACGGCTAATGTCCACATCATCCTTTAAATGAATAATAACCGACTGACCGGCGTGTGCGGCAGCAAGTTCCTCATCAAAAAATTCAATCTTTTCTACAACTGAACTTGCTCCTGAAGGAAGAACGGTAACTTTATCATTTAGATTGAAGGTCCCACTCAACACACGTCCGGCATAACCACGGTAATCGTGCAGTTCTGCTGTTTGCGGACGAACCACCCATTGTACGGGCATCCGTGCCAATTGAGACCGGTCTAAGTGATCAGTATCTACCTTTTCCAAGAAATGTAACAAACTTTCGCCTTCATACCATCGCATATGTTCTGATGTTTGCACCACATTATCGCCTTTTAATGCACTTACCGGAATATAGGTTACATCAGCCAGTTTTAATTGCTGCGCCAGAATTTTGTATTTTTCTATAATGGCGCTGTAAACAGTTTCGCTATAATCAACCATATCCATTTTATTGATACAAACCACCACGTGTTTAATGCCTAATAAAGAAACAATATAGGAATGACGGATGGTCTGTTCTACCACACCATTACGGGCATCAATTAAAATAATAGCCAGATTAGCCGTGGAAGCACCTGTAACCATATTTCTGGTATATTGGATGTGACCAGGCGTGTCCGCGATGATAAACTTACGTTTTTCTGTCTGAAAGTATTTGTAGGCCACATCAATGGTAATTCCCTGTTCGCGTTCTGCCCTTAAACCATCAGTTAAAATAGCTAAATCAATTGTTCCATCATCATTTTTTCGGTTAGAGCGTTGTAAAGCTTCTAACTGATCAGCCAAAATGGAATCGGTATCGTATAACAAACGGCCGATTAAGGTACTTTTACCATCATCTACGCTGCCTGCTGTGAAAAATTTTAATATGTTCATGTTTTTTGGATATGAGATATGAGACCATAGATATGAGACAGACACAACATTAGCAAATCACACATCATCAGGCTCAAATCTCCCTTAAAAATTTTAATATGATTTATTTAGATTTGAGATAACAGACTTGAGATGCTATACAAATGCAAGGTTCTCAAATCTCACGTCTAAAATCTCAAATCTCCCTTTAAAAATATCCTCCCTTTTTCCTGTCTTCCATGGCGGCTTCAGAAACTTTGTCGTCTAAACGTGCGCCACGTTCTGAAATTTTGGAGGCACTGATTTCAGAGATAATATCATCGATCAAAAATGCGTCCGATTCTACCGCGGCGGTGCAAGACATATCGCCAACCGTACGGAAACGAACCTGTTTACGTTCTACCACATCTTCCTCATCCATATTTAAAAACGGAGAGGCAGCCATCAATTGTCCGTTGCGGGTAATTACCTCACGTTCGTGAGAGAAGTAAATGCTTGGCAATTCTATTTTTTCGCGACGGATATAATTCCATACGTCCAGCTCAGTCCAGTTACTGATCGGAAATACCCGGATATTTTCTCCTTTGTGGATTTTACCATTGTAAATGTTCCAAAGTTCAGGGCGCTGGCGTTTCGGGTCCCATTGGCCAAATTCATCACGAACAGAGAAAATACGCTCTTTTGCCCTGGCTTTCTCTTCATCTCTACGTGCACCACCAATACAGGCATCAAACTGATATTTGGCGATGGTATCGAGCAAGGTCACCGTCTGCAAGGCATTTCTACTTGCATTTTTTCCGGTCTGCTCCACAACTTTTCCCTGATCGATCGATTCCTGAACAGAACCAACAATGAGTTTTTCGCCAATTCTTTCTATCATTTGATCGCGGTAGGTAATGGTTTCTTCGAAATTATGACCTGTGTCTATATGTACCAGTGGAAAAGGAAATTTCCCCGGACGGAAAGCTTTTTCTGCTAAACGAACCAGGGTAATCGAATCTTTTCCCCCTGAAAATAACAGGGCTGGTTTTTCAAACTGACCTGCAACTTCACGTAAAATGTGAATGGCTTCGGCCTCCAGCTCATCTAAATAATCAAAATTATATGTACTCATTTTATACGTTGAAATGTTTGATTGTTGAAATGTTGGAAAGTTGCGCGCCAGCACCGTTCCTTTTTCAACTATTTGTATTTGTTATTGTTGTCAAAAATTGTGGTAGACTTTGAGTGTTCAGATATTCCAATATTTTCTTTATAAAAAATATCAACCTTTTCCCTATAAGCCTTCCGCCTTATACCTTAAGTTGCGTGTAAACCGCATTCTTTTTTACTTTGGTCTTCCCACCACCACCTTCCGGCCCTAAAATCTTCACCCGGCTGTACTGCTCTTGTACAGGGTGCGCAGCCTATGCTCGGAAAACCTTTATCATGCAAGGTATTGTATACAATATTATTTTCTTTAATGTATGCTTTCACATCATCCAAAGTCCAGTCGAAAATAGGATGAAATTTAATTAACTGGTTTCCCTCATCCCATTCCAGGTCGTGCATATCTTCGCGGTTGGCACTCTGATCGGCCCTGATGCCTGTTATCCAGATGTCGTTCCCTTTTAACGCTCTTTTTAAAGGTTCGATCTTGCGGATGTAACAGCATTCTTTTCTGTTTTCTACCGATTCGTAAAAGCTGTTGGGACCTTTCGTGTTTACCATATCCTGTAACAGTTCGTTCTGCGGATAATAGGCATGAATAGGTTTATTATAAATTTCTAATGTGCGGTTCCAAACATAATAAGTTTCCGGAAACAAACGTCCGGTTTCTAAAGTAAAAACCTTGATCGGGATATTATTGGCAAAAATTAAATGGGTAATTGCCTGGTCTTCCCAGCCAAAACTGGTCGAAAATATAATACCTCCGGCATATTCATTAGCCAAAAATTTCAGCTTATCTATAGTAGTTAAACCTTTCAGTGCTGCTTTGATCTTCTCCAGGTTCCCCATCACTATATTAATTTTAAAATAAACATAATTACGCTTCTCAAGCTTACGATCATTACAATGATCCCCACAGCAACCATAATGGTTTTTGCAGAAATTTTGTTGGATACTTTTGCGGCTATCGGCGATGCGATTGCACTACCGATAATTAAGCCTACAACGGCTTCCCAATGTTTGCCACCCAACATGGTGAAAAAAGTAAGCGAACTCAAAGTGGCGATAAAAAAGCGGCTGATTTTGACCGTCCCCAAAGAAAACAATGGATGCCTGCCGCCTGCAATCAGACTGGATAATACGATTGAACCCCAGCCGCCACCAAAAGCTGCATCGATAAAACCTCCAAAAAAGCCTAACAAACCAATTTTCTTAATTTTTTGATCGGCTTTCTTTCTTTTGATGTTAAAGGCTTTCATTAAAATAACAGCACCCAAAAACAGGGTGTAAACGGCCACAACCGGCTTAACATAAGCACTATAGTGTTCTAGTGAAGATAAAATATATGCGCCCAGTACCGCACCGATGATCGCCGGAAGAATTAAGATCTTAAAAAGTTTCCAGTTTACATTGCCCATGCGGTAATGCATCCAGCCTGCAATTCCGTTACTCATCACCTCAGAAATGTGGATCGCCATACTTGCTGATGCGGGAGGTAAACCCATAGCCAGCGAAAATGATGCCGTGGTAACACCATATGACATCCCAATGGCACCATCAATTAATGCAAATACAAATCCTGCTCCTAAAAACCAGTAAAATAATGGATCGATATTAATCAGGAATGATTGAAATTCGGGCTCGGTATTCCAAAGCGAAAGCCCGATTGCACCAAGCAGTAAAACTGCAGCCAACCAAATTAACCATTTGATATTGCGTTCTGCAAAACTCTTTTTAGGGTTAATTAAACTTTGGGTAACCTTATTCAGCTTTTTAACCTTTGCCGAGAAATCGCCATTTAAGGTTTGCCGCAAAGCACTCATGTTCTGCAGCGTTTCATCCAGTTCTGCAGGTAAACCTTCATTTAAAATCTGCTTTAAACGTTTGGCAATGGTTGGCGATTTTCCATTGGTGGAAATGGCAATTTTTAGATCGCCTTTCTGAACGATCGATCCAAGGTAAAAATCGCAAAGTTCGGGCTTATCAGCCACATTGATCAGCAGACCGCGCTCGTGCGTTACCTTCCTGATCTCGTCATTTAAAATATAGTTGTTGGTTGCGGCAAAAACGATATCAATATCATCCAGATCGTTGATATCAAAACTTTTCTGCTTCACCTTTATATGTGGATAATTTGCAATAAGTGTATAAATTTCTGGCGAGACGATTTCTGCGACAATAGTAATAGTAGCACTATGGCTGTTATTTACAATCGCTGTTAATTTCTCCAACCCAATATTCCCTGCCCCGATTAATAATGTACGCAGCTTATTCAGCTTTATAAAAACCGGAAAAAGCTGGTTACCTTTTTCTTCTTCAGAAAAAGGTGCTACATCATCAGGTTGGTTAGGCAATACTTGCATATTGTTTAATTAAGTCCTTGAATGAGGGATGCAATGATACAACTTCTCCAAAAATCAATAAAGCAGGTGCTTTAATGTTTTCCTGTTGTACCAAACTTTCGATGGTTTCCACTACGCCGACAACTAATTTTTCATCTTCTGCAGATCCATTCTGAACCACAGCGGCTGGTAAATTGTGCTTGCCTGCAGCTTTAAAAATTTCTACAATCTTAGATAGTTTTTTAAGTCCCATCAGTACCAGAACCGTGGCTTTTGATTGTGCTGCCTGATAAATATCGGCCGAAACTTCGCCAGAAGTAGTTGTTCCGGTAATTACCCAAAAACTCTCGCTCATACCGCGGTGCGTAACCGGAATCTGCTGCAAGCCCGGCACACCGATCGAACTTGAAATACCAGGAATAACACTGACCGGAATGCTATAAGAGGCGGCATAATCCAATTCTTCGTACCCTCTGCCAAAAACAAATGGATCGCCACCTTTTAAACGCACTACATGACCATAGTTTAAGGCATAATCGATCATCAATTTATTAATGGTATCCTGAGGATAAGAATGCTCACCAGAACGTTTTCCTACGTAAACCTTAATGGCTTCTGCAGGGGCATGCTCCAGTAAAGCCTCATTAGTCAAAGCATCATACAATACCACATCAGCAGTTTGCAATGCTTTAACACCTTTTAAGGTTAATAAATCCGGATCTCCGGGGCCTGCGCCTAAAAGTGTAATTCTTGATTCTATATTTTGGTTGACCATGTTTCTTTTTAATTATTCTATCTTGAAAAACTGGATAAAGAGTTGTTTAGCGCAGAGCGATTGGCGTCTGCATTTCTCAATGCTCATATCTATTGTATGAGATCTATTATCTCAAACCTCATTTCAAAGATGCCCCTCTTTTTTCCTTAATCTGATTTAAAAATTGATTGGCTTCTTCAAAATATTGCTGCGCAAACGCTGCTGTTGGTTCGTTTTTATTGATCTGTAACACCAGGTCAGAGAAATTGGTTGGTAAATTAAATTCACCCGTTTCTACATAGTGGTTATCAAATTCACGGATCACGCCAACCTGTGTGCTGCTATTTACTCCTTTATCTAATAATAATGATTTTGCTGCGCTTACGAATGCAGCATAAGTATGGTAAATAGCATCTGCATAAGCACCTTTATCTAAGTTCTGTTTCGCCCAGTCAAATTTTTCGTCCGCTTCCAGCAATAAAGTAGCCACTAAATCGATCACTACACCTGCACACTCTCCCACGCCAATGGCAGTTACAAATTCTTCCGCATGCCCCCAGTCTACAAATTCTTCTGTCTGAAGATTTGTTAAATCAGCCAGAGGCTTTAAAAGCTGATAAAAATGGTCTTTACCTTTTCGGTCATAATACTGGTGGAAGTTTTCATCGGCCAGGTTATTGGCTTTAAAATCATTTAAGATAAAGTGCAAAACACCGGTTGCTCTTTTAGAAGGTACTTTGATTACACGTTCGGCTACCCTGCCCACACCATTACCAACCGTTCCGCCGCCCAACATGACCTGTACAGCCGGCACCACTTTTCCTTCAGCTTTTACCGAACTTCCGTGAAAACCGATTTCGGCCAAACCGTGCTGACCGCAAGAGTTCATGCAACCACTGATTTTGATCTTGATGTTTTTCTCGTAAATAAACTCCGGAAAATCAGTATAAATCACATCTTCCAAAACTTCGGCAAGCGTCATTGAGTTCGATATGCCCAAATTACAGGTATCCGTTCCTGGGCAAGTAGTAATATCGGCCAAACTATCGAAACCGGCTGTAGTAAAGCCAATTTTGTTTAATGCGGTATATAGGGCAGGCAACGCTTCCTTACGCACAAATTTTAACAATAAGCCCTGGTTTTGGGTAATCCTGATTTCATCAGCCACGTATAACCTGATGGCATCAACAAATGCCCTTGCTTTATCTGTTTTGATATCGCCTACCTGAACTTTTACATAAACGCCATAAAATCCAGCTTGCTTTTGCTCCACTACATTGGTGGCTAACCAGTGTTTATAATGGGCTTCATTCAATATTTCTACCGCAGGATATTCTTGTTCTAAAGGTAAGAGTGGCTGTGGAACAGCGTTAACATCAATTTTAAATGTTTTTACTTTGTTGGCAATGCGTTCTTCCGCAACCAAACGCAGCACTTCTGCTAAGCCTAATTTCTGCACCAGGTACTTTAACCGTGCTTTGTTACGGTTGTTTCGCTCGCCATAACGGTCGAACACGCGAAGAACAGATTCAGTAAAAGGAATTAACTGATCCTCAGGCAAAAACTCGTGAACGGCATTGGCTAAAAAGGGCTGTGCCCCTAAACCACCGGCAAATAAAACCTTGAAGCCACGTTCGCCATTTTCGTTAATTTTAGGAATAAAACCTAAATCATGAATGTAGCTAAATGCGGTATCCCTATCGCTCGAAGAAAAAGAAATTTTAATCTTGCGGCCCATTTCCTGACAGATCGGATTACGCAAAAAGTAGGCAAATACTGCCTGTGCATAAGGCGAAACATCAAAAGGTTCTTCTGCATCTATTCCCGCGTTGGGAGAAGCGGTTACATTACGCACCGTATTTCCGCAGGCTTCACGAAGGGTAATATCATCCTGCTCTAACTTAGCCCAAAGCTCCGGCGTGCGGTCTAAACTCACATAATGAATCTGGATATCCTGACGCGTTGTTAGGTGTAAATTGCCACTTCCGTACTCATCGGCAATATCGGCAATACGCAACAACTGTTTAAAGGTAACCTTACCAAACGGCAGTTTAATACGCACCATCTGCACACCTGGCTGCCTTTGTCCGTAAACACCGCGAGCCAGGCGCAGACTTCTAAACTTCTCTTCGTGGATGGTTCCATCTCTGAAAGCTTTAATCTTATTCTCCAAATCGATAATGTCCTGCTCGACAACCGGATTTTCGAGTTCTGTTCTGAAACTTTGCATATGTGTTGTTAGCTTATTCTAGAAATGCTTCCCTGTTACCGAGAAGCATTCCATATTTTATACTTAAAATTATCTGTAGGCTCCTGTTACTGTGTTTTACAACAACAGCACATCATTTGCGTAGCGGTTAACTGATTAGGTATAAAATTGAAGTTCATACGCCAAATATATAAAGTATATAGGAATAGTAGTAATTTATTATGAAAAAATTTACGCTAATAAAACATCATTTCAACTAAAGCATATTGGAATGGAAAAATCCGGGTATTAAATTCAGACAGGAATACCTGCAAACTGCCAACTAATAACTGCTAACTTTCGTGAGATTATCATTTACAGCTATTGATGCACTCGTTTGGAAACGAGCGCAAGCATTATTTATAAAATAAATACTATAAATTAACGATACCGATTTTCAGGTTATCCTCACGGCCAATCACGTCTGCAATGCTGGTTTCGGTTAAAACCTTAAGCGTAGCATCTCTTACATCAATAAAAGCGCTTCTGATACCGCATGTTTTCTCATCTACACACTCATCACATTTGTGGTAAAAGTTTAAACTTGCGCACGGAACCATGGCAATCGGCCCGTCGGTTACGCGCATTACATGCACCAATAAAATATCTTCCGGTTTTTTATTGAGGCTATAACCACCACCTGCACCTTTTTTACTGTACAAGAAGCCTGCATTACGCAGATCGAGCAGAATTTGCTCCAGGAATTTTTTAGGAATATGCTCCTCCTCTGCAATTTTAGAAATCTGCATGGGCGGTTTATCTAAATTTTTGCCCAGCGCAACAAGCGCTTTTATGGCATATTTTGTTTTTTTGGATAGCATATTTGTACAAAGCTAATAAAAGAAAGTAAATTATAAAATATGCAACAGGAAGTTGATTTTAATTCAACTAACTATCATATTGATAAATATAACGCGTCAAAATAGAAATTGCTTTAATCAAAGAAGCGTAAAAATAACAGACTGTCGTAACAGGAAGTATCTCTTTGCGTTTAAATTCTATTTTATCCTGTTCCGATTTACCGATTTCTAATTATGAAAAGAAAACTCAATCCATTGCCGCTCATTATAGTCGCAATCATATTTTTATCCCTCAACGCCTATGTTTTATCTGGCCTGGGTACCCTAAATCAATCCAGCCTACTAAGTCCTATTTTTTGGGTTTTTATTATCGGTTTAACTTTTTCCTTATTATTCGCCATTCAGCAGGTGCGAATCCAAGGCATCAATAAGTTTTTCCAGATCGTCAGTCATGCTTTTCTGATTGTTTTTGCTTCAGAAATTGTCTTCGCATTTTTTCTGCTGCTCGGCGACATTTTACGATTATTGATGGCACTCGCTACCAATTTTGAACCAGGTGGATTCCATATGTCCGGGCGCAACAATTACTGGGTAGATTTTGCTTTTGTAATGTTCTGTTTAACCATTGCCCTGTTTGCATACGGCATTACTCAGGGAAAATATGCTTACCGGGTAATCAAACATACCTTATATTTTGATGATCTGCCCGTGAGCTTTGATGGTTTTACCCTGACACAAATATCGGATGTACATGCCGGAAGTTTTACCAACCCCAAGGCCGTACAAAAAGGTATTGATATGATCAACGCACAAAAAAGCGATCTGTTTGTTTTTACCGGCGATTTAGTCAACAATGCCGCTGCTGAAATTGCCCCCTACATCGGGCATTTTTCGCAGATTAAAGCACCATTCGGACAATTTTCTGTTTTAGGCAATCACGATTATGGTGATTATATCAAATGGCCCACGGAAGCAGATAAAATACAGAACCTGAATCGGTTAAAAGCTTACCACAGAGAACTGGGCTTTAAACTTTTATTAGATGAACATGTAGAACTACATCAAAATGGAGAAAAAATCATATTAGCGGGCATAGAAAACTGGGGAATTGGTTTTGGAGAACGTGGCGATCTGAATAAGGCTTTACAAAACACTAATGTTAACGACTTCAAGATTTTGCTCTCGCATGATCCTTCACACTGGGATGCGCAGGTTAAAAATTATCCCTCAAAAATCCAGCTTTCACTGGCTGGCCATACACACGGCATGCAGTTTGGCATTGAAGCTTTTGGAATTAAATGGAGTCCGGTAAAATACCGGTACAAACATTGGGCCGGCATCAAAACCGAAAATGGAAGATATCTGAATGTAAACCGAGGTTTTGGTTTTCTCGGCTTTTCGGGTAGAATTGGAATCTGGCCGGAGATTACGGTGATTGAACTGAAGAAGAAGTAAACAACAAATGCCCCGAATTGGGGCATTTGTTGTCTATAGTAGAATCGTCATTGCGAGAAGGCTTTTCAGCCGACGAAGCAATGACGATTTAGATTAAAAAATTAATAATTAAGCGTATAGGTTAAATTATACGTACGGCCGCGGCCAGCATAATAAAACGTTTCTTTCTTTGCTAAAGATTGATATAAAAACTGTGAACGCTGGCTCCAGATGGTCTGGTAGTTTTTGTTCAGCAGGTTTTGTACACCAAATGATAAACTTCCCGTAAATAACTTCACCGATCCCAGCAAATCAACAGTGGTAAAGCCTTTCAACTCATTTTGTACCACAACATTTGCAACTGTGGCATAACCTTTTGAATCAAAGGAGTGGAAAGCCTGAGCCTTTATGCCAAAAACCCTTCCATTATACCCCAGGTAGCCTGCAATTTTTGATGGACTGGCAACCGTGATATCCTGCAACGACCAGGTACCATCAGCATTTTGTTTCTGTGTTTTGATGTATAAACCGTTTACACCCGCTTCGAAGCCATTTTTCAGGTTCAATGATAACGAACCTTCAACTCCGATATTTCTAACATGTTCATCGAAAACCTCGATATTGAATGTGCTGTTGGTTTTTACATTTTTATCAGATAAGGCATAAAAACCCGCTACCTGCGCATTAAATATGCCTGTGCGGTAACGGTAACCGGCTTCGTACTGTTCTGTTTTAATACCGGTTAAAGGCGAACTTCCAACATTAATCGAATTGCCTAAATTGTAGTTGGTACCTACCAGGGTATAACTGCCCTGTCCGTAATATTTGGCAGGATCAGCTAAATTAAAGCCCTGAGACAAATTAACCCATGCCTGTTGAGCTGTGTTGATTTTAAATACCAAACCGCCGTTTAACAGGTTTACGTCGTAATGATTTTCGCCACCGGCAATAGCCGTTGCGGTTCTGCCAACGCCATAAGCCAAAGGCACCGCAGCAGCGGTACCCACAAAATCGCCCACTTTAACAAACATCCGTTGCTGACGTACACCTCCCGACAGGCTTAAGAAATCAGTTACCTTAAATTGCGCCTGTAAAAAACCAGATAAACCATTTACCCTGAAATCAGGATAACGTGCAATTGTTGCTACTGTAGTATTAGTTAAACCACCAGATGCAAAGGCTTTTGCCCTATCAAACAAAGCCTGCTGTGCGTTAAAATTTTCGTTGTCTGCATCAACGCCATAAGTAAGGTTCAGCTTGTTCCAATCTTTGTTCAATACCAGTTTTAAAGCACTGTAACTGGTGTTTTGGATAGATGAACCACTGTAAAGCCGTTGTGGTATAGCCGCCTGGCCCGGGAACGGGTGAAAGCTAAGCTCCTCACTTCTAGCAGCGGCCTGTACATACAATGTCTGTCCGCCTAAAATTTCGCTTGCCTGATAATTGGCATTGATGTTGGCTCTGTTTGTTTTTGGGTCGACATCTGACGCGTAACCGTTTCTCATTTCCAAAAGCGCCGGATTGGATAATAAGCCACCATAATTTGCCCCTAAGAAAAGGTCTTTATCACCGCGGTAACCCGAATTATAATACTGGGCATTTACAGATAGTTTTTGATAATCTGTCAATTTAAATTCAGTACTTCCAAAGAAATCAAAAGATTGGTTGTACTGTAAATCAGTTTGGGTAATATCCGTAAAAATCTGCTTTCCATCTGCACCAAAGGCGGCATTATTTTTCTGGAAAGCCATACCGATGCGCCCGCTCCAATCTTTGCTACCGCCAGAAATAGCCTGTGCTACACGTACATCGTGATCGCTTTTTTCTTTCAAACCACTACGTACACCAAACTGTGTAGTAAAACTGGGTTGACTATCCTGCCCTTTTTTCGTGATGATGTTGATGATACCACCTGTTGCACCCCCGCCATAAACAGCACTTGCACCAGATAAAACTTCGATTCTTTCAATATTAAACGGATCTATCGATTCGAATTGACGGCTTACGCCACGTGTACTGTTTAGCGATACGCCATCAATCATTACCAATGCATCCCTCCCCCGCTGGTTCTGCCCATAATTGGTACGCCCTTCGGGGCCGGCATCCAAACTTGGAATCAATTGCGCCAGAGTTTGCTTAAGGGGAACTCCGGCTCTGGCCTGTTCCTGGATTTTTGCACCGTCCACTACCCAAACGGTACCTGGTATCTCGCTTATTTTTGTCGGCTTACGGGATGAAACCACTACAACCTCTCGCATATTAGCCGTTGGACTTAAATAAAGGGTTAGATTAACGGTCTGATCTTTAACCAAACTCACTTTTTGTTGTATGGTAGTATAGCCTACATAACTTACCTGTAATTGATAGGAACCTGCAGTTAATTTAATTTCAAAGCTACCGTCAGTAGCGGTTGTAGCCGAAGCGCTTTTACCTTCCACTTTTATATTTGCTCCGGCAAGTGGAGCCGTTTCGCCCATTACCTTCCCGGTAATCGTTTGCGCTTCACTGGTAACGATAAATCCAGCAATCAGGATTATAATTAAGTATAGATTTTTCATTTTTATTTGTTTAGTGCATTAACCGAATATTTCCCGCAAAGCAATAATTTATTTAGATTAAATCCAAATAATTTTTTTGTTTTTATTTTTTTTTCAACAATAAATCATTTAACTCATTTTAATTGAATAATTTAATATCCAAATGTTAAAAATATTTTCAATATTATTTTTAATCAATCTAAATAAAGATATATCTTAGCAGTCGAGATAGGTTTGGAATTGCAACCTTTATTTTAGCCCTTTCAACCAAAAATTTAGGCTTCCTATGTCCTGTTACTTATTGCCTTTAAACTTTCACCTTTTACTTTTTGAAAAATTGAAACCAAATGCTTACATCAGACCTAGAAAAACATGAACTTATTGATTTCCTTACGGAAAGTCCGACCAAGGAAATCTTTCACCACGAAAATGAAGCAGAATATCTGCATGCGGTAGGAAAAGTTACCCAGGCGGTAAAAAAATTCCTCCTTAAAAATCAGCAACCTTTTAGTGGGGTATCGCCGTCGGAATTAAGACCACTGTTTGATTCGATCGAATTCGAAAAAACACATGCCAACTACGATGCTTTGCTGCAAGAAGTTGAACAACTTTACACCAGTCATGCGGTTGCCTTTCACCACCCAGCTTATATTGCGCATTTAAACTGCCCCATCGTGATTCCGGCGGTAGCTGCGGAAATCATGATTTCGGCCATTAATTCCTCTATAGATACCTGGGACCAAAGTGCAGGTGGTACGTTGATTGAACAAAAGCTAATTGAATGGACCTGCGATCAGATTGGCTACAGCAAAAAAGCCGATGGTATTTTTACCAGCGGTGGTACACAGAGCAATTTAATGGGACTTTTACTGGCCCGCGATCATTATTCCATTACAGTGTTAAACCACAATATTAAGGTTGAGGGACTACCCCGGGAAGCTTCCCGTTTCAGAATATTTGTCTCTGAAAAAGCGCATTTCAGTATCCAGAAAAACGCCTCACTATTAGGCTTGGGTGAAAAATCAGTGGTCAAGATCAAAACCGACCGCAGTTTCAGGATGAATACGGTTTTACTGGAAGATGCCATTAAGCGGGAAATTGCTCAGGGCAATATTCCCATTGCCATTGTAGGTACAGCAGGTACCACCGACTTCGGAAATATTGATCCGCTGAAAGAAATTGCATCCATAAGTCAAAAATACAACACCTGGTTCCATATCGACGCGGCTTATGGCTGTGGACTATTGCTGACAGACAAGTACAGAAGCTTGCTCAATGGTATCGAGCTTGCACATTCGGTTACTGTTGATTATCATAAATCGTTCTTCCAGCCGGTAAGCAGCAGTGGCTTCCTGGTGCGGGATAAAAACTTCTTCAACCTGATAACGCATCATGCTGACTATTTAAATCCAAAAGACCATGATGAGGATGGTTTGCCGAACCAGGTGAACAAATCGATACAAACCACCCGCAGATTTGATGCCCTTAAACTTTGGTTCACACTCAGAATGATGGGTAGAAACAAACTGGGTGTTTATTTTAATACGATTATTGAGACCGCAGCAAAAATTGCCGAACTATTACATTCAGATCAAGATTTTGAGCTGATGAACGAATCCGACATGAGTGCACTGGTATTCCGTTACCACCCAAAAAACCTGCACCTGAATGTCTGCGCCATGAACCAATACATCAAAAAAGCCATGTTCAATCAAGGAAAAGCATTGGTTGCCGGCACCAAAATTAACCGACAGTTCTACCTTAAGTTTACCTTACTTAACCCGCTAACTACCATCAGCGATATTGAAAACATTATTAAAATCATTAAAAAACATGGAAATGAATATGTTAGACTCAACCAGGCTTCAGCAGATTTCAGAAGAAACTAATTTTAATGCGCTTCTAAACAGTTACTGTCGGGAATTTACCAACTGGAGCCGTTATATAGGCGTCCCAAAATATGATGAACCTTTAGCCAATTACCTGCTTACCACGAATGACCGTTTGCACATTCGATTCGATTTTAGTGCTATTGGTTACGAAGTATATGCACCTTTGAAATTTTATGCCGATAGTGGCCGGCATGTATTTAATTTCCCTGTAATTGAAAGAAATATTGTTACAGATGCCATCAATCCCATCACGATATACCGGTTCATGGAACTGGCTATCCAGTTCAGTGCGCAGGAATTCGGTGCTGTTGATGCCGATCTGGTTAAACAGCGTTTGGCCAACAGCATAGAAAACCTCGAAGCATTTTTATCATTTTTTAAACAAAATGGCAAGCCTGTAAATTTTGCCAAAATGAGCTTCATCGAAGCAGAGCAATCTCTGTTTTTAGGTCACAATGCGCACCCCTTTCCTAAAGGGAGGTCTGGTTTTAACAGTAAAGAAGACCTTTTAAAATATTCGCCGGAAACGCAGGGGTCTTTCCAGCTGGCTTATTTTCTGATCTCAGCAGAAAACATTATAGAGAAAAATGCAGAAGGTTTTGACATGACCGATCTTTTTAGAATAGAGTTATTAGATAGCAATCATACGGAAATAATCAGCTTGCTCGATCAGCATCCCAATCATAAAGTAGTGCCCATGCACCCCTGGGAGGCCCAACACTTGCTTGAACTTCCGAATGTAAAAGCGATGCAGCAAGAAAAACTGCTGGTCTTTTTGGGGCATTTCGGAGAATGGTATACCCCAACATCTTCTGTTAGAACGGTTTACCACGCCTTAAGCGATTGGATGCTTAAATTTTCTTTACATGTAAAAATAACCAATTCAGAAAGGGTTAATCTGGTGCGGGAACTTCATCGCGGTTATGACGTAAGCAGATTGTTAAAAACAGCCTATGGAAAGGCTGCCAAGGCAGAATTTCCTGAAATCGAATTCATTACCGACCCTGCCTTTATCACCGTAAACTATAAGGGCGAAAACATTGATGGCTTCAATATCAGCATCAGGCATAATCCTTTTAAAGGAGAAGAAGCAGAAAAAAATGTGACCTTATTAGCAGCACTTTGCCAGGATGCTTTGCCGGGCCAAAAGCCAAGAATGGTAAACCTGATCGAAGAAGCTGCCATCAGTAAAAACAAAACCGTTACGCAAACCGCTGTAAACTGGTTTAAGCAGTATCTACATCTGTGTGTAACGCCAATTGTTGGCCTTTACAATAATTTTGGGATGGCCTTTGAGTTCCATCAGCAAAATGTAATGGTAGAACTGGATAAAAATTACTATCCTGCCAAACTTTATTTCAGAGATAATCAGGGTTTTTTCTTTAGCGATGCCCGGGCAGAAGCACTGGAAAAGGCGTGTCCGGGTATTGCTGCAGAAAGCGGCTCGATTGTTCCAAATGCATACATTCTGCCAAAACTTACTTATTATCTGCTTATTAACAATATTTTGGGTGTGGTAAATGCCATTGCAAGCAATGGTTTGGCCGAAGAAAAAAGCCTTGTAGATTTGGTTTACCTCGAATTTAAACAATTCGAAAACAGCGATACCACTGGCCTGGTCGATTATATCATCAATCGCCGCGACTGGGAAGTTAAAGGCAACCTGCTTACCAATTTATGCAACATAGACGAAGCGAGCGCCCCTATCGAAAATCCTGCTATTTACCGCGCGTTCCCGAATCCTTTAACCAAATATTTCTTCTGTGACAACCTGATCAAACCGAAAACCATGGAGGCCATGTATAGTAGGTTCTTTCCTAAAGAGGATATTACCATTACGATCCGTTCTTTCGATATAGACCGCGATCTGGAAATGGTACACGACTGGTTTAACCAGGAACATGCGAAACCGATCTGGAAAATGGACGGACCGATTAAAGCGCTGGAACTTTTTTACCGCACCTTAATTCCCGGCGACGCTTCGCACAGTTTTATAGGTGAAATTAACGGAGAGCCTAATTTTACTATCGAACCTTACTGGCCCATGCGGGATGGTGTTGGCGCTTGTTATGAAGCCCTGAGCTCTGACTATGGTTCTCACCTGTTGATTGCGCCTACTGAAAAAGACAAAAAATTTAGTTTCCCAACCGGACAGGCCATGCTGGATTTTGTTTTTGACCAGAGTATGGTTGGCAAATGTATCGGCGAGGCAGCGGTAGAAAGCAGAGCCATGCATATGTTTGGTACACGTTTGGGCTACAGGTACCAAAAAGTAATTGAAATGCCACACAAAACGGCCACGTTAACCTTCTGTTACCGTGATTGGTACTGGGAAAAATTCCCTGAGGCCAAAGCTTATGCCATGCTAAAAACAGCACAATTTGAAACGGAGGAAATATAATGCAGGAACAGAAAATATATGACATTGTTGGGATCGGAATTGGCCCCTTCAATTTAGGTTTGGCGGCTTTATGCGCGCCCATCAATAGTTTATCCACCTTGTTTTTAGATCAGGCCAGCGAGTTTAACTGGCACCCTGGAATGATGCTGAGCGATGCCACTTTACAGGTGCCTTTCCTGGCTGACCTGGTTACCATGGCCGATCCAACCAGTGCCTACAGCTTTCTAAACTACCTCAAACAAAAAGATCGCCTCTATAAATTCTACATCAGGGAAGATTTTTTTGTGCTTCGCAAAGAGTATAACGCTTATTGCAGATGGGCAATCAATCACCTGCAGAACTGCCATTTCGGGCAGAAAGTAAGTCATATCAATTACGCTGACGGCATTTATCAGGTAGAAAAAGTTGATCAGGCAACCGGCGCAACAGAAATCATTTTGACTAAAAAAATCGTACTCGGAACCGGTACGGGGCCAAAAGTACCCAATTTTATTGATCCGTTTGAACATCAAAATGTGATCCATTCTTCTGCATATTTAACATTCAAACCCACCTTGCTGAATCAAAAAACCGTAACCATTATCGGCTCCGGACAAAGTGCAGCAGAAATTTTCTACGATCTTTTGCCCGAAACTGAAAATGGATTAAAACTGAAATGGTTTACGAGACCAGATCGCTTTTTCCCTATGGAATATTCGAAACTGACACTGGAGCTTACCTCCCCCGAATATGTAGATCATTTTTATCATTTGAATGATGCCAAACGCAAACAACTGTTGGGCAAACAAAATTCTTTGTTCAAGGGAATAAATTTCGAACTGATTAACCAGATTTTTGATAAACTTTACGAATTGAGTGTTGATGGTGAAAAGGTGAATGCACAGCTGATGCCCAACTGCCAACTGAACAACTTAACAGTAAATACCGGTGGTAAATACCAACTTGAATTTTACCATACCGAAAGCGAAAAAGACTTTAATGTTGACACTGATTTTGTGATATTGGCAACTGGTTACCAATATAATGAACCTGGCTTTTTATCCGGCATCAATGATCGGATAACACGCAATGCCGATGGTCTTTTCAACGTACACCGCAACTATGCTATTGATGTAAACGGAAACGAAGTTTTTGTTCAAAATGCCGAATTGCATACCCATGGATTCGTGACACCGGACCTGGGCATGGGCGCCTACCGCAATGCCTCCATCATTAATGCCATATTCGGTTTCGAAATCTATCCGGTAGAAAAACGAATTGCGTTTCAACAGTTTAGTGTAGATGAGGAGCAGCAGGAAGATGAGTTTGCGGAAGCAGATTTACAATTGGCTGGTCGGGATTTGTAATCCGACCAGTGAGCAGGATTTTAAATCAGGAATACAAAAAATCCAGATTGCAAATCTGGACTAACAACTATGTTGGTCGGGATTTGTAATCCCGACCATAAAGAATTGATTTCATAAAACAAATCAATCCGGATTACAAATCCGGACTAACAATAACTTAAAAAATACCATGAATTACAACAATTTCAATCACATAAAACCTTTGAAAAAAGAAATTTGGGATAGGGTAAACCTAAACTATATAGCAAAATCGATTGTGGAGTTGATGCACGAGAAATTAGCTGAACCAACGCTGATCAATACGGATGAACAGGGAAATTCTGAGTTCCGTCTGGCTACAGATACCAATCATGTTTATTATACTTTCTCTGGTCAATTGCGTGCTTTAGATTATCTGCATATTGATAAAAAGAGTATCAAAAAATTTGTCGACGGTGAGCGCGTAGCCGTAAACAATGCACCTGCTTTTTATACCGAATTACAGCAAACCTTTGGGGTTAAACCCTTTACCTTGGCCCATTTTATTGAAGAAACACTAAATACCTTATATGCGGACGCCTATATCCACGAAAAAGGCCGTTTAACAGCTGATGAACTGGCCAACTCCGACTACCAAACCATTGAGCATCAGATGGATGGACATCCCTGGGCAACAATCAATAAAGGGAGGATCGGTTTTAACCATAGCGATCAGGGCAAATATGCGCCTGAAGCCGCGCAGAAAACACAACTGGCCTGGTTAGCCGTACATCAATCGAGGGCAACCTTTAAAAGTATTGAAAGTATTTCTCCATTTTCTTTCTATAATGAAGAACTCAGCTTAAAGCAAGTGCACGATTTTAATCAGGTATTGATCCAACAGCAGCTGCGGCCCGATGATTATCTTTTTATACCCGTGCACGAATGGCAATGGAACAATAAAATCGTATTACAGCTTGCACACGATATCGCCCATCAGCTGATTATTCCGGTAGGTATTGGTAATGATGAATACATGTGCCAGAACAGTATCCGTACTTTCTTTAACGTAAGTCAACCCAAAAAGCACTACGTAAAAACGGCCATATCAATCTTAAATACTTCCATTTTCAGAGGGTTATCGCCAAAAAAACTGGCTATTGCGCCAAGAGTAACCCAATGGGCAAAAGATATGCTGCAAGGCGATGAATATTTAAAACAGACACGGGTGGTACTTTTAGGAGAGGTAGCAACCGTAGCCTATACACATCCGCAATACAGTGAAATACCTGGTTCACCTTATCAATACCAGGAATTTTTAGGTGCAATCTGGCGGGAAAGTGCAGAAAATTACTTGCTTGAGGGCGAAAACATGATGACGATGGCCAGTTTACTTTATGTCGATGACAAGGGCAAAAGTATGGTTGAAGCACTGATCGAAAAATCAGGATTAGATGCGTCCAGCTGGTTAAATGCCTATTTATCAGCTTATCTGAAACCAGTGTTAAGGATTTTTTACAAACATGCTTTTTTCTTCAGTCCACATGGAGAAAACACCATTTTGGTAATGAAAAACGGCATACCACAACGCATTATCATCAAAGATTTTGTAGAGGAGATTGTGTTAACAGAAGAATCAAAATCAAAGTTACCGAATGACCTGGTGGATATTCTAAGAGAAATTAATGATGAGTTGGCGCCTTTATTTATTCTTTCGGGCATCTTTGATGCCGTTTTTAGGTATCTAAGCAACATTTTCCACAGTTATGTGGGAATGGACGAAAAACAATTCTGGCGTCAGGTGGCAGATGTAATTCTAGCATTTCAACAGGAAAACCCAGAATTAGCCTCAAAATTTGAAAAATTCGACCTTTTTGTACCTGAATTTATCAGGGTTTGCATTAATAGGGTAAGGTTGTTGACACATGGTTACAGCGAAAGTACCGATGTTCCGGTTCCGGAATTAATTGGCACTTTGCTTAACCCGGCTGCGGAAGCTTTGAAAGAGGATATTTTGGTGTAATTATTTTACCGTGGAGTTAGTTACCATCTGACTGTATCTGCCTAAACTATTTGAATCAGTGGCAGATGTTACCATCTACCACCGCGAAAATCTAATAAGGAACTTCATTTCGAGCGTAGTAAAACGCAATCGAGATGAAGATCCTTTTTTTAAACTATAAAAATAGTTTACCCTAAAAAATCATTATCTTGCCCTAAATTAATCCCTGGCATGAAAACAAAATTATTTCTTTTTTTATCTATTTTATTATTCGAAACGCCAACCATTGAAAAAGACCGCGATCGCTGGAAACCTTATTACACGGATGCGTCTCCGGCAAAAACAGCCGATCAGTGGTTCCTACCCTTTGATTTGGTTAACCGAAAAAAAGTAAATAACATCAGAATCATCAGCATTTTTGGCGATCACCGCGACAGTTATTTTAAAGGCCATATCCATACGGCCATAGATATCAATCCTACTCAACCCAAAACCAAACTCGTTGGCGTTTATGCCATGGCGAACGGAATAGTTTGCTCTGTACATTTGGGTGAAAATCAACGTACTGTGGTGGTTAAACATAAACTCCCTAACGGCCAAATGATGTTTACCTCTTACAAACACCTGAAAGAAGTTTATGTAAGCAACGGTCAGGCGGTAGATCAAAATACGAAATTAGCAAGGTTATTTACACCGCAGGAAAGTAAAAAGTATGGTGGCGATTACCACCATCTTCATTTGGAAATCAGGAAAAAATTTGATGATTATGGCTGTGCAAGCTGGTTAACTTTTAATAATACGCAATTGAATGAACGGTTTTATAATCCTCAGGTATTTATAAAGGAACACATCAAATAGCTGTAAATTAAAAAACAAGGCCTTTACCAAAGGTATTGAGGAACCAGTATAGATAGTCCATAAAATTAGATCCTATCTATACTCTTTAAGTGAAAATAACTGGAATTTTTAGCTCAAAATACGGTCCAACACCGCTCCTGATGCTGCTTCACAGAAATCGATGCCGGAATAATCCGGATTATAACCTCCTATGTACGGAACGGCCATGATGTAGATTCTTTCATTCGCATGGCCAGCTTCATCAACCACCTGAAAATGATCGTTGATGGTAATACCGGGAACGGTTAAGAAATAATCCTCGCCATTTTTGATTACCAAATCATTGCGCTTCATTTCCTTCTCCCCTATTTCGGCAGATTTGAATTTTAGCTTCGCCGGACTAATAGTGCTATTGGTTATTAAGCTTTTAAAAGGGAAGTCGTCAAAAGAAAGATGAGGCTGGCCAATACAATCAATAAAGGTATCAAAATGGACGGTGACCTTTTTATCATTTACCTTATAATGATAATCTGCACCCCCAGTTTTTAAGGGCTCTACTTCGGCATCATCGCCAACGGCAACAATGCTTAATACGCCTGCATCATGAAGGGCCAAAAGCTCCCTGCACGAGCTTTGCGGCACAAATGCAATTACAATGGAGATGAGTGGCATCAATACTTTTTGCAAACGTTCCATATCCTCTGCAGAAAGGTATTTTGCAGGATAGTTCATTGCGAAGCTTAAAATGGCGAGCGCTTCTTTCCAATATATGGATTTCCTTTTCTCGATCGATTTTTCTGCTTCATCGTATTCTTTTTTGAAAAGGTCAAATGGTTCCATTTTTTCACGATAGTCCATCATGGCGCCGACAAACTCTTCCAGGTCCATATCTTTGATCTTTTTATAAAAAACAGGATCTTTTTCAATGAACATCTCTTTGAAATTCTTCTCAAATACAAAATCTAAAGGTAAAAAACCTCCATTTTCTTTTATGCTTTGCTGGATTTCTGCTTTGCTCAGTGTTTCTTCTTTGCCTAAATGAGAATCTTCCAGATGAAACCTCACCGCCGGCAATAGGCCGCTGCGCGAGTGCATCACGATTTTAAAACCCTTATTATCTGTCTGGTAAGAATAGGTACCATCTTCATTATCGGTAAACTTTCCGTTTTTCCGGGCCAGGGTTCTTAAGGCATCAATCGCAGTTAATGATGAACCCATAATGCCAACGGCGTGGTTCACCTCCAATGCTACTTTTTTGGGTGGATAGGGAGAATCAAAATAATCAGGGATTTTACCTTCGTATTTTTTTGGCCAATTATGACCTGTACAGATGATGATCAGATCAAAACAGGCTTTTTCCTGCCCTTGAACGCTTACCGCGACCTGGTGATCTGCAGGAGAATCGATAATATCATCCACTGTGCAGTTTAAATGCACATGGGTTTTAATACCTTTATTTTCTGCAACTTCTTTTAACAAACTAAACTGAGCGGAAAGGTATTCACCAAAAAACAATCGGGGTAATACCTTGTACTCGTTAAATCTATCTGCATCGATATCAAACTTTTTTAAAATTTCTTTTGGCGCGATTTTCACCCAATCTTCAATGGAGTTGAATATAATCGGAATTTCATTGTCAGACACATTCGTAATATGCTCAACATCTGCCCCTTCGGCACTATAAGGCATGCCAGCCCCCAAATAGTCTTTGCGTTCGAATATCTCGATCTCAAAGTTGTGGTTTTTAGATTCAATTAATCTTTTGTACATGAACAAACCACTTGGGCCGCCACCGATAATGGCAATTTTCTTTTTTGCTGTTTTCGTATCCATTTGTAACAGATACAATCTTTAAAAAAGGAAATTGTTTTGGATTGATGGAAAATTAAAATGAGATGATTAATTAAACAACATATTTGTTCTAGTTCCCCCTCCCAATGCGGTATTTTCAAAAACGGTACCGATCCACCGCCGCCTATTGGCTTGTTCTATTTGGCGTCAATATTTGATTAAATTTTATCCGGAGCGCAGGGCTTTTGCAAAACATAGGCGATTGCTCCCGTCTTTCGCTTTTACGCTTCGCTTCCTCGTGCCTCGTTGCTGCAGGGTAACACTTCAGCCCCCGCCTGCAACGGGCAGGAGGGCTAAGTGACTTCGACAGTATTTCATATTAGTGCTGGCAGGGCGCATAAACTTTGTTCCTAAACCCGACAACAGCGGCAGCCTCCGATTTTTTCTATCGGAGCTATAGCGAATGGCGGGACTACCTACCGCCAAGAACCACATTCGTTCATTTTCTAAATATGCCATTTATTTCGGTCGATGAGAAAACAGAAGATAAGATAAAATTGGATGCTGTAAATGGTAGCGAACTCGAAGGATCAGTTAGGATCAAAATTCCGAAATGCTATTGAGCATGAGATGCTTCGACCCATTGCACGCTGCAAATTGATCTCTACGTCTATCTGCTTAAAAAACGAAGAAAATCCCAAAATCTAAGAACCTATTTGGCTTAATGCTGTTAAAAGAGGTAAGTTTTTATTAATGATCGAAATTGAATGATAAACGCCGGAAGGTATCAATGAACTAATATACTGATGAACGATTTAAAATTATATATGATTTTATTGGGCTCAAAAGCCCCAAAACGAAATGTAGAGCAACATGATTATTTCTTTGGCATAGCCCCTTCACTAAAAGATCTTGTTCCGGAGATTAAAGCATTCTGGCCTGAGGCGGGAACCAGCCTGCACATTGACGGTTGGCGGGAAGTAAATAAAGTTGATGATTATGAAATAAAAATCGGGTTACGTGATGAGCATACCCTACCTTCTCTACATAAATTATTCTTTATTAACCTTGGCGGCTATTTAAGTAATCAGTTATACGAACAGCATCATATTGTATTATCAGTACACGATGAAAGGGCAAAAGCGATACAGGAAGCGAAGAAAACGGTGTTTTTTAAAACCAATTCCATTAGAGGTGCCAATTCTCATATTGACGAAAAGTATGGCATTGATGTAGATGATATTTATAAGATTGAAGATATTTTGAGTGATCAATCAAAACAAAAATATCATATTCAAATAAAACCATCCTCAGGCGATTTACCCGAAGATGAAATACAGTTAGGTTATTTTAAGCTGGATAAACTTTAAATTATTTACGGGCAAGTTTTTTTAACCATTTTACCAGATCGACAGCTGCTTTATCGTTTTCAAAGCCCATTTCTTTTGGCAAACGGCCATTAACATATTCATCGTATAACCAGGGGTCGGCAATGGAAACTACATTACCTTTGCCATATTGAGCATGGGCGATAACTGTTGCGCCGGCATTATTTTTTAATACTGGTTTGGTAGCGCCTTTGGTTTCAATGGCGCAAACATCTTTCATAAATATTTTTTGCGCGGTTTTAAACACAGGATTATTTTTGATAGAAATAGCTCCGTCTTCAAAATGATTGTCATCAATCACATAATTTTGAAGATCATTGGTAAAGTGCATGCCAAATACATTGGCCAGTTTATTGAAGTGCAGCAATTCTACATTAGCGCTATCGTTAGCAAACATTACCAATACGCCACCCTGCTTTACCCAATCAGAAATTGCAGCAACATGGCTAGCCTCGATGTAATTCGGCTTCGGGTTTTCTTTCAAACGATCTGGATCTACAATTAAATAGACATCACTTTCCTTTAAATTGGCCAATGTTGGGGCTGTTTCAAGAGAATCCAATTTAAATCCTTCTTTTTTAAATACACTACCTAAAATTGAAAAACCGCTCATTGCGCGCTCACCCCACAGATAATGAAAACGAACGTCTTTACCCTGTTTATCTTTATGGGTTTCGCGATTGAAGAAATAATCTAAAGTAACTGTTTGCGCACTTGCCACAATAGCAGAACAGATTAAAACAGAGAGCGCGCAAGCCCTAAAAAGCATCTTCATAAACATATCGGATTAATTATAATCACCCAAAAATATAAAATTTAGCGATAATGAAACGTTATATGTGGCTTTTAAAGATATCTTGATGATAAAACGTTGAACGATGTGTGCAGGACTGGATTTTTTGAAAACGTTGCGATAGCTATCACAATTCAAGGCTGTTGAAACTCATCAAGCAAAAGATTAAAGCCTGGCAGATGGTAAATCTGACAGCACTGAGACTAATTAACTGAAAATTACTCACTGAAAACTGTAGCTAACTGTTAACACCCATGGCATACAGGATAATATTTACCCCGAATTTTGTATTGTCTTCGGCTAAAAAGCGTTTGTTCCTGAAATCGTAATCCCATTCGCAACCATAATCTTTATTGCTGTACAATACCCCTATCCTGTTGTTAACGGTAATGGCTTTCAGATAATCGTGCACCAGATCATCGCCCCAGCCGTTCAGTTCGAAAGAAGTGGTAGGTGGCCCCTTCTCAAACTTAAAAAATGCGCTGTAAATCCCGTGGTTATTGGGAATTTTCTTTAACGCCTGAGGGCCAAAAAGGTTACTCATCTGGGTTTCGAAAGATCGGGCAAACAAACCGTCAATATCGTGATTGCAATCATCAACAAAAACGAAACCCCCATTATGTACATAGGTTTTAAAATTCACAGCTTCCTGCTGCGTAAACTGAACCAGTTTATGTCCGCTTAAATAACAAAAAGGATATTTAAATAAATCGCGGCTGCTTAATTCTACAATTTTCTCTTCTTCATCTAACGGAATGGTAGTATATTCCAACAAAGAATTTAACAGATTAGAGGGCATGCGCTGGTCGGTATCCCAGTCGCCTGAATTATATTTTATCCTCGCAAATGTGAATTTAGCTCGTTGCACAGTCTAAAATTACCTTCATTTTTTATTATTCGTACTTTTTAACCAAATTATCTTGTAAATTTTTTGATATTCTTCTTTTATGACTAAAACTATCTGTCAATATGCGCTATATTGAAGCTCCATATCATTATACGTAAAAAGTCAACCATTTTGGAGCGTTCAGAAAACAACCTAAAAATATTGATCGGTAAGATCTCCCTGTTAAAAAGCGAAATACAGAAGGTAATTGTTGGTCAGGATGTAATTATCGAAGAAATGCTGATTGCATTGATGGCTGGTGGGCACTGCCTGTTGGAAGGAGTACCTGGTTTAGCCAAAACATTAATGGTAAGAACCCTATCTGAGGCATTAGATCTTTCTTTCAGAAGAATCCAGTTTACGCCCGATTTAATGCCTACCGATATTGTAGGTACTGAAATACTGGAAGAAGATCATGTGACCGGAAAACGCTTCTTTAAATTTAATAAAGGACCATTATTTGCCAATATTATTCTGGCTGATGAGGTGAACAGGACTCCCCCAAAAACACAATCGGCTTTGTTAGAGGCCATGCAGGAATTTGAAATAACCTATGGCGGGCAAACTTATCCTTTAGACCGTCCGTTTTTTATCCTCGCTACCCAAAACCCTATTGAACAGGCCGGAACCTACCCGCTGCCCGAGGCGCAGCTGGATCGTTTTCTGTTATACATCAAAATCGGGTACCCTACTGCTGCTGAAGAAACCCAGATTTTAAGCAGTACTACGGGCAGTAAAAAAGTTATCATCAACCCGATTATCGGTGCCGGGGAAATTCAGGAACTCCAGGCCATCACCCGCGAGGTAAGCATCAGCGACGACCTCATTACCTATGTAAGCGAAATGATCCGTGCCAGCCGGCCTGATACCACCACGGTAAATTTTGTAAAAGAATGGGTACGCTGGGGTGCAGGTCCGCGGGCCGGGCAGGCCCTGATTTTAACAGCGAAAGCAAGAGCTTTATTTAAAGGCAGATACGCGGTAATTACCGAAGATTTACAAGCTATGGCCTATCCGGTATTGCGGCACCGGATATTAATGAACTTTAAGGCAGAGGCCGAAAATATATCATCAGATCAGGTTACCAACGAACTGATCAAAGGCATTTCGAAACCAAAAGTCAATATTGAATGAGTAAGCTGCTCGATCCGAAAATATTAATGGCCATTAAAGACCTCTCCTTATCGGCTAAAATGACGATTGATGGGTTTATGAATGGTATTAATAAAAGTACCCTAAAAGGTGCGGGGTTAGAGTTTAGTCAATACAGAAGTTACCAACCCGGCGACGATCTGCGCTCACTCGATTGGAAAATGTTTGCCCGTTCAGATCGCTATTATATTCGTGAATCGGAAGTGGAAACCAATATTTCCGTGCGTATTCTGATAGATGCCAGTGCATCGATGAACCATAGCGACGGCGATTTCAAAAAAATAGATTATGCCCGCTATCTCGGTGCGTCATTAGCTTACCTGGCCAATTTACAGGGGGATGCGATTGGACTGTATGTACTCAAGAATAGTGGCATCTTTTCTATGACAGCCAGGCAGGATTATCAGCATTTGGCCAGGTTATTTTATCAATTGGAACAGATCGTTCCTGATGGAACTTTTACCCAACCTGTACATTATAAAGAATTATTTGCCGGTACCCAAAAACGCGAATTGCTCATTTTCCTGACTGACCTTTATCAAAAAGACGATGAGATTTTCAAATTACTGGACACGCTAAATTCGTTAAGGCATGAGATTGTGGTTTTTCATGTGTTATCGAGAAATGAATTTGATCTCGATTTTAAAGGTTACAACACCTTTGAAGACTTAGAAACGGGCGAAACGATCCAGATTGACCAGAAAAAAGCAAGGGCCGATTATAAAAATAAATTCGCTGCTTATTTAAAGAAAACGAGGGTTAATATGCTCGACAGAGGGATTTCTTACCGGACCATTTGTAGCGATGAACCTTTAGATGAGGCTTTAAGAGATTTTTTAAAACAAAGAAGTAAACTTAGAATTTAACCCGTGCATTTTTTATATCCCATAGGTTTATTGGCACTGGCCGGATTAATTGTTCCGTTCATTATTCACCTGTGGAATGTTAAACAGGGCAAAACCATTAAAATTGGCAGCATTGCACTGCTTGGTGAAAGTTCGAGAGCAAGCGCTAGAAGCTTTAAAATTAACGACTGGTTATTGTTGCTACTTCGCTGTTTGCTTTTGGCACTATTGGCATTTCTTATGGCAAAGCCATATTTAAAAAAAATAGCCATGGCCGAAAAGAGAACCGGCTGGGTTTTGCTCGATAGGGCTACTTTTAAACAGGTTTTCGAGTCAAATAAAAAAACGATCGATTCACTGCTAAAAAAGGGATACGAAATCCATGATTTTAATGTGGGCTTTAAGACTTTAACTTTAAAAGATACGGCTGATGATCAAACAAAACCAGCAACTAACCTCAGCTTTACTGCCTTACTCCATGCAGCTGATCAGTTCGTTCCGGCAAGGGCGAATGTTTATTTATTTGCCAATCGGCGCTTAACCTATTTTGGCAACGAACTACCGGTCCTTAATTACAAATTGAATTGGGTCCCTTTAAATCAAACCGATAGCTTAAGCAGCTGGATTACCGGATATGCAGAAGAAAAATATGAAGCGAAATCAAGCCCATCCAGTACTACTTACCGAAATTTAAATTCAGGAGATTTAAAACCGATAAATGTTGCCTTACATCAGGCTCCGGGAACTGCAGATGGCAAATATCTTATTGCTGCCTTAAAAGCAATCGGTAGTTTCACCAACCGGAAAATCATGATCAATTCACCCGCTGCAAAAGCTGATATTGGTTTTTGGCTATCAGGTGATGCAGCGACCGCCAAATTCAAATCTTCTATCACCACAAATGGAATCCTGTTGCAATATAAAAACGGGAAAGTAATTGACGAGCCTTCATTTATCAACCTGGACGGTCGCCATGTTAAATTGAGTAAAAGAATTGCCTCAGCCAATAACACCAAAAAAATATGGAGCGATGGTTTCGGGAATGCCATATTGACCAAAGAAAAAGCTGATGGGTTACGTATTTTCCACTTTTACAGCCGCTTCAATCCGGCATGGAATGAGCTGGTTTGGGATGGTTTATTTGTGAAAGCATTAATGCCAATGGTAATCAGCCCTGAAAATACGGCAGATTTTGGCTTTGAAAACAGCCCTGCCGATCAGCGACGTGTATCTGCCAGACAAAATAATGTGTTTCAGACCGACAAAACCAATCCCATAACAAAAATCGTCCAAAATGTACCAATTCAACCTTTATTTTGGGCAGCTGCCTTATTGATTTTTGTAACTGAACGGATTTTATCATTCAGAAAAAAACCAGATGATGTTAAAAACGGAAGGTAAAAATTGGATCCGTAACTTAAGGATAAAATGGATTAGCTTTTATCTGATTGGCATGGCTTCCATTGCCCTGGCCATCGCTTTGGTTTTATCCTTTATTGGCATTTACCTGCTACATTTTTCTCCATGGCTTTTTGCAGTGGTTTTTCCTGTAGTGCTGGGCATCCTTTTATACATAAAACCCATTTGGAAAATCAACGAGAACGATATTTCGCGTTTTATAAATAACCGATATCCAGAGCTGGAAGAAAGTGCCCATCTGCTACTGCAAAATCAGGCTGATTTATCCCTGCTACAACAATTACAGCGCAACAAGATCGAAAACATCATTACTACACTGGCGCAGCCAAAAGAGCCTGTCAAAAAATTATATTCAGGCTTAGTAATCCTGTTAGCAGGCCTACTGCTCAGTTTTGGTGTTACTCAGATACCCTTGCGCAAAAGTGTTTTTTTAAAAGACCGCGAAAAGGCAGATCAAACGCAACCGATCAAAGAAAACATCCCGGCAGAGATTTCCGCTTTCAATGTGACCATCATTCCGCCAGCCTACACTCAAAAAGCCGGGCGTAAGCAAAAACAGTTTACCATTACTGCAGAAACAGGTGCCCGAATAAACTGGAACATAGAAACGAATATCGGTATTAGAAAATTGAAACTTATTTTTAACAATAGTGAAACTGTGCCTTTAAAAGCTTTAAACGCTGCACACACACAATGGACTTTCGGCAAAACCGTCCAAAAATCTGGTTTTTACCAGCTGGATCTTGATGGTAGAAAATCAGATCTCTACCAGATGGAAGTCATTCCAGACCTGCCGGTAAATATTAAAATTACCCAGCCAAAACAGCACACGACTATTGACATCGGCCAGCCACAAAAGATTAACCTGAAGGTGTTGCTAACGGATGATTATGGCATTAACGATGCTTTTATATCAGCTACAATGGCCAGCGGCAAAGGTGAGGGCGTGAGCTTTACTGAGAAAAAACTATCATTTGATAAAAATTTTGGCAACAGGAAGAGCATTTCCCTGGAGAAATTGATTGATTTAAAAAGCCTGGGCATGAAACCCGGCGATGAACTTTATTTTTTCATCAAAGCGATGGACAACCATGGCCAATCAAGCCGTTCGGATGTGTATTTCGTTTCCATTGCAGATACTGCTGAATTAATGAGTTTAGCCGGAATGACCAATGGTGTTAATCTGGTTCCGGAATATTTCAGAAGTGAAAGGCAGATCATTATCGATACCGAAAAATTATTAAAAGAACAATCATCCATACCCGTACAAACCTTTAAAAACAGAAGTAACGACATTGGTATTGACCAGAAGCTATTGCGCTTACGTTACGGACAGTTTTTGAGCGAAGAGAACGAAACTGAAATTGGTGGCGATCATGATGACCACGACGAACATGCGGCCCATAAGGTTGAGGATGAAAAGTTTGGTGATGTGACCAACATTATGGACAAATACGCTCATAAACATGATATTGCGGAAGACGCTACCTTTTTCGAGCCTGAAATAAAAGCACAGTTAAAAGCGGTTTTAACCGAAATGTGGAATGCTGAACTACGTTTGCGAACTTATAAACCACAGGAAGCTTTGCCTTATGAATATAAAGCACTCCGGTTACTGAAAGATCTGCAACAGAAATCGCGTGCCTATGTAGCTAAAACGACGGTGAAAACGGCAGCCCTAAAACCTGAAAAACGTTTAAGTGGTGAGCTGGATAAAATTACCCAGCCGGTACAAAAAATGTCTTTTGAGCAAAAAGAAAAGAGAATAGCCACACTTAAAATAGCATTAGCACGATTAGAAAACAGGAAGACAGGCAAAAAATTTACAGCGCAAGATCAGTTCATACTCAACCAAACGGAAAAATACATGATTGGTGCCGCTGCCGATCATCCCGCTACTTATCTGAATGCACTTAGCAGTTTAAGGAAATTGAGCACAAACAAAAATCCGATAATCAGCGATATAGATCAGGTTCAACAAGCCATACAAAAAATGATCAGTACCGAAATCCCAAAACCGCTGATGCAGCATGCTGCCCCGGCCTCGGCTTTGTATCAAAACTATTTTAAAAACCTAAATAAAACCGACAGATAGCTATGGAATTTAAATATATCGCTATGTTGGCAGGCTTGATTCTGTTGGCTTTTCTGATTTATAAAGAGCTACGTAGGCTAAATAAAGCAAGATTGATCTGGCGTATTCTTGCCAGTATTATTGCAGTAAGCTGTTTTGTACTTTTAATGGTACCAATCAGATACGAAACGCATGTGCCACAAAGTGCAGATGAGGTTATTCTAATCACCGCTGGCACTCATCCGGATTCGATTAGCGGCCTGAAAGGAAAAAAATATGCATTATCTCCCTCGAACATAAAAAATACGAAAACAATAAACATTCCTGATCTCTCCTATTTCTTAAAATCAAATCCAAATATCAGGAAACTGAGCATTTACGGCTACGGATTAAATGCAGCTGAATTGGCACAACTCGAAGGGTATCGGATCACCTTCCACCCCTCGGCTAATCCCACCGGGATAATCGCGGCCAATTGGCCAGGCAAATTAAAAACCTCCGAATTATGGCAGGTTCAGGGCACTTACCAGAATTCAGGAAGCGAAACCGTTAAACTTTTGCTTAAAGGCCTGGGCAAAACCGTAGATTCAATCGTTATTGGAGCAAAATCGAAGAAAACCTTTTCCTTTAAAACGACCCCAAAACAAACGGGAAATGCTGTTTACGAATTCGTTAGTCTGCAGAAAAACGATACACTGGCAAAAGAACCAGTGCCTGTAGAAGTTGTTGACGAAGCACCGATGAGGCTATTATTACTGGCCTCGTTTCCAGATTTTGAATATAAATTTTTAAAAAACTGGCTTTCTGAAAACCAATATCCATTGGCTTTCAGAAGCCGGATCAGTAAAAACAAATATGCTTTCGACTTTCTGAATCTTGATAGCGTCAATCTTAACAGGACCAATACTTCATCGTTAAAAAAATTCGATGTGCTTGTTATTGATGAAGAAGAATTAGCTGCTATCAGTCCAGATGAAAAGTCATCAATAGATCTTGCCGTTCAAAGCGGAATGGGTTTATTGATCAGGGTGGCTGACCTGAAAGCTTCAACAACACTCAGTGCCAGGTTTAGCAGGTTCGAATCCCCTGCCTTAAAAGGGAAGACCCTAAATCTGACATTTGCAGCAGATCGTTTCAAATTTAACCCATTGCCGATAGAACAAGCTTTATTTTTAAAGTCTGATCCAAATGATCAGCCTCTTATGATGGAGCCCAATGGAAAAATAGTGGTCAGTAGCTCCATTAACGGTTATGGTAAAGTGTTGGTTTCTACCCTTTCTGCTACATACCATTGGTTACTATCAGGGCAAAAAACTGATTATGCCACCTTTTGGTCTAAGCTTTTAGCCAATGCAGCAAGAAAAAGGAATGATATGCTCACCGTAAATGTTATTCCGCAATTCCCCGTGATCAATCAAAAATTGCGGATTGTTACAGATTTGGATGTATCAGATCGAATACCAACATTAAAAATGGATAGTATTTTACTTAGTCCACGGCAAAATATGGTACTTCCTTTTCAATGGGATGCTTTTTACTGGCCGCAAAAGCCAGGTTGGACGAATTTGCAAGTGAATCAAATCATCGAACCAATATACATTTATAAAAAAACCGATTGGCAAGCACTCAAAAACCAGCAAAAGCTGGATGAAACAAATCAGTTTGTAAAAAACCGCAGTACGACAGAAACTAAAAGCGAAGTAACCAACGACGTTTTAGAAGAAGAGGTTTCGAAGTGGTGGTTTTTTATCGGATTTTTATTGGCTGCGAGCTTTTTATGGTATGAGGGAAGGATTTTGGCTGGTTAAGAATTTGTTTAGCTGTCATGCTGCCCACGCTCGTTTTTTAACGAGTGTTTAATAGTACGACGTTTATCACAATGGCATCGTATAGCTATTTTTGAATTCATTAAAACAAGCAATCAAGAAAAATTAATGATGCGCATTATAAGTTACATTAATAAAAGATTCCTCGCTGCGCACAGAGTGACAACAAATATATGCTGCTCACGCTCGTTTTTAACGAGCGTTTAATAATTCATCGTTTATAACGATATAACCGCAAAACTATTTCTGCGCTCGTTTGGAAGCGAGCGCGGGCGAAAAACCGCCTGTGCGGACAGGCCTGCCCGTACAGGCGGGGAAAGATTTTATTATAGCCTTATCCATTACACAACTGATGAAAAACCCAGTAATTTCAGTCGAAATAACGAAATGAGCTACATTAAAAACACCTAAACAGAAAAAAACATCTCTTATTTCCCTTTGAAACTAAAATGTTATAATCAAATTTCCATTTTTAGCTGCATAATTGGCTATATTGAAAACGTAAACTAACTAAACTCAACCAATTGAAAAGAAAAGACTTTCTCTACCTATCCGGAATGGGTATGGGTGCCCTGCTTCTGCCCGACCTTTCTGCATTCGGAACTCCAATAGCCCCCTTACAGGCGCTAGAAGGTGTAGATGTAAAAATTAAAAAGGAACTGGCCGATGTTGCACTAAATGCAGCGAAATCAAAAGGCGCAAGTTATGCTGATATCCGCATCGGGCGTTACCTGAACCAATTTGTGGCCACCCGCGAAAAACGGGTCCAAGGTGTAGCCAATACCGAATCGTATGGTGTGGGCATCCGTGTGTTGGTTAATGGTTGCTGGGGATTTGCCGCTACAAACAATGTAACCAAAGATGCCATTGCCAAAGCAGCCGAACAAGCAGTTGCAGTTGCAAAAGCCAATGCCAAAATACAGGGTGAACCGGTTCAACTGGCACCCCAAAAAGGTTATGGAGAAGTAAGCTGGAAAACTCCCATCGAAATTAATGCCTTCGAAGTTCCGGTAAAGGAAAAAGTAGACCTGCTTTTAAATGTGAACGATGCGGCCATGCAAAATGGCGCCAATTTTGTGAATTCCGTTATTTTCGCGGTGAATGAGCAAAAATACTTCGCCTCAACCGATGGTTCTTACATCGATCAGGATGTTCATCGCATTTACCCTACTTTTAACGTTACCAAGGTTGACCGTGAATCGGGTAAATTTAAAACCCGTAATGCGTTGAGTGCTCCTTCTGGTATGGGTTACGAATATATGCACGCCCGACCTGAAGATAAAGTTACCGGTATCGTTACGCGCTATAAAGGTCGTTACGATATGCTCGAAGATGTAAAGGAAGCAGCCCGTGTAGCTACAGAAAAAGTAAAAGCAAAATCCGTTGAACCAGGCAAATACGACCTCGTTTTAGATCCTTCGCACCTATGGTTAACCATTCATGAATCGGTTGGCCACCCAACAGAGTTAGACCGCGTTTTAGGTTATGAAGCCAATTATGCCGGAACGAGTTTCCTGACATTGGATAAATGGGAATCGAAAAAATTCAAATTTGGCAGCGATAAAGTAAACATTGTGGCCGATAAAACGCAGGTTGGATCGTTAGGTGCTGTAGGATATGATGATGAGGGTGTAAAATGCAAAAAATGGAATCTGATCAAAGACGGTATTTTGGTCAGTTACCAGGCCATCCGCGATCAGGCACATATTATCGGTTTAACCGAATCGAACGGCTGCTGTTACTCACAAGGCTGGGATGATGTTCAGTTTCAGCGCATGCCAAATGTTTCACTACAGCCGGGCAAAGAAAAACTAATTGTGGATGAGATGATCAAAAACGTTGAAAAAGGCATTTACATCATCGGCGACGGAAGTTTCTCTATTGATCAGCAACGTTACAATTTCCAGTTCGGCGGACAAATTTTCTATGAAATTAAGCAAGGTAAGATTGTAGGCATGCTAAATGATGTAGCTTACCAGGCTAACACACAAGAGTTCTGGAACTCCTGCAATGCCATCTGCGATGAAAGCGACTACCGTTTGGGCGGCTCTTTCAATGATGGAAAAGGTCAGCCTTCTCAAAGCAGTGCCGTGTCGCATGGCAGTGCCACCACCAGGTTTAACGGAGTCAATGTTATCAATACAGCAAGAAAAATATAATTATGGCCATATTAAGTAAAGAAGAAGCCCAGGCGATATTAAAAAAAGTAGTCGGTTATTCGAAAGCCGATTTTTGTGAAGTAAGTTTAAACGGCTCTGATGGTGGCAACATCCGTTATGCCCGTAATGCCGTTTCTACCGCAGGCCAAATCAGCACAATGAGCTTAGGCGTAAGCTCCACCTTTGGCAAGAAGACCGGTTCTGCCTCTATAAATGAATTTGATGATGCCTCTTTGCAAAAAGTAGTAAAGAGAGCAGAAGAGCTGGCCATGCTGGCGCCAGAGAATCCCGAATTTATGCCACCCCTGGGTCCGCAAACCTTTGCAGAATCGAATACCTATAATGATAAAACAGCTGCTATTACACCTGATACCCGGGCGGAAATGGTGGCTAAGAGTTTGAGCGTGTCTAAAGCTGCAAATCTGGATGCCGCTGGTTTCCTCGAAAATGCTACGCGTTTTAATGCCATTATGAATTCTAAAGGTTTGTTTGCTTATAATAAAGGGACAAATGTATCTTTTTCAGTTACGGTGAGAAACAAACAGGGAACAGGTTCTGGTTATGTGGAGCAGGATTTTAATGATCTGGACAAAATGGACACCCTGGCACTCAGTAAAATTGCGGCAAGCAAAGCCAATGGCTCGGCAGGGGCCAAAGCCATAGAGCCAGGTAAGTATACTGTTATTTTGGAGCCACTGGCTGCCAGCGATATCATTGGCAATATGTTCAGGGGATTTGATGCCCGCAGTGCGGATGAAGGCCGGAGTTTTATGAGCAAAAAAGGCGGTGGAACACGTTTAGGTGAGCAGCTGTTCTCTGAAAATGTAAACATCTATTCTGACCCGATGAACGCTGAAATTCCATCATCCACATTCACAGGAGAAGGTTTACCGGTAAAAAGAACACAATGGGTGGAAAAAGGAGTAGTGAAAAACTTATCCTATTCAAGGTATTGGGCCGCACAAAAAAATGTTCAACCACTTCCTTTTAGCCGCAGCATGATTATTGAAGGTGGCAACCAATCGTTGGAAGACCTCATTAAGAGCACAGAAAAAGGCATTTTGGTCACCCGTTTCTGGTATATCCGTTCGGTTGATCCGCAAACCTTATTACTTACCGGATTAACACGGGATGGTACTTTTTATATCGAAAACGGTGAAATTAAATTCCCGATCAAAAATTTCAGGTTTAACGAAAGCCCGGTAATCATGCTTAACAACGTGGAAGCTTTGGGTAAACCGGTAAGAACAGGAAGCGGATTGATACCGCCAATGAAAATCAGGGATTTTACATTCACTTCATTATCAGACGCGGTTTAACTAGCTCCAGCCTACATATCGTCATCTAGACTGAAGTACAGACATAAGCGATTCGTCATTCCCGCGCAGGCGGGAATCCTAAAGCTATTGCATTACGATTCCCAATCAAGTTGGGAATGATGACCAACTTAAGAATTTAAAACAACTAAAAATTGAGAAGAAGAGATTTCCTATACATGACCGGTGTTGGTCTTGGCGCCAGGGTGCTGCCTAACATTCCTGCTTTTGGCAAAATAATTTCTGTTGAAGAGTCTTTAACGCCTGTTGATGTTGCCTTAAAGAAAAAAATGGCTGAAATTGCACTCAATGCAGCAAAAAGCAAAGGTGCCACTTATGCTGATGTTCGTATAGGAAGGTATTTGAACCAGGTTGTAGCCACCAGAGAAACACGGGTAGAAAACATTTCCAATTCTGAATCATACGGTTTAGGTGTACGTGTGATTGCCAATGGAAGCTGGGGTTTTGCCGCAACAAACAACATGGACGACAGCAGCATTGCCAAGGCTGCTGAAGCTGCTGTGGCCATAGCTAAAGGAAATGCCAGATTAATGGAAGAACCTGTAAGACTAGCCGCGCAAAAGGGTTTTGGCGAGGTAAGCTGGAAAACACCCATTGAAATCAATGCCTTTGAAGTGCCCATTGCCGACAAAGTTGATCTCCTCTTAAATGTAAATAGCGAGGCCATGAAAGGTGGCGCTAAATATATCAGTTCCAATCTCTTCATGGTCAATGAACAAAAATATTTTGCCTCTACTGACGGATCGTATATTGATCAGGATATTCACAGGATATGGCCAACCTTTACCCTAACCAAAACGGATTCGGCAAGCGGAAAATTTGAAACCAGAAATGCCTTAAGCGCACCCATGGGAATGGGCTTTGAATATCTGCAACCGAAAGATGAAGAAAAAATAAAAGGCGGACCGGTTACGATGTACAAAAAACGCTACGATATCCTTGAAGATGTGCGTGAAGCTGCAGTACATGTTGACGAAAAATTAAAGGCGAAACCCGTAGCACCGGGCAAATACGATCTTGTTCTAGATCCGTCACATCTATTTTTAACCATACATGAATCTGTCGGCCATCCCACCGAACTCGACCGGGTTTTGGGCTACGAAGCCAATTATGCCGGAACCAGTTTCCTGACATTGGATAAATGGGAATCCAAAAAATTCAACTTTGGCAGCAAAGAAGTAAATATTATCGGCGACAAACTGGAACCAGGTTCCTTAGGTGCGGTGGGTTATGACGATGAAGGCGTAAAATGTGGTAAATGGGATATTATTAAAGATGGGATTCTGGTAAATTATCAAACCATCCGCGATCAGGCACATATTTTAGGCTTGGCAGCATCGCAGGGCTGTTGTTATGCCGACAGCTGGGACAGCCTTCAGTTTCAGCGGATGCCAAATGTTTCGTTGATGCCTGGAGATCAGGCTTTAAGCGCTGCCGAAATGGTTAAAAAGGTAGAGAAAGGCATCTATATGTTCGGCCGGAATTCTTATTCTATCGATCAACAGCGTTATAACTTCCAGTTCAGCGCGCAGTTGGCGTACGAAATTAAAGAAGGAAAGATTTTTGGCATGCTAAAAGATGCCGCCTATCAAGCCAATACCCAGGAATTCTGGAATTCATGCGTGCAACGCTGCGACAGAAATGATTACCGCCTGGGCGGGACATTTTCGGATGGCAAAGGTCAGCCAGGGCAGGTAAGCGCAGTTTCGCATGGTAGCCCTACCACCCGTTTTAATGGCGTTAATGTAATCAATACCGGCAGGAGGTTAGGTTAGCATTCCGTATACACATCGTTTTTGTAAGTTCCAGACTTCTGCTGTCATTCTGAATGCAATGAAGAATCTTTTGTCAGGCGACTGCTGATCGTCTAAAGATCCTCCGTTGCATCAGAATAATTGTTCAGTAAGCCCACATACCCTGTAAAAACACCAGTTATGTTTTATTTCGATTCCTTTGCATTATCTATTGCAATATTAAAAGTCTTGTAAAATTCACCCTTGATCCATTGCACCTTACCAAAATCCTTCATCTCTGGCGCAATGATGTAATTCCCTGTCTCACTATCAAGGATCACTACCATGTTGGTGGCATTTACTTCAGTGCGGTACCTTCCGCCTGTTTGATCCTGGCTATTTTTAAAACTGATGGCGGTAAACATGATGCCAGCGCCTAAAAATCCCAATAAAAGGGATTTGGAATCCAATGTGATTTTCATATTCTTAAGATTTATTTGTGTGTGAAATCAAATTAATAATTTTAGTTCACGCATTTTAATTCTATCAGAAATATTGCATCACTTTTTACTAAATGTTAAACATAATACAGGTTAAAGCTGCTGCAGCCAGAACAATAAGCAATAGTTTTATCAAAAATTTTCGAATGGGATTTTGGTTAGCCGCTACGTGGTCAGCAACGAGATCTTTGATTTCCGTATCCCTGCTTTGCCGCACTACATTGCCGGTAACCTTATACCGGAGCAACTTTTCAACATAGTCTTTACTTTCCGCCAAACCCAAACCTGTGGCATCTTTATAATGTTTGATAGCATTTAATTTATTGCCATTCCTCAAGATAGCCAACAGCTCTGCATCCAGATTGGGGAGATTGGCTATCGGTTCCTGTATCCCTCCCTCTAAGCTATCAACATAATCTTTGGCATCTTTTAAACCACAACCACTATGATCTTTGATTATCTTAACAGCTGCTACTTTCTGATCATTTGCGAGTAATACTAAGGCTTGTTGTTTTGCTTCGGGGCTAACATGAATCATAATTTTTAAGTTAGCAAAATATATTCCGAAAAAAGAGATTTTGACCTTGATTCTAAGATCAAGCTATCTTGTTCAAATTTCATCAGAAAACAGACCTTACAGTCATTCTGAATAAAGTAATCTTCCGGATAAATCTTTCCATTTTAAAAGCAGTATCCAACTAAAGAAAAAGGACAGATTTTCCTTTCTGTTAAAGAAATATGTATCTATAGGGTCTCATTAATCTTTGTTAAATTAAAACAGGGATCAATTTTTAATCAAATCTTCCATCACAGCAGCCTGCCCCATTCCCACAATAACCACCACATTTTTATCTGCCTGCAAAACCTGGTTATGCAAGTTTGCCTACATAATCACATTTCTTTTATACCAGGCAGCAACCAGATCCGGACCTAAAAAAATTGGCTTTAGCACTGATTCTGTTAGCAATGAAATATAAACTTCCTGGTTTAAACGGTGTTGGCCTATTAAAATCAACGTTTTGCAATGACAGCGAAAGCAATCCCCAGTATAAGCGCTAGTAAATTGTATGATATGGGAACGAGGATACTTCTTAAAATCAAGGCTACCTTACTATAGTTAAAGACCGAAAAAAACTGATAATAAAACAAAATGCTATAGAAAAGACCGAAAAAGCTTAATACACCGAAGTATAGAAATAACAGCACCTGGGTATTATGATAGAATATGGTCAACACCGAAACAAGAAGACCGATAATCATTTCCACAATCACACGGTAAGAGTTTAAAACCAGGTGTTCTGAAAAATTGAGCTTCGCTTTTCTAAACCATATTAAACTAAAGCACGAATAAATGGGAATTGTGATGATGAGTATTAGTTTAGGATAATGAGAAATGAATTTCTCGAGATCGTTCATCATTGCTTTGCTCCCCTTAGGCATCAGATCGGACATATTACCATGTGCATAGGGCGCTATGAGACCTGATACCGTAAGAATGAGCAGGATGAGCGTAACAAAACTAAAATAAGGAACCCTTTTGCCCTGAATGTATTCGCGGACACTGTGCCCCGGCCGGGTGAACAGACTTTTTAGGGTAAATAAAATGCCTTTGTCTACATGCCAAACCCCGTGAATAAAGTCATGTTCGACAAAGTGTTTAATAGAATAACGATGTGTAGTAGACTTTTGCCCACAGTTAGCACAGTAATTCTGCATCACCGGAGCCCCACAATTCAGGCAATCTGTTGACATGGCTGGCTACGATTTGGCGTTTCTGTTTTTAAGTTCAGTATTAATCTGAGACAAGCTGATCAAAGTTGGCAAAAGTGTTAGCGAACTGCAGAATGGAACGATCATCAGTACTTTGGGCATATTAGATGAAAAGGCCAGATAAATTATAACAGCGGTAGCAATAAGCAATACCAGGCCAAGTCCAAACAGTGCACCCTGCAAACTTTTTTTCTTTTTATACAATTCTTCTACAGGTATTGCCGAAATGGAAGTCTCCTTTTTCATATTGTTTGCTCAGATTAATGTAGTTTGGGTGTCGTGGAGCTTCGTCATTATTTCAGGCATCTCCCCGACCAGACAAATATACAACATATCACCAATTGGTGATAAAAATATTTAAAATGATTGCGTAATTTTCCAAACGGTTATTTTTATGATATGGAAAAGAAAACAGAAGCGAAATCGTTAAGAAACAAAGAAAAAAGCAAACAGAAATTTTTAGCTGCTGTAGAAAAAATACTTCACACCAAGGGTTTCTCAGGCCTTAAGGTTAATGATATTGCGCGTACTGCAGGCCTGGACAAAAAATTGATCTATAATTATTTTGGTGGAAAAGATGGTTTGATTGATGAATATATCCGTTCACAGGATTTCTGGAGCAATGTAAAAGATGAATCAGGTGAGACTTTGATAAACGATGGGGGAAAAGAATTCTCGAAAACCATGCTACTCTCTCAATTTGATTATATTTTTAAGAATAAAAATATACAAAAAATTCTGCTTTGGGGATTGATAGAGAACCGTAAATCGCTAAGAAAACTGGCAAACGATCGCGAGGAAAATGGAGCGCGATTATTTGAAGGCATTACCGACCCACATTTTAAAGAAAATGCCAAACGATACAGGGCCATTATTGCATTACTGATTTCGGGAATCTACTATCTGGACATTTACGCCGCCACAAACGACTGTACCTTTTGTGGATTGGACCTTAAAAGTACGTCTGGAAGGTCAGAAATTGAAAACGCCATTTCTTTTTTGGTCGATAAAACTTATGAGTAAAAAAAATGAAGTAAAGTTCCCGGAACCTGCCTTTCATTTTTTTCTTGCAGATAAACCTTACTGGTTCCTCTATCAGAAGCTGAGGCTGTATCAGAAGTGCTTTTGGCGATTCTTGCTGCAATAATATTCGGAAAGGTTGTCATTCCCGGGAAAAGGGAAACCCTAAAAACAATCTAACGGCACATAAGTAAGTCATTGCCAGATCACAGGATGCCCTTCGGATCAGCTAAGCATGACGACACCGCCAAATAGAATTTCTTTGCAAGCTATAAATCTAAAATGCTGATACAGCCTCGTTGTTTATTGCTTAGCAACCTCCTTTTCGGGGTAGACGTTTAAAAATTTCTTTACCATCCCATTCTGCATATTCAGCTGATACGATTGGATAGGCGTACTTAGGTGCATATGAGAGGTTACGGCTTCTGACCATGATCTTATCGTTAACCTTGATGTTATGCAATTGTGCAAGTTGCGATCTTTCCGCCTCAAAATTTACAATGTAATCAGCACCGTTAATCCTGGCCATTATACCGAACCCTAATCTCGATCCCGGAGGAAGCGATAATCCGGTTACCACAGCATCCATATCAATAAAGGCATTTATCTCCTCCTTTATTTTCGCAGCACTGGCACTCACTCTTTTACCTGTGGGCGATGTTTCCCATGCTTTAAATTTCACGCCATCGGGGCTTGCCTCCCATTTCTTCCTTTCGGCATCTCTCTGTTGAGCGGAAAGCGGTTTTGGCTTTGGCATCTTCGTATTTTGAATCTTCTGGTTAGCAAATGCTAATCCGCTTGCCACTGCCAGCAGCAAAATAAATCCATACATGACTTTTTTAGCCGTTTTTGGCGCAACTAACGCTGATCTATCCGATGATAAACCGGAGCTGTTAAAGGAATTTTCTTTATTTTTCATATCTTTTTAATTTGTTGTAACAAAACTACCCCGATATTTTTCGGTCTGAAGAGGAAGAATTGTAAATAAAATTGTAAACTTTGTAAATAAACCCTTGACAATATGTTTGATAGCCTAATTCGCTTCTCCGGAAAAGGAAAATATCTTTTTGGATTGATGCTAGTGCTGTTTATTGCGCTCATTTGCGCGATTCCCGGTATGACCGACAATGAGGGGTTTGATTTGGCAAGAAGGGAGATGTTGCTCCGTAAGATCGGACATGAACTGCTCTTACAATCGGGCGACAGGACATCCAGGGTACTCCCCATAAAAAAGGTTGCAGCAAACGAATATCAAATTCAGTTTGATCACGAATTCACTTTCAACCCGATTACCTTGATAAGCACGACTAAACGTTTGCTGGTGAAAGACCCGATGGCAAATAATTATGTAGTTAAAGTATTAAATTTAAAGGATTCCAGTGTTACTTACGGATATGCAATATCTCAGCATAAAGAAGATGAAATTATAGCATGCATAGGAAGAAAGCAGCCAAAAGCAAGTTATATCATCGACATTAAACTGAAACCAAAAGGAATTATCACGAAGAAAAATGGATATCTTCTGGGCAGTCTGCCATTTCTGGCATTTGTTGGCTTTATCTTTTTTAGATCGGTTAAGCCTCAAAAAACTTCATACAATAAAAATCAACACGAAGACCTGATTACGTTAGGTGCAGCTGTATTTGACACGGAAAGCCGAAAGCTCACCATAAATGAAAAGGTAATGCAATTAACCGGTACCGAAACCAGGTTGTTGCTCATCTTTGCAAAGTCTCCCAACGAAATCATTGAGAGAAGTCGGCTGCAAAAAGAGATCTGGGAAGATGAAGGTGTTATTGTGGGCCGTAGCCTGGATATGTTTATATCAAAGCTTAGAAAAAAACTGGAAGCCGATCCTCATATCAATATCGTTGTGATCCGCACTAAGGGATATAGGCTTGAAATTAAAGGTTAAATAGCGAATATGGATAAGAAGCTATATTATAATTAATTTCACCTACAATTTGTTCAGGTGAGTTTACCCACTATTAAAATAGTTAGCTGTGTATGCCAGGAAGGCCATTTAGTAAGCTCAGGTTTGAAGCTTACAAATTAAGACTATAAGCAGAAAAGCGATTTGTTTGCCAGATCCGTCTGGTATAGCCATGAAGAGAGCCATAGTGCAGCCCGCCTAAGATTGCCGCATGTGCGGAAATGACGACCGTACGGGTAAATTTGTCAATGATTAGGTAATTTATCTTCGTAATGAATGTAAACAACAGCTTTTGCACTACAATTCCAGGCTGTAGTCGAAATAATAGATAAAAAAGCAAAACTAGATTTGATAGGCAAAACTAGTCCTGCTCTTTAAATACTGAAATTACTTTTTCAAATCAACATTAAATACCTGGCGTTATTCGTCAAAACTGATCAATGCTTTGATCAGCGAATCATTTGCATGGAGTAGATGATTAAATTTTTCTTTTACCTCCGTAAACGGAACATGATGGGTGATAAAATCAGTCGGTTTAACCAGTCCGTTTCTAATGCAATCAATTACATGGGCAAAATCGTGCGGCAGCGCATTTCTACTACTCATTAATACGGCTTCGCGCTTATGAAACTCAGGATGTACCACTTCAATCGTACCTTTCTGAAGGCCTATCATGATAAATTTACCAGTATGCGCTAAAAACCGGAAGGCATTGTTAATGGCCTTTAAGTTTCCGGTACAATCAATAACCACCTTCGCCATTTCTCCATTGGTAATTTTTGACAGCTGCTCTACAGCATCTGTTACCAAGGGATTAATGGTGTTTGTAATGCCGAAACGTTCCCTGCAAAAAGACAGCCTGTTGTCATTCACATCTATAACTGTCACTTCGGCACCGCTGATTTTGGCAAATGCAATAGTACCCAAACCAATCGGTCCGGCGCCAAGGACCACCACATTGTCGCCTTTGTTCGGTTGTGCCAGACTAACGCCATGCGCACCAATGGCCAATGGTTCTATGAGTGCCAGTTCATCTACTGTTAATCCTTCGCCACTAACAATTGAGGATGCAGGAACCGTGATGTACTCCTGCATGGCACCGTCTATATGAACACCGAAAACTTTAATGTTTACGCAACAATTGGTTCTGCCGCTTCGGCATGCGATGCACTTTCCACAATAAAAATATGGACTAATGGTAACCAGATCTCCGGATTTAAAGTCTGCCCCCTCCCCTGCATCTACCACTTCGGCAGCAATCTCATGGCCGAGGATTCTGGGATATTCGAAAAATGGCTGAGTGCCTTCAAATGCGTGGTAATCGGTACCGCAAATCCCTAATCTTCGCATCTTGAGCAATACCATTCCATCTTCAACAGCTGGCATCTCTTTATTGATATAGCTAAATTCTCCTGGTGTATTACAAACTAATGCTTTCATCTTTATTTTAAAAATTCAATCAATCCCTGTGTTTGCATTTCCTGCCAAAACCCGGCAGGAATTTCTTTTTGGGCCAACGCCGCATTTACAGCTACTTTATCAGGCCGGGTAGTATTTAAGGCAATGCTTTTTACTCCGGGGAAACCTGCAGAAAAACTAAAACAGGCCTCTGCAGGAAGTACATCGAAAGTTTTACAAACCTGATAAAATTTATCTCTCCAATCTAAAAGTGCTTTTCCCGCCGAACTATTTCCATCAACCGGCTGGTAATTATAAAAATCCCCGCCGGTTAAAAAGCCACCATTAAATATGGCAGAGTTAATTACTTTGATATTTTTTTGGTTAAGTTCTTTTATAAACGTAATCAGATCAGTAGGATGCGATTTGACGGTGAGACTGTTGGCAATCATTACCCAGTCGAGATCAACATCTGCTGCAACGGCCTGGATAATTTTCCAGTCTTTTGCACCTACCCCAATGGAAGATACCAAACCAGCAGCTTTTAATTCTGCCAATGCCCTATAGGCATCAAGGATTTGCTGGTAACGTTCTTTATAATCTTCCTCATTATGGCTTGCAAAAAGATATTCATCAGGATCGTGTACGGATACCATCTGTGCCTGGTAAGTACCCAACAGTTTATTCCCTTGTTCAAAACACTTTAAGATCCCATCATAACTGATCATTTGCACTGCATCATGTTCGATATCCTTCCAGATACCGGCCTCAAAGGTAGGTTCGGGAGTTAGAAGCGGCGTTCTGTACCAGCCCAGTTTATTACTGATGACTACCTGTTGAGGATTTACCTTTAAATCTGCCAAACATTTCCCCAGTGATTCCAAGGCGAGACCTGCCCCATATTTTCCGGCAGAATCGAAAAATGCAACCGGTTTTGAGGAGGCTAAACAGGCTTTTACTATTTCCAGTTTAATGCCATAATCTACCGCCTGATAGAGATTTCCCAAACTACTGGTCCCGAAAATAACCGGAGGCAGCCTTTGGCCCGGCTCCAGCTGTCCATTATCGCTAACCATTTAATTCGAATATTTTTTTCATCAATACCCACTTTTCTCCTGGTTTTGCGAATGGCAATGCTTGCTGGTAATTCCACATCAATGTTTCCCATTCCTGTACCTTTGGGTTAGAAGCATCCATAATTGCCTTATTTTCGAAACTGAAATCGTCTTCCGTTTCCATGATCATAAACAAGCGGTTGGAAACACGATAAATTTCCATATCCAGTATACCCGAACCGGTTATGCTGCTTTTAATTTCAGGCCATCCATTTTCGTGGTAAGCTTCATATTCTGCGATCAGTTTTTCATCATCAACCAGATCAAGGGCCAAACAGTATCTTTTCATTTTTAATTATAAAATTTCATTAGGTTGATTAATGATGTCTTTTCTTGTCGTTTTTTGCCCCATTAAACCAAATAGCATAATGATAACAAAACAAACCATTGGCACATAATATCCATTTTGGATATTGCCCGTTCCATCACTTAAATATCCAAAAAAACGTGGAAGTATTGCACCTCCTACAATCGACATGATAATTAAACTACTTCCCAGTTCGGTATCCTCTTTAAGGTCTTTAATGCCCAAAGAGAAAATGGTAGGAAACATAACCGACATAAAAAAGCAAATGCCGATAACGGCATACACCGTTGTAATGCCAGATGCCATTATGGCAATAAAGCAGAGCAATGCGCTGATAAAGGCATAGGTAACCAATAGATATTGGGCCTTAAAAAAGCGCATGAGAAAAGTGGTAAAAAAACGTCCGATCAGAAATGCAAAACCACATACACCCAGATAATAAGTTGCTTCTTTTTCTGTAATGCCCGCTGATTTGGTTGCATAAAGGATAAACAGGCTAAATACAGATACTTGTGCACCAACATAAAAAAACTGTGCAGTTATTGCCCATGATAAATGTTTATGTTTAAAAACTTGCCAAAAACTGTGCCTGCCACGGCCTTCATCACTTGTCCTGATATCGGGAAGTTTGATAAAATAAAATATAGCCGCCAGTAGGACCAATATGCTTCCCAATACAAAGTATGGTCCCTGAACAGAGGAAGCTTCTGATGCCAGCACAGATTTTCTTGTAGCTAAATCCATTTTGGCAAGCGCGCTATCTGGTACACCCTCTACCAGGATCAGTTTACCTCCGATGATAGGTGCTAGTGAAGCTGCAAGCCCATTAAAAGACTGGGCAAGATTTAGCCTGAAAGTAGAAGTTTCCGGTTTTCCAACTAAGGTGATATATGGATTTGCTGCTGTTTCCAGAATAGTAAGTCCGCAGGCAATAATAAAGAGCGCGGCTAAGAAAAAGTTGTAAGATTGTACCTCGGCTGCAGGCAAAAACAGATAACATCCTACCGAGAATATCAGCAGGCCGATAATGATTCCACTTTTGTATCCATACTTCTTCATGATGATGCCTGCCGGCAGCGCCATCACAAAATAGGCGATAAAAACAGCCGAATCTACCAGTGTGGCCTGTACCGTAGTGAGCGTAAATGACCGTTTTAAATGCGGAATTAATATCGGATCGAGATTATGGGCAAATCCCCATAAAAAAAACAGTGAGGTAATCAATATTACGGCCAGTGCAGGGCGCTTGGTTTCCATCAGAGAATATTATGTATATTGTTATTTATTAAATTCAATTTTAAATCCTGTAACAGCCCAGGCAGGGTAATTTTTCGGCTTTCTGATCACCAGTGAAGCATCGTTTTGTGTCCAGTCTAGTTTTTCCTTGCTGCCCAAAAGGGTAACCGAGCGAATTGTTTTTTCGAGATATTTAGAGCTTTTTCCCAGTAATTCCATTTTAATCTCCGTTTTTGGCACACTCATGCAAAATGCAAACAGGTTGCCGCCTTTTGTAGTATAACGGATATCCGTAGCTTCATAATCACGTGTATCCGCCAATCCACCAAAATCGCCTTTTTTCTGGTTGGATTTAATCGTAGATGGTCCTTCTCCGTATACTTTCCAGGGCCTTGTGGCATAAATCCCTTCTCCATAAGTTTTGGTCCATTCGCCTAATTCCGTTACAATTTTAATAACATCAGGTTCCAGGTCGCCTTCAGGGGTTTGCACCACATTAATCAGCAAGTTTCCGTTTTTACTAACTACATCAGTTAATAGCTGGGCAATCTCATTTGTACTTTTGTAACGTTGTCCTGTTCTGTAGTACCAATCACCGATTGAAGTATCGGTTTGCCAGGGAAAAGGACTGATCGAATCCAGTACCCCGCGTTCTACATCCTGTGCCCATTTACCTCCTGAAGCTTCTTTAGGTGTATAAACCGCTTCCAGTTTACCTTTATTTTTAGCCAGATCCTGATTATAATAATGTGCCACCATTTTACGGCCATATTCTTCAAAAGGCACTTTGCTATCTGAATAAAGCAGATCAGGATGGTAATGATCAATGAGTTCGGTTACATAGGTTAACCATTTTTTATGCCATACCGGATTATTAGTCAGCCATTCTTTTATATCGCTGGAGTCAGCTGGCAAATGATACAGGTCTGCGTATTGCGGGTCATGCCCATCATACGGAACCCCTGCAAACGGTCCGGTTTTATCGGAACCATGGCTGGGCTGGAACCAATTGAAACTTGCAGCCAGATGTTCAGAAACTCCAAAACGGAGGCCTTCTTTTTTTGCCGCTTTCTGCCAAAGTCCAACTATATCCTTTTTGGGGCCCATTTTTACCGAATTCCATCTATGGATTTTCGAATTCCATAAAAAGAACATATCATGATGTGAGCCCATGCTTACAAAATATCTGGCACCTGCTTTTTTATAAAGGGCCATCAATTGCTCGGGGTTCCATTTTTCTGCCTTCCAAAGCGGAATAATGTCCTTATAACCAAATTTGGATGGTGTACCGTAATGCGCTACATGATATTTATTCTGATCATTTCCCTGCAGATACATGCCCCGTGCATACCAATCGCCCTGACGGGGAACGGCCTGAGGGCCCCAATGCGACCAGATACCAAATTTGGCATCACGGAACCACTCCGGATATTCATATTGCTTCAAAGATTCGTCTGTAGGATTGAATTTACCCTGCCCAGGGTTAATGTTTTTTTGCTGAGCTTTTGCATTTAGCAACAGGAAAATTGCAATAATGCTTACGGATATTTTTTTTTTCATTTGTGTGATAACGGTTTTATATTTGGTTGCTATTTCAAAAATAAACAAGTTATCCGATCTATTTTTAACTAAATTAGACTATTTGTTGTAAAAATCCGACATTTAAAAATGATTAAACGAGTATTGCAAAATACCTTTTCACTACTCAACGTAGATTATGTGAAATTATCGGAAAAATGGAATTACTCAAATGTAATCAGTCCTTATTTCCGGATTTATTACATAGACGAAGGAAGCGGTGAGATATCCCACCAATCGGGCGCTTTAAAACTTGAACCCGGATACCTCTATATTATACCCAGTTTTACCCTTTGTAATTTACATTGTGATGGATATCTAAGCCAGTACTTTGTGCAGTTCTTTGAAGAATCTGTGGATGGAAATTCTCTCTTTGCCCGAAGCCGGAATGTTTCGAAAGTTAAGGCTAAACAGATGGATATTGATCTTTTTAAACGATTGCTTGAAATTAATCCCGGCCGTGGCATCAATCGATCTGATGATCCAAAGATTTACGAGAAAAATATTTACTATAAAGAATATCAGGAGCTGAATAACATGCAGGGTTTAGCCAGTTACCTTGAAACCCAGGGCATACTGCTTCAACTGATGGGGCGCTTGCTGCAACCACAGTTACAACGCAAACCTGAAGAGCAACATGTTCCGGTCAAGATAGTAGAAACCGTGGGTTATATCCTTGTCAATCTGCACCAGGAATTATCTGTAACCAGTTTAGCCTCACGTGTTAATCAGCATCCCGATTATTTCTCCCGTTTATTTAAAATCTTTACCGGCCAACGCCCGGTTAGCTATATCCTTGAAAAACGGATCGAACGGGCGCAGTATTTATTGGCTACCAGTCGGCTTTCCTATTCAGAAATTGCAACACAAACCGGTTTTGACAATCTATCCTACTTTTCAAAATCTTTTAAAAAACTTACTGGGATGTCGCCCAGTGCTTATAAGAAACAGGTTTATACAGTAGGTTTTACGTTATAAATGAATACTCTAAGAACAGAACCTTAGTTTTAGCCCTGAATAGTAAAAAATGATATGGGCATTTAAAGATATCCTCTGCCAAAATATGTTGGTTAATATTCCTTTATTCCGGATTAGTTATTCATCAGGTAAATAAAAAAGCAATCTGACCTTTGTTTAAAGCTCAAATATATTAAACCAACGGTAAAGAAAAATTAAAGGTAGCACCTTTACCTGGCTTGCTTTCTACCCAAATCTGGCCACCATGACGTTCAATGATATCCTTTGATATAAAAAGCCCCAGGCCCAAACCTGACGAACTATCTCGATGTTCTTTGGATTGATAAAACTGGCCGAATATGTAACTTTGGTTTTCTTCTGAAATCCCCGGACCAAAATCTTTAACCGAAGTATGTACCACTTTATCCATATGGAGTATCTTTAATTCGATTTTTTTTTGTTGAGGCGCATATTTAACGGCATTGTCCAATAAATTTGTTAATACCTGTTCAAGACGCATCCGATCAGCATGAACAAAACTTTCTTCAGGCATTTCAATCTTTAAGATATGCTCCGGGTGCGCTTGCAAAAAAGATTCTTTCATCTCCTGAACAAGTAAAGCCAGATTAACTTGTTCCATGTTCAATTGTAATTTTCCAGACTGTATCTTGGAAACATCAAAAAGATCAGTAACTAAAACGATCATTTTTTGCAACTCTCCTTTATTCCAGGTGGTAATGATTCCATCAAGCGTTTTGCTGATAATGGCATCTTCAGAACTTTCTATGATGGCAGCGAGCATAGACTGTTTTTCTTCGGCCTGGTGTTCAAAAGATATGTCGTGGGCAATTTGCGAGGTGCCAATAATTTTTCCATCCTGATCTTTGATCGGTGAAAAGGTTAAGGAAACAGGTATTTTCTTGCCTGAACGGGTAAGGCGGAAAGTTCTGTACTGTCTGATTCGTTTATCGTTTAAAATCTCCTGCATCAGCTTTTTCTTTTCTGAATATCTGTCTTCCGGAATCAGCAGAAAAACAGATTTCCCCAGTACCTCTGTTGCAGTATAGCCAAACATACGCTCCGCAGCGGGGTTCCAGTTGGTAATCTTGAATTCAAGGTCATGATAGTATATAGCATCCTGAATGCCTTCAAAAATGGATTGAAGCGTAAAAAGATCAGGAAGATGGGCTGATTTTATCATATTAATAGCAATTAATTCCGTTGAAGAGCCCTATCAAATTTATCGAAGATATTTTGAACATCCATTTCGTCCTAAACATTTTTTTGTTTTGCTATAGCTGTAAAAAGAAATTAGCCAAATCAGTTACGATCAAATCACTTTAACAATAAAGCTGATTTGGCCCAAGTTCATAGTCGTATGTAACAATCATACTGATATTAATTGAAATTATTGTAGGTTTATTTGGACTTTTAAACACTGTGGTATACAAAAAAGTTTTGTTACGCTATCTGGCCATACCTAAATCTTATGTTTTCAATCTTTAATATAGGTTACCAGGCAGGCACTCATTTTTCTGTGTGAGAAGATTAATTAAAACTTAATTTAATTCCTCCTGTTCTTACATAACCTATCTACCTAATTGAAAAATTATGAATCAAAATGAATTCAGCAGAGCGGCTGATGGGCATGCTATTGCCCTCTTTAGCCATGCGATGCGGTTTACCCATGATGAAGATGATGCAAAAGACCTTGTGCAGGATACACTGATTAAAGGAATTCGATTTTGCGCTAAGTTTGATAAAGGCACAAATTTACGTGGCTGGCTTTATGTAATTATGCGAAATACCTTTATCAACGACTATCGTAAAGCTCAGAAAAGACATTCAGTGATCAGTAGAGATGAAGATTTGTCAAGTCCTAACCTGCTTAAAAGTTCAACTAAAATTTCTTCTGAAGGAAAGTTCGTGATGGATGACATCCAAAAAGCATTACAGAGTTTACCTGATCAATACCGGATCCCGTTTCAGCGGTATTTTGAAGGCTATAAATATGAAGAAATCGCTGAAGAGCGGGGTATTCCATTGGGAACAGTGAAAACTCATATTCATCAAGCCCGGCAAATTTTGAAAACGTATCTGAAACAGTATAGGATAGCATGATGGTGCCAAAAATTGGTTGATCAGCGTATTAATAATTTAGCCGGACTAAAACTGATCCGGCTAAGCTATTTTATTTCCTTTCGTTAAATACACCGAGTTCAGCGATAACCGGTGGACTGTCAAAATCTGTAATGGTAACTTTTATTTTTTCGCACCAGATCCGCTCAAACCTGAAAATGTTCACCTTTTTTTCGCCTTCGTTATTCGCCGGCAATGCATTCCATTGGCCATTTGCATAATATTGTAAATGATAAGTTGCCTTGTGGTTATTGCCTGCGGTAAGCACCACCATATTACAAGGTACTACCTTTTCAAAATTCAATTCATACCATGGTGATTTTACGGTATAATTGGAAGACCAGCTTGAGCCAAAATTATCATCGTTGGCAAAATCCATTATATTCATATCATCACTCCAGCTACTATTGCTTTTAACGTGTTTAGCGATATTACTGGAAATAATTGGAGCAGCATGTTGTGGGATACGGGGGAGACCTACAGGTTTTTTATAGAGCTGTCCCATTTCCTTAAGAGCCGACAGGGCATTGTCGTCTATCAAACCGTTTTTACCCGGCGCCACGTTGAGAATAAAATTACAGTACGCACCGTTATATGGAATAATAAATTTGTTAACCAGTTCAGGTACGTTTTTTACCGCAGTTGTTGGGAAAGATGTTTTCCAGAACCAGTTGGCCTGGAGCGGAAGACAAGCCAGCGCTGGCAGCTTATTGTTTTCTTTTGAAATAAACTGACCTGCCCCCTGTTCGTAAGATTTGATATCAGTATAAAAAAGCGCTTGCGTAGGGTATTTGGCTGCATTGAGATCCATTACCAGGCAATTTGGCTGTAACGATTTAATCAGGTAATAAATATCTTCAAAAGGCACCTGATCATAAGAAATCCTGGACCATGGTGCATCCCATCCATCAATAATCAGGGCGGTGATCTCGCCATAATTGGTGAGCAATTCGGTCAGCTGGTCTTTAATCATTTTCACATTATCCGGTGTAATCTGATTTGGACGGATCCCGTGGTGGGTATCCAGTATAGAATAATAAAGCATTACCTTTAAGCCATTTCGGCGAAAAGCATCTGCATACTCTTTTACCACATCACGCTTTAACGGCGTATTCATGACGTTGTAAGCTGTTGTTTTGGTATTCCAGATCGGAAAACCACTATGGTGTTTGGTGGTTAAACAACCATAGGTCATATTGGCCGATTTTGCCGCTTTCGCCCATTGATCGGCATTAAGTTTTGGCGATTTAAACAGGGAAAGATCTGCATCCGGATCCGACCAGTCCTGATCCATAAAAGTGGGCATGCCGTAATGAATGAACATACCCAATCCGAGGTCGACAAAATCCTGTTGCAATTCGGATAAGGGTTTGTTGGCAGCTTTCTGCTGCGCCCTAACCGTATAAATTGATGTTGCAGCTGAGACAATAAGTAATAATAAAATCCTTTTAAAGGCCATTTTCTTTTTAGGGTTTAAGTATAAGGTGAATCTTCTGAATAATAGATTTATCTGCTATTGTTGCTGAGAATTAGACTGATCAATAAAAATCTGATTGATAAGCGTCGTCTATCTTCATTATTCAAAGCTACGTCCAACATCGCAATAATTTGCCAAACGAAAACGTAACAGAAACCTAACAAAAGCTTAACGGCATACTATTTATGGAATAATACGTCTATTTTTAAAGTATAAAATGAAAAACCGGATATATAAATCAGTCGTATTGCTCAGTTTTCTGATATTACTTCTCGTGCAATTCAGATTAACTTATAACTCTTACGTACTGAGAGACAGGGATTATAGTTTAAAAGAAAAAACACTGATTAACGATGAATATGGCCGCAGTATCTCCGAAGATAAAGTTTACAAAGGCGGTGGCAAGATTATCGATTCGATCCTCACCATCAATATGCCCGCGCTTAAAAAAGCTTATCTCAGCAACCGGAAGGAATTCATCAAACTTTCGAAAAGCATTAGCAATAACTTATTGAAGGAACTTCAAAAGAAAAGCACTATGGACAGTGTTTTCCAATCAATAGTGAAAAGAAATGGCCTGGACAGCAACTTAAAATACCTGCTTACCTTTCAGCAGATCGACATCAACTTCGACACCAAAATCGGAGACATTATCCTGTTCGACAGACATACCCCTACGGATTTTAAAGCAAACCAAAAAACGCCGTTCGGTATAATCATTGATGGTACATTGACTCATCCAACCCTACAGAACAGAATTACTCATCTCTCTGTTAGTGATAAACTGGTTTACGATTATAGGGTAACCTTCAACCTTTTTGTTGATTCCCCGGGCCGTATGCTCAAAGTGGCTTATCAGATGCTGCCTACATTTTTATTGGTGTCACTGTGTATTTTGATCATCGTAGGCATTAACTATTACACCTACATGAGCTGGATGCGCCAAAAGAAAGAAACAGATGTCAAATCAGACTTCCTGAACAGCATCAAGCACGAATTTAACACGCCTATCACCACCATTTTAGTAGCAAGCAAAAGCTTGCATGAAAATGACGTACTCAACGATCGGAATCGTGTAAGTACACTTATAAATATTATTGAAAGACAGGCCAGAAGGCTTCATTCACACATTAACCAAATGTTGGAGGTCTCGGAAATGAACCATCATATCAATTTAGAAGAAACAGATCTTAATTATGCTGTGCTTACCCTGATCAACGATTATAAAATAAAAATACATGAACCAAACAGCCTTACGTTTGATCCTCATGATTCGGAAATACTGGTGATGATGGATCCTTTTGTGTTTACCACCATGCTGCAGAATATACTTGACAATTCTTTTAAACATAACGATAGCGATGTTAAAGCGACCGTGCTATTTATTACTAAAGATAAGGATGGTTATGCCCTGCATATCAAGGATAACGGAAGGGGAATGGAAGACGATATGAAAGAAAAAATATTTGGTAAATTCTTTCGTGGAGGTAAAGATAGTACAGTGTCTGGCCTGGGCCTGGGCCTATATTATGTTAAACAATGTCTTGATATTCATGGTTGGAAAATCAGTATAAAAACAACGGCTGATCAGGGAACAGAGTTCCTGGTGCATATACCTGTAGAGCAGATTAAGATTGTTATAAATGATTAATAAATTGCAACCCTATGCTTAACGATATCATCATAATTGAAGATGAAACAGACCTGGGCAACGTCATCTCATCATACTTAAGGTTACGGGGTTTTAGTGTACAATGGTTCAAAACTGCTACAGCAGCACTCGATTATTATGCTGCAAACCCCATTGAAAATAAGCTGGTGATTGTTGATGTACAATTGCCTGACCTAAATGGTTTTGATCTTGCTGCTGAGCTGGTGAAAATAAACCCTAACCAACCGTTCTTTTTTCTTACGGCACACAACGAAAAACAAGACCGGCTCCGTGGGCTTAAGATCGGCGCAATAGATTATATATCCAAACCATTTGAAATTGAGGAACTGGTACTGAGAATCGCAAACATCATCAACAAATTTTCACCGGATCAAAAAACCCTAGCTATGGCAAAAGCTGGCTACATCAATCTGGGCGATATCAGGTATCAAAAAGATCAGTTATTTGTTTTGATGCCCAATGGTAAAGAAGTTTCCCTTACCGTAAGAGAAGCAGAAGTATTGGATCAGCTTGCTGGCCATATCAATCAGGTAGTCAAAAAAAAGGATCTGCTGCTAGCGTTGTGGGGAAACGACGACTATTTTAGTGGAAAAAGTCTTGAAGTATTCATTTCCAGACTTCGTCGGCTTTTCAAGTCTTCAGATCAGGTGAGTATAGAAAATGTATATGGTTTGGGATATATTTTGAAGATAAATAACCAAGCCTGAAATGTACCTTTTGAGCAAGAGTAGAAATTAACTTAAAAGCTATATGGTGGACACTTCTTTTGTATAACCTGAAAGATCCTGTGAGGTTTCCATTCTTTTTAAAATTACTCTTCTCAGCCTGCTTTCATGTTCGTCGCCCCAAAATCCTAATGTAGAAATTACCGGCACCAGGGTTTGACCGAAATCAGTAAGGGAATACTCCACTTTTGGTGGAACCTGAGCATAAATTTTCTTTTTCACCAATTCATGATCTTCCAATTCTTTCAACTGGATGTTCAAAACACGTCTTGAAGCATCGGGAATTTTACGTTGTAATTCACTAGGTCTCAAATTTCCCTGATGGATAAACCATAACAAACGGATTTTCCATTTGCCGTAAAGTACTTCACCGATCAGGTCGAGGCCGCAGTTTAAATTCAAGGGTATTTTTCTTTCGTGCATATACAAATTTAATCCAATGTACCAATTTGTACAATAGGGGAAAAATTTATCCCTATGCAATTCGGTTTTCCGTTATTGCCGGAAAAAGTGATACTTCTCAAATTTGTATCAAAGAATTCGACAAATGGAAAATCACTTTAATTACAACAACGAACTGCAGGGCAAAATCGTCTTGGTAACCGGTGGAACAAAAGGTACCGGAAAAGCAATTGCTGAAAGATTGCTACACGCCGGAGCAACGGTGATTATCAGTGCTAGAAATACACCTGAAAAAGAAAACAGCAATCTGCATTTTATTGCTTCCGATCTGAGTACCGCGGAGGGAACAAAAAAAGTAGTCAGCGAAGTACGCTCGAAATACGGAAGGCTGGATATTCTGGTAAACAACCTCGGCGGTTCATCAACACCTGCCGGTGGATTCTCCGTTTTATCAGATGAAGACTGGGAATCGACCCTGCAAGCCAATTTGCTCGCACCAATTCGGCTTGACAGGGAATTTTTACCACAAATGATCGATAGAGAAAGCGGTGTTATTATTCACATCGCATCCATTCAGGGTAAACTGCCTTTGTACGATTCTACGTTACCTTATGCCGCAGCTAAAGCCGCTTTGAGAAATTACAGTAAAAGTTTATCGAACGAAGTTACCCCTAAGGGTATCCGGGTGTTAACGGTTTCACCAGGCTGGATCAACACAACAGCATCGGCCTCATGGCTGGGTGAAATTGCAAGAAACGCAAACAGTACTATAGCTGAAGCGCAGAAAAGCGTGATGGATGCTTTGGGCGGCATACCTTTCGGCAGGCCCGCCGAACCTGAAGAAGTAGCTGAATTGGTCGGCTTTCTGGTTTCGCCAAGAGCCAGCTATTTAACAGGAACTGAATTTATAATAGACGGCGGTACAGTGCCAACCGTTTAATAACCATAAATACAATACGATGAATTTACCAAAAATGATCTCCGAATTAGTAAAAGCACAAAACGAATTTGACAGTACTGCGTATGCCAGTTGTTTTACTGAAACTGCAGAAGTATTTGATGAAGGCAAAACCCATAACGGAAAAGCAGAAATTGAAAGCTGGATTGATAAAGCCAACAAAGAATATCATGCCACCATGGAACCAGTAGCTTATGACGAAGATGCAAACATTCTATCCGCGAAAACATCAGGGAACTTCCCGGGTAGTCCGGCAATTTTGAAATATCATTTTCAATTTTCTAATGACCTTATTCAATCACTGAAAATAACTGGTTGATGCCTTTCTTTCACCTAGACGAAAAAAACCAGGCTGCTTAAGTTTTAAGGAGGCAATTACATCGAAAGCAATTCTTAGAATGTCTTAAGTTTGATTTATGAAGGAGTAAAAAGAGGCCGTATAGATATAAAGTTGTCATTCTGAGGAATAATTTATGGTATAAAAATCAATATAAATGACGTAACTGATTTCTTATGCCATACAGCACAGTCTTGCCTCGGCTCACCGCCGCCGAAGGGCTCTTACTTTTTGGCATCAAA
>NZ_CAJYOJ010000026.1 GCF_913776295.1 uncultured Pedobacter sp.
TTGGTAAATAAATTATTTATAACCTCGCCACAACGGCTATTTAAACGCTTGTCTGGAAAACAATCTCTATACCCATTTGATAATAACATCTACAAAACTAAAAATATTTGTGTCCACACGGTAGGATATTTCATCGGGATAAAGCGAAGAGCAGGACGAACTTTAAAACAAAGCGAATGCCCCTGCGCTTCTAAAAACAACAACTTTTAATGTTTTATCTATGCGTCTTCGCCAACATTACGCTGTAATAGTTACTTATTTTGAGGAAATCAATTTCACCGTTCCGTAATTTATTTTTATCCTGCTCTACCTTTTGCGATGAAAGTGGCATACGTTAGATCAGGTTTAGATTGGTCGTTTTTCTGCTAACCAGGCCAGTTTTCCATGCAACTGCCTAAGTTTATCGCCCTGACCGAAACGGGCATCCTTCGATCTTTCATTGGGGATAAAGCGAAGAGCAGGATTACCTTTAAAAATAGAAAATGACATGGCGCTCCAAAATCAAAATCAGTCATTAATAGTTTACTCGTCGTCTGTAAATAACTGCACATCCAAACCATAAATAACATTACTGTGTTCCTTAATTCATTCGATTATTTTATCTTTAGGCGATTTTAAAAAGATCGGTTTGAGCCATAAACCGATTGAATAATTAAACATAATAAGCAAAATCAATAGAAACATGTCAAATACATCAAAAATTATCTACACCAAAACCGATGAGGCGCCCATGTTGGCAACCTATTCACTTTTACCTATCGTACAAGCTTTTACCGCCTCAGCGGGTATTGATGTAGAAACCAGAGATATTTCTTTAGCAGGAAGAATTTTGGCCAACTTTCCGGAGTATTTAAAAGACGATCAAAAAATTGGTGATGCGCTGGCTGAGCTTGGTACTTTAGCAACCACTCCAGAGGCAAACATTATTAAATTACCAAATATTTCTGCTTCTATCCCACAATTGATAGGTGCAATAACCGAACTTCAGGCGCAGGGCTTTGCTATTCCAAATTATCCAGAAAATGCACAGAGTGACGAAGACAAAGCAATAAAAGCTAAATATGCAAAAGTTTTAGGTTCGGCTGTAAACCCGGTTTTACGGGAAGGTAACTCCGATCGCAGGGCACCCAAAGCAGTTAAAAACTATGCCAAGCAAAACCCACACTCGATGGGTAAATGGTCTTCAGATTCAAAAACCAGAGTGGCCAGTATGACAGAAGGCGATTTTTATGGTTCAGAGAAGTCGACTACTGTTGCGGAAGCAAGCCAGTTTAAAATAGAATTTGTAGCTGCTGATGGTTCGGTAACCGAGTTAAAAGGATTATCGCCATTGAAAGCAGGAGAGGTGATCGATAGTTCGGCCTTGAGCTTATCAGCTTTGAAAACTTTTGTAGCGAAAGAAATTGCTGAAGCCAAAGCTGCTGGTGTGTTATTATCTGCGCACTTAAAAGCAACTATGATGAAAGTTTCTGACCCGATTATTTTCGGAGCGATTGTAGAGGTTTATTTTGCAGATGTTTTTACGAAATATGCTGATCTTTTTAAAGAATTAAATATAGATACCCGTAATGGTTTAGGTGATGTTTACGCTAAAATTGCAGGTAACCCTAAACAGGCTGAAGTAGAAGCTGCATTGGCTCAGGCCATTGAAAATGGTCCGGCTTTGGCCATGGTAAACTCTGATAAAGGGATTACTAACTTACATGTGCCAAGCGATGTAATTGTTGATGCTTCTATGCCGGCCATGATCCGTACTTCAGGGCAGATGTGGAACGCAGCAGGTAAACTGCAGGATACCATTGCTTTGATTCCGGACCGTTGTTATGCTGGTGTTTATACAGCAACCATCGATGATTGTAAAGCGAACGGAGCATTTGACGTAACGACCATTGGTTCGGTACCAAATGTGGGCTTAATGGCTCAGAAAGCTGAAGAGTATGGATCACATGATAAAACTTTCCAGGCTACAGGTTCGGGAACCATCCGCGTTACCGATGCTGAAGGCAAGGTGTTTTTCGATCAGAAAGTAGAAACAGGCGATATCTTTCGCATGTGCCAAACCAAGGATGCGCCGATTCAGGACTGGGTAAAATTAGCCGTAAACAGGGCACGTTTATCTGAAACTCCAGCTGTTTTCTGGTTGGATGAGCAAAGAGCGCATGACAGAGAGATTATTGCTAAAGTAAATACTTATTTAGAAGATCACGACACTACGGGTTTAGATATCCGCATTCTGGCTCCGATTGAAGCCACTAAATTTACTTTGGAGCGTATCCGTAAAGGTTTAGATACTATTTCGGTTACGGGTAACGTATTGCGTGATTATTTAACTGATTTATTCCCGATCCTGGAATTAGGAACATCTGCCAAAATGTTATCTATTGTTCCTTTAATGAATGGTGGTGGTTTGTTCGAAACCGGTGCCGGTGGTTCTGCACCGAAACATATAGAGCAGTTTATTGAAGAAGGTTATCTTCGTTGGGATTCGTTAGGTGAATTCCTGGCGCTTCAGGCTTCTTTAGAGCATTTATCGCAAACTCAAAATAATGCAAAAGCGCAGGTTTTGGCCGATGCTTTAGATGAGGCCAATGCTAAATTTTTGGCAACCGACAAATCGCCGGGTAGAAAATTAGGTACCATCGATAACCGTGGTTCTCACTTTTATTTAGCCTTATATTGGGCCGAAGCATTAGCTGCACAAACTAAAGATGCTGATTTACAGGCTAAGTTTGCCCCATTAGCGAAAGCTTTATTGGAAAACGAGGCGAAAATTAATGAAGAATTGATTGGGGCACAAGGCAAACCTCAAAACATTGGCGGTTACTATAACCCTAGTGATGAGTTGGCCAGCAAAGCGATGCGCCCAAGTGAAACATTAAATGCGGCTTTGGCTTCTTTGTAAGCTATAATTTGAGTTGTCAACTTTAATATGCTTCTAGTATGGAAGTTGACAACTCTTGAAGTATTTAGCGTTCTGATGTAAAAATCGGGACGCTTTTTTGTGATGCATCATTCCGAATTTTTATTCATTTTGCTGGAATTTGAGGATTCTTATTTACTTGGAAAGCAGATGCAGAAGCATTTGGGTTACAGCAGTCCCGCTCCCGCTTCTCCCGACTCTTTGTCGGGATCCGCTTTGATCGGGTTTAGGTGGATTGGTCATTGCTTACTATTTACGTCGATATTAATCAGCAGGGTCTCTGCCTGTATCCCCTCAGGCCGAAACGAGGACCCGATTAAATAACTAAAGTCTCCACGTTATATTCATCTATAGCTTAAAGCTTGACGATTATCGGCGCTTTGCTGCGTGAGGGATAGCAACGGAAAGCCCACAGCCATGAGGAACGACGGCGAGGACTTGAAGTGTATAGCCCGACCCTTGCGCAGCTTGGGGCACGCCCAAATAATAAGAAAATTGTAGGGCTAACGAAAACCTTATTTATACCGCTTTGTTATAAGAATATAAATTAAAGAAGACCAATACCATGGAAATTAACGAAAATAAAGGATCGAACGACAAAATACATAGCACTACAGAAAGTAGCGAAATTAACCGGGAAAATTTATCGTATGACGAAAATAAAGAAAGTTACGAACTTGACGTGAAAGGAACAGACAAAGAGTACGATCATCCGATGGGATATGAAACTGTTGCTGTGGGTGCAAGAGATGATGATTCGACCTATGATGAGGCCAATCCTTATGTTGGTGATGAATATGCCAGCAATGAAGAAATTGCCGAAGATAACTTAGAAGAGTTAGGCATGCACGTGGATAATGGCGAAAGTGTAAAACTTAGTGCCGAAGATGAAATTCTTGCCCGTACACCGGAAGATAACCGTGATGATCTGGATGAAGAAGGTTATCCAATCAATGATTCACCAAAAGACTAGCTTCGCAGTTTTCAGTTGGTAGTTTTCAGTTATCTGTAAATTAAAACTGCCAACTGAAAACTATAAATTGCAAACTATAGATTGCAAACTATAGATTGTAAACTGAAAATTGTAAACTGACTAAGGATTAATATCCAGGTTGAATCTTCTTCTCAATTCATCCAATTTTGGGTTCTTGTTAACCAGGTAATCATACTTTTCGCGGTTACCGTAGAGCCTGTTTTCTATCTTCCGCTCGGTTAATTTATAAGTAACCTCAATACCGAAATTCCGAAGCTCGTTTCGTAAGAAATTTAACAGTTCAACCGATTCCTGTTGTACCAGGTGTTCCTGTGTTTTACTCTCTACCGAAATTTCAATCAGTTCCGGGTTTAAAAGTTTTGGCGCAAAATTATTTAAGATGGTGAAAAGGTTAATCTTATCGGCAGCTTTCATCTTCTGCGTAAAGATATTCCAAACTTCCAGCAAACGGTCGCAACTGAAAGGCTCCCTTGCTTCGCCGGTTGCTTTTTTCGGTCCTTTATCTTCTTCCTCCTTTGCGATACGGTCGAAATCATTCAAAGACGGAATCAGCATACTTGTTGCACTTGCCTTTGGGATATTGATGCTGATGGAAGTTGCAGAGGGTGGAGGAATGCTTACTTTAGGGCTTTCTTTTGCCTTTTCTTCTACAGGTATACCGGGCTGAACCGGCGTGTTAACAGCAGGTATTGGTGCAGGAATAGTGTTTGCGCTTTCCGCTTTCAGCTTTGTGTTTTCAGCTTGTTCAGCTACGACATTAGTTTTTTTTTTATCCTGATCTGCGTCAGTTGCTGTATTATTATGGCTTAAAGGCTGTTGTGCTAAATTGACGACCGACCGGATATGGCACATTTTAATGAGCGCCAATTCTACCTGCAAACGCTGGTTTTTAGAGTTTTTATAGTTTAAATCGCAGGTATTGGCTAAATTGAGTGCGGTTAACAGAAATGACAGTTCGGTTTGCCTGCACTGATCAAGATATTTTTGTTTAATGTTTTCGCTAACCTCTAATAATTTAATGGTAGCGGCATCTTTACCCACCAATAAATTACGGAAATGACTGGCCAAACCATTGATGAAGTTGTTGCCATCAAAACCATTGTTCAGGATTTCGTCAAACAGAAGCAGGGTCTGACTCACTTCTGCTGCAGTTAAGTAGGAAGTAAGCCTGAAAAAATAATCGTAATCTAAAATATTAAGGTTGTCGATAACCGCTTTATAGGTAATGTTCTTGTTTGCATAACTGGCAATCTGATCGAACATGGAAAGCGCATCACGTAAACCTCCGTCTGCTTTTTGCGCAATGATGTGTAAACCATCGCTTTCAAAAGCAATATTTTCGCGTTGGGCTATTTTGGATAGGTGATTGGCAATATCTTCTACCTGGATGCGGTTAAAATCAAAAATCTGGCAACGCGATAAAATGGTTGGCAGGATTTTATGTTTTTCGGTGGTAGCCAGGATAAAAATAGCATAAGATGGCGGTTCTTCCAGTGTTTTCAAAAAGGCGTTAAATGCACTTTGAGATAACATGTGGACCTCATCAATGATATAGATTTTATATTTTCCGGCTTGTGGCGGGATTCTAACCTGCTCAATTAAACTGCGGATATCATCAACAGAGTTATTGGAAGCCGCATCTAATTCATGTACGTTAAATGAGTGTCCGTTCTGGAAAGATTGGCAATTGTCGCATTGGCCACAGGCTTCCATATCGGCTGTAGGATTGGTACAGTTAATAGTTTTTGCCAGGATACGGGCACAGGTTGTTTTACCCACTCCACGTGGCCCGCAAAATAAAAATGCCTGGGCAAGCTGATTGTTTTTAATGGCATTTTTTAACGTACCGGTAATATGCTGCTGGCCAACAACGGTTTCGAAGGTGGCTGGGCGGTATTTACGGGCAGAAACGATAAAATTTTCCATCGGCACGAAAATAGGAAAAATTTAGGTGTTGTGAGATTGAAAAGATGGAATGTGGAAAAGTTGAAATGTGGTCATAAAGAACCTAACTTATCAGCCGGGATTAAAAATTATCTGTGATAGTAATAAAATTGTTTATATCTCTCTTCGAACTTGTCGAAACTACCAAAAGTAAGTTCGATTGCTTTTTCGGTATCGTAACCCTGGGAAATGAGTTTTATGATGTTTTTAAGCATATCTCCACGCTTTGATTTGACGAAAAAGTAAATTACGCTGTAAGCTGTATTATAGTTGTCATCTACATTATGCCCGTAGAACGAACCGCTATATATTCTAAAGAAATTTTTTAACCTTTCGCTGTTTTTCAAATCTATTCCTGCTTTTATGCTCTTAATTCTGCCACTTTGCGGATAAGCGTATAGATTTCCATCACTGTCAAAATCCAGGGTTTCAAAGAACTCTGCCAATCCTTCATTTAACCATTTGGGCGAATTTTTAAAATTCAACTGAAAAATGCTATGACTGGCTTCATGGAGTGCAACCGAAATGAAATCGCTGCTTTTGTATACAAAAGCTTCATTAATTGCAGCTATATAAAATCCGGCACTGTTAACAGGTGCTTTATATGTTTTTTGCACTAACCGATAATCTTTACTTTTTCCGTAAAGGTTTAGTTTTACCGGGGCAGTGATGTTTTCCCTCGTTTCAAAAATTTCGTTGCAGAACATACGTTCATAGGCAATGAGCTTTTCTATTTTCTTTTGTTCAGTGTCGCTTATTTTGCAATTGACCAGGTTAATGTCTACATACTGGGCATAAAGCGATGCGCAAATCATATTCGCTATGACAAGCAGCAGGAATTTTTTCATATCGCTGTCTAACTCTTTTTACAGGTATTTTTCTAACAGTTTTTTTAATTGGCCATTATCCATAAATCCCAAATCCGGGTTTACCACTTTTCCTTCTTTATTGATCAGTACCTGGTGGGGAATGCCATTTATTTTAAACTTGTCAGCTAAATAACGCCATTCATCGCTTTTTAACCTATAGTGCTGTCCCTTTATCGTAGGTACTAAATTTTGATAGGTAGCCAATGGCGAGCTTTCATCAGTAATATAAACAAATACCATATTATTATCTTTCATTTCCTCTTTTAAAGGTCTGATTTCGGCTATCCCATTAAGGCAGGGGCCGCACCATGTTGCCCAAAAATCAACCAGAATGACTTTACCTTTATATTTGCTAACAATGGTATCTAAAATTTTATCTGCTTCTACTTTTGGGGTTTGATTGACAAAATACCCGCCATTTTTTTTATTCGCGATTAATTGCTTTTTAGTATCCTCATTTTTCAGCCTGATGTAATCTTTTATAAACTGATTCTTGATGTCTGATAGGGCATAGTCCAGATTTTCTTCTTGAATCGGTGAAAGTTCGTCAACAATCGGCCCTAAAATATCTTGTGCCCTCATGATATCAAACAAAATCCCTTTGTCGATATTAAATGCTGAATCAATTTTTTTGAAGTAAAAATTTGTAGCGGATTTATTGTTGAAGATTTTTATAAAATCACCACGTTTTTCGAGCCAGGCGTCTTGCGTGGATTTATCCATGCTGTCTATCTTTAGCGAGAGTCCATCTGCTGATATAAATTTTTCGAAAGATTTATCCAGGTCGGTAAGCGCGATGTTATTTTCTTTGAGCGCTTGAAACATCACAGCGTAATTATATGTATAGCTATAGCTTTCAGGTTTTACTCCTGGTAAAAATTCAAATCGGTTAATAAAGGTATCGTAATCTGCACTGATTACCGAAAGCTCATTATTAATGATTTTCTTATCGAAAAAATTATAGTAATCACTTGGGTATTTTTCTGCCGCTTTTTTATTGTCTTTATTGGCAGGTTCATAATGCCAGTTGTACTCAATAACATGGTTGGCATAACGGCAGATGATATTTGTTTTTTTGATCTGGTAAGCTTTTTCCGAAAGGGTTCCCAATTGATGAATGGAGTCTAACTTGGTCAGTTCTGTTTTCTGTAGGTTGAGTAGATAATTCTTGTAATCGTTAGGTTTCATATCAACGATCTTCTTTTTCATGTCGTCATAATCGAATAAATCAATTTTATTTAAAAGATTAAGATCTTCATTTAATTGTGCCAAAGGACCTTGATACATGAGATTTTCGCTGCCCATGATCATAAATAGTGGTTTGCCAGGTTCTAAATAGATGTTGTTTTCATTGATGAGGCCTGATCTCAGATAGACCCTTTGAGGGCGATAAATTCCTACTTTGGTGGAAAAATAGCCGTTTTTCTGTATTTTTATGATTTGATTTTCCTGTTCTCCCGTAATAATATTATCTATATATAACATCAAGGTTTTGATGCCCAATTTGGGACTGTAGTTTGCAATGTAACCGCTGAAAGTTGCGCTATCGTTTCTAAAGATGGGAAGTTTATAGGTTTCTTTGCTGATGAGTCGTTTGCAGTTAACCTGGGTTTGGCTCAACTGTATGGTCTTACGATCAGCAGTAAGGTTAATTTTATTGTTTTTCAGTTCGCTAACTAATAGTTGCCTGGTTTCTTTTCCGTTAGTAATGGATATAGCAGTATTTCCAGTGGTTTTTTTGAGGATACTTTTATAGGACCAAACTTTGTTTTGGTAAATAACCGCTTTGTTGAAAAATGCGACTTCAAGATTACTGTTGTCTTTATCATACCAGCTGGAATAGATAAAATTTGGAAGTAAAGTTTTACGCTTCTGCAGAGCAATGTCGTAAATTTTCCAGCCATTATCGCCCTCTTCTCCATAATCAATAACGGTAGCTTTTGCATTTACTTTAGGGAAAATAAGCTGATACGATACTACCCCGGTTTCTGGCATAAAATACTGCGCCGCTAATGGTATACCAACCGCTTTTTGGATATAATGCTTAGTTGGACTGACGTTGTCCTGGATGTAGGTGTTTTTTGGTATTCTGATCCACTGACCAGCAGGATATCTAGTGGTAAACCATACTACGGTTGCGCTATCCGATGTTACTATTTTTGTAATTTTCAGTGACGAAGGGCTGTTGTTGAAGCCGGTAGCAGGATTATTGACTGTTTTTTGCGCATATCCTGCAATTGCGATAATTAAAAACAGGAAAGCGAGGGTAATTTTTTTTGATAGAGCGCTGTAGGTCATGGTTTTAGAGTATAAAAAACAATTATAACTAAAAAACGAGGTGTTGTACGTTAAATTTTGTTAAATAAAGCGTTGTAAACTATTTGATTAACGATTTCAGTTCATTTCTATACTCCGAGGCGCTTTTGCCTGTAAATTCCTTAAATAATTTATTAAAATGGCTGAAGTTGTTAAAACCGCTTTCGTAAGAAATATTCGCAATGCTGGTCTGTTTTTCGGCCAAAAGCTTTGAGGCATGTACTACCCGATATTCGTTTACGAAATGGGTAAAGGTTTTCTTGGTGATCTTTTTGAAGTAGCGGCAAAAGGAGGGGACGGTCATGCTCGACATTTCTGCAACATACTTTAAGCTGATTTGCTCCTGGAAGTGATCTTTTACATAATTAAAAATCATATTGATGCGGTCGTTATCCTGCACCTGCATTTCCATCGAAAAACCATCGGCGTTTAAAATCTTGTAGTCTTTTGCATGCTCGAGATCTTTTAATATAGTGAGCAGGGATAAAAGTCTTTCAAAAGGTGGCTGCTCATCCATCATTTCTATCCTGTTGCCCACGGCCCACATCGTTTCAGTGCCAAAGGCTATTCCGGCTTTTGATTTATCAAACAATTCTTGTATTCCTTTGGTCTCCTGCAGTCCTAAAAAAATACTGCCCAGAAAATCGGGTTTCATCTGAATAACGGTTTCATTTTTATTGCCGGTATTGGTGTCGGTAAAGCCACAATGGGGGAGGTTGCTGCCAATTAAAATCAAGTCGCCTTCTGTATAATAGGAAACGTGACTGCCGATTTGCCTTTTCCCCGCCCCGCCGTTAACAAATACGATCTCAATTTCGGGGTGATAGTGCCAAAGGTGTGCCATGTTATTGGCATTTTCTACATATTTAGAATAATAAAATGAACTTCCAAAAGAAGGTTCAACTACCTCAAAGCTTGGCTTCATATTTTGCTAAGTTATTAGGCTAAAATACTAAAAAAATATGCTTTATTATGGATTTGGTTAAAATAATAGGCCATTTCGGACAATATAGCATAGATATTGGCAAATATGCAATCACCTATATTTCAGATACCACCGTACCTTAGGGGTATCATATAATGATTAACTCTTTAAAAATATTGGTTATGAAAAAGTTCTTAAAAATCGGTTTAATAGCAGCGTTGTTTTTTACTGCTACGGGTGTACACGCTAACGATGGTGATTTTACTTTAACAGTGAAAGGTGAAAAGGAAAAATTTATCCGTTTCTCTGTAGATAAAGCAGAAAATATTAATGTATCGCTAATTGATGCATATGATGAGGTCTTATTTGAAGAAAGTATCCATGCTACGGCTGCTTCCAGTAAAATCTACGATCTGAATGAACTTCCTGATGGGAAATATACGCTTAAAGCAGCGTCGGATAAAAAGGTGGCTAAATATAATGTAGTGATTAAAAATGGTGAAGCAATTGTTTCTGAGCCAAAGATATCCAACGTATTTAAGCCTGTTTATACTGAAAAAGATCAGGTAATTACGCTTCAGATGGAAAATCTGGAGAACAACCCGGTAGAAGTGAGCGTGTACAATGAATACAATGATAGGGTTTATAATGAGGTGTTCAGAGATAAATCTCAGTTGGTAAAAAAATTCAATATCAGCAAAACAGATTCTAAAGAATTAACTTTTGTGGTGAAGTACAATGATGATAGTTTTGTAAAAACAATAGCAACGTATTAAAAAGCATTTACAGCTAATTGATTTAGGGAGATTGTCGGATAGACAGCTCCCTTTTTTATGTAAGATGGATGAGTTGCCAGACTGCCTTCGATCAGTAAAATCTGATCAATTTTATGTAAAATGGATGATATCGGATGGATGATGTTGTACAAAGTTGCTATTCCCATTCTTCTCTTCGCTTTCGCTTTCCATCTTCATTTACCATCTTCCATTTCAGCCCCTTACCTTTCAGCAGATAAAATCTAATAATCATTTGATTTTAAGAAATATATTATTACTTTTGCATCCCCGTAATATACCTCGGGATTAAAAAATTAAAAACATAATTTATAACAATGAATCAGTACGAAACTGTTATCGTTCTAACCCCGTTGTTATCTGAAGAAGCTGCGAAAGAGGCATTAGCTAAATTCAAAGCCGTTCTAACTGATAACGGAGCCGAAATTATCCAGGAAGATAATTGGGGTTTGAGAAAATTAGCGTATCCAATTGCAAAAAAATCAAATGGATTCTTCAACTTAACTGAATACAAAGCTTCAGGAGATTTGATCGCAAAATTAGAGCTTGAATTAAAACGCGATGAGCGTGTGTTACGTTTCTTAACTATCCGTTTAGACAAACACGCTGTTGCTTACAATGAGAAAAAGCGTAGTGGTGCTTTTAACAAAAAAACTAAGGAGGTTGCAGCGTAATGGCCAGAGAACAAATACAATACGTAACTGCCCCTAAAGTAGAGGATAACCGTAAAAAATATTGCCGTTTCAAGAAAAACGGAATTAAATATATCGATTACAAGGATGCAAACTTCTTGTTGAAATTTATTAACGATCAAGGTAAATTGTTACCACGCCGTTTAACCGGTACTTCGTTAAAATTCCAACGTAAAGTGGCTCAGGCCGTTAAACGTGCCCGTCATATCGGTTTGTTACCTTTCGTTGCTGATCAATTAAAATAGGAGGCTAGAGATATGGAAATTATTTTAAAACAAGATATTAAAGGCCTTGGTGAGAAAGACGATGTAGTTACCGTAAAGCCAGGTTTTGGCCGTAACTATTTAATCCCTCAAGGATTTGCAGCGCTAGCTACTTCTTCTGCTAAAAAAGTATTGGCGGAAAACTTAAAGCAAGCTGCTTTTAAACAAGATAAAATTAAGAAAGATGCTGAAGGTGTGGCTGAGCGTTTAGCTGAGGTTAAACTTTCAATCGGTGCCAAAGCAGGCGAAAGCGGAAAAATCTTCGGAGCGGTTAACACCATCCAGATTGCTGAAGCGTTAAAAGCGCAAGGCTTTGATGTAGACCGTCGTCGCATCACTTTCGAAACTGAACCTAAATTTGTTGGCGAATATGTGGCTAACTTAAACTTACACAAAGAAGTTAAAGTTCAGGTTCCTTTCGAAGTAATTGCTGAATAAGCATTCTTTAAAGAATACATAGAAAGTCCCGGTGAAAATCGGGACTTTTTTTGTGGAAAACGGATCAGGTAAGATGGAATTAAGAAGGCGGTTTACGTTTTGTGGCTAAAGTGTTTGATCTGTTAACTTTCTATTGATTTAAATTTTCATCAATAGAACGCCTAAATGCCATTTTTATTAATTTTTAACGAAGTCAACCCAAATTGACGCGTTTCTTGTAATAAAGTCAGCTTATTTGGATGGTGTGAATTATGCAATGAACTGATATTGAGTTAAGTTATCGAAGTGTACGGGAAACGCTAATCGCTTCCCGCAGTGTAAAAATGATGATCGTCTATTTTGGTTGTACAATTAACTCCATTGTCCATCCTCCATTTCCATCATCCCTCCTTATGATCCTTTCGGCGTTGTTGGTCTGATTTCTACCTTGCTAGGCAGTGTTCTAGCCGGCATGGCCAATAAATCAACAATCAGTTTGCCCATATCTTCTGGCTGGATTTTCCAGGCATCGTCTTCGGCATTGGGTTGATGATCATTAAAGTGACTTGCTACTGATCCCGGCATAATAGTGCTTACTTTTACACCATACTTCCTTAAATCGAGCATCACCGATTGCGTAAAACCAGTCAGACCGAATTTACTGGCATTATAAGCCGATCCTCCGGCAAAAAAGTTTGTGCCTGCCAAACTGGAAATGGTAAATATGTGTCCTTTTGTTTTTTTAATTTCCTCAACCGAGGCTTTAATACTGTAGAAAACACCTGTTAAGTTGGTGTCGATCGTTTCCTTCCATAAATTAATATCCAATTCGTCAATCGGCGCAAAATGCCCGATACCGGCATTGGCAATCAATATATCCAATTGTCCCCATTTTTCGAGTATTAGATTTACAGCATCCTGTTGGGATTTAAAATCTACCACATCTGCTTCAATAGCCAATACATCGCCATGAGCTACCAGCTGAGATGCAGCCTGATTTGCGCTGGCAATCGTTCTGCTGGTTATGGCTACTTTATAGCCTTCTTTTAAAAGTGATTCGGCAATGCCAAAACCAATTCCTTTGCTTCCGCCTGTAATTAATGCAACTTTCATGTTGTTGTAACGTATGATATCGAAAAATGTTTACCTGGATTTTTTCATTTCATGGTGAGGAAGCTCCATGATCTGGATATCTTTAAAATCAACAGGCTGCCCTTCACTTTGTAAAGCAATAAAACCAGCTTTAAGCGCTTTACCATCTATTTTAATTTTAGGGTCGTAACGGTTGGCCACGTCTCCGCCAATCTGAGGCTTGCTATATTGTAGCACCGTATCGCCATTGATGATGTGGGTAACAAGTGAATCGCCTAATACAATCAATTCGGCAGATACCCATTGGTCGCCATCGTATGTCTTAGATTTAGAATCCAGGCAATGTTCATCATACAATTTACCTTTATAAAAAATATCGGTACCTGGCGAACACATATTTCCTGTAGGGCGCGGACGACCATCGCTTAAACCGCCTAGAAACTGCATTTCAATCGAAATTGGCCAGTCTTGTTCTTTAGGCATCGTTTTCGGATCCTGAGAGTGGAACATCACACCGCTATTGCGTAAGGTGTAAGCAGGCGCTCCTTTTTGCAATTCACCTACGAAGCGGTATTTCAATTTTAAATGATAATATGAAAAAGGTGTTTTATAATATAAGTGGCCGAACTGGTCATTAAAATCACCATATTGATCATACCGAACCTGAATAATCCCATCTTCAGCCCTGAAAGTATTGCCGAAATTTACATTGTAATCATGATGGTGGATTTTAACATTCCAATTCTTAATGTCTTTCCCGTTAAAAAGTGTGATCCACTTTTCAGATCTGTTGATATTTTTAGTGGTGCTACAGCCCCATAGGCCAAGGGCGAGTAATAGGTAGCTAAGTTTTTTCATTTGTTTATTTGTTCGTGGTTCTGATATTCCGGTTTTCGTGTGGAGCAGGCAATGAGAAAAGTTGATTCTCATTGTCGGTCTAAAATACATAAACAAACTTATTTATCATTATAATTTAAGGCTGCTGTCAAATAAATGATCATACTTCGGTCCATTATTCCCCCTTAAATTTTCCATCTCTTTAATTACCTTTGCGTTTATGGCAAAAACACGGGCAACCAGAACCAACAGTAAACCAAAACACCCATTGCTGAAGAAAATTACAAATGTGGCTACAAAAGTATTCATCTATTTTTTGTTGGTTTCTGTGTTTTGGGTTATTGCACTTCGTTTCATTAATCCGCCTATCACCCTTTTGATGGTACTGCGGAACATTGAGCGCAAAGCGGATGGAAAGCCTTTTAAAACAGAGAAAAAATGGGTGAAATTTGAAGATATTTCTGATAATATGAAAAGGGCAGCCGTTTCTGCAGAAGATCAGCTTTTTTTATCCCATATTGGTTTTGATATGAAAGCCATTGAAAAAGCTTTTGCCAGTAATGCTAAAGGTAAAAAGGTAAAAGGCGGGAGTACCATTTCGCAACAAACCGCTAAAAATGTTTTTCTTTGGCCTGGCCGTTCATGGATCAGAAAAGGTTTTGAAGCCTATTTTACTTTGTTAATAGAGTTGTTTTGGAGCAAAGAAAGAATATTGGAAGTTTACCTCAACGTAATTGAAATGGGCGACGGAATTTACGGAGCCGAGGCAGCCGCCCAGGAGTATTACGGCAAATCGTGCACAAAATTGACAAAAAAACAAGCCGCTTTAATTGCATCCTGTTTTCCCAACCCCAGAAGGTGGACGCCTAAAAATGCGACCCCGTACATCAGACATCGCCAATACCTGATTTTAAGAAATATGAACAGGTTGGGACCACTTGATTTTTAGTCTGAAGTCTAAAGTCCTGAGTCTTCAGTCCATTTTTCGACTTAGGACTTTGGACTTGAGACTAACGACTTAACTAATCATGATCCTTGTTCCACCTGATCTTTATCCCGCCTTTTTCGTCATCAATAGCTTTTAAGTGCAATACGATGCCACGCATGCGGGCTTCTCTTCGTTCCGATTTGGTTAGATTTTCATCTCCCTTTGGATTTCTCAGCGGAATGTCCATCTGTACATTTGTGCCTTTCCCTAAAGCATAAATGCCTTTGACATTAAAATTTAAAGCACTGGAGTTGATCTGCATCGGACTAATTTCTACCTTATCGCCACGTATGGTAAGGGTTCCATCAAGGTTTTTGATTTCTACATTTGACAGGTTCCTGTTGGCAAAAGCAAATTTACCTACGTTAACCATCGGTTCGAAATTAACCAAAGCAGCGTTATTCAGGTTAAATACCACTTTGCCATTGATTGATCGCGGAAGAATTTTTCCGGCTTGTGAGATTCTGCCTGAAATATTAACCAATGAGGATAAATAACCTTTTAAATTTTTATTGGTTATGGTATTTTGACCAAAATTATCAAAAGAATAAAAAAAGTCTTTCACGCTAACATGGCTGATCTTTGAGCTGATTTTAAAACTATTTGATGCCGCTTCCTGCATAATATTTCCATTTAGGGATAACTGTCCGCCCGCATGTACGACACTAATTTTGTTGAAGAATATACCTCCGCCACGCAAAGAAATGTCGGCATCGAGATTTTTGGCCAGGAAGTTATCATAAATGGCTTTATCTACGGTTAAACGGATGTTCATTTTAGAAAGTTCCAGCACGTTGCTCAGCTCTTTGGAAACCATTTGTTTATTGCCGCTCGGTTTTTTCTTCGTTGTTCTTGGTCCCAAAAAAGGTAAAAATTCTTTAAGGTAAAGTTGCGGACTCGACATCTTTAAATTCACCAATATTTTTTCTGGGGCGGTGTAATATAGGTTTGCAAAATTGGCGATACTACAGCTAACATTTAGTTCACTTTTACCCAATTGGAAATGCCCGTTGTGTATGGATAAGTCATTTTGGTTAAAGTCAATGTCCAAAGCACTCTTTACCAGGTGAAGTTTTCTTGGAATGTAAAGGATATCCGCATCGGCAATCTGTATTTTGCCGGAAACCACTGGTTTGGTAAATCTGAAATTGTCGATATCAGCCTTACAATATAACCTTAAGTTGGCTGTGCCGCTTTTAAAATCGAAGTCGTTCGTGCCCAATGAATTGTTTAAATTGGTTAGCGGGAATTGCGAGGTAACCAATCCGGTGGCAATAGGGCGGGATAGGTTGTTCACCGTAAATGTGTCGATCTTAAGCGGCGCATTAAAATACTTTGCCGTAAGCCTGTGGAATTTGATAGACGAATTTTCATCGCCAATAATACCGCCAACAGTATCGCGATTGGTGAATGAGCCATCAAAATTACAAGCCGTTAGTTTACCCGCCGGGATGGAAACCACATTATCCCTCACCTTTATGCCAACCTTGATCAAAGGATCACCATATTTACCTGATCCGTCGTCAATGATGTTCCCGCGGATATCGATCGGTTTTTCGATACCGAATTTAAGTAGTTTAGAGGAGATGTTGGGTGACAAAAGTAAGGCAACATCTCTGAATAAAATATCATCAACAGCAATGCTAATGGCAAAAGCAGATTTAGCCAGTTCTATTTTAGCACCGATTTTAAAAGGGTGACCACCGATGTTCAGGATTTCGGGATCCAATAGTATCGCATCCAGATTTCTGCTATAATGTGCTTTTAAGGTGCCCTCTAAAGTTTTATCTTTCAAAAAGCTTCCCTTGCGCGTATTAAAGGCAAAACTGTTTACTTGAGTTACTAACTTAATTTTACCGGTCCAGCCACTATCCGGGTACTCCATTCTACCCTGGATCTGATCGATGTTAAAGTTGAACAGCTTGAATCTTTTCTTATTGTCCAATACCAAACTCACCTTGTTAAAATCAATTTTTTTCACTTCCAGTGCCGATGATTTTGGCGATGATTTTTTATCGTTTTCAGTCTTACTCTTAAAAATACTGGTGTTGCTATAACCTGTAGAATCGGTATAGATATAAATAGAAGCGTTGTTAATGGCAATTTGTTTGATATTGATATTACCTACGATAAGGGAGAGTACATTTAGAGATACATCAATATCCTGCGCTTTTAACAGATCGTGTTTATGCTGCGTCCATAAGCTGTCCCTCAACAAAACGCCGTTTAAAGAAACAGAAACCCCCGGAAAACTTTTCAGAAGCGTAGGCTCCATACTGGTTGCGGTAATCTGTCCGTTTAAATTTTTATTCAGTTGCGCGAGGATAGAAGCCAATACTTCTTTTTTATTTCTGCTGATGTAAAAAGCACCTGCCAGCCAGGTTAAGATAATCAGGATAACTAAAGCCGATACGATTTTTAAAGAGATTTTGAGCCAGCGCTTCATACACATTATTTGATATAACCAATATAATGTTTTTTGTTAGCTAATTGTTTGGCTAACAATAAAAAATAGCTGCAATAGCAACTGCTCTTGTAAATCGGTTAACTTAAGAGCGATTCCAGATCTGGATGGTATTGAGAAGTGAGGAAATGGGTGATCGTGAAATCGGCCAAACGGTGTTTGTAAAAGGGATCCTCCATCAGGATTTTCTTTAATTCAGCCTCATCTTTGGCCAGGGCTAAAATAATTCCACCGGTACGGGGCACCTTTCTGCCCGAAGCCACAAAAATATTTTTTTTATAGTACTTCTTTAAATATCGCACATGGGCTTCCATATGCGCATCTAATTCTGTTAACGGAACAATATATTTAAGATCTACAATGAACACAGGCTTACAATAAATGTGCAAATACAGTAGAATGCCAGCTATTCTGAAAAGGGACTTCCCACTTCGTTTCAAGCTCAGCCAGGTTTTGAACCATATTGTTAAATACAATAGTTTCTGGTGTTACCTGCTTTATATTAACCAAAGTTTCAAAATCTTCCTTGCTGTTTACCACCACTTCCCCATTTACTTTATAGGCCATGTTGAAACGGTTAAAAAGATCTACCTGGTATTCCTGCTCAATTTCTTTAATAAGGCGAACTGAACTATCAATCGAACAACCGGTAACACCGGCCTGACTTTCATCAACGGTTAGGATAATAAAAAAGCCATAACGTATTTCTGCTTTTGCAAGCAATTCATTTCCGTGTGCTTTCCACTGGTTAGTAAAAGCTGCCAACTTGTTTAAGATCTCAGTTTCTTCAGTAGAAGTAAATTTGCGATCGCTTTGGTATATCCAAACTCTTGATTGTGGAGAAAAACTCATATACAAATTTACGATTTTAATTAAATTGCTGTGTTAAAAACGCTAACCCGATGAAAAAGTTTACACGCTGCTTGAAAATATCCCTGTTATTGGGTTCTGGCATGTTTTTATGTGCTTTTTCCGACCCCGAATCCGTGGAACAGTGTGCCACCTATCTTCAAAAAACCTTTACCGATCATTATGACAGTAGCCAGGAAAGTGATCGGATAAAACGCTACGAGTTAAATGTTACCAACAATGGGTTTTGCCGTTATAAACGATATTTTAATAACGGTAAAACAGAGTATTTCGCTTTCAAACTGTCGAAATTTAAAGATATGGATTATTTTGGTACAACCACTGCAGGTAAATTGTATATCCATACCAAAGGCGACGATGTGATTGTGCAGACTTATAAAGACAGGGGAGGTGACGTAGATTCGATGGCTACGCAAATTGTTATCCCTTTAAAAAACATCGAAGCTGAAGATTTAAATCTAATCCGCGATAACCTGAATAAAATCAATGCAGAGGTTTCGAATCTTCAGAAGCCTTAGATAAAGAACTAACATTGGTGATATTGCAATTGCTTTCTGAGAATAAGCAAGAATTGCACGGTGATGTAAAGATTTTTGGTTGTTTTTGGAGCGCAGTGTCATTCGCTTTTTTTAAAGTTATTCCTGCTCTCCGCTATATCCCCGATGAAGGATCCTACCGTGTGGACACAAATATTTTTAGTTTTGTAGATGTTATTATCAAATGGGTATAGAGATTGTTTTCCAGACAAGCGTTTAAATAGCCGTTGTGGCGAGGTTATAAATAATTTATTTACCAA